>NBMB01000027.1 GCA_002084765.1 Candidatus Cloacimonetes bacterium 4572_55 | reverse complement strand
ACAAAAGAATCACTCGCCCCGCGCATGGAGCGAGCTGAAACCAAATCAAGTGCTTAGTCAGTAAAACGAACGAATCGGAAAAATGCTAAGGTATATTGTAAAAAGAGATGTTTTTTTTCTCAAAGCATATCCAGCTACAATAAAAAAAGGGCATTGCTCATGCAACACCCTTTATCTCGAATTATTTTCTATTCTAAAATTAGGATAGATTACCGACTCACTACTGGACAGGCGACAAAATGGTTCGGCTCCTGCTCCTCCAGCAAGGGAATATTTTCCGCGCAGGAGGGCTGAGCCAATGGGCATCGGGTACGGAATCCGCACCCGGAAGGCTTGTTGATTGGTGTCGGCACATCGCCTTTAAGCACGACTCGACCAGCTCGTTCACGTTTCGGATTTGGCAGCGGCACCGCGGAGAGCAGCGCCTTGCTATAAGGATGGATCGGGCGATAGAAGATATCTTCGCTTCCCCCAAACTCCACAATATTGCCAAGATACATCACCGCTATCTTATCCGCTATATGCTCGACAACGGAGAGATCATGCGCGATAAAAAGGTAGGACACGTTGAACTCGTCCTGGAGGTCCATCATCAAGTTGATCACTTGCGCCTGGATAGAAACATCCAAAGCCGAGACCGGCTCGTCGCAGATAATCAGGTCAGGGTTTGTGGCGAGCGCACGCGCGATACCGACGCGTTGGCGCTGTCCCCCGGAAAATTCGTGAGGGTAGCGGTACGCCTGCTCCGGTTGCAAGCCGACCGTATTCAATAACCAGCCCACACGATCTTTCATTTCCGAATCGGTCATTTTCGTATGTAAAGAAAGCGGCTCCCCGATAATTTGCGCCACTGTCATTCTCGGATTCAACGACGCATAAGGGTCCTGAAAGATCATTTGCACTTTGGACCGATATTGGCGGATCTGCTTGGGCGCACGCTGTGCGAAATCGACTGGCGACTCGCTTTTCCCCTTGAAATGATACTTGATATTCCCGTAGATTTCCACATCCGGTGCGATATGGCGCAAGATATTGATCATCGCGCGTCCCACAGTTGTTTTGCCGCATCCCGACTCGCCGACCAGCCCCACGGTCTCCTCCCGATTCAGATCAAAAGAAATGCCGTCCACAGCCTTTACAGCCGCTATTTTTTTGGAGAAAATACCGCCGAATATGGGAAAATAGACTTTCAGGTCTTTAACTTCGACTAAAGTGTTATCTGCTGTCATGGAGTCCTCGAATAAAACGTAGTGATAATCCGCAGAATTTGCAGAATCCACAGATTACGCGGATTTTGCTTGGATACTTCAGGTTTGAGATTTTTTGTTGAATTCCGCGAGTTCCTTCGAAAATTTTGGATCATAGAGATGGCATCGAACAAAATGATTTTCAGTCTCTTTGCCTACTTTCCTCAGTTCGGGCGGGGTATTCTCACAGATATTCAGCTCGAAATCACAGCGAGTACAGAATTTACAGCCTTTTGGAAAATTGAGAATATTCGGCACCATGCCTCGAATTGCGTCCAACCGATCGATTTTTTTATCCTTATCCGGTCGAGGAATAGAGTTGAGCAATCCTCTAGTATATGGATGGTAGGGATTATCAAACAAACCGATTGTGGGAGCATTTTCCTGAATCATGCCTCCGTACATCACAATTACCCGCTCGCACGTCTCCGCCACGACTGCCAGATCATGAGTAATCAGCACAATCGCGGATTCTTTCCGCTTTTCCTTGATCTCGACCATGAGCTCAAGAATTTGCGCCTGAATTGTAACGTCCAGCGCTGTGGTTGGCTCGTCTGCAATCAGGAGTGCTGGATTTTTTGCCAATGCCATAGCGATCATCGCTCGCTGGCGCATTCCGCCGGAAAACTGGTGCGGGTAGTCCATCATTCGCTGCGCCGGATCGGGAATTCCAACCAGGTCTAATAATTTGACGCCCTCATTGAACAGCTTTTCCGATTTTTTCCTGTAGGAGGAGGGGATCATGCCATCCAAAATCAGGACGATCAGCGAGTAAGCCAATGGAAGTAAAGCACCAATAGCAAAGCCGATAATAAGCGATTTTAGAGAGAATGTCCAACCAGTCAGCAATTGATAAAAAAGGAGCGACAACCCGCCGCCAATCGCGCTGAAAATTGCTCGGCTTTTCAATATGAGTTGTTTGTCGCGCTTCCGATTTAATATTATCCAATCTCTGAGGAAATCGAAAATATTTTTGGCGTAAATAGCTTCGATAATCTGCATACCGATCGTATAAACCGGATTCAGAGAGGTCATCGGCTCTTGGAAGATCATAGCGATGTCGCGACCGCGAAGTTCACGCATCCGTCTGTATAATTTTTCTCGGAATTTGGCGAGCGGTCTCCTCTGCGGCGATGTAAAGAACAGGAAATACATGGTCGCAAAATTTAATATCATTGAGATAAAAAACATGAGCAAGCCCGGTATGGGCAGCACCAGATGCAAGATCATCCACCCGACAACGAACAGCGCGGAAGCAATTTGCCGCTTGTCTTCATTATCAAGTTTAGGGAAAAATTTATATTTCGGGATGTCCTTGATCTTCTGGAGCTCTTCTCCGTTAAATATCTGTTCCCCGTCAAAAATAACCTGCCCGTCAATCACTTCTCCCGGGGGATTGGGAATCAATTGGATAAGAGACAGCATAGTTACGGATTTCCCGGAACCGGATTCGCCGACAATCCCCAACACTTCCCCTTTGAAAATATCGAAATCAACGCCGTTAACCGCCTGAGCGATTTTATCTCCGACCTTAAATTGGGTCTTCAGACCTTTTACTTCGAACAATTTTTCGTGTATCATCGTAACCTTGAAAAGACTTTTGGATCGAATGCTTCACGAATGGCTTCACCGATAAAAACAATCAACATCAGCGTGATGAATAACGCGCCTAACGGTGATAAAACCATCCACCATTTCGTAATATTTTGTAGACCGACCGAAACCATTTGCCCCCAACTGGGCGTAGGCGGCGGCAAGCCGAAGCCGAGGAAGTCGAGACCTACCAATGACGAAATACCTGATATCACCGAAAATGGGAAATAGGTGATAATCGGCACCAGCGAGTTCGGCAGGATATGTTTAAAAATAATTTTACGATTGCTTTGTCCCATAGATAACGCTGCGGCGACATAATCTTTAGTTTTTTCTCGATAGAATTCGGCTCGCATGAAGTAGGTCATTCCCATCCAGCTAACCGACGCCAGAATCGCCACCAGCAAAAAGAAGTTCGGCGTGACAATCGAGCTGATAATGATCACTACAAAAAGTAGCGGGAGTGTGGACCAAACTTCGATAAAGCGCTGAAAAATGAGGTCAAACTTTCCTCCGAAATAGCCCATAGCCGCGCCCAACGAAACTCCGATCACGTATGAGACCGTGGTGATGAAGATTCCGAAGGAAATAGAAATAGTAAATCCCAGCATAAGTCTGGAAAACACGTCTCGCCCGGTATTGTCCGATCCTAACCAATGCTTGGAAGAGGGTTTCTCGAACATCTTGTTGCCTTCAGTCGTGATGTCTTCAAGTGGACCGTATTCATAAGGAGCAAGCAATACCCAGTTGTCACTTTTTGCACGTTTCCATTTCTCTTTAAGCTCGCGATAGTTCGCTTCACCCGAAACGTCTTCTCCAAAAAACTCGCCAGGATAGAAACCGGCAATCGTTGGAAAATAATTTTTTCCTTCATAATGGACAACCAACGCTCTGGAGCTTATAAAAATGAATGGAAATGTAAATGAGACCAGATAAAATACAATGAGGATGATAAACGAATAGTATCCTCGCTTGAGGGTTTTGAACTTCAACCATCTTTTTTTCAGAATCGAGAGCGAAATCTGTTGCTCTTTGGGTTTCGTTTCCACATGAGCGGACGCTCTATTTTCTTGTTTTTCCATATTTCAAACTCTTCTATATAAAAGGAATTGGAGACGTTCGTTCTATTATATAATTATCAGAAATCGATTTATCTGAATCGAATTCTCGGATCAACCATTGCCAATGCGAGATCGGACAAAATATTTGCCACCAATCTCAATAAAACCACAACTACGAGAAATCCCATCACGATAGGATAATCCCGATCCAACACGGCTTGATAGCTCATTTTTCCGAAGCCGTCGATATTGAAGACCACCTCGACAAAGTATGATCCGGCGATCAGTATCATGACTGCATAGCCAATCATAGACGCGATAGGAATCACGGAATTGCGCAGGGTGTGCAGCCAAACGACCCGCTTTTCGCTGATACCTTTGGCAAATGCGGTGCGCACATAATCCTGAGATAAATTTTCCAGCAGACTGTTTTTCATCAGAACTGTCAATGTGGCAAAACTGGCGATTGAATAGGCAATAATCGGCAAAACCGCATGATGCGCCTGGTCGATTATCTTTCCCCATAGAGGGAGCATATCCCAGTTTTCGGATCGGAATCCGCCTAACGGAAAAATATCCCAGAATGAACCGCCGCCAAGTGCCATGAGCAATACAGCTCCTAATGCCCAACCAGGAATTGAGTATCCCATAAAGACCAAAGCACTACTGAAAAAATCGTATGGCGAGCCGTGACGCAAAGCTTTGCTGATGCCTAATGGAATGCAAACCGAGTAGCTGAGTAGAAAGCCGATTATGCCGAAGAATACAGAGACTTTAAAGCGGGGCTTCATCACATCGGTGACAGGCTGGACGTATGAGTAAGATTTGCCAAGGTTTCCGGTCAATATACCAGAGAATTCGGTTTTGTAATAGGTGGCTCGAATATTGTCACTTTCTTCTTTCGTGTCCAGTTGATGTGCGTGCCACTCAATATTTGGGGTTTTGCCGTCATCATTAAAGATGCTATATTTTTCCTGGTCTGTCCGCTTAATAACAATGTAATTCCCACGTCCGACCGAGCTGCGCATCTCATAGACGCCTGGCTCAAATTCCACATCGCGATGTTCAATCTCACGAGACCAGACGCCAAGCCACATCAGATAGCGGACAATAATCGGCTTGTCAAAACCATAAAACCGCTTCAATTTATCCAATTGATCTTTCGTCATAATGTCACCGCCGGCAACATCCCCGCTGCCGCCGCCACCCGCTTCTCCAGCTTCCTGGCCGCCTGCTTGCATCTGACGAATTACTTGCTCCAACGGTCCCCCGGGAGCGAGTTGTAAGATAACAAATACCAAAATCGTCGCCCCAAAAAATGTGGGGATCATCAGCAAGCCGCGGCGAATAAAATATGTTCCCATTCTTAGCCCTCTACTTCGTATATCTTTTTATTATTTGGAAATGATTACTTGCTTTCGGCTTCGGACGCTTTTTGTTCCAAATTTTGGACATAGTTTCGCCAATACATAACGTCTAACTCACCTTGCGGCAGTGATTCGCCTTTAGCCATTGCGTCTTCGAGCTTCTGGGCTTTCTCCGCGTCGAACCACCAATATTTTAGCACAGACCAGTCCTCGATCCCGCCGTTAAGATAACGGGAGACCATGTATTCGGGATAGCTGTATCGGTCCCAGAACAAAAGCCAATCTGTGGGTCGATAAAATGTCATAAAAGAGGAGCGGTTATCGGTGATAATTTTATCGATCTCTTGAATAATCTTGATCCGCCGCCCCTGATTGAATTCCACGTCGTACAGCGCGCATAGCTCGTCCACGCGGGCATTTTTAAATCCATAAAGATTGTTGTTATTGTCTTCATCCGCGAGACGTGAGTGATACGATGTCTCCGGATTCGGAAAGGTCAATCCGCCCCAATGCTCGAAGGCGATCGAAAAAGAGCGATCCATCATGAGTTTCCATCTGGCGTTCGTATCCACATATTTGATCTGAAAGTCAATACCGTATTCCCGCAGCATCTGCTGAACCGGCGTCACTCGATAGTCAATCGCCTTAGGGATCGCTATATCCAATCGCAATGTTTCTCCTTCATCGTTGATCAACCATCCATCGGAATTTCGCTCTTTCCATCCGATTTCCGCCAACAATTCCATTGCTTTTTTCGGATTAAATTCGATCTGTTCATTCTCTTTGTTTTCATAAACCGTACCGGCATAAAGCGAGTTTTGCGGTTCAAACAGATTAAAGAACAACTCTTCATTCATTTGGTCCCGATTAATCAAATAAGAAAACGCGTCACGGAGGCGTTTATCGTCAAAAGGCGGTTTGCGCATATTGAAGGCATAGCCATATTTTGTGGAGGGCTTTTGTGTAAAAATATTCCGTTTTTTCACCCAGCCTTTTTCTACAGCTTCAAAATTCGTTCCTTCAACCCACCGCTCTGCTTTTTTCACATAAAAAAAGTCCTGCTCACCCTTCTTGAATTTCTCAAATTCGAGCATATCGTTGTCTTTGACTACTACAAATTTCACTTTGTCAAAATTATAAGCATATTTCATCAAAGGGTCGTCCGCGTTCCAGTAGTCTAACCGACGAGTCACCGCGTATGAGACTTGAATTTTTATATCTTTTTCTAACATGGTATAAGGACCGGTGCCGGGGAGCATTTTAAACTGATAGTCGCTCAAGTAGTCCGTGCCGGTCAGGTCCTTCAAATAGTGGTGAGGGTAGATATACATGCCGCCAAAATAGAGGAAGTTGCGCCAATTCAATTCTTTGCATTTCACAGAAACGATATACTTACTTTCCGCTACAGGGAGCTCCAGCTTTCCGTAAACCAATTGATCCGAGGGAGAAAGAATGGTCTCGTCCATGTGCAATTTCCATGTGGCGACCACATCGTCAGCGACCACCGGTTTTCCATCTGACCAGCGCGCGTCCGGGTTGATGCGAAACCAGAATTGCATTTTGTCTTCGGAGATTTTCCAGTGCGAGGCAAGAGAGGGAATAAATTCTAATGTGACCGGATGTGTTTCAATTAGACCTTCGTAGATCATGCCGCCGAACATGTAGTTTTCGACGTAATTGGCATGTTGCCCTTCGATACGGAGCGTTGCAGGAAAACGAGACATAATACGGGTGATCTGACCACCTTTTTCCGCCTTTGGATCGCCAAAAAAGATCAACTCCGAGTCGGGAACCACATAGGTCGTAAACCCCAGGTCCTCGAAGATCTCCTCAAAACCATAGCCTCCGTCTTCCGGAGCCGTCTCCCGATCTTCTGGAGCAACCGTCTCTGCCGTGCGCACTACCAAAGAGCGAGTCGTCGGGGCTTTGGATTCAGTTCCTTCTTTATTCAGTTGATCCGTGGTCGAGTCATTCTGTTCAGTCTGTGTCCCACATCCACTTATTGTCCATAGCGCAACACACATAAGGAACATAACAACCGTTATGTATCGCTTCTTCATAGGTCCATTTCCCCGTACATCATTTCCTACGAATTTCAGTCAAAATTATTAAGTCTCATTAAAAATAACGGATTTTTATAATTTTACAAGTCTTTTCTCATAAAATTTTAGTGCTCGTTCTGAGATTCTTCAGACTTCGCCTGATCTGCCAACTCTTTTTCCAGATAGTGCATCCAAAATTTGTTCTCCAGTTCCCCGATCGGCAAAGTGGTATCGTTCTCCATCGCTTCGGATAAGGCGTTCACTTTGTCCGGCTCGAACCACCATAGCTTATAGATCGATTCATAATCTCCCACATAGCGGTCAGCCATATATTCTGGAAAGCCAAATTTGTCCCAAAACATCAAACGCTGATTCAGACGCGCTGTCGATAAGGCAAAGGGGCGAATATCCATCAAAATGCCGTCGATCTCACGGATCATCTCGACTCGCTTCTGCTGGGAAAATTCTTTGTCGTATAATTCGCACAGCTCGTCAATGCGCGCGTTCTTGATCCCGGAAAAGTTGTTGTTATTATTTTGGTCGGCTAAGCTGGAATGCGAGGACGTTTCCGGATTGGGAAATATCAGTCCTGTTAGTGAGAAATAGGATATCTCAAAATTCCGCTCCATAAGCATATCCCATAATGTGTTGCCGTCCATAAACGTAATCTGCAGGTCAATGCCATATTCTCGCAACATCTGCTGATAAGGCGTGACCATATAGTCGATAACCTTCTGAACGCCGATGCTCACCTGGAAGGGTGTGCCGTCTTTGACAAGCCATCCCTCTTGATTGCGCTCTGTCCAACCTGCTTCCGTCAAAAGTTGCATTGCCTTTTCCGGGTCATATTCAGTCTTTTCATTATTCGGATTCTCATAAACCGTACCTGAATAGACAGAATTGGCGTATCCATATTCGCTATAATACATTTCTTCATTCATTCTACGGCGGTTAAAAAGATAGCAAAAGGCATAACGCACCCGTTTATCGTCAAAAGGCGGTCTTCTCATATTAAAAATATATCCCGATGTGCCTGACGGCTTTTGAGAATAAATTTTCCGTTTTTGAATCCAGCCTTTTTTGGTAGCGTCAAAGTCGGTCTCTTCTGCCCAGCGACGCGCTTGGCTGACCATGTAAAAATCTTGCTCGCCCTTTTTGAATTTTTCAAATTCCAGGCTCGTATTATCCTTTACAACGATAAATTTGATCTTGTCGAAATTATACATATTTTTCTTCAGAGGGTGATCCCGATCCCAATAATCGGAACGCCGAGTAATCGTGTAGGAAATTTGATTTTTAATATCCTCTTGAAGTATAATATAGGGACCGCTTCCCGGCATCATTTTGAATTGATACTCTTCTAAATAATCTACACCGGTCAAATTCTCGATGTAATGCGCGGGTAAAATCGACATGCTGACGCCAAAGTAGATCAGATTCCGCCAATTCATCTCCTTGCATTTGACCGACACGATATATTTACTCTCAGCAACTGGCACTTCAAATTTGCCGTAGGTAAGTTGTGTGGAAGGAAAAAGGATGGTCTCGTCCATGAGCAGCCTCCATGTCGCGACCACATCGTCAGAAATCACAGGCTTGCCATCGGACCAGCGGGCGTCGGGATTGATGCGGAACCAAAATTGCATTTTGTCATCCGACAATTTCCAATGGGTGGCGAGCCGTGGGATAAATTCCATCGTCACCGAATGCAGGTCCATCAATCCTTCATAAATCAGCGCGTTCATTTGGGAATTTTCCAGATAATTGGAATTTTGACCGTAAGTCCGCAGAGTCGGTGGAAATCTGGAGACCACAGAGGTCAACATACCGCCTTTTTTGGCGTTTGTACCCCCAAAAAATTTTTGTTCATCCTCTGTGATTACAGAGGTTTGAAACCCTAAACTATCAGCCGCATCCTCGAAGCCGTATCCTCCTTGTTCCGGAGACGTTTCGGTATCTTTCTGCGCTGAGGTTTCAATCGTTTTGATGGAAAATTTCCTTAGCTCCACGCGATCCGACCGATCGTCTTTCTCTGACCTACAACCACCAATTAAAAAAACAACAGCTACGAACAGAATAAGAATATTCATATTAATTTTATAATGCATATTTTTTATCCTTTCTGAATTTCTATCAAATCAAATACATTTAAATCAAAAAAAAGCGCGCTTCCCTTCAAAGTGAAGAGAAGCGCGCCAAAAGTAAAAGCTATTGTCCATCTGATTCTGATTGGGTCGCTTGGCTCATTTTTTCTTTCTCGGCAAATTTTGTCCAAAAGTTGACTTCCACCTCTCCAGACTCAAGAGCGGTGTTGTTCTCCATAGCCTGATCAAGCTGAGCCACTTTCTCTTGATCAAACCACCAATATTGGAAGATGGAGCGATAATCGCCGACAAAACGATGCACCATAAATTCTGGATAACCAAATTTATTCCAAAAAAGAATACGGGTGTAAGGCGCATAGTGAGACAGCATCGCGGGACGCTCCTCCATCACGATACCGTCGATCTCGCGAATGATATCGATCCGTTTTTGTTGATCGAACTCCACATCGTACATTGCACACAACTCATCGACTCGCTCGCTTTTGAAACCAGATATGTTGTTATTATCCGACTGATCCGCCAAGCTGGACTTGAGGGATGTCTCAGGATTTGGAAAAACCAGACCCCCCCAACTCTGCATGTACATAACAAAAGAGCGATCCATCAACTGCTTCCACAGTGTATTGCCGTCCACGAATTTAATCTGCATGTCAATGCCGTTATCTCGCAGCATCTGCTGGAGAGGCGTCACGACATAATCAACGGCTTTAACCACGCCAATATTAAAGCGGAACACTTTGCCCTCTTGGTTCACCAGCCAGCCTTCTTCATTACGCTCCGTCCAACCCGCTTCTTCCAGAAGCTCCATAGCCTTCTCAGGATTATATTGGATCTTTTCATTGTCAGGATTCTCATAAACCGAACCGGCATAAAGCGAATTCTGGACAATATATTGGTCATAAAACAGCTCCTCAATCAATTGTTCTCTATTGAATAGGTAGGACATGGCATAGCGCACTCGTTTGTCGTCAAAGGGCCACTCACGCATATTAAAAGCATACCCGCCGGTTCCAGACGGCTTTTGAGAAAAAATTCTTCGTTTTTGAATCCAGCCTTTTTGCACCTTTTCAAAGTCGGTGTCTTCTACCCAACGCCGAGCCTGCGAAACCGTATAAAAATCCTGCTCCCCAGCTTTAAATTTTTCAAATTCCAGGCTCGCATTGTCTTTTACCACAACAAATTTGATCTTATCAAAATTGTATTGGTATTTTTGCAGTGGGTTATCCGCGTCCCAATAGTCAAGCCGCCTGGTGACCGCGTAAGAAATTTGATTTTTGACGTCCTTATCCAGCAGGATATATGGACCCGTCCCAGGCATTGTCGTGTTTTGGAACTCTTCGAGATAATCCGTTCCGGTCAGATCCCCAATAATATGGTTGGGATAGATTGGCATTGAAGCACCGAAATAGAGAAAATTCCGCCAGTTCAACTCTTTGCATTTAACGCTGACAATATACTTGCTCTCAACGACTGGCTGCTCAAATTTTCCGTATGTAAGTTGATCCGATGGAGAAAGAATGGTCTCGTCCATGTGCAAATTCCACGTTGCGACCACATCGTCAGAAATCACAGGTTTGCCATCGGACCAACGGGCGTTGGGATTGATGCGGAACCAAAACTGCATCTTATCATCCGAAACTTTCCAATGCGTGGCAATACCGGGCATAAAATCATATTTTATCGGATCCAGTTGTAATAATCCCTCATATAAAAAGCCGCCGAACGTGGAGTTTTCTACGTAATTTGAATTCTGTCCTTCGGTACGCAGGGTAGCGGGGTAGCGGGAAGTAATGGTGGTCAAAATGCCACCTTTTGTGGCTCCCGGATCACCGAACATGGACATTTCCTCCTCACTGAAAGTTCTGGTTACATAACCCATTTTATCAGCCATGTCCTCAAAACCATACCCGCCCTGTTCTGGAGGAGTCTCAGTATCTTTTGGCGCGGTCGTCTCCGCTGTCTTGACGGCAAACTTTTGTATTTCAGAAACCGACGACTCAGGTTTTTTCGACAGGACATCTTTATCGTCTGTTTTTTTTTCCGAATTGCCGCAACCACTGAAAATCGACAAACTCACAATTAAACAAATTATCCCAAATAGATTTCTCTTATTCAACATACGATTCACCTCATCCCTTTCATAGTTAAGTTCTGTCCGGGACAAATTTGTCCCAAATTTAGTTTAGACGAAAATATGCCGGAATTAAAAAAGATTTACGATAAACTTAAAATCTTTTTTAAACGTCTTAAAAATCCCCGCATTTTTTATATCAATTATTTCCTCCATTATTTCAATTACCTCAATGCCGATTCAAGCGCGGTTGCCGCGTCGGTTTTTTCATCCCGATATTTGACAATAATAGGCGTAGACACGGACAATCCGTTTTTCTTAGCAAATTCGCCTTTCGCCGGTCTGGAGCCGGGTATGACTACAGCTCCTTCCGGTATGGTCAGCGGAATATCAGCCGACTTGCGATAGACCTTTTCCCTGACGAGATCATAAACCGGAACGGATCCGGTCAGGATTACCCCCGCGCCGATGACACAATTCTTTTTCACAACCGTACCTTCATAAATCCCGCAGTTCCCTCCGATCATCACATAATCCTCGATGATTACCGGCAGTGCCCCGATTGGCTCCAAAACGCCTCCAATCTGAGACCCTGCGCTGATATGCACATGACACCCGATCTGCGCGCATGAACCCACCAACGCATGAGAATCGATCATGGTATGGCTGTCCACATACGCTCCCACGTTGATATATGCGGGCGGCATGATCACCACGTCCGGCGCGACATAGCTCCCATCTCGAATAGAAGAGCCTCCAGGAACGAGACGAATCCGATGACTGAGCGTAAGTGCCTTTAATGGATAGGTGTCTTTATCAAAAAAATGAAACTGGTCGCTAAGCGAGCAGTCGAGTATCTCTCCAGCCCGAAAACCGAGCAGTATTCCTTTTTTTACCCAATGGTTGACCCGCCAACTATTTCCATCTGGTTCCGCCGCGCGAATTTTCCCGCTATTAAGTGCTTCTTTGAATTCTTGAAACGCGTTTCCTATTTTGTTGGATAAATTTTTGTTATCCAGCGTGTACAAATGTTCAATATCTTGCTTCATTTTCGACTTTCCCATCGGATCCACCAGATAAGATGTGGATATCTTTCAAGATATTCCGCATCCGATAGCGATTCACCTCTTCGATCTTTGTCAATGGGAGGTGATAGTTCTCTTTGATCATCCCCATCAAAGCCAAGGCGCACTTGACCGGAATTGGGTTGGTTTCGACAAAATTCGCATCCATCAGCGGGAAAAGAGTCAGATAGATTTTCCGAGCTTTTTCGAAATCACCTTCCAGCGAGGCATGAATCATCCCGCTCATCAGATCGGGGGTCTCGTTTGCGACAACCGAGATAACTCCGTCTCCGCCGATAGCCAACTGGGACATTGACAACATATCGTCGCCGGAAAAGAGAAGAAAATCATCGGGACGTTTACGCACAAGCTGGGTCCATTGAGAAAAACTTCCGGATGCCTCCTTTACAGCGATGATATTGGGAATAATCGCTAACCGAAGAATCGTCCTCCAATCGATCATACCAGAGGTGCGCCCCGGCACATTGTACACGATAATTGGCAGATCCACCCGGTTTGCAATTGCTTCAAAGTGCTTATAATAACCGTCTTGAGTCGGCTTATTATAGTAGGGACCCACCACCAAAGCCGCGTCCGCTCGCAACTCCTTTGCCCGCTGAGTTTGCTGTACAGCGACCTGGGTATTGTTGCTGCCTGTGCCGACAACCACGGGAACCCTATCCGCTACTCTGACCATAGTCGCCTTTATTAGAGTCTCAAACTGGGCGTCGGATAATGTCGCGCCTTCACCCGTGGTGCCGCACATCACCAAACCGTCAGAGCCGTTCGCCAGTTGAAAATCGATTAACCTTTCCAATGCGGGAATATCGATATCGCCATTGTCCTCAAACGGAGTTACCAGCGCGGTCAATGATCCCCGAAAACGTTCTAAGTTCATACGTTCTCCTGTGATTCTTGTGATAAATGAAGTTATAACTTAAAAGTCTTCAATAAGTCACGCATAGTAAACAGACCTTGTTTACCGGCAATCCATTCTGCGGCTGAGACCGCGCCCTGTGCAAATCCTCGTCGATCCCGAGCCGAATGAGTCAAGGTAATCGTATCAATATCGGAGTCAAACCCAATTGTGTGAGACCCTGGCGCGCCTCCTGCGCGTAATGCCGAAATATGGATATGATCTTCCGGTATGCGACCCGTTACATCGCCGCTGATAGCCGTTTTTTTGCGTTCAATTTTATCGATAATAATATGTGACAGATGGTGGGCTGTCCCGCTGGGACTGTCTGCTTTATGGCGGTGATGCCATTCGTGGATATAGGGGTCATATTGGGAAAAGGGGGATAGAAGTTCGGATGCCTTCTCGACGATCTCGAAAAAAAGATTGACGCCAAAAGAAAAGTTCGGAGCGTAGATAATACCAATGCGACGCGTGCGGGCAAATTTTTCGACCTCTGGAAGGCGATCGTACCAACCGGTAGTTCCGATAACCATATTTTTTCCCGCTGCTGCAACATGACGCACATTGGACAAAACCGCGTCTGGCAAGGAGAAATCGATACAGACGTCAAGGTGGCTCAAGTTGGTTTCATCGGTAATCGGGTTGGGTAGATCAAAAATCCCCGCGATCACATGCTGACGATCAATCGCTTCTTGCTCAATCGCACGCGCCATCCGTCCGTAACCGATCAGCGCAATATTCACATTTTCCCCCCGTAGTCTAAAATAAATAGGAATTTCCAGAATTTATCCAAATTTCGTGGAAGACTGAATATATTGTCATTCTCCAATAGTTTCAAGGTATTTATCTAAAATTTTTCAAAAAACGCATTTTTTTTAGCATGAGTAATTTACCACAAAAACGTGGAGAAGAGTTATAACAGAGTTAAAATATGCGCAAAAATAAATATAACTCTTTAATTACAAATCCATAGTTCTTAATCTGCGATAATCTGCGTAATCTGCGGATCAAACTCCCGTGGCAATGAACTCCCTTAAGGGTTTTAAAAAAAACTATATCGTCTGAGCCTACTTTACTTTTCAAAAAAGAGATGCGAGAAGTCATAGCCTTTATTTCGCATCTTTTTATGATTTTTCTCGATAAAATTCACAATTTCTTCGATCGAAATCACATGGGTGATGCCATAATTGATCTCTTTTTGCACATTCACATAAACCTCTCCTTTATATGGGACATAAGGATCATACTTTTCCGCGTGATCGTCCGGGTGAAGCGATAGCACCGGTCGATAATCCGCGGATACAGCGGTGGCGATCCCGACCAGCTCGAAGTTTGGCACGCCGTCTCGGACAGCCAGCACGATCCCTCCGCTAAATCCTTCGTTAAACAGTGAATCGATCAGGAATCCCCCTTTTCGATCTCGATTTGGATTACTTACAATCCCTTTTGTGATCATCTGATAGCCCAGGGGGTAGCCGACAAGATAGACAAAAGACCCCCATTCCAGTTCCTTCGCTCGCCCCATGGGATATTCAAGCACAGGCATTTGATGCGGTTCCGCGGACAACATTCGCAGTCCTAAAAGTGCCACATCCAAATCCAGATCCATTGCCAGTATCTTGCATTCCCCTTGATGGCTCAGATCGTGGACATAGAAGGAGTGACGTTTTTTGAACGCAATACTTTGGAGATATGTCTCTTTCGGCAGCCCGGGTTTCTTGATGTATGTGATCATAGTGTCAGGGAAATCGACGATATGCGCGCAGGTGAGCAGACCCACATATCGGTCTTGGTAATAGATCACGGTTGCGGTGCCGGCGACCGAGCTGTTATAAAATATCTTGTCCACTGCGTGCTTTTTTACGTCCACCGCGTCCTCCAGCGTGAGAAGGCTTGCCTCGTCAAAAACATAGGCTTCGTAGAATGCCGTGCAATTGACTTTTTTTATGACATTGACGACGCTTTCCAGTTCTTTAGAACAGCTTTTATAAGGAAATTCCGAATCATATTTTTGATCATATAAATTCGGATACGCAACCTGGTAAATCTTTTTGGCACAGGAGGCACCCGCGCATAGGAGCAGCAAGAAAAAAATTGCGATTATTCGATTACACATCAGATAGCACTTTTTGACATATTTGTGACCAGAAGCATCTCGACTCATTTCAGTCTCCTACTTCTACGACAATAACGGTGATATCGTCAAATTGGGTTCGATCTCCAATAAACTCCTTCAGATCAGAGCGGATACGTTGGATAATATCCGAGGGCGACTGGTCGGAAATCGCACCCAACAGATCATAAAGCCGTTCTTCGCCGTAAGGTTCGTCGCTCCTGTTTGTGGACTCGGTCAACCCGTCGGTATAAAATACCAACTTGTCGCCCTTGAAAAGACGATAGCGGCGCTCGTCCAACTTTGCTTCAAATAGGTGCTCCTTGGTCAGACCGAGAGCGATCCCGGATGGCTCCAAACGCGTCAATCGCCCCTCACGGATCAGCAGGATCGGCTCATGACCCGCTCGACATAACTCCATGCTATTCCATTTGATATCGACTACGGCATAAGCTAAGCTGACAAATTGTTTCGGGTCCCACTCTTCATAGATAATTTCGTTTGCCTCGGTCAGAATCCGTTTTGGAGAGCGGCGTAATCGGCTCAACGTCTGAAAAACGCCTTTGAGTTCCGCCATCCGAAAAGCCGCTGGAACTCCCTTCCCGGACACGTCGGCAATGATAAAAACCACTCCGCCGTTTTTCTGCCGAATAATATCAAAATAGTCTCCGCCGACGTGCATTGCTGGCAAAGCCAAAGTTGCTATCTCCAGCCCCTCTACCTGTGGTGCCTCTCCTGGCAATAAGCCCATCTGCACCTCGTGAGCCAACTCCATCTCCTGAGCAAGCCGTCGCCGCTCTCGCTGCAGCGTCACATCCTCCACCAGCATGATCGCAGTATCCACATCCTGGCGTTGCGCCTTCCCAAACAAAAGCTGATATCCTTCCTCAATAGAATCCAGAAAGGAAACCTTGACATTCACCAATATCCGACCGCCGCTCGGTTTTTCATACCAAAATTCCAGATTTTCCAATTCCGATTCTCTGTTGAAAATCCGGTCGATCGCCGTGTCCAGACCGGTCTTTTCTGCTTCTGGGAAAAAGGCACTTAGATGATAGGTCTTATCCCGATCAATGTGGTCCAATCCCAGGGATGTGCGGGAGGTAACGTTCGAGAAATGGATGCCCTTACGGGTGATTGTAAAAAAATCAACAGGCAGATTTTCAATGACGCTGGACGCATAGTTCGAAGAGAGGCTGAATAACATATTCGCCAAAATTTGGTTGCAAAAAAGATGAACCATGGAATACAAAACTTTCAATTTTTGGTCTGATAGCCGGTCCGCTTCATAAAAATTAATATTGACGATCGCATTCTGCAGAATCGCGCTGTGGCTCTTCAGCTTCCCTTCCAAATTTGTTACGGTTTGGACAGGGAAAAAAACAAGAGTGCGATACCCGCTTTTTTCAAAAATTTCCCGCCACGGAGTATCCGTGCCGTTTTCCGCGTCAAAACAATAACAGGGGTGCTTCTCATTCGCCGCCTGTGCGATCAGAGACTCTGCCCAGACTGGAAGCCCTTGTTCCAAAATATCAGAATCGAAATCAAAAACAAATTCTGACTGCCAATCATCCGGATCTGGTCCCAAAAAGGCAAAGCTATCTATTTGGAATAACAGCTTTAAATTCCGCTTGAATCGAATAATCGCCTCTTCTATATGAAGAGAGGGAGAGAACACGGCTTTTTCAAAATATTCTTGAAAAGAGAGAGATTTTTCTTTCATGTTTCCTCGTTACAGTGTCTTCATGGTAAACGTGGGGGTTTTGTTACTCGCCTTTTCTTTTTATGACCACGACTGTCATATCGTCATGTTGGAGGGCTTGCCGGCTGAACTCCTCGACATTTTGGAGGAGCCGATCCACAATCTTTTTTGCCGAGAGGTGGCCATGGCGTTTCAGGAAATTTTTCAGCCGCTCCACGCCATACATTTCCATATTTTGGTTGTGGGACTCTGTGATGCCGTCTGTATAAAGCAAAATCGTATCATTCGGCTCGAAGAGGAGCTGTTTTTCAGTCATGAGTTCGTCTATATTATCATCAATACCGAGCCACATCCCACCGGAGGGTATGGCTTCGCAGATTTTTTGACCGTCCTGCTCGCCTCGATAAACCAGGATATATTCATGTCCCGCGCCGGTGTACACCATCTTTTTTTTCTGCAAGTCCCAACACATCAACATCATTGTGACCATACCGGGGTGTTTCGCATCAGAGTGATCCTGATACAGCAGTTGATTTGCACGGATCAAAATATCTCTGGGGCTTAATGCCTGCGACGTCAAGGATCGGAGGATGGTTCGCACTGCGACCATGACCAGGCTGGCTGGCGTGCCTTTCCCTGAGACGTCCGCGACTGCGAGATAGAGCTTACGCTCGTCTGGAGACAGGATAATATCGTAATAGTCACCGCCAATCTCCTTTGCCGTTTTCATATACCCCGCCATATCCAGCTCCGAAACTTGAGGGATTTTTTTTGGCAACATAGCTTGCTGGATCGACTTGGCGCGCGCCATCTCCTCGGCCTTTTTTTTTCGAGTCATCCGACGGTCGTATTCTCTTGTCCTAAAACGGATAAATCCGCTGACCAAAGCCGTAAGTGTAATCAGATAGAAAATATACGCTGTGAGAGTATTCCACGGCGCGGGTTTCACAATCACCTTGATCTGGGTCTCGTTGGAAGCGGAAAAATCGGATATATTCGCGATTTTGATTTTTAGAATATACTCTCCCCCGCTGAGATTGGTATAGTTCCCGTAATTCCTATAGCTACAATGTATCCATTCTTTGTCAAAATTCTCCAAAAAATACGCGTACCGGTTCCGCTTGGAGGTGGAGCAATCAAGCGACGTAAACTCAAAGGAGAAAAAGTTTTCCTGATGGGAGAGAACAATGTGATTATTTGTGATTGCCGGCAGATAGAGGGTTCCGCCCGGATAGCTAAATTTTGTCAATAGGATGGAAGCACCCTGTTTTTTCCACTGAATTTCATCGGGATGAAACATGTTAAAGCCGTCCACCCCGCCAAAGAGCATTTTTCCATCTCGGCATTTGTAATAAGCCCCGAAGTTAAACTCGTTGCTTTGCAATCCGTCCGAGACGTCAAAATTGGTAAAAATCTCGCTGGTAGGGTCAAATTTGGAAATTCCATGATTGGAGCTGAGCCATAGATAAGCGTCGTTGTCCTCCAAAATTCCATAGACTGTCGGGTTCGGCATACCATCCCGTTCATCAAAAGAAGAAAAATCTCCGGTCATAGGATCAAAATAATTTAATCCGCCGCTATTTGTTCCGACCCAGAGCATGCCGGTCATATCGTCATAGATTGAGTAAACACTGTTGCTACGGATGCTACTGGGGTTATGCGGATCATACTGATAACGCTGAAAGGTCTCTGTTTCCGGATCGAATCGATTTAAGCCGTTTGCTGTGCCAACCCATATCCTATTCTTGCTGTCCTGACATAGTGCCCAAATACGATCGCTGCTGATTGTGGTCGAATCTTGTGGATCATGAAAATAGCACTTCACGCATTTTCTCGACTCTGGATCGAATAGGTTAAGTCCATGGTATGTGCCGATCCAAATTATTCCGGCTCGATCAATCATAAGAGAGCGAATCCGGTTGTTGCTGAGTTTCGTGGAATCTGAGGAGCCGTGCTGATAGCTGGCAAAATTTCCTGAGCTCGGGTCATAACAAGACAAGCCGTGGTCCGTGCCGATCCACAACACCCCGAGACGATCAGTCTGAATCGCACGGACGCTGTTGTCGCACAGGCTGCGTAAATCTTCTGGATCGTGAGTAAATCGAGTGAAGGACTCTGTCTTTCGGTCAAATCGATTCAGCCCATACTCAGTCCCGACCCAGATTGCGCCCTCCTGGTCCTCGCAAAACGTCCATATCGATCCAGAAGTCACGCTGTTTTCTTCATAGGAATTATTCCGAAACGTCTTGAAGTGGACTTTGTTCGGATCATGCCGACTGACGCCTTCTCCTTTTGTGCCGACCCACAAAATGCCTGAGGAAGATTCATAAATTGATTGTATCGAGTTGTCTCCCAACGAATACAATTTTTTAGCGTCATGGCGAAATACGATAAATCGATCGTTTTCTTTATCATACAGATGCAATCCGTTTCTATGCGTTCCCACCCACAACCTTCCGGATCGGTCTCCCGCGACGATGCTGATATGGGAGCTACCCAAACTGCAAGAGTTGTCGGAACCCGGATCGTAAGGCTCAAACGTCAAAGAATCCGTATGGCGAGCGCGGTAAAGACCGCTGTCCGTTCCAACCCACAAGGTATTGTCTTGATCCATGTGTATGGCGGTGATCAAGTGGGGGGTCGGAGTGCCCGACCTAACCGATGGGGAAATCGTATAAGATTCGAAACTCCCACGTATCAAGTCGCGGCGATAAATTTTTCCTTTTCCGCCGCCTGTCCAAACAACGCCCAGGGAATCAATAAATAAAGAGTTCAGGTTTTTGCCTTTCTCGCCCTGATGACCAAAATCATAAGAAACAAAGCGATCCTCTTGGCAATCAAAGATCGATACGCCATTATTGGTTGCAATCCACAAATTACCAGCGGAATCTTCGTCGATCTCCCGGACGCGATTGCTGGACAATCCGACCTCTTCATAAGGATCATGCCGGTATGCAATAAATTTTTCTGTGTATTTGTCGAATAGATTCAACCCTCCATTGTGCGTCCCGATCCATAAGCGCCCCTTTTTATCGACATGCAAAGCTCTGATACTATTGTCCGATATGGAGGTGGAATTGTATGGGTCGAGCCGATAATGGGTAAAACTATAACCGTCATACTTATTCAGACCGTCTCCGGATCCGAACCAGAGAAATCCTTCGTGATCCTCAATAATGCAATAAATCGAATTTTGGGAGAGCCCCTCGCTGATCGTAAGATGGTCAAAATTGAACTCGATAGGATCGGGCGCGCAAAGCAATGGCGGGCAGGCGGTCCACCATAAAATAAAAGTAATCGACAAGTGAAAAATCTTTGACACAACATCTCCTTCAATATACTTTCCGGGAAACGTCATCAATAAATGAACAAAGCAGACGGGACATCGCTTATCCAGCCATACCGTGCCGATAAAATAATAAATATCGCCCAATATGCAAGTGAATCGCCGCGTCTCGCCCAATTTCTTGCACTCCCTCTCCCCCAATTTCGACAAGTCGGCAGACTTCCAAATTAGCCACTCATTGACTTCTTCCTTTAAAATAGCATAATTGTTTTTGAAAATAAAGCCTCAACTCTTGTTTATATAAAGTTTATTTGCTGAACAGTCTCTATTCAGGCAATGTCTTATCTCCGGCTATAAAAAAAGCGTTAAAAGTTATGAACAAAACTCCATAAGACAGGAGAACCCCAATGCCTATCATGGAAATCGCCGGATTCCTTTTCGAAAAAATCATTTTGGCGGGAGCGGTCAACATCGGCTCCGAACCCTTTGGAGAAATGCTGGAGGGGTACCTCCTCAAACGAGGCCAACACAGCCACGACATTGCCCTGGGATTTAAAAAAGCGTTTATCGACGCGGCAAAGGAACTCTTCATCCAATGGCAAGAGCAGTTGGTCAAAGAAAAAAGTCCGTCTGAAAGCTATTCTCTCATCCAAGTCGCAATCGATTGTCTGCACCGATTAGAGGAAAACTCCCACGGCATCCTATTCGGCGCAAAGTCGGAAGAGAATGTTGAGTCCCTGGACAACGAAGAGGCAAACGCCCTGCTGTTGCTAAACCGAAATTGCCTTGAAAAGCAAGACAAAACAGACTTGGTCATTTTGAAAGCAAACGCGAAAAAGCAAATTAATGATCGAATCCGCCCCCACCTGCAAGACGCGCCAAATGATTTCCGAGATCGGTTAGAGGAGGGACTCCTGAACAGAATAATTTTTTTCTTTCGCGAGCAGTTCAAAAAAGACGGTCAGCTCTTTAAGAGTCTGATCATTGACAGCTTGAAAGAGTTGCGCGTGGAACTGCAAAAAAAACGTCCCGATCAAGAGCTAACCAATGAGCTTTTTCAACAGCTTGAAAATAAGATCGCTAAGGGCATTGAAAAATATAGCGATATTTGGATAGCCGACGCAAAAAGCTCCAGAAAATTGCTGGATCAGTTCCTCATTTTCCGCAACGAGGAGCTACTCAGCAAGATAACCGATCCCAATCTGAAGATGAAAAATCTCGGAGCTTTGGGACAAACATATTATCAGACCGGTCGGATTCGGAAGTCGATCGACTATTACAAGCAGGCACTGGAACTTTCCTGTGAGAAAAAGGATCAGGGCGTATGGCTCGGAAATATCGGCGTTGCCTATCGAAATTTGGGCGATGTAAGGCAGGCGATCGGTTATTATGAGCAAGCACTGACTATTTTCTGTGAGATCGAAAATAAACACGCGGTGGGATCGATTCTCGGAAATATCGGCGGTGCTTATTATTCGCTGGGCGATGCGAAGCAGGCAATTGACTATTATGGACAAGCGTTGACCATCTCCCGTGAAATCGATGACACACGGAGTAAAGGAACTCATCTCGGAAATATCGGTGCCGCCTATTATTCGTTAGGCGACACGAATCGAGCAATTAACTATTATGCGCAAGCTTTGGCCATTTCCAGAGAGATCGGCGACAAGCGTGGTGAAGGAACTCATCTCGGAAATCTCGGAATTGCCCATTCGAATTTGGGCGATGTGAAAAGAGCTATTGACGATCATAAGCAAGCACTGACCATTGCCCGCGAGATTGATGACAAACGAGGTGAGGGGATTAATCTCGGAAATCTCGGAATTGCCTATTCTTCTCTCGGCAATGTAAAACAAGCCATTGACTGTTATGAACAAGCCCTGACTATTACTCGGGAGATCGAAAACAAATCCGCGGTGGGTTCGATTCTCGACAATCTCGGTAATACCTATTCGAATCTGGGCGGTATGAAAAAAGCCATTGACTATTATAAGCAAGCGTTGAGCATTGCCCGTGAGATCGGAGATAAGCGGGGAGAGGGCATTCGTCTCGGCAATCTTGGTAACGCCTATTTTTCTATCGGCGATGTAATACGAGCCATTGACTATTATGAGCAAGCCCTGACTATTCAGCAAAAAATAGAAGACAAGCAAGGGCAGGGCAATCAGCTTGGAAACCTCGGAAATCTTTACCATCATCAAGCAATTTCCAAGGGAGACCCAGACCTGATCACAAAGGCACAAGCTCTGTATAAAAAAGCAATTCTTCTGGGTCAGCCGCCTTCTCATTATAGTTGTTGTTTTTATCTCGGTCTCAGTCTCGTTTCTTTGGATCGAGACCGATGCCTTTCTTTTTTAGAGCGCTCTGTTGAACTGTCAGCGTGTCAACAGGGTTATCATCCTGCGTATCAATCCGCGTTTTCTCGCTATGCATTGTCTTATTTTCAGGGAAAATCTTCGGATTCTTCTCTCTCGGATCTGCGTTCAGCGTATCAGATGAATCATGCGCCAGGAATATTGGAAGGGGTTCGTCGGGATATCCTTCTGATCGCCGCAGCAGATGTTCCTACGGAACCGTTGGAGAAAATTCTTGCGGTGAACGTTTGAGGATTCGTAGTTAGGGTGTTGTTTTTCCTCTTTTTCGGCGTCAAATCCGGGTGAATGTGGTAATCGATCCGATACATGACAGACCCCTCAATTTTTAAGAGTAAACCGCAGTTGATCGCGGTATCGGGAGGCGACAATATGACGAATTGTCTTCCATTTGGGAAGCAACTTTTTTTCTGCCAGCGGATCAAGCAGGTAACGCCGGATCGTCTTATCCAAATTTCGCGCTCCGAATTCGGAATCAAATCCCTTTTCGACCAATAGATCAAAAGCGGAATCATACAAACGGAGCTTTTTATTTTCCCGCTGGAGTTGCTCTTTGATCGATTTCAGCTTAATGAGAGCTATTTTTTTGACGTGCTCCCGAGTCAGAGGATTAAACAAGATCAACTCGTCGATCCTTCCCAAAAATTCTGGAGAAAAATAGCGATGCAATTCCCGCGTCATCCTTTGTTGAGAGACCGGATCCACCGCGGTCTGCGAATCCGACTTAGCGTCTCCTTCATACCCGATTCGAATCCGACTGAACAACTCCGATCCGATATTTGAGGTCATAATGATCGTGGTATGGCTAAAGGAAACTTCCCTGCCTTTGGAATCAACCAAACGCCCCGCGTCAAACACTTGCAGGAAAATATTCAACACTTGCGGGTCTGCTTTCTCGATCTCGTCCAGCAGAATCAGGGTATAGGGACGGTTTCGGATACGGTCGGTGAGTTGATTTGGATCGTTATAACCCACATAACCCGGTGCCGCGCCGATCAACTTTGTCGTCGCGATCCGATCGGAAAATTCCGACATGTCGATGCGGATCATGTCATCCTTGTCTCCAAAAAGGAACTCAGCCAATACCCTTGCGGATTCCGTCTTACCCACGCCGGTCGGTCCCATAAACAAAAATATACCTTCAGGTCCATTGGGATTCAGCTTAAACTTCAACCGATTCGTGCGGATCACCCGGCTGACACCGGAAAGCGCGTGATCCTGTCCGATAATTTTTCGGGAAAGTATCCGCTCCATATTTCGATAGCGATTCACATCGGATTGATCGATCTTGTTGACCGGAATTCCGCTCATGGATGAGACAGAACGGATCACGTCCTCTTCCGTCGCCTCTCTGCGATCGGACATATCCCCGGTGAGTGTCACGCTAGACCCGACCCGATCCAACAGATCAATCGCCTTATCCGGCAAAGCCCGATCACGCAGGTAAGATTGCGACAGCTCGACCGTCAGTTGCAACGTTTTTCTTGGGAATGTCAACCCGTAGTAGGTCTCGAATTTTCCCTTGAATTTTTCCAGGACGCCCAGGGTGTCCTTCTGACATAATTCATGGATTCGCACTGCTTGAAACCGTCGCTCCAACGCGGGATCACGCTCAATATAGCGCCGATAGTTGTCAAGTGAACACGTACCCACGCACTGAATCTCCCCACGCATCAAAGCGGGCTTGATCGTGCCGCCAATCTCGGACGCGCTGCCTCGGGAACCGCCTGCCTGAACAATGGCGTGAATATCGTCGATAAACAGCAAGCAATCTCCGGCTTTGCTTATCTCGCTGACCAACAGCAGAGAGCGCTCCTCAAGATCGCCTCGAAATTTTGTCCCGGCGACCAAAACAGCTGGGTTTAGCTCGATCAATCGTTTATTTTGCAGATGTTTAGGCACCTCTTTTGCCACAATTTTCCGACCAAGTTCAAAGACAAGAGCCGATTTCCCGGCGCCTGGATCGCCTACCAAAATGACATTGTTTTTATACAAGCAGGTCAATACTTCCAGCATCTGTCGAATCTCGTCGATCCGTCCATAAATCGGGTCGATGGGATTTTTCCGAATCATCTCAGTAAGGTCCCGGGTCAGATTCTTAACAAGCGATTTTTTTTCCTCTTTTCGATCTGCTTTTCCTGATTGCCCTTGTTTTCTACTCGGAGCCGACTTCCCAACTTGTGCCGACACACGACGCCAGGATGTAAAAATTCGACTAAATGCGACATTGGACTGGAACGCACGCTCATAACATTGCAAGGCTTCGACTTTTTTCCCCTGATCCTCTAAAACATGGGCTTTCAGTTCCAACGCCCGCGATAGATCTGGGTGATGACTCAACAATTGATCTGCAATTTTTATAGCCGCCGCATAATTTTTTGATTTGCGATAAGCCAGGATCAGATTAAAATATATCTGTGTAATATCTGGTCGCAGAGTCATCGCCAGCTGAAACTTCTCCCCCGCCTCTTCATATCTCTCGATTTCATAAAGTTGGATTCCATGAAGGTTATAAATGGCAAATAGCTTAGGTATAAAGGACTTACGAGTTGGAAAAATATCCATCAAAACGCTCACCCATTGAGCGGCTTGCGAGTATATTTTCTTCTCAGCGAGTTTGTCTGCAATATCGGTCAACAACGTCTCGGTTTGAAGTCTCAGCAGGCACCGCTCGGGAAAACCAATATAAATCGCGCTTTTTTGATCAAAATAATAAAAAAAGAACAGGTGAGATTCCCCGCATTTTTCGCACTTCTCGAAGATTACAAGCGGGTAGAGCGACAAGTATTTATCTTGACCCGAGAGAGATATCTGATTTTTTTTGAAAATTTTCGAGTTTTGGATATGGAGAGTATCCTCACGATCTTGATCAAGATGGCGGATGCGCCATCTTTTCCTCTCAAAATCACGGTCTAAAACCTGGATCATTTTGTAATCGAAAAAGAAGTCGAAAAACGTAAATATCCGAGCCAGTAGCGGAAAAAGCGTGGATAGAGATCGAGACGCGTCGTCAAAATTGACCTGTTGCTGAGCGGCTTCCCATTCGTCATAAGAAACGATAAATGGATCGGGTGTTTTCAATTCTTGGAAAAATTGACGACTCGTGTCAGATCGATATTGATCGAGTAAAAGGTAGAAAAAAAGCGGCGTCATCTCTCGGTTGGAAAAATATTCCTCAACAAGGTGGTTGAAGTCAAAATCAGTCGCGTCGCCATTGAGATAATCCGCCAACAGCAGACAGGCAATATAGGTCTGGAGAGCTTCCTCGCACCGGAGCAGAACTTTTAGCCGTGATTGGTCGTCCTTTTGTTGGTTATATGATTGGCACATCCGGATAATCGGCTCAGGCAGCCATTCATAAAGCGCGGGTATAAAGTCGAACGTTTTTTTATTGGTCGTCGATGTCGTCGATAATGAAGTATCCTCTGTTTCCGAAGAGGATTTGCGCTTCAGATCATCGTATTCTGCCATAATCGAATCCTCGATCCGTTGACTAAGTGATTATTGATAAAGAAGTTTTGTTGTACGTTAAAAAAAAGCCCCCGTTCGTAAACTATCGACGGGGGCTCAGTTCTTGACCGACTATCCGATCTTACCAAAGGAGGGAATTATGAGAAAATTCGGCGGTCTATCATACCCTCTAATCCAAGCTTTTCTATGGAATTATCGCCGGTAAAGACCCGACTGAAAACTTCCTGATAGCGTTGTTTTGCGGATCGAGGACTTAAGCTCTTGCGAGCATCCTCAAAAATTCGGTCGAGCAGTATTTTGAAAAAGTGGAGTAATTCGTAAGTATCCAACTTTTCAGGCAAGAATTCCGTGTCGATCTCTTGGACATTGAATCGATCTTGATCGAGAGAAATTTCCGCTACAACAGGATATTCCCTTGCAATTTTTTTAATCATCACGCTAAGGGGATCTCGCAGTCTGATTGCGCCGTATAGACCTCGCGGAGTTTTATAATCATTCAATAACTCATTGGCGAAATGAGCAAGCACGCCGGCTGCATTTACAGGATTGTAGACCTCTACTTTTGCTTTTTTCTCAGTCTTATCAGAGCCCTTTTGAAAAACCGATGGGCTTTTCAGCAACTTTTTAAAAAATTTTAGACCCGAGCGTTTTTTCTTTTTCTTTCGTTTATCTTGTGTACCGCTTCCGGAATCTCTCTCGATATCCTCTTCATTGCCCTTTTCCGCCACTTCCACATCAGCTAAAAAATCCGATGGAATTAATATTTTTTCATATTTCTCCTTATCGATTTTTTTATCGTCCTCAGTCAATACAAGCAGACCGGAAGAAAGTAGTCCATAGAGGATTTTACAGGTCTCAAATTCATCAAAATTGGAATCGGAAGAAATATCGCGCACGGTGCGGACGCCGTCCACCAAAGAAAGCGTCTGCCATTCGGATGTATCCAAGCTGATATTTTTGCTACCTTGCTGCGGGGAAGAATTAAATTGGACGACAATATCCAGATTGGGAATGAGATCTCGAACCCGCTCCCATTCGTCGATACGCCGAGCCGATTCCATAATAATATTTTGGAGCGATGTTTCGATCGTTCTCTCGTTCGTCGTATCGCTATTAAAAAAGAAGCGACCTTGACTCCAACTAAAAATTTCGTATATTGCGTTTTCCGCAATAGTGGACGACGTCAGAGCATGAACTGGAATTCCCTTGTCCATATAAATGACGCCTTTTCCTCGCCCATGCGTGATATGGAGCGCTCCGGTTTGACGAGCCATACCCAACAGTTGGAGTACGTCATTTAAGTTAAATTCTTTTAGATCCCCGACTAAAGTCTGTGCCAATGCTCTTCTCTTATTTTAGCAGGACGTTACAAGGTTAAACGTAATCACGGGATGAATCCGCGGATTTCTCAGATTATGACAAGCACTAAATGCGGTCAGTATAAACCAATTAGTCACGTTTTTGGGGCGGATATACAAATTCTATATAAAAATTTCGGTCTTGTCAACAATTTTATCTCGAATTCGAAGCTGAATAATTTCAAAAAACTCGTGGTCTTGTTATTTGATAAAAAATTCTCCCATACCAGCAAATCTTTTCTGACGATGTAAGACCAATTCATCTCGTTCGATATTTTCGATCTCGCTCAAATGCTGAACGATCGTCTTTTTCAACAGGTGCGCGGCTTCATCATAATCCCGATGCGCGCCTCCCAGCGGCTCTTCGACGATCTCGTCGATCACCTTTATTTTTATCAGATCCTTCGCTGTCAACTTCAGCACCTCAGCCGCTTCCATCTTCCGTTCCCGAGTTTTCCATAGGATAGCGGAACACCCTTCTGGGGAAATCACGGAATACCAGGCGTTTTCCATCATCAAAACTCTGTCCCCGATACCGATGCCAAGCGCGCCTCCCGACGCTCCCTCGCCAATAATATTGATAATAATCGGAGTTTTTAATCCGACCAGCGTCAATAGATTGTAGGCGATAGCTTCCGCTTGACCTCGCTCCTCAGCACCTATTCCCGGATACGCGCCGGGCGTGTCTACCAGGCATATTACGGGCAGAGAAAATTTTTCTGCAAGCCGGAACAGGCGCAATGCCTTGCGATACCCCTCTGGATTGGACATACCGAAGTTGCGGTATAGTTTCTCCTTAGTATTTCGTCCTTTCTGTTGACCCACAATCACCACGGAACGGTTATCTATCTTAGCGATCCCACCAACAATTGCCTTGTCGTCGGCAAAGCGACGATCTCCGTGAAGCTCAACAAAACTGTCGGTCATTCGCTCAATGTAATCTAACGTATAAGGGCGTAATGGGTGGCGCGCCAACTCCACCCGCTGCCATCGGCTCAGTTTTGAATAGATCGATTTCTGCATCTTCTGAGCCTTACGCTCCAAACGACGAATCTCATCGCTAAAATCGACATCGCCCCGTTTGGTGAAGCTTTTCAGATCACTTATCTTTTTTTCTAATTCAACCAACGGCTTTTCAAAAGGTAGCCATTTTTCCATCGATTTCTCTCCCGAAAATGATGATCAAACGTAATGTTTTGTTTGCCCGATAAAAAAGCCGCGCTCCTCTTAAGAGTCCACCGCTCAATCTCGTGTCACACTGAGTCAATGTAAAGCGCGTTTTGGCATCTGTCAAGAGATAAAACAAGCGGCAGTCCCGATCAAATCAGGAAACTGCCGCTTATCCATACGCGGATCGGCTCTGTCTTACACAAATCGAGTCTTAGTTTTCGTTGTTATAAAAAGTATCCCTTTTTGTGCGTCCTTTACTCTTCCCGTTATCGTTATTATCGTCGTTATTATCGTCGTTATTATCGTCGTTGCATACTTTGTTGCACTCGTGATACCATGAGAGAATTTTTTCCGGCTGAAGACGAGTCAGCTCTACTCGAATACAAGAAAGCTCTTCTTTTGACAACGAATCATAAATAAACACGTCATAAACGCCGACCTTCAAGTCAGCACAGTAAAAATAGCCGTTGTTGGAACGATCTGACAGCGTTTGATGGCGGTCTGTTGGATCATCGACATTGACAATCACTACCTTGAAAATCCGCCTATCGCACTTCTTTTCAGTCTCCAGACACATCAAGTTGCCGTATATCACACCCGGTTCTCTGACGCCGTCACAGTAATATTTCGGGAAATATTCCGTGATTTTTTTATCAGGAAACACAGAGCTCAACGTAATCCCCGAAATTTCTTTGAGTAGCTCTCGATTGAAATTATAAATCTCCAACCTGAATTTCCCAAAAGGCAACGTGTCAAAACTGAAATTTCCCTGCTTATTGGGAGAAATTTCTTTCCGTTTAAACCCGTCTTTCAATGAGACGTCGTCTCCCCGTAACACGAGGATCAAATTCATGTCGCATTTTCCGCCTTGGATCAGAACATCGCCGTAAATACGTCCGGTATCACCCGCGGGGGCTGGTTTATTCTTCACCGTATGATTGAACTCGCTATCAGGAAAAAATTTGGTTAATTGAATCAGCGTTGCCGTAATAACTTTTTGCTGATGATCAAAAACCGTTAGCTGATAATCGCCGTAAGGAAGCCCCGAGATTTCATATAAGCCGCTGCTGGAGGCAGTCCGAGCATAATGATCCGTCCCGAAGAGGGTCACGGCATAAATCCTGTCAGGATGATCTTCGTCAATAATTTTCCCGTGTATCCGTCCGTTTCCTGGCGTCGTCGCGTTCGGATCTTTCAGCTTGATATTGCCCAGATCACGCTCGCTGAAAGTGTCCGACAATTCCACATCGGTACTGTGCCAGCGTTCTTGGCTCTTCATGTCATAGATGGCAACCAGATAGTGACCCAACGGCAGTTTGTTGAACTCAAATTTTCCAGTAATCGGATCCGTGACCATGTATGTATCGTTGCTGAGAACGACCTTGAATTTTCCGGCTGGAACGACTCTGCCGTAGATACGACCTACCGGCTGGGTCTTTGCAGCCACCATGTGATCCAAAGTCTGAACCGGATAGACTTCGTTCAATACCACATCCTTGCTGAAGATCACCTTTTCTGGCGTCTCATAAATCTGGACGTTGTATTGACCCAGGCGCAGATCGCCGATTCGATAATTTCCCGCGTTATCTGTTGCAATGACAATAGATTTGCGATTGTTTCCAAATTTCGGAGTCACCGTGATCCGGAAATGATGTTGTTTGTCACCCGGGTCTTCATATCGAATAGATCCTTCTAATCCCCCGGGCTTCTTGACCCGCGGGTCTGTGCTCGAGACACCCTTGCAATCGGTCTCTAAGTTCAGATAATAGATCGGGAACATATCGCTCAGATTCACGACCCTCTGTCCCACATAGCCTTGACGATCATTATAGATTAGCAGATGATAGTTGCCGTAATCCAGCCCGGAGAAGGAGAAAACGCCTGCCGGATTTGTCGATACCTCTTGACCAGTCTCGATCATAACTTTGAAATGATGCCTATGTCCATTTTTACATCGAATCTTGCCGGTAATTCGACAAACTCCTTTTTTCGCATCTTCTATCTCCTCATCTTTATCCTGTTTTTTCTCCGGCAACTCTTTGTTAATATCGTAAACAGGAAAAAGTTTGTTAATATCGACATACTGCGCGTAAACTTGATTGCGATCCATGTCGTAAATTTTGACAAAGTAGGAGCCGCAACCAACCGGATCAAAGCTAAAGCTACCCGATTCGTTTGTCGAAGCCATTCGCTCTTCAGCCTCTGGAAAATCACCCATGAGAATCACTCGATAGAGGTGCGTAGTTTCTCCTTTACGGGTAATGGTTCCCAGGATTTTGCCATTGCATCCCGGATCCGGCTTAGGCGGCTCGGGATCTGCGTCCAACTCTACCTCGACTAATATTTCGGGAAAAATTTCATTAATAGAGAGATGCCGCGTATGCACGGGTTCACGTTGCGGATTATAAACTGTGAGCAGGAACTGACCGCAGTTTAAGTCCGTGAAGAGGAACCCGCCAGATTTACCGGTTGTCATGGCTTTATTTTTGATTCCATCAGAAAAATCTCCGTTGACTACTACCCGGAATCCAGAGCCTGCTTGCTTACCTTTTTTGATGGCACCGATAATCTTACCGTTGCACTTTGTATCCGCAGGTTTCGCTGGTTCTAACGGGTTGATATCCGCAGATTTCAGATCAACATTCAGGGCGGAGATGGGGAATATCTCGTTCAGTTCGATATTCCGGACAAAGACTTGGCTCTGCCCACGATTGTATATGGTCACAAAATAGGAACCACAATCCAAATCGCTCAATGTAAATCCGCCAGATTCTCCGGTGGAGACCACGCGCTGCTTGCTCCCATCCGGAAACTCGCCGTTTAAGACCACACGATAAGAATGCGCGGGCTTGTCGTCAAGGGTGACTGTCCCGATTATCTTTCCGCGGCACTCGGTGACCTGGGGTTCACCGCCCGAAGGGTCTTTCTTGAGGTTTACATTCATGATATAAACCGGAACGACCGGGCTGATCTCAATATAACGGGTATGAACCTGACTGCGATCCGCATCCACCACTGTCGCAAAATAAAATCCGTTGTCGAGATTATCAAAGCTAAAACTACCACCCTGACTCGTTACTGTCACGATTTTGCGCCCGCTTTCCCCTGAGAAGTCGCCCTTTAATCGAGTCAACTCTACGGAATAGGGGTACGCGGGTTTGTTCTCTATGGTGATGGTTCCGACAATTCTGCTGTTGCAGGCTGTTATCGGAGGCTCGTGGCTCGACGGATCTTCTTTGATATCCACTTTCATGGTATAGATAAAATATCGTTGATCTCGATGTGCCGAATATGCACCTGTTTTTGGTCAGGATCATACAGGGTCAAGATGTAATTTCCAAAGACCAGGTCGTTGAAAACAAAGCTACCCGCTTCGCTCGTTGTCCCGGTCACTTGACGACAGCCGTTGGGGAATTCGCCGTTCAAAACTGCGCGATAGGAATGCACAGGTTTGCCATCCTTTGTCACGGTTCCAATAAGTTTTCCGCAGCATCGCGCTGTATCCGAATTGGTACGAGCTTGATCTGGTTTTTTAGATTTTAGATCGACATCCAGGGTAGAAATCGGAAATATCTCGTTCAGTTCGATATTCCGGGCAAAAACTTGGTTCTGCCCACGGTTGTACATAGTCACAAAATAGGAACCGCAATCCAAACCGCTCAATGTAAATCCGCCAGATTCTCCGGTGGAGACGACGCGCTGCTTGCTCCCATCCGAAAACTCGCCGTTTAAGACCACACGATAGGAATGCGCGGGCTTGTCGTTAAGAGTGACTGTCCCAATAATTTTTCCGTGGCACGTCTCTATTTGATCTCCGTCTGAAGTGTCTTTTTTGAGCTGCACGTTCACGGGATATACCGGAAAAATATCGTTGATCTCGATATGTCGGATATGCACCTGTTTTTGATCGAGATCATACAGGGTCAAGAAGTAGCTGCCAAAAGCGAGATCGCTGAAAACAAAGCTCCCAGCCTCGCTTGTCGTCGCGGTCAGTTGACGGCTACCGTTGGGAAATTCACCGTTCAAAACTGCGCGATAGGAGTGCACAGGTTTGCCATCCTTTGTCACGGTTCCGAGAAGTTTGCCGAAATATTGTGTGGTATCTGCATTGGCTTCGGGTTTCTCCGGCTTCGCGGACATCAGAGGAACTTTCATGGTATAGATCGGAAAGACCGAGCTGATTTCGATATGGCGAATATGAACCTGCTTGCGATCCGTATCATAAATAGTCACAAAATAGGAGTCGCAGTTGAGGTCATCAAATCGAAAACTTCCAGACTCGTTTGTCGTGATTACCCGCTGGTTGCTCCCATCCGAAAACTTGGTACCTAACGCGGCCAACACGACCCGGTAAGAGTGCGCGGGCTTGCCGTCAAACGAGACCATTCCCAGCAACTTGCCACTGCAATCTGGAACTGGAGGTTTTTCTTCTGAAGAATCGTTTTCAAGCTCCACGTTCATGATATACACAGGAGGAATGGAGTTGATCTGAATATACTGTTGATGAACCGGCTTGTGATCGGAGTCCAATACAGCGGCAGAGTAGAATCCGCAACCCAGGTTATCAAAGCTGAAACTGCCGTCACCGCCCGTAACAGCGGTTTTATGGCTAACTCCATCGGAAAAACTCCCGCCCAGGATCGTCAACACCACAGAATAGGGATACGCAGGCTTGCCCTCTATGGTGATCTTTCCAAGAATCTTGCCGTTACAAATTTCTTTCGGCGGCAGATCCTCGGACTCTTTTTTGTTTAGATCAATCGTCAAATTCTGAACAGGAAAGAGTCGGTCGATAGTGATCTGTTTCGCGTGGAGCTGGGTTTTATCCATATCATAGACAGTCACAAAGTATGACCCGCACGGAAGGTTGTCAAAGCCAAAATTACCAGATTGATTGGTCGTCACAACCCGCTCCTGGGCTGACTCGGGCAACGAACCGGTCAAGACGACTCGGTATTGTCTCGCCTTTTTATCCCCATGCGTAATTTTTCCGAGAACCTTGCCATTGCATTCCGGTTTCACCACAGTCGGGATGTCGTCAGGAGGAATAGGCGCGTCCAATTCATAGATGGGAAAAATATGGTTGATCTCGACATGTTGCGAATAAAGCTGATTTTGCTTCATGTCATAGATAGTGACGTAATAGGAGCCGCACTTGATTTTGTCAAAAATGAAACTGCCGTCTGGATTCGTAGAGACGACACGCTCTTTGCCCTTCGGAAGATCGCCAGCAAGAACTACACGGTATGACTGAGTCGTCGCGCCCTCTTTCGTGGCTTTGCCGGAGATTCGCCCCACGCACTCGCGCTGATCCTTCGATTTTTTGTCTTTATGGAACGACTGGAGTCCATGATGTGGATTCCAGCCCCGTTTGCAGATGACATGGGGTAACATCCACCCGGAAAAACGATTGTCCTTGGCAGGGTCCTTTTCGCGCTTCAATTTCACATCGATATGATAGATGGGGAAAAGGTCGTTGATTTCGGCATGGTGGAGATGAACCTGGCGTTTGTCCATATCATAAACGGTCACAAAATACGCGCCGCATTTCAGTCCGTCGATCACAAAACTGCCTGCCGAATTTGTCGAAGCGACACGTTTCTCCCCTTCCAATTCGTCGCCATAGACCACAACTTTATAGAGGTGGGTTTTACTACCCTCAGCCGTGATTGATCCAGCGATCTGACCCATACAGTCCGGCGGGAGAACTTGATCCGCATCCAATTCCACATTCATATAATAAATGGGGAAAATTTCAGTAAGGTCCACATTTTGTTCGTGGGTTTTGTATTGGTCTTGATTGTAGACAACAAGATGATACATGCCCAAATCCAAGCCTGACATTTCAAAATTGCCGGAAATATCTGTGGAAACGATATGATCGGTTCCCACGACTCGAATACGATAAAAATGATCGGTCTCGCCTTTTTTCACGATTTTGCCAACGATTCGACCAGGACCCGGAGCAGGGGACTCATAAGAGTTGCCCATGCAATCCAAATTCAGCTCGATCCGTCCAGTCGAAAATAGGCTGTTCAAGGCAAGGTCTTCGCCGTGCACTTGCTTCCGATTCACGTCATAAATCCGCACGATGTACGCGCCATAAGGTAGACTGCTCAGCAAGAACGATCCGTCCCGCTCAGTCGAGATCGCAGTATCGCGGATTGCCGAGCCACTGATTGCCACTCGATATATCCGCGATTTCTCGCACGAAGTCAGATGTGTCACTTGACCAGATATGATGCTGTTCCGCGGATCGTTTTTCGGAACGATCTGGGTCTCGTTTTGTTGCGGCAGATCGCGTTTTGGACAGGGTGCTACGTATATCAGTCGATAGCTCGTAAATACCGAGTTCAACCGGATATCTCTTGCGTGGATCAACCGTTGCGACATGTCGTAAATCCGCACGAGATACTCGCCGTATCTCACGCCTTTGATCTCAAAACTGCCGTGATCCAGGGTCGTGGTTACTGACGTATCGCCGATAGCTACCCGAAATGGAGCGTCCGCGTCGCACCCATCCTCCATCGTAATCCGACCGTATAAGACAGACGAGCGCGACATGCTGTTTGGGTCAAAAGATGCTCCGAGTGCTTTTCCTTTATTTGGATAGTCCTCGCAGTTGACCTCATGGATCAATTGATATTCCGGAAATAACTTGCTCAACTGGACGTCGGCGGCGTGACAAAGTCGTTGACGCCGGTCATAGACCCTCACAAGATTTATGCCAAAGGGCAAGCCCGTGACTGTGAAGGAGCCGTTTTGGCTTGTCGTCACGGCTGTGTCGCCGATTGCTATGCGATAGCTCGAAGAATGGGGACAGTTGCCGGTTGTCAAAACTTTTCCGTAAATCATTCCAGTACGGGTATTTTCTACAGCGGGTTTGATTATGTCATGTTCAGACGCATATTCAGGCAGGTCAACTTCCAGTTTCCCTTGAGGGAAAACTCGGTCAAGCGTTAGGTCTACAGTCTTCACATGCTTGTGGGTATTGGAATCGAAGATTTGCACGGAATACGCGCCCAATTTCAACCCATAAATCGCAAAATTCCCTTCCGCATTTGTGGAGATTATTTTATCGGTTCCAGATAGAATCGCTCGATAATAGTGATCCGGTTCCCCAGCGCGAGTAATCCTGCCGACGATGGATCCAGAGGTGTCGCCCACGGCACCTGACTCAATATCTGACTGGGATGAATTAGCGGGTGTCGATTCGGAGAGTTCCCGCTCGAGTCTGTAAGTGGGGAAAATCGGCGTCAAATGGATGTCCGTGATCAAAGCGACGGACTGGTTTTCATGGTAGACTACAAATTGATAGTGTCCAAACTCCAGGTCGGGAAAGAAAAAAGAGCCGTCTGTCGGATTTGTCCATTGGTAGTTATCGGCTCCGAATCCAACCCAAAAACGATGTGTATCCTTACCTTTTTGCTGGATATTACCAAAAATTTTGCCCACAGATGGGTCATTCTTTTCGTGATCCAGGCAAAAAATCTCCCCTATCCGATAGACTGGGAACACTTCTGTCAAGGTGACATCGATTCGTCTGATCAGTGCGTTGTTCTCACCGTAAACCGCCAAAGAGTGATGACCAAACGGCAGATTACTGAAGCTGAACGACCCATCTTCAGGGTCGATTGGTATGGCATTGCGCTCACTTAGAAAGCCAACTCGGAACTTATTCCGATCCGCTTTTTTGCACTTCACAACGCCGGAGATGACGCCGATTTCGCCCATGGTATGATCGGGGGTATGATCGACATCAGGAATAATTTCCTTCATCTCATAACTCGGAAATGCTTTGGTCAGGTGGATGTTGTGAGTATGAACAATGGATTGATCTTGATCATAGACGATGATTTGGTAGTTATCCAAATCCAGATTATCAAAGCGAAACCCTCCGCTCTTGGGATTTGTCCAGCAATACTCTCCGGTCTGGCTGAGATATAGTCGAAATTTATGATTCTTGATCTCATTTTTGTTTTCATGGATAATTGTCCCGTAGATCATGCCGGACTTTTTCTCGGCCGGGTCTTCGTTAGTAGGGCCGAGGCGCTTATCAACCCAATAGGTGGGGAATATTTTTGTCAGGTTGACATTTACCTTGTCCTGGAGCTTTTGGAACTCGTCATATACCATGAGTTCGTGATATCCCAACGGCAATCCAGTCAGGTTAAAGGAGCCGTCTTGGGGATTTGTCCAGACGTAATTTTCGGTGTTCAGCAGACCCACCCGAAACTTATGCGCCCGATCGTCCTTATAGCGAAATTTACCGATAATCGATCCGATCGTCTCATCGATTTCCGCGTCGTTATCTCCACTGCCGAGGTCTCTGATCCCAAGTTCCTGGACCTGGTAAATCGGGGACTGCGTGGTCAGATCAATGTCCATTTTTTTCACAATACGCTTGTTGTTATTGTAAACGATGAGCTGGTAATTCCCAAAATCAAGGTTGTCAAAAGTGAAACCTCCATCTGTGGGATTTGTCCAGACATGCGCTCCGACAGGACTCAAAAATAACCGGACGCTATATTCCTCATTTTCGTTACCCGTTTTTACATGTCCATAGATCATACAGGGCTTTGTCGCTATCGGATCATCGGCGATATGGTGATCTTGGCTGGTCTCTATGGAAACGACCTCCTCGACCTTATGGATCGGGAAAAGAACGGACAGATCAATATCCATAGTCTTCACAATGCGCTTGCTGGGACTGTTGTTATCATAGACGATGAGTTGATAGTTCCCAAGATCGAGATTGTCGAAGGTAAACCCGCCATCCTGGGGATTTGTCCATATATGCTTGTTAACCGGACTTAGGAGCAGTCGAAAATTATGCTCATCGGTTTTATCCAGCTTTATGAACCCATGAATTATTCCCGGCTTTGTCTCGGTCGGATCATCGCTAATAGGATCCTTGGCGGTCTCTATGGAAACGACCTCTTCGACCTTATGGGAAGGGAAAAGGGTTGACAAATTAATATCCATAGTCTTCACAATGCGCTTACTGGGACTATTGTTATCATATACAATGAGCTGATAATTCCCAAGATCGAGATTGTCGAAAGTAAATCCGCCATCTTTGGAATTTGTCCATATATGCTTGTTAATCGGACTTAGGAGTAGTCGAAAACTATGCTCATCGGTTTTATCCAGCTTTATGGATCCATGAATTATTCCCGGCTTTGTCTCGGTCAGGTCTTCGTTAGTAGGATCCTCGCCGAAGTGCTCATCAACCCAATGGGTGGGGAATATTTTTGTCAAATTGACATCTATCTTGCTCTGCAGCTCTTTATTTTCATTATACACCATGAGCTCATGATATCCCAACGGCAACTCGGTCAGACTAAAAGAGCCGTCTATGGGATTTGTCCAGACGTAATTTTCGGTGTTCAGCAGACCCACCCGAAACTTATGCGCCCGATCGTCCTTATAACGAAATTTGCCCATAATCGAGCCAACCGCTTCGTCAGTTTCCTCGCTTGTATTTTTGTCATCAAGATCGTAATTAGAAACGATCTCATCAACCTGATAAATCGGGAAAAGGAGAGACAAATCTATGTCAACCGTTTTTACAATGCGCTTGCTGGGGCTGTTGTTATCAAACACGATGAGCCGGTATTTCCCAAGATCAAGATCGTCGAAAACAAAGCCGCCATCTTTGGGATTTGTCCATATATACTTGTCAATAGGACTTAGCAGCAGGCGAAAACTATGCTCAGAGTCCTTATCCAATTTTATGGAGCCATAGATCATTCCCGACTTTGTCTCGGTCGGGTCTTCGCTAATAGGATCCTTGGCGGTCTCTATGGAAACGACCTCCTCGACCTTATGAGAAGGGAAAAGAACGGACAGATTAATGTCCATAGTCTTCACGATGCGCTTGTTGCTATCATACACGATGAGCTGATAGTTCTCAAGATCGAGATCGTCGAAAACAAAACCGCCATCTTTGGGATTTGTCCATATATACTTGTCAATCGGGCTTAGCAGCAGTCGAAAACTATGCTCAGAGTCCTTATCCAATTTTATGGAGCCATAGATCATTCCCGGCTTTTCCGGTGGTGGATCGTCGCCAATACGCTCGTCAACCCGATAGGTTGGAAAAACCTCTGTCAAGTGTATATCTTTATTCTCAATAGGATTTTGATTCTCGTCATAAATGACCAGAGGGTAGTAACCCATGGACAACTCGTTAAAATAAAACGAACCGTCTGTCGGATTTGTCCACACAAATTCCTTGCTATCCATAAAACCGACGCGGAATTTATGCGGCTTCTCCTCATCCTTATATCGCACATTTCCGAAAATCGAACCCTTTTGCTCTTTCTGAGACGCGTCTTTGGAGAGATCATTGCCCATGTTCACAACAATCACTATATTCATCGGACACACGGGCTTTTCAGTTGTCAGATGGACGTCCATGCTCTCCCGCATCTTCTGATTTTCATCAAAGACTCCGAGCCGGTAATACCCCAGGGACAAGTCATTCAGACGAAACGAGCCGTCTATTGGGTCAGTCCAGACAAAATGATCCGTGCCGAGTAATCCGACGCGAAAGTTGGCTTCCCCTTCCTTACATGTCACAGAGCCGACTACTGAGCCGAGCAGAGTCGGGGTCGCTGCAGTAGGAATCACGGTCGGCTTGTCCAAAGCAAGATCGATCACCTCGTCAACCCTATAATCCGGAAACGTCTCTGTCAGATTGATATCAATCTTCTT
>NBMB01000067.1 GCA_002084765.1 Candidatus Cloacimonetes bacterium 4572_55 | reverse complement strand
GAACCAGCGGGATTACTCCTTTCACATCCGGGTGGACAATTGAGCCGCCAAAAATCTGGTGATGATAGGTAATCTCGCCACTCTTTTTGTTCACCTTTTCCAAATAGTTTTCACAGTGGACTCTCTTTGCAAACGGCTCCAGAACCTTGCCCCGTTGAGCCTGACGAAAAATGTCTTTGAAAACAGGTTTGATGCTTTTCGGGTCAACCTCATCCAGAAGGGTTCGCATGTGGATGTCGCTAGGAACACGACCTTTTTAATCAAACCCTGTAATTACATACGTTTAGTGCATAGGCGGGAATTGCTGACCATCCGTTAGAGTTGATAATATTTCTCAAACAATGTGAAGGACTGCGCCCCTCACAGAACCCGCGTTTCTACCTCACCCTGACTCGATATTTGGTTCGATATCGGACTCGATATAGGTCGTTTTCAGCGCGTCTGGTTGCAGATTTTCGTCATGAGGCAGGATGTATCGATTGCGCAGATGATCCCACCATGGATCCGCCTTCGCTCCGACCCAGAGCGCGAGTGGAGCAAGAGCCACGCCGGCTATGATGTCCACAACATAATGGTGCCGCAGGTACACTGTGCCGAGGATCAAACCAATGCCGATCGGCGTCAGAATCCAGAACATCCAGCGGATGTAACGCCATGCGCATGCCAGAGCGATGATCGTCCCCGCTGTGTGTAACGAAGGGAACGCTCCTCGATTTTTATGCGCGGCTAAATTGATGATCTGTCCGGTTTTCTCCAGATATCCCCCGTGCAGGCTGATAGTAAATTCGTGACGTAGCATATAACGGGGAGGCGCGGCTGGGAAAATGATATATAAAATATAACCGATATAAAAACCGAGGATAATGCTGAGTATGGTATGGCGGAATTCTTTTTCCCTTTTGAGAAAATAGAGAGCCAATGCCACGCTTGGACCATACCAGAAAAAAGTGGAGTAGCAAAAGGTGAATATGTCGGTCAAGACTGGGTTGATAAACTGCTCTGACCAGACGCAGGGCTGCACCCCGAACATCCATTGATCGATTGCCATCAGCTTGTCTTGGATATCGTGGGGATTGACAAAATGGATGGTGTCATGCAGGTTGGTATAAATTGCAATGCAAAAGGCGAACGGTAGCCAATCTCGGATAAACCACCATTTTCGCAATCCTTTGCTGAAGAGGTAGAAGGCGATCACTGTGCCGAGAATTCTGTCCAATCCACCTCGAACCCGCCGGGTCAGATTGCCTATGGCGATCAACTGAAAATAGGCTTTCAAAGTGATCGCCATCATTGGCACAAAAAAAAGAACCGCTATAAATTCCTCAAACCGGAGTCGCGATATCTTGACGCGCCATTCATCCATTGAAAAGAAAAAACGCGTATTCTGATCCTTCATCGGCTGAACGGCTCCATTTTTTTTTGTTGGACTCAAATCAAATTTTCCTGTGATCTCATTTTCCTTTCTTAATTGCGTTTTGTATCCTGTTTTCTTTGGAACCACGCCCCGGCAAAGAGTCCGAAGATAATGAGATAGCCGATCAAAGTCAACAGCATTCCAAGTCGAAATACATCGGATTCGAACCGAAATTGAACGGTATGTTTGCCCGCGGGGATCGGGATGGCTCGGATAATATTATCGGCTTTCAGAACTTCGACCGGTTTATCGTCCACGTAAGCATTCCACTCCGGATAATAGACCTCGCTGAGTGCTAACAATCCCGGGTCGGACGATTCATATTCAATGTCGATCTCGTGTAGTTCAAATTTTGTCACAGTCGCGAGCGCGGTCAAGCTATCGACCTGTGCGACGCCTGGATTTTTTTCCAAGATCACATATTCTCTCGGATCGAACTCACCAGATGTCATCTCCGCTATAGCTTCTTTCCGATCCGGTATTACTTTATATTTTCCTACGATATACGCTCTCGGTGCCAAGTCGGTATTTTCCATAACAAAAGCGTCCCGACCTTCATATTTTTGGCGGCTGACCATTTGAAAATTCGGGTCGTTAAAGGCAAATGGCGAGATCACATATTTTGTATTCAGCACATTGAGCAGCGCGTGATCCACGCGAGTAGATTTCTGGTCTGGAATCCTGGGAATCGGTTGGCCCTCTTGATTCAAATTGATATATTTTAACAGGAAATAAGGTGCTTGCATACCGGATTTCCCCAACGGCACATTTTTGTCAAATTTGATGTCGTCCAGGAAATCTTGATAAATTCTCAGCTTTGCAGGGCTATACCCCACAATCGATCCGAGGTTATGAGCCGCCCACTTATTCTCTCCGAAATTGACGAGCGGATAGAGCCGGAAGAAGCTTTCATCTTGTTTCAAAAAGTTGATGAGATCATCTTTTTCTCGATATTTACTCGCTTCTTTTCGATCGCTCGGCTCCGGCATGAGCCGGGCATTCACAATCGATAAGTCGATGATTGTCAACAGTATGAGTGCTAGCGTCAGCATGGTCGCGTTGAGATTTTTCTTGAGATAAAGATAGATAGTGCCGAGACCGATCGTCGCGATAACCACGACGATCCACAGGTCCCGAATTATCATATCAAAGCGCATGGCGTTCAATCTGCCGTCGGTCTCCAGACCATATCGAGCCGGATAAATTTTGTAAAAATAGGAGGCGATTTGCGATTCTAACAGAGTAAAAAGGAGGGTGATTGCAAAGAGAGCCGCAGCTCCATATAAGATAACCTTCTGAGTTTTTGCTACTTTGGCGTAATTTTTTCTCGATTTTACAAATAGGATAATGTTTTGTAACCCGAGTCCAGCTAAGATGGAAAAAGCGAATTGAGCCAGGATCAGGATCATGACTGGAACGCGAAATTTGTTGAAAAAAGGCAGATGATTATACAATATTCTATACAAAAAGAAATGGCGTCCAAAAGCGATCATGGTGACGACGACAATTGCCCCGAGTAAAAACCAGACAAATGGTTTGTAGCGACGATGAAAAAACGCGAATGCCGCCAAAATTAGAGTCAAAATGCCCATATATTGCGGATAATCGGTAAAGGGCATCTGTCCCCAATAAGTCTGTCCCCCAAATCCATAAAATCCGGGAATGAACCAGGTCGACATCTCTGTGGGATGAAACGACCAGTTGGTGGCATAGTCGAACCCCACGCCTTTATCCACAGGCACGTTTTTTGCAGACTCGTTTGTGACGACTTCGCTTTTTGCGACAGTCCCGCCTCGGATCGAATAGGGGGTATATTCGTGGACTGGCAGGTAGAGGATTGCCCCGAGCATCAGGGCGACAAGAACGATAGCGACAAATGATCCGGCTCGAGCGGCTGTCTGTTTGAGTGCTTCTTTTCTCAGAATTCTGGAGATCAGAACAAACGCCGCGTAGGAACCGATCAATAGCAGGCTGTAATAGACAATCTGGATGTGCGCCCGCTGCACTTGGAAGCCAAGTAGCAACATGGCAAGTGCGATGTTGAAAAAATTGAGGCGGTGCAAAACGCGGTCCACTGCCCAGAAAACTATTGGGATGTACGCGACTGTCCACATCTTACCGCCGTGACCATAAGCGATCATAGACGTAATGTGCGGCGTAAGCACAAAGATGATAGCGGCTAAAGTCGCGGGGAGATAATCTACCTCATAGCGACGCAATAGCAATACGACTCCCAGTCCCATCAAAACTAGATGAAGCGTGTGCCAATTAAGAGGAAGGAGGAACGATAAAAATTTCCAAGCTCTCAAAAAATAGCCAAGGATCAGGCTAGGAAGATAGACGTATCTGGGCGTATACATCAAGCTGCCGTACGAGGGCATACCGCTGAAGATATAGGGATTCCATTGCGGAGTCGTTTCGCCGGAATCAATGAGCGGCGTTGTAAAACCAAAATTTGAGCGAGAGTCCGGCACGTCGAAAACTTTATCGGCATAAAGGACATGGCTGAATGAAGCCGTGTACACCACGATTATCAGCAACGCAATTGCGATATAGGGATATTTTCTCAGAAGGTCAAAAAATTTATTAGACCCACGCTTCTTTTTTTTTGATAGGGGCTGAGGCGTGGAAGCTGTTCGTTTTTTCTTTGCCATAATTTAGATCACCCGTTTTTTTTTTTATATTTTTTCACAATTAAGCCATATATTTTCTTGATTTTCAAGAAGCTCTTCATCCGGGACCCGCCTAAAATATCTCGCGGGAATACCCGCGACAATAGTCCGCGCAGGAACGTCCTTTGTCACAACCGCGCCCGCGGCGACAACTGCGTCTTCCGCGATCACTTTACCCGGCAGGATGATAGCGTTGGCTCCGATACGCGCGCCCTGCTTGATCGTCACTCCTTTGAAGCGTTTAAACCGCTCCTGCGTCCTTCCGAGATAGTTGTCGTTGGTCGTGACGACTGCCGGAGCGATAAACACGTCGTCCTCAATAACAGACAGCGCGGTGATATAGACTTCGGTCTCCAGTTTGCACCTTTTGCCGATATGGCAGCGATTTTCTACAGTCACGCCGCGCCCAACAATCGTGTATTCGCCGATAACTGTTTCCTCCCGGACAGAAGCGAGATCCGCTACCAAAACATACCGGTCGATACGGCATCCCGTATAGATAACAGTGGAGGCTCCAATTAATACATAGTCCCCGATAATCGCCGGAGGAAGAGAGCCCTCACGCGTGGTCGCGCTGCGAGCGGCTTTCATAGGCAGTTTTCCGACCACTGTATTGTCGTCAATCCGCACATGATCCCCGATCTGCACCCCGGGATGGATCACCACATTATGCCCGATCTGGCAGTGATCGCCGATTTTGACGCGTTCTGAGATCGCCGCGTGATATCCGACTTTGCTATGTTCCCCGATCTGAGCCGTCGGGTGCATATAATAAGACATTTTCAGAGCTTTCCTTTTCAGATAAGATTAAGATAAAACGTTCCATCCTGTTCAGTGGTCGCTATAACTTAGCATATTGCGTATTTTTTGGCAATGTTTTTATGCTGAATAATTCATCATAGCGACATAGTGGGAAAAGAAAGCTGGAAATTCATCTAAATTTATGAAATTGGCGAACGAATGACGATCCAGGTGGTAGCCAAATAATGCGTGGTAATGCTTGACATTTTTTTATAAAACTACTATATTTTTGTCTGTTATAGTTATCGCTGGGCTTCTGCCCGATGGAATGATGGCCAGATGATGAAAGGATAAGAGGATGAGAAATATGATAAAAAGAAAATTTTTTCTCGGTTTAATCTCTGTATTTTTTCTCTGTTTAATTATGGGATGTGGAGGTCCTCCAAAGGATTATACGGTAGCGGAGGATGCATACCAAAATGAGGAATATCACCAATCAATCGAGCTTTTTCAAAAATTTGTCGATGAGAATCCAGAGAATTCTTTTGTGGACAAAGCCAAAGAAAGGATGGTCAATTGTTATTACAAGATCGGGTCTACCCATGAGAACGACGGTAAGATAGGCGACGCGCTTCTTACTTATCGCAAAGCACTTAACCTGCTTCCTGATAACGACCTGCTCAAAGACAAAATCGCCAATGTCTATCTAAAGCAAGGGGAGTTGCTGTTGCAGACCGGCTATTATCAGCCGGCTATCGACTATGTGCAGCAGGCGTTCGAATTTGGCACAGCAAATCCAAAGCTGAAAGACCTGATCGCAGACGCGTACTTTATGCAGACCCAAGAGCGTATCAAAATCGACCGGCTTACGTCGGCGAAAGAATGTCTGTCGAACGCGACCAAAGTCGCGGCGAATCCCCTGAAAAAAGAACATTATGAAAAAGTCTTGGTAGCAAAGGCAAATGAACACCTGCATCGGAAAAATTATTATTCTTCATATCTCTATTTTTCCCTGTTAGAGGTTATGGACAATAACGTGGAATACCGGAATCTAGCGGAATACGCTCTGGCGCAACTCAAACCACATATTGAATTTTACCCGGAAAAAAAGCCGGTCGCCGCATTTCCGAACCCACTTTTCGGCGACTCAGACAGCCGCTATTATGCGGGGATGGTTTTAAATATCTCCAAACGGGGATTTCTGACCGAGGTCAAAGCCAATGTCGTTATTTACGCGGAAAACAGCGATAAGCCGACTGTCAAAATGGATCGTATCAATTTGCTGGAAAACCGGATCGGGTTCCCAGCACCTATAGAGGGATCGCTGAAAAAAACAACTTTTCCTCTGGAACCCCAGGGCGATGATTGTCGAGTATCGATTCGAGACGGAGCGGGTTTTTTCTGAATAGTTAAATATTAAAAAGTCCGTAAAGCAGGACAGAGTTCTGCGTTACGTAAGTTTTGCACGACCAAATCACTCCCAATTTGAAAAAGGACAACACATTGCATATTGGAATATTCGGATTAAGCAACTCTGGTAAAACCACGGTATTTAACGCCTCAACCCGCGGAAATGCCGAAGTAGCAAGCTATGTGGGCGGCTTGATTTTGCCAAATATCGGCACGGTGAAAGTGCCGGATGAACGACTTGAAAAGCTCTCGAAAATCTATCTGCCCAAGAAGACCGTGCCTGCCGAGGTGACATATACCGACGTACCAGGTCTGACAAAAGGTATGAGTTCTGGCAACGACCAACAGGCACAAACGCAGATTTTCACCCATTTGCGCAATGCAGAGGCACTTCTTCATGTGGTGCGCGCGTTTGAGGATGAAAATGTGTCGCATCCAGACGACTCGGTTGATCCGATCAGAGATATTGACACCGCTGAGATCGAATTTATGATCGCAGACTTAGGCATTATCGAAAAGCGGCTGAAACGAATCGATCGAGATATTCGAAAGCTGAGCGGCACAGACCGAGATCGAGTCCGGATCGAAGAGCAGACCCTGAGATGGTTCCAAGAACTTTTGGAGTCAGAAACGCCGCTACGAGCTGTCGAGATGAGTGATGATCAGGAAAAAGTGACTCGGGGATATCGTTTTCTCAGCCAAAAACCTCAGTTGATCCTGTTCAATGTCGGCGAGGAAAATCGAGAGGATGAGCGGAAATTGATCGAGATGGCTCATGAAAAATTCCAAACATCCGGGCAAATACCAGGGAAGATTCCGAGTAGAATGGCAAGTGCTATCTGCGGAAAATTGGAGATGGAGTTGGCGCAGATGGAGGAAGAGGACGCGGCTTTGTTTATGGATGATCTGGGTATTGACGAGCCAGGTCTGAACAAAATGATCCGGCTCTCTTATCGACTGCTTGGCGTATGCAGCTTTTTTACTGTGGGCGCAGACGAGGTGAGAGCCTGGACAATTTCTGAAAATACACCGGCTCAAAAGGCTGCGGGAGAGATCCATTCCGACTTAGAACGGGGCTTTATCCGAGCGGAAGTGATCCGATACCAGGATCATATCAAATATGGCTCTATAGTAGAGGCGAAAAAACGGGGCGTTGTCCGATTAGAGGGGAAGGACTATATTGTTCGAGACGGCGATATTATGAATATCCGTTTTAATGTCTGACATAACGAGATTGGCAATATAGAGGTAAAATCTATGCTGAGCAAAATGCTTACCAAAATATTTGGGACAAAATCGCAACGCGATGTGAAGCGGATGTCGCAGGATGTAAAGCAAATCAATCAAATATTTGAGAGCTATAAGTCGCTCTCTGAAGAGGAGTTGAAAGGCAAAACCGCAGAGTTTCGTCAACGGTTATCGGATGGAGAGACCGAGGATGATATTCTGTATGAGGCTTTTGCTACGGTCAAGGAGGCGTGCCGGCGACTATTGGGCGTTCAATATAAAGTGATCGGCATGGATATGACATGGGATATGGTACCGTTTGACGTGCAGTTGGTCGGCGGGATCGCGCTGCATCAAGGGAGTATTACCGAGATGGCGACTGGCGAAGGGAAAACATTGGCGGCTACCATGCCAGTCTATCTCAACATCTTGTCCGGAAAAGGGGTGCATATCATCACTGTGAACGACTACCTCGCGCGGCGAGACGCTTCGTGGATGGGTATTTTGTATCTCTATCTCGGCGCCACGATCGGGGTGATCCAGGACAGAAGCCAGAAGGACAATAGCTATTTCGTCGAATCTCATCCCACGGACGGGGTGCAACTGATCCCCTGCACCCGAAAAGAAGCGTACCAATGCGATATCCTGCATGGGACAAACGCTCAGTTCGGATTTGATTATCTGTATGACAACATGGCTCGTGAAGAGGATCAGATGGTCCAGAGGGGATTTCACTACGCAATTATCGACGAGGTGGATTCGGTCCTGATCGACGAGGCGCGGACCCCGCTGATCATCTCCGGCGCAGTGGATCATTCGGATTCGGACAGCAAGTATCAGGAGCTTATGCCAAAGATCAAAAAATTGTGGGACGATCAGCTCCGCTTGACCAACAACATGACGTCTCAAGGGGAAATGCTGCTCCGTGAAGACGATTCTGAAAAAGAATATGAAGCCGGTATTCATTTGTTGCGTGTGAGTCGAGGTGCTCCTAAAAATAAACGTCTTATGAAAATTTTTAAACAAAGAGGAATAAAAAAGTTGGTGCAGCGGGTGGAGAATGACTTTATCCGAGACAAAAAAATGCCGGAGATCGACGATGAACTCTGTTTTGCTATTGATGAGAAACAAAATAGCGTGGATTTGACTGACAGAGGAATCGACGCGCTGGCAAAAAATGAAAGTCGAGAATATTTTGTTCTGCCCGATTTGAGCCTGGAGTCCAAAAAAATTGAAGACGATGAAACGCTCTCCTCAAAAGAAAAACAACAGGCGCAAGAGAAGTTGAATCGTCGTTACGCCACCCAAAGTGAGAAACTTCATACGATCCATCAGTTGCTAAAAGCCTTTGCCCTTTTTGAGAAAGATGTGGATTATGTGGTTCAGGAGAATCGGGTATTGATCGTCGATAGCTTCACCGGTCGATTGATGCCCGGTCGTCGTTATAGCGACGGTTTACATCAGGCTCTGGAGGCAAAGGAGAGAGTCCACGTCGAAGGGGAGACTCAGACGCTGGCGACGATCACTATCCAAAATTTTTTCCGAATGTATGAGAAACTCGCTGGAATGACCGGTACCGCTATCACCGAAGAGAGCGAATTCTACGAAATTTACAAACTCATAGTCACGGAGATTCCCACCAATAAACCGATCTGCCGAACGGATCATAACGACGTGATTTATCGGACCAAGCGGGAAAAATATAACGCGATTGTCGAAGAAGTTATCCAAATGCATGAGCAGGGTCGTCCCGTGTTGGTCGGCACGGTCTCGGTGGATATTTCCGAGATCCTGGGGCGTGCGCTTCAACGCAAAAGGAAGGATATTCCGTATAACATATTGAACGCCAAATACCACCAGAGAGAGGCGGAGATTGTGTCTGCCGCAGGGCAGCCCGGCGCGGTGACGATCGCCACAAATATGGCTGGTCGAGGCACCGATATTAAGTTGGGGAAAGGAGTCTCGAAAAATGGGGGGTTGCACATCATCGGCACAGAACGGCATGAATCCCGACGGATTGATCGGCAGTTGCGGGGTCGGTCTGGACGGCAGGGAGACCCGGGCTCGTCCAAATTTTTCATGTGTCTGGAGGATAACCTGATGCGGTTATTCGGATCGGAGCGCATCGCGGGCGTTATGGATAAATTGGGTCTGGAGGACGGCGATGTGATCACCCATTCCATGATCTCCAAATCAATCGAGTCCGCTCAGAAAAAAGTTGAAGAACGGAACTTCGGAATCCGTAAGCGGCTGCTGGAATACGACGATGTGATGAATTCGCAACGGGAAGTGGTCTATGACATCCGTTCTCATATACTTCACGGCAAAAACATGCGCGATTATATCTTCGATATCATGGAGGATACGATCGAGGACGCGGTGGACAACCATATCGACCCCAAGCTCTACCCAGAAGAGTGGGATTGGCAGGGCCTAAGCGAAGTTATTGCTCGTACCTTTCTGACTCAGTTGGAACATATCATTCCAAAGGAAGATCGGCATACGTTCAATCCGGAAAGTTTGACCGATAGACTGATCGAATATCTGAAAAAGCTGTATGAACAGCGGGAGAAGCATATCGGTGAGGAGTTGATGCGCAAGATTGAGCGTTACCGACTGTTACAGGTAATCGACGAAAAATGGAAGGATCATCTCTATGAAATGGATCAATTGAAAGAAGGGATCGGCCTGCGCGCGTATGGACAGAAAGACCCTTTGATCGAATATAAGACTGAGAGTTATAAGCTCTTTATGGACCTTTTATCCGATATGAAAAAAATAACGCTCTCTCTTATCCCTCTCACCCAAGAAGAGATATTAAAAGAGCGTGAACATCGCCAAAAACACCGAGCAGACACCCACACCGAGCACAAATCTTTTGGCGGATATGGCGTGTCCGGCGGCGAGGATAACATGGTCAATAAAACAACGACCAATGCCGGCGACTCTGCAGAACCCCAAAAGAAAAAACCGATTACGAGAAGTCGACCTCGTATTGGCAGGAATGATAAATGCCACTGCGGAAGTGGAAAAAAATATAAAAGCTGCTGTTGGAATCGAGATCGACAGCGTAAGAAAGCGGCTTGATCGAATTGGCAGGAACTTTCGTAACTATTTAAAATCACAAGGCTTTGCACAAAACAATAGTAATATCGTCGGTCTGGCGCATGCCGTCCGAAAAATTCGCCACGTCCTGTAAGATCCGCTTCATCAGGTCGTCGGCTGTCTCTTTCCGATGCGCTTTAATCAGTGCCTCAAGTCGCTCCTCTCCATATTCATTTTCATCCCTGTTCCATGCTTCGCTGACCCCGTCGGTATACATTGTCAGCAGATCGCCCGGGTGAAGCTGGATTGTCTTTGCTTGGTAAGGCGCGCCTGGAAACATACCCAGGGGCAGACCTCCTGCATCCAGATACTCCTTTTCTCCAGAATTTCGGAAGAGGATCGGATAATTGTGACCCGCGTTGCAATAAGTCAATTCCCTTTTTTCCACGTCCAGATCCGCATAAACAAAGGTGATGAATTTACCGGTTGTTCCCGTGGATATATGTAAGGAGCTGTTAATTTTTGAGATCATCTCGTTGACCGGTGTCTGATACTCGACATGAGAGCGCAGGTAGGCGTGCATGTTTGCCATGAGCAACGCGGCTGGCACACCTTTTCCTGTGACGTCTCCGATAGCCAACCCTAAACAGCGATCTGTCAGATGGATAAAGTCGTAATAATCTCCTCCCACTTGGAAACAGGAGATATTAAATCCGGAGATTTGGAAGCCGGGATATTTCGGATTATTGCTGGGCAGCAGACTTCTCTGGATATTTTTGGCGACCTCAAGCTCTTTTTCTATCCGCTCTTTTTCGACTGCTAACTGAAAAAGCTGGGCATTTTCCAGAGCGATCATGGTCTGCGCGGCTAACATCTTTAGGTATTCCAGATTGTCTTCCGGGAAAGGGGTTATTGTTTTGTCGCCAAACTTTGCGCCAACCCCCAAAATTCCTTTGGTCACATTTTTGATCTGCATAGGAATCAGGTGAAAAATTCCGGCGTTTAAACAGGTTTCTCTGATTTCTTCTTTTGTGATTCTTTGAACAAAAATCGGATCGTTGAGGTTGGAAAAAAGCGATCTGAATCCCTGTTTTGTCAATTGTTCAGAATTAATTTTTTTGGAGCCCAACCCCCGCTTGATCGTGACGTCGATTTTTGTATCGTCTTTGGTGCAAGGGCTGCACACAAAGCATTTGCTGATAGCCATTTGTCCCATTAATGTCAAGGCGAGAACTTGCAAAATTCGGTCGGGATCGAATCCGAAATTCAGCTCCTCGCCTACTTCAAAAAGCGAGTTCAACTCCTGGAGCTTCCAATCCAACCGGCGATTCAGCACTTTCATCTGCCGATAAACCTGGGCGTTTTCAATTGAGGTGGACGCGATATTGGAGAGAGATATCAAGAACTCCAGCTCGCTTGGATCAAAAGATCGGCCATTAACCTTTTTCCCCAGACAGATCAAGCCGATAGTTCGGTCGTTTTTTCGGATCAGGATGCTAAGATGCAATTGATTTTTGCGAAAGAAATCGATTTCATCGCTGAAAAAAAACATCTCCTCCGCCGGAAGATCGATCTGTATCTCAAAACCAATCTTGATCCCGTGCAGCGCGCCGCGCAGAGAGTTGACAGTAAACAGGTCGTCTGATTCCCGAAGAAGAATTATACCCCGATTGCAGGCGTGCTTCCCGAGTATCGTCAGCAGAATGGCATCCAAGATTGCATGCAAATCTAAGGAAGAATTTAGAGCCTGGCTGACGTCGAATAGAGCGGACATGTCAAATAACCGCCGTTCCAATTGGCGATAATATGCGTTTTCAATCGCTTTTCCCAAAATTTTCTCCCTTATTCCAATGAATCTTAATACGTTAAATTATACCAGTTCCCGCGATCACGTAGTCTGAAAATAATGAACTAAGATAAGATTGTAAAGAAAAATCATGGGCTATCGATTCCTAATCTGCGATAATCTGCGTAATCTGCGGATCGAATTCCGCGATGATGAATCGGGTTACCCAATTTTGTGAAGCGACCTACCGTTTTTTCATCCTTACTTAAATGTGCTTTTTTATGAAATATTCTGTAACTGTTTGTATATTAATGGATTATGTACTTATAGAAAAATAGGATCGATTCTTGCTCTGTCTCAAAAAATTAAAAATAGAAACAGGAACAAGTAAAATTTCTCTAACTTTTTACGGAAGGAGTAAATACTTATGAAAACTTTGGGTAAGAATTCCGGTTTTTCCTTACTGGAAATAATGGTTACTGTCGGTTTAATTGGGATTTTGGTGGCGGTCGCTGTTCCCAACTTTGGGAAATTCAACCAAAATCGGATGGTAGAAGCCGCGGCTCAACGCGTGGTCTCAGACCTACGAATGCTACGGACTGTCGCCATCAGTCAGCATCATTGGTGCAAGGTCGAGTTTTTCCCTGATGAGCTGAGATATGTTATGTTTGTGGATCGTAACGACGACTTAGATTTTAGTAGCAACGAGCGTTATCGGGAGATGCGTTTTAAGAAATACTTCTCTGGGGTCAGTTTTGCCCGAATCGACGGTATTAATGATATCCCTCTTTATTTGGAAGAACAACCGAGTTTGGAAACGATATCTTTCGGCAGTCCAGATAACGGCGATTTGGAAACAATCTTTAAATCCGGCGGAAAAGTGTCAAAATCCGGCTATATTATGATTGCGTTAGATCGGGATATAGAGCGGAACAACGCAACTGGGCAATACTTGGTCGAGGTCTATCGAATCGGGTCGATCAAATGGTGGAGATATGACGGAGAAACGTGGTTGAACTTTTAGAGATAAGGAGAATGAATGATGATGTGCAAATTAAACTCAAAAGCGGGATATAGCCTATTGGAAGTGATGCTCGCGCTGGTCATTTTCGCCTTTCTGATGATGGGCACAAGCAGCATGATTATCGCGACCATGCGCGGAAACGCAACCTCGCAACAGATAACCACAGGGTATTATGAAACCCAGCGGTTTATTGAGGATCTGCGGGGACGCATGGAATACTCGATCGCTTACGCGGACTCTCTTGTGAACGCGGGCGATATCGAAGAAGGGGTCTACCATAGCGATGGAAGTCTTGCGTATACAGTTCGTTACCTCGTGGAAGACCCGCCGGAAAACTCTGAAGTGACTGGTCAAAATATCAAGCAGTTGACCGTGACTGCATTGTGGGAACACGGTAGCGAGACGCGAAGCGTGACCACGCAAACTCTGGTTCTTATTCGACAATAGTTTCGATAATTTATTAATCCGTGATAATCTGCGTAATCTGCGGATAAAACTTCTCTGATGACGAATAATTCAGGTTCAAAACTTTGAATCTAAGGAGAGAAAAATGAAAACAATGCCTTTTGATAAAAATAGAGCCGGTTTTTCACTAATCGAGTTGCTCGTGGCTATGACGGTTAGCGGCATCTTCCTCGGCGGTGCTTTTCAGATATTCATGATGCAATCTCGAGTTTTTAATGAGATAAATCGCACCCGAGAGGCACAGCAGGAGATGCGGATCGCGCTGGATTTGATCACAGCGGACTTTCGATCTCTGCAATCCAGCGGCGTGGAACGCGTCTGGGTCAGCTTCGACGCGCTGAGCGATACCATGGAAAGCTCCACCGGGATGATTATCAAAGACGGTCCCGATAACACGCCCGATTCGCTTTTTGTGTTCAACTTTAGCGTAGCGTCCGATCCAAGCATAGCAGCGCAATTCCGAATGCAGACCTCCTCGACCACTGGAATGACCTCCCTCTCATCTTCTGTGACTGTGGAAAGTACCCAGCCTCTACAGGATTATATTGACGCCCGAGGTTTGGAAGCTCCCTCTCCAGAAATTCCGATTCTGGCTCGAATTTGGGGCGGCTACACTCGGGACGATCAAGCTTCTTTTATCCCCTTTGATTGCGGCGGCGAGACTTATGACGTCCCGATTATATCTGGAAACGATGGCAATGGTCAACTTTTCGCCATTACTAATATGAGCGCGAACACTCTGGCACATACGCAGACCCCGACTAGCCCTTGGAACCCAACTGCCAATTTACTCCATCGGTGGGGAATGCCTGAACAACCCACTTATGGACCTGGACAGACAGTCGAATGCTCCTCGAATGGTCCCACCGCGGCGGGACCCAACCCAGCGTTTATCGAACCCGCGCGATTTCTCGGCTGGTATATCTACTTTGACGACTCCATTAATCGCTATCGTCTGGTTCGGGTAGAAGACGCGCTTCGGGAAGTGGTGGCTGACAATGTGCGCGATTTCCAGATCATTCCGCCCGACCCTTCCGCGTCTATTTTGACTGTCAAGCTGGAGGTGTGGATACCGAAACCCGGCTCAAGCCCGCTTAGCGGCAATCGGGATGATTTTATTGTCCGAGCAGATTCGACAAAATTTTACCGTGCCTTATAATTACTATTTTTCAATCTCTTTGTTAAGAGAAAGGAGAGTCTCATGAGTTACACTAAATTTTCTAACGCAATTTATAACGAGAGAGGAACCGCTCTCGTAGTCGTAGTCCTGATGACTTTGGTTTTAATGACGCTTGCCACCACCAACGTGATGATGACCAAATTCGAGATGCAACACGCCCAAATCAATGTCGCCACCCAGCAAGTCTTTGAGGCGGCTAAGGCGGGCGCGGCGTATAGTGTCGGGCAAGTGCGCCAGGTGGCTCAGGCTGGCTATCTGCCCAGTTCGGAAGACCTTGCCGGCATCCAAATGCCAGAAGGACTGATGAAAGATTATACCTATTATTCTAATGAAGATTGGTCCCAAGAAGGGCTGGCTGTGGTAGCCACAAGCGATTCCGAGTCGCTCATGGTGATCATCGAGGGAAACTACAAGGGGCTGCTGGCAATTAGCCGACCCTATCGGACCATTACTCGCGTAAAGGGCCAACAGAACGAGCGGTCATTACTCTACCAGGAATTCTATGTCAATTATATCCCGATTTTCCAGTTCGCTTCCTTTTATGATAAAGACTGGGAACTGCATCCAGGTAAGCCCATGAGCTTTGGCGGAAGAATTCAAGTCAACGGCAACGCTTATGTGAAGCCAAAAGGCGAACCGGTCCGGCTGTTCAATCTGACCGGCGAAAATATTATGACCGTCGCAGGTCGATTCTACAATGCCAACCATCCGACTGGCGAGACCAACGGCGGCGATTATCAGCATGGGTACACCTACTATCTGAAAAATGGCGGAGACCCAACCCAACCTGTCACGGACGTTGCCAATTGGGTGCAAGGAATCGGAACGCCGGCAGCCGACGAAAATAATTCTGAGGGCGGGACTTGGTGGACCAGCCATATCCACGACCAGGACAGCCCTCCTGGTTTTTCTAACTACTTGACCGGATTGGATGAGAGCAGGATGGGTTTATACTCCAGTTATGGACCGGCTAACGACCCAGAGGGAGAATTCAGTTTGATCAAAGATCGGGCGCATGGAGTTGTGCCCCTGAATCTTCCATTGGACGCGGATGTGGATAATTTGGAACTGGTCAAAAGAGGTCTGGCAGACGACAGCATCAGTCTGAAGGCAAATCGTCTCTATTGGCAAGCCGCGTTAAAGCTCGAGACCATGCCCCGATCCGAGATATACTTCCCGGACACCACGTATGCGATCGATCGATACGGCGTCAAATATCGACTTGCCCATGACGAAGATCTCGTCACTCGAGAAGAGTTTATCTATCACGTGGAATCGGATGAGGAAGTAAGCACAGAAAGTAGCGAGACAGAAACTTTCGTCGATTTCCCAGAAGCTATGGTTCCCCATAAGGAATTGCCGGGTCGGACCCAAGCCAGTGTCTGGCGCATGCCCAACTTTATCCCGACCGAAGTCCCAGAGGAGCCGGTGATCAACGATACGCTCGATTTCTATTATGAGCGGGTGGACGAAAGTGACGAGATATCAAGCGGCGCGCGTTTTGTGGTGATCGAGGCGGAAGTTTTCCATGCGCAAAGCTCCGGAGGATCGGACGATTGGGAGCTGGATAGCACTACGGCTGGCGATTGGTATGGAGCCGGATTTATGAAGGCTGGAAACGGCTCTGGAGATACGTATAACGTCGCTGGAAACGGTTCCGAGATGGAATATCAGGTCTATTTTAACACAACCGGGACATGGTATATCTGGACATACGGAAAAGGAACCGGCACAGAAGACAATGAGTATCACCTGGGATTGAACAACTCCTCGCAAAATTTTGGAAGCGCGCATACCGAAAATCTGTTGTTAGCCGACTCCGGAGAATTTGGATGGGAGAACGACATCGAATCGTCCAGCAACAAAGCCGCTCTCACCGTGACCACAGCGGGGCTGAATACTATCAATGTCTGGATCAAAGAGGACGGAGCCTGTATCGACCAAATTATTCTGGTGCACGAAAACGACGTCAATGGAGACGCATTCGGCGCAGATTGGGACCCCGATCCGATAAACTTTATCTATCTGGAAGCGGAAGATTTTGATTCCCAATCCGGAACTGACGGTCCCTGGCTGGTTTCCAACGGAAGCGTAGCCGATTATCCGACAGAGTTTAAGGGTACCGGATTTATCTACCCCGGAACTGGGTCTGAATATATAAGAGACTCTCATATTGACGGAACCACACCCGAAGTGACCTATCTCGTAGATTTCCCGAGAGCGGGAATTTGGACCGTTGCGATGAGAAACTGGGGAGAGGATGGGGACAACGATAAGATTCATTTTGGATTAGACGGAGCTCCCACCAGTGGATCGGATTATTATTACAAGGGTCTGGATTGTTATGATGACGATGCAGATGTGGACTTTCGGTGGAGATTTCGTCATACTAGCGCGGCTGGGGGTCATCGATTCAGTCGGATAAACGTTCCGACTGCCGGGGAGCATGAATTCAAAATATTTGTAGCCGAACGTGACGATAATGGAGTCGCTGTTGATCAAATATTGCTGGTATATGGGGATTATTTAGACGCAATCAATACCGACGGTAATGATTCCCCAGGGATTATCGACGATAGCGACGTGACACGATTATTTGGCGAAACCACGCCGGATCTGAATGAAAATCCGTCGTTGGGTGAAGTGAAAAATATTCACCGTACTCCGACGTTGATGGCGCGCGACTATTTCAAGAAGAACCCAGACCCGGAAAAGCCCTACATTGTAATCGAAGCCGAGAACTATCACCATGCTGTGAAGCGTAACGATACCCAATGGATAGAGACGGATGAACGGGTGAGCTCAAGCTATACCGACTATTCCGGCATGGATTTTATGATTGCTGACGGCTCGAATTACACTGGATCTGACTATATGGAAAACTCGGCTGAACTGATCTATTATGTCTATTTTGATCAAGCTGGAACCTGGCAGGTTTGGAACCGCGGCGACCGAGACGGCGCAAACTACTGCCACTTCGGAATCGATTATACCGCCCCTTCCAGCGGGTATAAGGCGTCGATCGGCAACGGTATGTGGACGTGGGAAAACGGCACTCAGGGTTCTGGGGACGCTGAGATCACGATCAGCCACCCGGGGGTGCATACTTTTCATGTCTGGCATGCGGGCAACGGGACTGCGATTGATCAAATTGTTCTGGTTGCTCCGGGCGAAACTCTTGAACCGACCGACGACTCGTCCTATAGCATGACGCATAACGCGGACCCACACGATTGGAGCAAAGAGGTCGGCGCGGGCTGGAATCCGAACGACGGTTCTTCTGATTTTTATGTCTGGAGCCATGATTTTGAGATCGGCACGGTGCGTCTCGGAGGGAATGATCTGGATGAGATCGATGACTGTACACACCAACACTATGCCACGTTTATCAAACCCCGCGACCCAGCTCATGCTGTTCATATCGAAAATATCCGGTTTGACAACCCGCAAATCGGCTGCGAAACAGGCAATCCCAATCTATACCGCACTCCGGAGGTCGATTCTTTGATTGTCAATGGGGATCTGGTTTACTCGGACGGCTCCAGGACATGGACGTCTTTAGGTCTATTGGAAAACGCGTCCTATATTCGCTTGGCAAATAGAGACGGGTACACCAAGTTTAACCACTATATCAAATTTGACGTGGACGTGCCGGTCACAGTCTATGTGGCGTGGACGCGCGAGCATGAGCATGAAGAAGTGGCTGATAACAATTGGATCGCACAAGGCACCGTGATTGGCGGCGGCGGCGGCGTATCTGGTTTCGCCGGTTATGCGGATTTCTGGGACGATGACGGAGAAATATGGATGGCACTGACCAATATCAATACGGAAAATTTCTTGAAAGATAGCCTGTTTACCACGTTTACCAACAATGGCTCTCTCCCTTCTGGGATAGAAATCCCCCAGAGCTTAATTTTCAATAACTCGGAGCGGGTGACGCATTATATCCAATACGCTTGGACTTTGACCGATCGCAGCACCGTGGCCGAATGGGAAGTGGATACGCTACGCACCGTGCCTCGTACAGAGACGGAAAATATGGATAAAGTCTTTGTGCCAGTGATCGATGTATTGCGAGACCCGCCGTCTTATCCGGAAAACGCGGAGAAGCAGTTCGATCCCTTCGGAGTCTGGGTCGGCGATTTTCGGAGTGATTATCTGAACGAAAATCTGTCCAGTTTCCCGGTCAAACGGACGGCAAATGGACGGATCAAAGAGACCAATTCGAACAGAATAACGATGTGTCATGTACCGCCTGGGAACCCGGATAATCCCCAAACCCTGAGTATCGCGTATCCTGCATATCTAAGCGGACATTCCCACGATCAGCATCCGATGGATCATTACGGCTCGTGCGAGAACGAAAGCTACGATATGGCAAACAACTTTCTGTCCGGCGTCCGCATCTATAACGGGGATCGGCTGCGGGATTGGATGGTGGACGACCTCGGAGTCGCATCTGAAAACGCGGGTCTTTCTTTTATATCGGAGAATTGGGTTTATGTCCAGGGAAATTATAATACCAATGGTCCCCAGTATGGCTCCAGCGACTACTTTGAAGACACCTTGCCGGACGGTTCAATCAATCCACACCGGCCGCGAGCCGAAAATCTGATGCAAGACCTCCCGGAGCGCTTGCCTTGCGCTGTCATGGCAAACGCAGTCAAGTTGCTTTCCGTCGAATACGGCGTGGATTCCAGCAACCCAGACCGCGGATGGTTGGACGCAAATAGCTATATCGGCAACTATACAACCCGTGACGCGCTGGAGACCACGTTCTGCTTTGCCGTGATTTCGGGAAATCGCGCCAGTGATAGCGGAAGCATGAGCGGCGGAGTACATAACTTGTGCCGCTACTTACAGAGATGGTATGAAATCGATCACAACTGGCTGACTTCAATGGTCTGTCTGTATGAAGGGACCGGTTTAAATCCCCAGGGAGGCGGTAGCTACTATAGCCCTCCGGATCGTAATTGGGGATTTGATCAGTCATATCTAAACGCCCATGGGTGGCCCCCGTTGACGCCGTTGGTGCGAGATACCGCAGAGGGACCATGGGTTTTTGATCGAGCCATGGAGTACTAAACTTCGATTTTTGGTAGTTTTTGATGTGACGCTTGATAAAAAAGGTCGGGAGTTTATCCCGGCCTTTTTTGATAATTGATAGTTACTTATATGTCGTTGATACGCAATTCTTCAGAAACCTCAAAATTTTAGTTGAAAATTTTCAAATTTCCTGATAACTTACTTGAGAGTCGGCAAATTTGGTAGTCACCCTTTTATGTGTTGTAAATTATTTTTTGAGGAATGGTGCGGGGCACTCACCATAAATAATAGTTCTTTGACATTCCAAATATGATCAGTCAATT
>NBMB01000103.1 GCA_002084765.1 Candidatus Cloacimonetes bacterium 4572_55 | reverse complement strand
CCAACCCATTTAATCCCGTGACCGTGATCCGATACACGCTGGCAGAATCTGGAGAGGCGACTTTACAGGTTTACAACAGCGCGGGTCAATTGGTGCGCACATTGGCAAGCGGTTCTCAGGAATCTGGCGAGCATTCCGCTACGTGGGATGGAAAAAACGACAGGGGACAGGAGGGTTCTCAGGAATCTGGCGAGCATTCCGCTACGTGGGATGGAAAAAACGACAGGGGACAGGAGGTCGCTACCGGCGTCTATTTCTATCGTTTGCAAGCGCATGAAGGCAGATTCGATCAGACCCGTAAGATGATCCTGATGAAATGATCGAATGTTGACGGTGCAAATTCTGAAAGGAGGTGATGACCATGCGCAGATTTCCGCGCTGTAAATAGAACTTCTGCAGGCACAGCGGACCATACCCTTACCGCTGTTTTGTCGAGAAAAAACGATCGGGGTTGATAATATTTTAGACGCTTTCTGTCAATTGCTTAATTTTTAAATTTGCTTAACAAGGAGGTATTCCTGATGGTAAAAAATATCCTAAAAGTGACTATGTTAATAATTTTCAGCATAATTCTGATTTCTCCGGCTATTGCTCAGGAGTGGGAGTTTATTGGGTTGGAAGGTGAGAAAATTCAATCAATCGTTGTCGATCCTGATAACGATGATATTATCTACGTCGGGTCTGCAAACTATTATAATGATATATTCGGTATTGGCGGCATTTTTAAAACTATTGACGGTGGAGCTAACTGGGACACTTTACTTACCGGTTGGATTGATGTTCTAAAACTGGTCATGCATCCGATGGATGCGAATATACTGTATGCAGCATTAGGCGGTTCCGATTTTTCACAACCGGGCATTGTGAAAACGACAAACAGCGGTTCCACCTGGTTTCGAGCAGAGTCAGGGATTTATGTAGATTTGGAAACATTTGTCTATGATATTGGCATTGATCCGCTGAATCCTGACACACTGTATGCCGGAACCGGCGGTTTTTACGGCGGCTGGTTATACAAAAGTTATGATAGTGGTGCATCATGGCATAGAATTTTATATGAAATCCTGGATACTAATATGCACTCAATAGCAATTGATCCATTTAATACTCAAACTGTTTATCTCGGTACAAGCGGTCTCGGAAGGCTGTTTAAAACAACAAATGGTGGTAATAACTGGAATATGACTACGATTCCCGTATGCGGTGGGGTCATCTCATTGGCTATTGATGACGATAATCCGTTAGTTATCTATGCTGGAGGTTTTCATAATCCTGAGTTTTCCGATAGTGGTAGTGTTTATCGAAGCGCGGATAGCTGTCTCACCTGGACCCCGTCTGTTATTGAAGGTACTATACCGAATCAGATAGTAATCCATCCTGAGATAAATAATATGATCTATGTTTCTTGCATGCAAGGTGTTCTTTATAGCAATGATGCTGCCACAACATGGACCCTGATGAATGAAGGTCTCGAGAATATTCATGTTCGGGCATTAGCTATTAATTTTCTAGGTGACCAATTGTACTGCGGGACAACGGCCGGAGCATATCGCCGGAGCAATGAAATTTCGATTGAAGACATTGTCACAGAAGGTATTGGTTTTTTTTTGCTACGGCAGAATTATCCTAACCCGTTTTATTATCAGACAATGATTCCATATTCGTTAACTAAAGGAGGTCGCGTTACGCTTTCCATTGTCAATGCAACTGGTCAAAAAGTAAAGACCCTGGTCAATAGTTTATATCATGGGTCTGGTGATCATGCCATATTATGGGATGGAACAGATCATGCCGGGCAGGCGGTTGCAGCCGGGACATATTTCTATCGCTTACAAGCGAAAAGTGAGGTGCAAACTCGACGGCTAATTTTGTTGAAATAGAAATTTAATACGTATTTTAAATATTTGCTAATCCTGTAGAAAAGGAAATTTATTCAATTACTTACGATTAATTTAAAATTTTATTGAAGGAGGAAGAAATCATGTTTATTAAGAAAGTGTTATTTTGTGTAGTACTATTTTCAATTATATTTTCACAAACTTCCAGAGCCACTCAAATAGTAAGCGGTGTCTGGATGGGAATTGAAACTGAATATGCCGATCGACATATTCTGGCAGAACTTGCCGAGAGTGTCACACCAGCGGATGTTGCTGGTCTATTGGCTCAAAATAATATACAAATCATTGAAGATTTTGACCGGCTCAATATCGGACTGCTGGAAGTTTCCAAAGGAGATGATTTATTACAAATGATCGATTTTCTTAATCAAAATCAGTTATTTAGGTATGCTGAACCTAATTTTGTATTACGCACGGATTTCCATCCGAATGATCCGTATTATACCGGATTCATGCCGTCACCTGATGATTATGAGCATCAATGGGGTTTACATCATCCAAATGAAGTAATACCACCTGGCGGAATCGTGGATGCAGATATCGACGCCCCTGAAGCATGGGATTATGAAACCGGAAATTCCGATGTCCTGATCGCGGTCCTTGATACCGGCATTTCTATGGATGCAGATGGCACACTAAATCATCCGGATTTGGATAATACCGGCAGAATTTTCTTGGGACCCGATTTATCTCCTGATGATGGCGATGAAATACCACGGGATATTACTGGACACGGAACACATGTTACCGGCATTATAGCGGCAGAGACTCACAATGTAAGCAGCCCGGAAGGAATTGCCGGTATTTGTTGGGATTGCAGCATATTAGCAATCCAGGTTTTTCATCCTGCTGGATACGCTTATATAGATGATATAAAAGATGGAATTTATGCGGCTATTGACGCCGACGCCCAAATCATTAATATGAGTGGTGGCATATCAATACCGCCCACAGTTCTGGAAAGAGCGGTCCACTATGCGGATTCATTGGGGATATTCCAGTCTTATTCTGCTGGCAATCAGGGTGAAACTATGCAATATGTCCATTTCCCGGCACGTTTTGCCCATGAACGATGGTTTCTATTCGGGTACGACGGAACCGTTGGTTACTCAGGTGTGACGTCTGTCGGCGCAACTCAGCATACAGACGAACGAGCATCATATTCATCCTATTCAGAGCCGAATGTATTCCACATCACTGTGACAGCGCCCGGAGGGAATACCCTTGGCCAGAGCAATGATCCGACCAATATTTTTTCTACTTTACCTTCTACACTTTCTGAAATATACGGATATCATGGTGGGACATCTATGGCTGCCCCTCATGTTAGCGGACTTGCAGGGCTACTTCTTTCCAGAAATCCGCAGTATAGCGCCTCGGATATTCGACATGTAATCGAACGGACAGCAGAAGACGTCAATAGTGAAACGTTACCTGGACGGGATAATGAATTAGGTTATGGACGGATCAATGCCTACCACGCATTGACCCGCTGTGGTAATCTGGCAATCGATACCGAATGGACGGGTGAATTTACAACATGCGGGGACGTGATAGTTCCCGATGGGGTAACGTTGACAATCGCAGATAACGCAATAATTTATTTATGGCCGTCATCGAAAATTCTTGTTGAGCCAGGCGGTCATCTTGAAATTGGCGCTGCAGAGATCATTGCCCAAGATGCTTCAAACAAAATTGAAGTCCATAATGCTAGTATAACTTCTACTGACGCCACATTTAGTATAGCTCCACAAAACGTAAATATGTACTGGAGTGGTTTTGGAATTAAAACCAGTCAGGCTACGTTTACACGCTGTAACATCAGGCAAACAAATAGGATTATATTTACGGGCAATTCCAATGTGCTGATCGAGGATAACACCAATATTACCAATTGCCCGGGCGGCATCAACTGCCAAAATTCAAGTATTGTAGTCCGCAACAGTGTTATTCGGGACGCTGATTATGGCATTAAAATCCTTCGATCGAGCACTTATCGGATTGAAGGGAATAGTATCGCTGTTGATAACATAGGCATTGATGTGTCATTGTCTTGGGATGGAGAGTATGAAATTATTGACAACCACATTTTCGGCGCCAATACCGGTGTCAGAATTTATGACAGTTGGTCAATCCTTGGGGAGAACTCTCCCGGGAACTGCTGCAGCAACACAATCGAGGACAATGGCGTGGGACTGGTCGTGTTGAATCACTCCTCGGTGACACTAACCGGCAATCTGATTCAGAACAGCAAAGCAGAGGAAATTCAGTTTGATCATAGCAGCAAATTAGATATGGACTGGCGCATCAACCAGATTATTGACGATGAGTATCCGAATCCCACGGATTTATACTTAGCGACCTGTTTGGATCATCCCATAGTCACGAATGGACCGCATAAAATGCGGAAGAACTACTGGGGCGAGTCTTATGGACAAGAGCGTTTTTCTCCGTATGGTTACGCGGCTTTTGACATCTTCCCGATCTGGGACGACCCGCCTCCACTCGCAGGATTGGATGCGCTCTATCAGAATGCGGGTCAGGCAGTTACAGACGAGAATTATGCCACTGCCGAGACCCTGTATCGACAGATCGTCTCGGAATATCCAGAGAGCGAAGAGGCCAAAGCCTCATTGCTTCATCTTTTCCACATCGAGAAGATTGTGGATCAGGATTTTCCCGATTTGCGGGAGTATTATCAGACCCAGCCCAACCGAGGATATGACGAGCAAATGGAAAAGACCACGAACCATGCAGTCACGCTGTGCCACATCGCGGAGACAAACTATGTCGAAGCTGTCAGTCTGTTGGAAGATATTGTCCAGAACCCGCCCAGCCTCAAGGATTCAGTATTCGCGGTGATCGACATTGGTCACGTTTATTTCATTATGGAAGGAGATAGCACTGCGGTTCCGCAGTCGGTCGTCGGCAGCATGCCGGAGTTGCGACCCGTGAGTTTTCAGGCGTATCAGGAACGCAAGGAGGAGCTGCTTTCCATGATCCGAGTGGGTTATTCGATTGGGCTGCAAAGCCCCTCTGATGACAGAAACGCAGCGTTAGATTTGTCGGAATACCGGTTAGAACAGAACTATCCCAACCCCTTTAATCCCGTGACCGTGATCCGATACACGCTGGCAGAATCTGGAGAGGCGACTTTACAGGTTTACAACAGCGCGGGTCAATTGGTGCGCACATTGTCAAGCGG
>NBMB01000102.1 GCA_002084765.1 Candidatus Cloacimonetes bacterium 4572_55 | reverse complement strand
AATGTTTGATGTTCACTATTTTTTCCCATTCAACGTTCAATGTTGATTCTTAACAGTTTGAATTAAATATAAATATGGAGGAATCGATTTGAAATTACCTTAAACCTATTTTCGTGGTTCTTTCGCAAGAAACGCTGCGAAAGGAGGCCATCGGTGAATAAAGGGCAAATTATATTTTCTCAAGTAATTGGATGTTCATGGTTTGCATATATGGGCGCTGCAATACGTTGGGCCGCAACTGAAACCGATACACACAATTCAACATTTTCGATTCATCTTGACAACAAAACCTGCTTTGATTAATTGGATGTTCATGGTTTGCATATATGGGCGCTGCAATATGTTGGGCCGTAACTGAAACCGATACACAATTCAACATTTTCGATTTATCCGATTATCTAACAACGCGCATCTCTCAACGCCAAACTCAATCTTTTCGTATGGTTCAGCGGTCTTCGGTGGGCCATTGAGCAATGCGTTGAGGAAACCAGATCCGAACTCGGCCTGGATCATTATGAAGTCAGCAAATACAAGGGCTGGCACCATCACATGTTAATCTGTATGATGGCGCATTTTTTTCTTTGGCACATCAAAATCCACTTGGGGGAAAAAGCACCATCCATTACTTTGTCGCAGCTTAGAATTGTTTTAGGGCTTGTGTTGCCGTTGCGGCGTTATGAGGTGACTGATGCCATAGAACTCGTTATCTGGATCCAGAAGAAAAATCACGTTGCATATCTTTCGCACCAGCGAAAAAACATCGCGAAGCGCGAAAAGGTGTTGCAAGTATCATTGTAGGGTTAAGATACTGTATCGGGCAAAAACCAATGACGATGAATTTCAACATAGCCCTATCGAAACAGTATACAGCCATCCCTGTGGCCAATCATAAAATTCATCTCCATGCGGGCGATGATATCATCTTTCTCGATACGGATCCTATTCTTGCTGAAATTGTACTTGCGCTTGATGTGCCAAAAAGTCTGACGGATTTACTGGAAGCGTTTTATCCAAAAATCTCAAAAGAGCGAATTCTCGCCTTTCTTTTAGAACTCTGTAAACAAAATTATGCAAAAGTAATCACAGAATCTAAAGACAAAAGTGGTGATCATTTAACTGTTGGGCAGGGCTTGACTGATCCAAGATCTGCAAGTCAGCTTTCTTTTCCACAATCATCTGTTGAGAGCTTCTCCAAAGTACCTCTCCTGTTGATTGGTGATGGTGAAGCTGCTCAGGCCATCTTTGAAGATCTGGCTTCGATGGGATTGAGAAATATTTATTGCGTGGATGGTATTAACGATATTGAATCCGGATCTTTTCCAGAAAATATCAGTGTCGCCATGGTTGTGCCTGATGATTTTCGTCCGAGATTGCTTCAGAAAATTAACGGATTATTGATCTCGAAAAATATCCCGTTCATCCATGGTGCCATTGAAGGAAATTCAATGAGACTGGGGCCAACGGTTCCCACCGGATCCGTCGCTTGTCTCAATTGTTATGTTGTACGACAATTAGAGCATAACCCGTATATCTATGATTATGAGAACTACAGTCTGCCACGACTGCGCGACCCTCAAGCTGTTGCACTGTTGAGTGAAAAACTCGTTGCGGAAGCCATTCGATTGGTTACCAATGATTCACCACCACAATTTATAGGGAACGTACAAAGCAGGAATTTTATAAACGGAAAGAGTCACATTGAGACACTGATTCCTCTCTTTGATTGCCCAGACTGTTCAGACCGTTTGTTAACTCATCATACAACATCCATTTGCATCAGCTCCCGTATAAAAAAGCATACGCAAGACGGTGGGCATCGATCGGTGGAGCCGTCAACAACGATCAAGAGACATCGCCATTTAATCGGCAGATTGGGTATTGTTGCTTCTATTAAGCGAATTGATGAATTCGATTCCGTGAAGTTGCCGGTTTTCGCCAGTTACAGTAGTGCAGGCCCAGAGCAGCCATCCGGAATAAAAGAGTTGAGACTCCATTGCGGAAAAGGTGTCAATGAAGATCAATCCAAAGCAAGTGCTATTTTTGAAGCAGTCGAGCGTTACTGTGCCCACTCATCAACGGCTGACATGGTAGAAGTGGCTACTTGGAAGGAAATGGAGAACAAAGGTGTTGCATTGGCAGATTTTTCCTTACCAACTTACAAGCACTGTGACCAGTGTGGTCTTCACTGCCTTCCTTTTTCACAGGATATGCCGATTGAGTGGGTGTGGGGAACTTCTTTAAAACAAAAAAAGCCCATACCCATTCCGGCGAACTTGGTTTTCCATGGATATAAGGTGCAACCAGGCCACGATTGTAAGGCTTTTCTTACCAGTGATTCAAATGGATTGGCAGCCGGTAATAACCTGGAAGAAGCTATTTTTCATGCGGTTTGTGAAGTCATAGAACGTGATGGCGTTACCCTCTTTCATAGAGCCTCGACTTCCGCACTTTTGATTGATATTGACAAGGTTCATAACCCACTGGTTTTGTATGCAATTGAAAATATACAACGAAGTGGGTTGAAGTTGATAATGCTCTATCTCCCCCAGTCTGTTGTTACAACAATCTTGGCCATTTTGGTTGATCAAACAAATCAGGGTAGAGCTTTTTATACAACAGGCAGTAGTTCCCATACTGATCCGGAACTCGCCATTTTACGAGCCATCACCGAAGCCAATCATGTTCGCATTGGGATTCACCAAGGGAATTTGGCTTCGGGCAGGCAGATAGACGAAAGACGATTTGATATGGTCCAGGCTGAGAAACTCACGCGTTTCAATGGTTCCATACAAGTATCACAATTAGCGGACGTATCATCCATGGATTTACGGGATGACATTACGTTCATCCTTAAGCGTTTACAGGAAGTAGAGTCAGATATTTGGGTATATAATTTAACTCGTCCTGGTATCGACGTGCCGGTTGTCAGAGTGATCTGTCCAGGATTACAGCCAGGAGATAATTTTCCTTGTCTTCGTCCCTCTAGAAGATTGAAATCGGAACTTCAAAATAAATCGTTGAAAGACTTTCCACAAGGGTATGAAGATGACTTCCTTTGGTGATAAATGGTATGGCAATAAATCCCGTATTTAATCTTCAGTGGCACCTAACCACACGCTGTGAGCTGAAATGCCGTCACTGCTATTTGCGTGGTCGAAACAGGTCATCTGCAAACGAGCTGGATTTGGATCAATGTTGCCAGGTTATCGACAGTTTTGTCCATGCTGCTGTGGTGTTGGATGCAAGACCTACTGTGGATCTGACCGGTGGCGATCCTCTGTTATATCAACATTTCTGGGAGCTGCTTGACTATCTTCGCAAAAAAAATGTACAAATCTCCATTCTTGGGACTCCAGACAAACTGAACCATTTTACGGCCAAACAACTCAAGAGCTACGGAGCTATGGATTACCAGCTCAGTATTGACGGTTTGGAAGAAAAACACGATTGGTTGAGACATAAGGGGAGTTTTGCAAAAAATATGGAAGCCTTTGGTCTCCTGAAGCAATACGACATCTCAACTGGCATGATGTATACACTGACCAGGCATAATCGTGATGACTTGATACCTGTTATGAATTTGGCAGCTGAGATGGAACACCGGGCCTTTGCCTTTGATACGGTTTCACCTGTCGGCCCTGAAGATGGTTGTCAATCACTCATGCTGTCACCTCTGGAATTTCGACAGATCTATAAAGAGTATTTACAAGAATCAAAGCGCTTAGGTGAAAAGGGATACCGAACTGTTTTTACGAGGAAAAACCACCTGTATGCCTTGATCATGGAAGAAGAGAACCGCTTAAAACCCATTGAATCCGATAGAACAACCTATTTTATGGGGTGCCCCATTGGAAAGGGATTAATTATTAATGCAGACGGCTCAGTTTTATGTTGCCCACGCATTCCAATTGAAATCGGTCGTGTACCTCAAGAGGAAATACTTGATATCTTACTCTACTCAGACATGTTAACAAAATTTAGAGATCGTTCAAATCATCGTGTTTGTGGCAACTGTTCTCTGTTTCAATACTGCCGGGGATGCCGAGCAAGTGCTTGGGGTGTCAGTGGGGATATATTTGGTCCCGATCCTTATTGTTGGAAGCAGGTTGAAGCACAGGATGTTGAGACTCCCTTATCAACGGATGAAGGAGAAGAATCTATTCAGCCATCACAAGAACAATCGTATGAAAATGGACGTAAAATCATGAGTATTTATTACGGTTGGGATTATCAACCAAGACCAAAATATGATGCTAACGTCCAGCAAATATTAGGTAGAGCATGGCGTGACCTGGAATTTCGCAAACAACTGTTAACCGATCCAGAAGAAGCGTGTCAGCAAGCCGGCATTGAGGTATCTGATACAATCCTGTTTGAATTGGGACGTATCGAGTTTGATTCCATTTATGACATACTTGCTGATACAACAAACCAATAATCTTAGCCACAGGAGGAGAAAACATGGCTGACAGAGAAAAACGGGACCGTATGTTGGGAATGCTGCTTACCGATCGTAAATTTGCCGATGCTGTTTTTGAAGATCCTGAAAAGGTATTGACGGATCTTGGTTTCGGAGCTGATGAGATTGAAACAATTAAAGGAATAAAGCGTGAGAGTTTCAGCCATTTATCTGACAAGTTAGATGCACGAATGACTCAAAACCAGCGGACATCATCTAAAGAATGTTTCCCCGACGAACCACCCAGTAAAAAATAGAAAGCCATTTGGAATTCTTATGCTGGTACCGGTGATTGCAATGATGGACGTGAGCACAATCCCATCGAAGCGTGCTATGCAGGCCGTAAAAGCCTTTAAACCGAAAGGATTCTCGGCCATGATCAAAAAATTTGAATTGAAACTGATGGGCGCTGTTCTACCGAACTCTACCAGTTAATTGGAAAAAGCCGCAATATTCGTGAATATACGCACTTCAATCGATGTCGGCAGGTCCGTAATTTATATGCTGTAGTGGTTCCCGGTTTGTCCGCGATATTCCACGCCTAGAATACTCACATCATCATCCGGTTCTGCCGGCCGGCGAAAATCGATCGCTGCTGTGTAGACCGATCCCACCAGATCTTGCACGGGTTTAT
>NBMB01000101.1 GCA_002084765.1 Candidatus Cloacimonetes bacterium 4572_55 | reverse complement strand
AAAAACAACAAAGAACAAAAACTCAGGAGCGAAATCAAGCTCATTAGACCAAACAATGGTATAATCATCTAATTGAAAATTCTTGAATTCATTTTCATTCCGCAAAGGTCTAAAAATTGACCTCTTGTCATTAAAAACGATGTCTCGTAAATCCGCAATGCCAGACTTCCCATTCTATCCCAGCGTGGAGTCAAAATATTTAAGTTGGAATTCACCCACTGAGTATAGTAATTTCGTACAATTTAGGCAAGAGCTTATTTTTTTCTACTATCTTTTTTGGTTAATTCCTCAGAAAAGCCCAGTTTCGTCATCGGACGCAGGTTCTTGATCGAAATATAGTGGCATTTATACCCGCCCGCCCTGCCGAATTTTGATCCAAAATCCCGTTTGGGCGCGGCGTCTACCTCCTCGGATGAGGCGCATCCGCAGATAAACGCCTTTGTTCCGACGGGTATGGTCTGCGCCTGTCGTGAGTTCACATCAATGATAATCTGCACATAAAGGGAGGGTTTTCGCTTGCGCGCGTAATCCTCCCGCACCAACAGATTCAATCTCTCGGAAAAAGGAAACGCAGAGGTTTTGATCTCAATATCGCCAAAGTCGGCTTCTCCCTTATTGCTGCCGACTCGGTGTTTTCGCCAATCCCCGTAATAATATTGGGCAAAAACGAACTCGCCCAAGTGTCCGGTCAAGGTATCAATCCTTGACGCGACTGTGCGGTACACACGCGTGCTCGGGATGAGCCTCTTTGCTTCTTCGATCATTTCCCGCGTAATAAGAACAAACGGATAAGCAGTCATACGTTACTCCTTAAAAAAAAGCGAGATTCGGTTGCTATTCGTACCTTTTTTATTATTTTTCACACCCCAGATATGCGACGTCTTTGTGAAATTTTGACGATTTATCGCCACTCCTTCGCAAGCAAATCCAGCGCGTATGCCCAATGGGATGATATATTCCTCCAATTTTATTTTTCCATTTCGTATCTCTCCGACTTCGAACGCCACCCACCCCCGTTTCTTGGTGACCCGATACAGCTCTTTCAGCGTATGCCCCATGATCCCTCGCCACTCCTTAAGGGATTTCGTAACTGTCAGATTTTTCTCGACTTCCGTCAGATCGACGTCATTAAACCAGCATCGGAGCCAGTTGTCGTCTGCGTATCGCACCACGTCCAGGAATGGAGGGGATGTGACTGTCAGATGCACGGTTTCATCAGGGATCGTGGGGGTTGACCTTGCGTCATTGGTGAGAAAAAGAGCCTGTTTCGCTATATCCCTAAGCTGTGACTGCATCTTGTCGGAGAGGTCCCTGTGCAAAGATTTTGTTTTTTTCAGAATTCGACTTTTGACATCTCGATGCAAAGGCGTTTGATTGTGAGCCTTATTTATTTTTATCTGTTTTTTTTGAGTGATAGCCTGATTTGGAGGCAGGGTATAGACCGAAAAAAATCCAGAGGAATGTCCTGTTAATCGGTTCGTGGCGACCATCCGTATCCATTCGTCGGTATGATCTTCCCTACCTGCATACTTTTTTTCTCTGAGATAGTCGCGCAGAGAGACCAGTTCCGCCTCGGTCTCTCGATGATAAAACATAGAGAGGTCCAGGTCGGCTTTTGCCTTCTTATCGATCGGGATTTTGTCAAGTCTTTCTTGGACAATCGCTATGTCTGGGACGCGCAGGCGGGGTCTTGTCAGGATAGCACTGATCGGATTCCTATCATTTGCGATCACGTGCCGATTCAGCAACGCGGCTTGGATCGGAGTTGTGCCTCGTCCGGCAAATGGATCGTACACCGTATGCCCCGGCTCTGTGAGCAGGGTAATGAAAAATCCCGGAAGTTGTCCCTTGAAGCAGGCTCTATAAGCGATTTCATGGAGCGAGCACGCTTGCCGCTGCTTTGACGTCCAATATTCGTTTATATATTTCGGGAATTTCTGTCCATCTCTCCCTGGAATTTCTATAAACTCGATCTTTGTCCTGCGACGTGAATCCCCCAGAGTAAAATTTCTGAGAAAATTTTTCACCGCTAATTTTTTGTCTCGGATTGAGTGGGCGGAAGCGTGGGCGAGCATAATCGAATTTTCCGTTGGCATCATATTATGATAGAGACGCCGTCTTTTGAAAAATGGCGTCTCTATCAGGAATTCATAAATTTATTTGATCTGAGCTAAAGCAATATCAAACAATATGATAAGATCGCTTATTGTCAATTGATTATCGCCGTCCAAGTCCGCCGCGTCGAATTCATCGCCGACAAGCTGGTCGGTAGGGGAGAGGATATCGTCCATGAGCGCGTCAATATCCAGGCCGTCCACCGCTCCATCCGCTATGATATCGCCGCTCTTGCGAGTCACAATAAAATCGACGTCGTAAAAGTCAATCTCGCCCTCCGGGTCCGCGACAGAGAACGTAATCGTCTCCGAGCCAACCCATGGAATATTCCGCACCCTGACCGTAAAAATTCCGTTTTGCCGATTCAATTCCTGAATCTCCAGATTCACCGCGTCGAGTGGGTCAAAGTTGAAGAGAAGATCGTATATTTCATCATCTGGGTCCTGCGCGTATGGAATCAAATTCAGAGAAAAGCTATCGCCCATAGAAAAGGCAACAGACGGGATGTCCGTCCATGCCGGCGCGTCGTTGACTGGCGTGACGGTGAAAGCGACGTCGGTATTGTCGGACAATCCGCCCGTGTCAGTTGTGATAAAAGTCACGATCTCGGTTCCGTTCCATTCTGTATGTGGAGAAAAAATGGTCACTATCCGATCCTCGTCGATCACGATTTGCAGATCGGTATTGCCATAGAAAGTCCAATTCATTCTCTCCTCGCTATCCTCTTCATCAGTGACATATAGATCAAGCTGGATCGGCGTAAAAGTGGAGCCTTCCACCACAGTTTGATCTGGGATATCCGAGACCTGTGGGGGATCGTTCTGGAAATACGCGGTGAACACAGCCTGGTCGCTATCGAACAGCCCGCCCGTGTCGGTCGCAATAAAAGTGATAAGCTCACTGCCAGTCCAGAGCGCGTTTGGCGGATTAATCGTCGCAACCTGATCGGTGATCGCCACATCCAGATAGGTGTTTCCGGTAACGCTCCATTGGATTTGGCTGTCCTCATCGTCAGGATCGGATACATAATCATTTAGAGAGATTTGGGGGAACCCGTCTCCGATCTCGATAATTTCACTCGGAATATCGCTCACAACAGGGGGATCGTTCACCGGATTGACAACAAACGCGGCAGCGTCCCGATCCGTCAATCCGTCGGTATCGGTCGCAATAAAATTGATATATTCACTTCCGTTCCAGCTCTCAGACGGCGCGCTCACCAGGGCGATTCGGTTGGCGTCGATGGTCACAGTCAGCTCGTTATGACCCGTATAGCTCCACTGAATTTGATGCGGTTGATCCTCAGTGTCGCGCACATAGTTATCGAGCGGAATTGATGTAAACGTCCCGCCCTCGTCAACGGTCTGCCCAGGGATATTAAAAACCCGCGGCGGATTGTTCGCAGCATTCACGGTAAAAGTCGCTTGATCCGAGGCGAATAGATCGCCCGTGTCCGTTGCTCGAAAAGTCACGGTCTCGCTTCCCTCCCAGCTCCCATCAGGCGTGGTGATTGTCGCGACTCGGTCATTAATTACCACCAGTAGGTCGCCATTTTCCTCACAAGTCCAGGTGATCCCGCTGTCGCTGTCCTCCACATCAGTCACATAATTGTCCAATTGAATCTGGCTAAAATTGTTGCCTTGATCCACAGTCTGGCTCGGTATATCGGTCACAACGGGAGCGTCGTTCACCGGATTGATCGTAAAAATCGCCTGATTCGAACTGAACATATTGCCGGTATCAGTCGCGGTAAAAGTGATAGTCTCGCTGCCATTCCAATTTTCATTCAGAGGGGAAACGACTGCAATCCGACTATTTATCGTGACTTGCAGGTCGGTATTGCCAGTAAAACCCCATTGGATTTGGCTATCGATGTCCTCGTCAGTCACATAGTCATCCAACGGAATCTGAGCGAAATTGTCACCTTCCGCGATAGTTTGATTCGGGATATTCGAGACAACCGGAGCCTGATTCGCGCCAGTAGCCACGGTGAATGTCGCCGAGTCATTGTTAGATAGCCCGCCGGTATCAGTCGCGATAAAAGTAATAGTCTCGCTGCCGTGCCAATTTTCATTTAGAGGTGAAACGACCGCAATCCGATTGGTGATCGTGACTTGCAGATTAATATTTCCGGTAAAGCTCCATACGATTAGGTTGTCCGCATCCTCGATGTCGGTTACGTATGTATCCAGTGTGATCTGGGAAAAAGCAGTGCCTTCCAGAGTCATCTGGTCGGGAATATTCGTCAAGACAGGCGCGTCGTTCACCGGATTTACAGTAAAATCGACGCGACCCGTATCAAATAGTCCACCGACGTCCGTTGCGATAAAAGTGATAGTTTCGCTGCCGTTCCAATTTTCATCTGGAGTCGTGATCGTCGCGACACGATTGTTGATCGTCACCAGCAGATCGGTATTTCCGGTATAGACCCATCCAATTTGGCTGTCCGCATCCTCGATATCGGTTACGTATTGATCGAGCTGAATCTGGGCAAAATTTCCGCCTTCCTCAATGGTTTGGTTCGGAATATCCGAGACAACCGGCGCATCGTTGACCGAATTGATAATAAAAATAGCATCGTTTTGACCGCTCAAGCCGCCTGTATCGGTCGCGATAAAAGTGACAGTTTCGGCTCCGCTCCAATCTCCATCAGGCGCAACGACTGTGACAACCCGATTATTGATCGTGACTTGCAGATCGGTATTTCCGGTAAAACTCCACTGGATTTGGCTGCCGCTGTCCTCATCGTCAGTCACATAATTATCCAGTAAAATTTGGGTAAATGTTCCGCCTTCGTCAATGCTTTGATTCGGGATATCCGAGACAACCGGCGCGTCGTTGCCCGTTGTAATCGTGAATGTTGCCGCGTCATTGTTGGTCATTCCGCCAGTGTCCGTCGCAGTAAAGTTGACAGTCTCGCTGCCGTTCCAATCTGCCGTTCCAATTTTCATCTGGAGTCGTGATCGTCGCGACCCGATTTGCGATAGTGACTTGCAGGTCGGTATTGCCAGTAAAACTCCATTGGATTTGGCTATCGCTATCCTCATCGTCAGTCTGCCGTTCCAATTTTCATCTGGAGTCGTGATCGTCGCGACCCGATTTGCGATAGTGACTTGCAGGTCGGTATTGCCAGTAAAACTCCATTGGATTTGGCTATCCGCATCCTCATCGTCAGTCACATAATTATCCAATTGAATCTGGAAAAAATCGATCCCTTCCGGAATAGTTTGATCCAAAATATCCGAGACAACCGGCGCGTCGTTGATCCCCGTGATTGTGAATGTCGCCGCGTCATTGTCAGATAGTCCGCCGGTATCAGTCGCGGTAAAAGTGACCGTCTCGCTGCCGTTCCAATTTTCATCTGAAGTCGTGATCGTCGCGACCCGATTTGCGATAGTGACTTGCAGGTTGGTATTGCCGGAGAAGCTCCATTGGATTTGGCTATCGCTGTCCTCATCGTCAGTCACATAGTCATCCAACTGAATCTGAGCGAAATTTGACCCTTCCGCGATAGTTTGATTCGGAATATC
>NBMB01000066.1 GCA_002084765.1 Candidatus Cloacimonetes bacterium 4572_55 | reverse complement strand
TCCGCGCAATCTGCGGATCGAATTCAAGAGTCCGCAGATTACGCAGATTATAAAGAATTTAACTCTTAATCCGCGTGAATCCGCGCAATCTGCGGATCGAATTCCGTGGTAAGGAAATTAACAATGAATTCGCTACTACAGATCCGTGGTATAATTACTTGTTGCAGATTTTTTTTTATAATCCTTTCCGTTGCCCAATGCGCGAGCGCGGTTGATTACCACGGGCAGACTCAGACGGTTTCCTCTGCTCTTATCGGCGACAACCCGGGTCGGGAAAGTTTATCGATATCGGAGTCGATGCGTCTCAATCTGCGAAATATCGGGATTCGTGACCTCACATTTCATAGCTATGTGAGCGCGCAAACCCGATTTGATCCAGATTGGAAAAGGGATACGCGCTACCGCCTGAACACCGGTTATTTCCGTCTGAAGAATATTTTAAATTTTGGAGATGTGAGCCTGGGCCGCCAATATATGACTTTGGGACCCTTTTCCTCTGCTTTTGACGGGATATCGCTTCAGTTACGTCAGAAAAAGTTCTCGGAGGTTAAGGCGTATTACGGCTCGGAAGTTCCCCAAAAAGACACCGATCTCCAGGACTGGACGCATAGCCGCGTGATCGCCGCGCAGGTTTCCATAGACGCTATCGAACGTACGCGAGCCAGCGTGAGCTACCGTCGAGTTGACCGGGATAATCGTCTGCATCGTCACTCTGTGAGCCTGGACGCGTCCCGTTTCGTGCCGATCTGGGAACTGCATATTCATGGGAGTGTCGATCTCGATCTGATTCAGGATCAGGTGCGGCGATTTGCTCTGGAAGCGAAATATCTTTTTTATACCGGCACCCAGCTATACGGCGAATTTGTGCATCGCAAACCCGGAACCCATCCCCACTCCCTCATGTCTGTTTTTAAGCAAAGCCCAGTGAACGAGATTCACACGGGATTTCGAGCGAAAAAGACGGGTCCCATTCAGTTTATCGGTCGCTATACCGCGTCATTTTATGCGGACAGAACCGGGAATCAGGTATCCATGGGTCTGCGCACCCCGGTCGGTTCCTTTACAGCGGGTCAGGATATGATGCGAAATGAGCGCCGGTGGTCCGCGTATTACCAAAGCTCGTTTTCCGTGACAAAACAGATGAACGTCCGCGTCTACCTCAACTGGATTGGCTATCGGTACCAAGGAGACGATAATTCTGAAAAAGACCTGCTCAGAATCAGGACTCGATTCGATTATTTTTTGCTGAAAAAGATCACTTTTCGGATTGACTTAGAAAACGGCTCTCGTCGAGAGCCAGAGAGAGGGTATTTTTTCCGACTGAGGTCCAGCGTGACCTATCGATTTTCTAATAATTAAATTTTAATATTTATTAACGTTCGATAAGTAATAATGTCCGCAAACGGATATTTGATAATTACATTCTGGGAGGAGAGATGAGGGACGTTCGCTCGACTACGATTATTGGAGTCAGACACAAAGGCGATGTCGTTATTGCCGGCGACGGTCAGGTGACATTTGACCATTTGATAATGAAGCATTCGGCAAAAAAAATTCGGACTATGCTTCATGGAAAAGCTCTTGCGGGTTTTGCCGGATCTGCGGCAGACGCCTTGACCTTATTCGAGATATTTGAGGCAAAGTTGGAGGAATACAAGGGCAATCTGCCTCGAGCCGCTGTGGAGTTGGCGAAAAAATGGCGATCAGATAAGTACTTGCGCCATCTCGACGCGTTGATCATTGTGATGGACAAAACCGATTCCTATCTGATCTCCGGAACTGGCGACGTGATACAGCCGGAGGACGGGATTATCGCTATCGGATCCGGAGGGGCTTACGCGACAGCCGCTGCCCGAGCACTGGTAAAATATTCAACGCTCACCGCCAAGGAAATCGCGGAAGAGGCGATGGGGATCGCCGCGTCTCTCTGTATCTATACCAACAACCAGATCACTCTTTATCAACTGTAGGAACTTTGACGATCCCCCTGCTATGTAACAAAGTGCCTAAGCTCTCAAACGAAAAATGAGAATAAAACAGAAATAATAATTTCCTCGAATAACCCTTGCTTTTCACAGATATAAATATAAATTCCTAAGCGCGGCTGTCAATATGTAATTGAAAAATTCGCTTTGAATCTTCCAAACGCGAATTCAATGTCTATTTGGAAAGGCGTTATATAATTGACGCATATTTTAATAAGGAGTTGCGAAATGATTCAATATCAAAAAATACTGTGTCCGATTGATTTTTCACAATATTCCCGCCATGCACTTGGGTATGCCGTGACGATTGCCCAGAGAGGCGATCGGCGAAAACTGACTCTGATGCATGCCATTGAGCTGGATAATATACTTGTCGCCGATGATTTTACGTCGTTCTTTGGAGGGCAACTTTTTTCTCCGACCCATGTAGAAAAGGAATTCTCTGAGGCTTTTGATCGATTTTTAAGAGAAAATCTCCCACCTGATTTTAAAGTGGATCATATCATCGAAAAGGGGCGAGCGCACAAGCAGATTGTTAAGGTAGCGGAACGAGACGATTTTCAGTTGATTCTGCTCTCTTCGCACGGTCGGTCTGGGATCTCCCATTTTTTGTTGGGAAGCACAACCGAGCGCGTTATCCGAAGCGCGCCCTGTCCGGTGTTGACGGTCAAGGAATTTCACGGGAAATGGGATATTAATCATGTGCTTTTCCCCACGACCGGCAGCGCGCTTTGCTATCATGTTTTTCCGTACGCGTTGGACGTCGCGTATCGTTTTAATGCCAAATTGACTTTGCTGCATACAATTTTCGACTCAGGTCCTCGGTTTACTGACCGTATTTTCCCGACGCATCATTTTAATCTGGACAGCCTGCGGGACGACCAGGTGGAACAAGTCACCGTCTACGCGGAGACAGCTGCTGACGGTATCCTGCACTATTCCCGGGTCAACTCGGTGGATTTGATCATCATGCCCAGCAAATTAGCAAGGGGACATCATCTGGGTCGAACCACCGACGCGGTTTTGGTGGGTTCTGAATGCCCGGTATTAACCGTCAACCCTCCTCGCAACAATTAACAATCTCGGACTCGGATAATATTCTAACCATTTCTAAATTATAATAATTAAGTAGCCAAATTAAAGAAAGGAAAAGTATGCCAGACCGATTATTGATCCGAAACGCCCGCCTGATCGCCGCGTTTGACGATCGAAATCGCAAGATCGAGAACGGCTATCTGTACGCGGAAGGACCGAAAATTATCGAGATGGGGCAGGGATCTGTCGATTACCCCGCCGATATTGAGATCGACGCCCGGGGGATGCTCATGCTTCCCGGATTGATCAACACGCATCACCATATGTTCCAATGTATGACCCGGAACATCCCCTTGATGCAGGACGCGGGATTGTTCGACTGGCTGGTGAATCATTATGAAATTTGGCGTCATCTGCGTCGGGAAGGTTTTTTCATCAGCGCGCAGACCGCCATTGCCGAACTGCTCTTATCCGGTTGCACCACCACATCGGATCACCTCTACCTCTTTCCCTCCTCGACCGCGGGCGACATGATCGACGCGGAGATCGACGCGGCGCGTTCTCTCGGCGTCCGTTTTCATCCCACGCGCGGCTCCATGTCTCGCGGCAAATCGCAGCAAGGGTTGCCCCCGGATGACGTCGTGCAATCCCCAGACGCGATCATCGCAGATTCCAAACGCGTCTTGGATCAATACCATGATCCCTCAAAATTCAGCATGTTGCAGATCGCATTAGCTCCATGCGCGCCCTTCAATGTGACATCGGATCTGATGCGGGAAACCGTCCGTCTCGCCCGTGAATATGGAGTCCGACTCCATACCCATCTCGCTGAAACCCTGGACGAAGAAGCCTATTGCAAAAAAATTTATGGCTGTAGTCCAGTGGAATATCTCCGTGATTTGGACTGGCTTAGCTCCGATATTTGGCTAGCGCACTGTATCCATTTGAGTGACGATGAGATCACACTTTTTGCCGACCAAGGAGTCGGAGTCGCGCATTGTCCATCTTCCAACATGCGTCTGGGTTCGGGAATCGCTCCAGTGCAAAAAATGCTGGACGCGGGAGTTTCCGTGGGATTGGGAGTTGACGGATCCGCATCAAATGATAGCTCCAACATGTTGGCTGAATTACGCTTGACGTTGCTGCTCCATCGTCTAAATCCAACCAATCAAAAGGGATTGAGCGCGGAGGAGACAATCGGTCTCGCGACCCGCGGAGGCGCAAAATTGCTCGGTCGCGAAGATATCGGCTCATTAGAGGTAGGAAAAGCCGCTGACCTAATCTTTATTGATCTGAACCAGGTAGGATTTGCCGGCGGATTGAGCGATCCAGTCGCGTCTGTGGTATTCTCTCCTCATCAGTATCGCGCGCATACCGTTGTCGTGAACGGGCGAGTCGTTGTCTCCGAAGGAAAATTGATCGATTTTGACACAAAAAATCTGATCTCACGACACAATCACATGTCGCAAGAAATTATCGAACAGGCGTCTCGAGAAAGCGGCGTCGATTTTCTCAAGCGGACGAATCACGGTTAGATTGTGGAAGGGAGTTTCATGGGTTCAATCGGAATTCTGAAGTTATATCAAAAAATAGGCGCGCAATTTTGCTGTCGGAAACCAACCTCAGCTCAGATGATTTTTTATTTTTTGCCTGTATGGTAATCGATCCCGAAGCACTGATCACCAACCGGACAGCGAGAGTCCAGTCATTGCAACAAATTATCGAAGATGCGCGCGCGAAATCGGGCAAGCAAAAGTGGCTTGGTTCCTTTACCAGAGGGCGAGATATTTAATTTAAAATTATTTTAACATGGATAATTAATTGCTATTAATACTTCCAACAATCTACGTAATTTGCGGACAGATTAAGAAAAAAATAAGGCGCGTCGATATTGTGCATATTCGACGCGCCTTATTTTTTTCATCAACCAGAATTAACCAGCCAACTCGATCGCCTTTTTCACGACATCCTCCATTGAGGAAGCCGCGGTCAAGCCGACGCTTTCCAAAATCTTTTTGCCTTCCTCTTCATTTGTGCCGGTCAAACGCACCACAACAGGCACTTCTGGCTTAGCTTTTTTGAAAGCCTCGACAATCCCATTCGCCACGTCGTCGCACCGAGTGATTCCTCCGAAGATATTGAACAAAATGGACTTGACGTTTTTATCCCGCTGGATTATTTTCAACGCGTTGATCACTTTTTCCGGATTAGAAGAACCGCCGATATCCAAAAAGTTGGCAGGCTCGCCTCCAAAGTGTTTGACCAAATCCATTGTCGCCATTGCGAGACCCGCTCCATTGACCACGCAGCCGACATTTCCATCCAATTTGATAAAACTGAGATCAGCGGCTCTCGCCTCAGTTTCTGCGACGTCCTCTTCATTTGGATCCCGCAATTCCTCGATATCTTTATGGCGGAAAAGTGAGGAATCGTCAAAATTCATCTTGGCGTCCAACGCCAAAACATTGCCGTCCTTTGTCACGACCAATGGATTAATTTCCGCCAGGGAGCAATCATTTTTATCATAAGCTCTATAGAGGCTGGTCAAAAATTTGACACCGCTCTTAAATTGCTTTCCGCTTAACCCAATGGCAAAAGCCAACTTACGAGCTTGAAATGGTTGCAAGCCAATATCCGGCGATACCCATTCCTTGACAATCTTCTCTGGAGTTTTTTCCGCCACTTCTTCGATCTCCATTCCGCCTTCCGTAGAGACCATGATCGCATTTTTTCCTTTAGCGCGATCCAAAGTGATACCGACATAGAGCTCCCGATCAATGTCCATGCCTTCCTCAATCAGAATACGTTGGACTTTTTTTCCTTCAGGACCGGTCTGGTGCGTGACTAAGGTCATGCCTAACATTTTTTCAGCGATAGCTTTTGCCTCAGCCGGATTCTTTGCCAACTTGACGCCGCCGCCTTTACCGCGCCCCCCGGCGTGAATCTGAGCTTTGACTATAACGACGCCACCGCCCAATTTCTCAGCGATTTCATACGCTTCGTCAGCCGTAAACGCCACTGCTCCTTGAGGAACAGCCACGTTATGTTGACGTAAAATATCCTTCCCTTGATACTCATGAATTTTCATATTCAAGACTCCGTTATTCGTATAGTAATCGTATTTCAAACTAAATTTGTCAGCTAATTTTATAACTAAATACTTAGATAATATATGCAAAAGTTGCAATACCAATCGTTACAAATATATCCGTGTGCCAGTCCGACCGGCAAGCGCGTCAGCCGCCCGCTTGACCGACGAGATCAAAACCTTTTTTCCTCCCGCGTTCAGAAAATTGATAGCGGCTCTCATCTTAGGTCCCATGCTCCCCGGCGAGAACTCGCCCGCCTTTAGATACGTCTTTGCATCAGCGACCGTCAGTTTATCCAGGTCTTGTTGTCGCGGGGTAAGATACCCGAGTGCTACTTTATCCACTCCGGTCAGAATGATCAATTGCTCTGCTCCGATATCTGTGCCCATCACCGCGGACGCATGATCCTTATCGATCACCGCATCGATTCCCTCATATATATTATTTTCTTCCGTATAGACCGGGATACCACCGCCGCCCGCGGCAATGATAATCACCTCATTTTCCAACAGATATTTGATAATCTCGCTTTCCACAACTCGAATCGGAATCGGGGATGGAACGACCCGGCGATACCCTCGCCCGGCGTCTTCCGTCATATTCCAGCCTCGCTCTTGGCGCAATCGTTTGGCTTGTTCCTTAGTGAAAAATTGACCGATTGGCTTGGTAGGATTCGATATAGAGGGGTCGTTTTTATCGACAACCACCTGCGTCACCAATGTGACAACGGGTCTGGAAATATTCCGACAAATCAGGGCGTTTTGTAGAGACTGTTGGATCATATAACCGATGCTTCCTTGGGTATCCGCCACCAAAACGCCCAGAGGTAGGGGTGGAATCGTATCTGCAGACGCCTCGGTTTGAGCCAATTTATTTCCCACCTGGGGACCGTTTCCGTGAGTGATCACTACCCCATAGCCCTGGTCGATCAGTGGCATAATGCCTTTTAAGCTGGTTCGGGTGTTGGCAAATTGTTCGGAGATTGAACTTTGTCCCCCCTGGCTGATCGCGTTGCCACCAAGCGCGACCACCACTGTCTTTTTTTTATCCGTCACTCTATGTAAGCTCCTTATATTAGCGAAATTAATCAACGATTTTCCAACGAAAATATCCTAAGAAATAGGGATTATCTTTCTCCGGTCTCCACCGTTTGTCCGGGTGACGTTTCAGCGTATCACGGTCGATCTTTCTGACCTCGCCCTCTCCCTGGTCTGCGGGACCTGTGTGATAGATGAAGCAATCCTTTCTGGAATCCAGGTCGTCTTTAACAAAAACCATACTGTGATACGGCATGCTCGGATTATCAAAATGGAAAAAAAAGACCATGTCCCCAGATTGACTATTCGATCGATCTTTACTTAGGAAGCGGCAGTTATAATGCATGAGAAAGCGCGTTTCAACAAAATTCGTAAAAATCGAATCAATGCCTGCGGACTCCAGAGGCAGGTTGCTTCGACGAAAGATATTTTCGCCGATTAAAGGCACATTTGGGTAGTGATATTTTTCGACGTCCGGGATGGGTCGCAACCGCGTGATGTTTATCTTTGAAAACCAATGGTCCGAGTGGCGTTTGAGAGCTTCCCGATAGGCAAAGCGCACCAATCCAGAGCAGTCTCGTTGTTCTGGGCACCATTCGGGACTTATCCGATAAAACTGCGATTCGGCTATGCGAACAAACCAACGGAGGAAATTCTTTCGATCCCGATCATCCGTCAATTCGACGACGTCAGGGAACCCATCATTATCCGAATCTCTGCGATCAGGAGAGACAATGAGAGTGACGTCTCCCATCTCCTTGCCATTGCATATAGCGATAATCCGCGCTGTTCCGGGAGTCAGCTTTGCCTGGACATCGACATAAAGCGCGCGACTATCCGCTGGCTGAATTATCCGACAACAGTCTGGTCCCTCCTTGATGTAAAATCGAATCTGACCAGGGAGTTGATCCAAATTTTGATCAAGAAATCGGGCATGTACGCGAGCGGTCGCTATCCCATTTGCAGGCAAAGTTGTCTGTGACACTCGGAGTTCTAAGCGACTATCGGAGATTCCCGGACGATTTTTCTGCTGATTACCGTCTTGGAGATATGTATGCAGGAATATCCAGATGATTGAGATGATTATCGCAAAAAGAAAAAAAAATCCGTTTAATTGATCTCCTCCGGATTATGTATCAATTCTACAATAACTGGCGAAGTCCCCTCAATAATTAAACCGCAGGATTTTGCCGCCTCAAAAGATAGATCAATAATTCGGTCTTTGGCGAATGGGCCACGGTCGTTTATTCTCACCACAACGCCTTTGTTGCTGCACAAGTTGACCACGCGTACGATCGAACCAAAAGGAAGTGTCTTGTGAGCCGCGGTTAATTTGTACATATCATAAACTTCCCCACTCGCGGTTTGACACCCGTGAAATCTTTTCCCATACCATGAAGCGGATCCAACCTGACGCGGAGCCAATTCCACATGCTCAATTGGACTACACTTTGCAAAGTATTTATTAGGGGTTTGGGTTGTCGCCCCGCAACCCGGTAAAATTATACATCCTAAAAAAATTAACGCGCAGGCAATACCGACAAGTTGTTTATTCGTTCGCATCATAATTCATACCACCCTTATCTAATTCGAATTACCAAGTTTATAATTCCGAAACTCGGCTGTATATAATGTTATGTAGACAAAAAATCATATTTTTGCACTCTACATATTTCAAAATAAAACGACATCCGTTACATGAGCCTCTCTTTTTCATAAATTTCATAAAAAAAGTCCCACGAACCTCGAAAATTTCACGTCTCTCTATCTCATCGCTATTCGAAACTACAGAAAAAATAATGATACTTTTTTCTTAGATAAATAAAAATACAAAACGGAATCAGATTGTCAAGCGCTTTTTTTAATTCGGAATCCGACGCCTATTACTTAAGACATTACTTTAAGTGTCGGTTGTATCTTTATATTTTGCAAAAAATACTTGACATTACAAAGGCTATCTCTTATACTGAATATAAGCGAAAATTCAATAAAAACCTTTATTTTTTGAATGAATAAGACAGTTCGTTTTGTCGAATTTGACGCCTGTTTTGGGAAAAATTTTAAACATGATCAATTCCTGGTGGCGAGATTTACATTTTTTTGTTAAAATAGCTGTATTGATTGTAGCGGTTCCCGTAGGCGGCTTTGCGATGTATAGTGCTTACACTTATATCGACCGGTTTCAAGAAATACGTAGCTATCGGGAAAATAGGTCAGATCAAATTTTGCTGTTTGAGAAAAAATATATTGACCTAATTTACCGTCAGGGATATGATAATCTGCAGATCGTGTCGGAAACGCCTATGATTGTTCAAAGCGTTTTGTGGATGAACAAACGTTTTAACAGTTTGACCCAAAGCGAGCGAAAAAAAAAAGAATATCACTTCAAGCCAAATTTATCCAAATATATCGATTTAACGATCGGAAAACCGACGCGGGAATTGATCCTTCAAATCCTACAAGATCGGTTTGTCGATATTGTGATGACCGAACAGAACGGTTTTAATATTTGGGGCGATTATGTGGATCAACCGTTCGATTTGCGGGATACCGGATGGTGGTATCAGACTGCGACACAAGGGTTTTGGGTAGGAGATCTCCAAACCGATTTCAAGACTGGCAAAATAATTTTACCGTTGGCTTTCGCGATAAAAGACGAAAATAACAACCACATCGGCGTGATAAAAGCTGGCTTTCGGATGGAACAAATTCTGGAACAACATATAAAAGAAACCCTTCCCCCGGGTTACTTTTTGACGCTCACGGATCGGGCGCAATTGCATACAATTATGTTACCGGATCGGTTCGTATCCTCTGACAAAAAATTGTCACAACTTCGCTTCTCCAAATTGGATGAACAATTGGATGAACAATTGGATGGACGGAATGAACGGTGCCAGCTTGTTATTGATAGACACGGTAAAAGTCAAAAATATGATCTGATCACGAGTGACTTTCGAATAAACGATATGCCGATTTCGTGGCGTATCCGGGTGTTTTCTCCGTATCAAGCAAACTTTGGCGTTGGCTTTTTGCTATATACTCTCCTGCCCACTCTGTTCGCCGGCGTGATCTTGTTCTCTATTTATCTATTTATAAAGATACGGTTTATTTCGCCGCTTCAATACATGCACGAACAGACGGAACAAGTGGGTGAAGGATACTTTAACACAATGATCCGTCTGGACCGAGTGTACGAACTTCGTCCCTTCGCGTATTGTTTGAACCGGCTTTTTATTGTTCTGAAAGATTTTTCCCGCAATAAGCTGGATGTGCAATCGGTTCGTAGCCGCCTTTCTCGATTGATAGCAACTGTAAAAGCTGCCCAAAGCGGCGATTACTCGATTTTATTGCCGATTTTAGACAACGAGTGGGGGGTGCTGAATAGTGAATTTAATATTTTGTTGCAACATTGGGCTGGAATGCAGCGAGAATGGGAAAAAGAACTTAAAAATATCCAAGGCGATCGACAATCAGTTCAAGAAAAAATGGGCGTGATGGTCGATAAATGGAGCGAAAAAGAAAAATTATGGACGCGATCGTGGCAACAAGCGGATCAAGAATGGAAAAATTTGCTTGAATATGTTCATCGGTTTCAAGAAGCGTCAATCTCTATGCATCAAGAATTAAAAACATTGAAAAATGTGATGTACGGCGTCTCCGATGATCTGAAAGTTGTGAAATATCATCAATGGAGAGTGGACCGAGATATTCAATCCACTTCGACAATGTCCGACCGGTTCGGGACGAATATGGATCGGATAAAAAAGCTGGCCGCTCTCTCCACCGCAATCTCTCAGAAAGCAGGGCTGATCCCTTCGGCAAACGGCTTTAAAGAGATTGTGAATCAATGGGCGGAAGAGACCGTCACCACTGTGGTTGAAGTGAACGAAATATCGGCGAATCTGAGAGAGACGCTTGTGAATTTAACTAAAGAGATCGACGAGCGTCCTGCATTTTCGGATAATTCTGTTAATACCTATAAGACGATCGAAAAAAATATCGAGTCAATGGAAGATTTGTTGAAGACCATATCCGTTTTTTTATTGCAAATCGAAAAGCAGCGGCTGACAATTTTATCCCAGGGGACGAATTATAAGCGGCAATATCTGTCAGATTCAGGGGGAACTGACCCCCGCGGTTGGACGCAATTTTTTGAGGCGGACATTCCAATCCATAAATCGATATGAAGTGAGAGATGGGATTTTAACTGTTTGAGAAAATTCTGACCGGCGTATTAGGCGTATTATCAGAGATAATGATAAGATCGGAAGAGACTTACCTTTTCATCCGTTTTACATGAGGGTAGAAATATGGCTGAAGAAAAAGGCATGTTAAATATAGTGGAGTTCATGGAGCAAGAAGCAAAAGAGCTCGTTCAATTCCTCAAACAGGATCTGGACGCATTAGTCAAAAACCCCCGCGATTATGATCTGATAGATAAGGTCGGAGAATCTTTTTCGCTGTTGGAAAGTTCGACAAACCTGGTCGGACATTTGGGAATTCAAAAGATTATGACTTTAATCGGGCGTGTGATGGACCAATGGCTGATCAATAATGAAATCATTAACGATGAGACAACGTCGCTGGTTTATGAAGCTCGAGACGCGCTATATGCCTTGCTGCATCGAAAGGATTTTGAGGTTGACGAGGTTGGCGCGCAGAACAAAATTCTCAAAAAATTTGCCGACTATTTCGGTGAGGAATTCGAGCCGATTATAGAGACCAAACGGGTAGAAGATGACGATGATGAGGACGACGCGCCTTTTCTTGGCGAGTTAGGGAGTGGAAACTCATCCATAGATGATGACGATAAAGGCGATTTCCTCTCTTATTGCCTGGATTATGTGAAATATTACAACAGTGCCATATCCAACCTTTCCTCCGAAGAACAAGACCCCTTTCTTGTTCGGTCGTTAATCGAGAGAACCGGAGAGGTGGGCGAGGAATCTGAGAAAAATAACCTACCGGCTTTATCGGAAATTACTTCAATGGTGACTCAAATTCTCGCGCAGCATCAAAAGGGATTGCTGCCTTTCACCAGAAGGCTGCACAAACTCATGGTGACGTTCTCAGAAGAGATCACAAACATCTTAGGAGCTCTGCTAGGCGATGAGGTGGATGAGATCGCTATATTAGGCTCTCTTCGCGCTCGATATCAGGTGTTGATGGCAAACGCGGGTATTGACGTTGAAATCCCAGGAAATATCGCACATATTCGATCGGAAAAACCGAAAGAAGTTCCTTCGGCGCAAGATTGGGAAATTGGCGATTCCAGTATCGAAGCAACTACCGTAGATATCGTAGAAGAGGAATCTGACGAATCCTTTGTTGAGGTCGCTGAAGTCGAATATGACTCTGAGGATGAAGACGAAGCCGAAATCGCTGACGACGACGATCCTGATGTCGTTTATGAAGAGGACTATGAAGAAGGCGTCTATGAAGAAGAGGACTATGAGGAAGGCGTCTATGAAGAAGAAGACTATGAAGATGTCCCGGAAATCGCTGAAAACCAACTTGACCCTAATTTTATTCCGAAAATGCTGGACTTGATCGGAGACCTGACTGAAAATATTAACGAGTTGGAGCGAAACGCTGCGGATCAAGGATTAACAGGAAAACTACAACAAATTGCGATTGATGTGACTGCAGAGTCTATTCGCCATCGCCAGGAAAGTTTGGCTAAGGCGGGAAAGCTTCTGACCGGTATTTTTACTCGACTGAATCGTTCTACCATACAATTTGATCCCCAAGTCTTAAATATTATCTCGGAAGCTGTGGACTGCACAACCACAATATTGGGTCAGCTCGAAGATGACGGCGTTTCAGCAAATGAATCAAGTCTTTTCGATTTCTTGGAGGAAAGCTTGGCGGAGATGAATCTGACTTTAGATGAGTTATGCCAAGAGTATGATCAGGTTGCCCCATTGGTCGAGCCGGAAGAGATACAAGAGGTCGAGGAATTTGCAGAGGTCGAGGAATTTGCAGAGGTCGAGGAATTTGCAGAGGTCGAGGAATTTGCAGAGGTCGAGGAATTTGCAGAGGTCGAAGAAATCGACGAAGAATCGCCGCTTGCCGAAGCAAAACGAAAAGCAAGAAGCATCCAGACGAAAATTGGTAAATTGGAAAAGAACTATGCGGACTTAAATTTGATAACCGAAATAAAACGAGAACTCGAGTTGTTTTATTTCTTTACCGATGCAAAACGTTGGAGAGCCGCTAGCGAAATATTGACTTTTTTAACGAAATTGTTGTCTGATATTGGCAACAAATTTGTCGTTGCATCGCCTTCGGTACCAAAAACCTTATCGGAATCGATACAGATCGTGGTTTCTTTAGCCAAACGAGCTATGTCCGATAATCCCATGTCTAACGATGAAGAGAGAGAGGTTGCTCAAGAAGTTGGCAAAAAAATTCTTGCACTAGCCACTGCCCCCCAGGATGAACCTTCCAGCACACAGATAGAAAAAAATCCCTTCGAGAAAGCAAAGGATAAGGCGGCTAAAATCAGCGGAAAAATCAGACAATTAAGCGAAGGTCTGACAGATATTGACCTCATCAATGAGATAAAGCGAGAGTCAGAGCTTTTCTATTATCAAGCAGATTCGCAAAAATGGATCGGAGCTGCCGATATATTGACATCGGCAATCAAACTTTTGTCAGATGTAGGAAATAAATTTGTCCAACCTACCCCGGAAATGCCGGCTATCTTATCCGACGCTCTCGCGACAGTTTCCTCTATTATCGAGCGAATCGAAATGGGGCAGCCAATGCCTGTGAAAGAGGAAAAAGATGTTGTTCAAGAAATCGGAAGAAAATTGATGACCGCGGTCACCACAGTCGTTTCGACTGAATCGGCTCCGGCGTCAATCGAAGATTCTGGCGGGGATTCGGGCTTTTCTCTGTTTGCTCCCTCGGACGTGGCTGAAATTCGCGGTGAAAAGCCGATCTCAGTTGAATCCGGAAAACCGATCGGAACCTCGTCCAGTGATGACGAGCAGTTTTCGGAAGAGGCGTTGAATAAAGTGGCTCAATTATCAGAAAATCTTCACCTTTATAAAAAGGATTCCGGCAGCGGAATTCGGAGATATAACGTCATTAAAATTGCCGAAGAATTGAAAACAATAGCAGATAATCAAAAATGGGAAGGCGTCACGGTATGCTGCATGCTGATTTTAGACGTTCTAAAAGCGGCGTCAAACGCAAAAATTAAAGATTTTGAGCAAATGCACGATTTTTTATTTGAGACTAACGAGTCAATTTCTACAATCTTGGGAAGTTTTGTCGATGAGAACGTTGATGAAAAAGCACTTATTAGTACATTACAAGATCAATATAAGTGGCTATTAGATACAGGAGAAAAGGTGGAAGAGGATGAGTTCGAGGCTGAGATGGAAGTCGAGACTGAGTTCGATGCGGAAGAGGATGAGTTCGAGGCTGAGATAGAAGTCGAGACTGAGTTCGATGCAGAGGAGGATGGGTTCGAGGCTGAGATAGAAGTCGAGACTGAGTTCGAGTTCGAGGCTGAAATGGAAGTCGAGACTGAGTTCGATGCAGAGGAGGATGGGTTCGAGGCTGAGATAGAAGTCGAGACTGAGTTCGATGCGGAAGAGGATGAGTTCGAGGCTGAAATGGAAGTCGAGACTGAGCTCGATGCAGAAGAGGATGGGTTCGAGGCTGAGATGGAAGTCGAGACTGAATTTGAATCAGAAGAGGATGGGTTCGAGGCTGAGAT
>NBMB01000100.1 GCA_002084765.1 Candidatus Cloacimonetes bacterium 4572_55 | reverse complement strand
AGACCATCTGTCACATCCGCCAACTGTATGACTATATGTTCGATATTGGAATAGCCACTCGTATCTTGATCATTATAAGATTTGACCGCTATATAAAAGGCTGCTCCGTTCCATAAGCTATAAGTAATATTTGTTATATTTCCCAGATCTGCACTTTGAATAGTTTCCGGCCCCGTATAAGGAGATGGCGCATAGATCAGTTGATAACCCGTCGCATCCGGAACCGATGCCCAGCTTGCTGAGAATGTCGTTCCATTGACCGTTTTTGAAAGAAATGGTGCTTGCAATGCACCCGCAGTGGTCTCCAGCGATAGTACAACCAACAATGATACGACTAAAACGAGCGCTCTATTCATACGGAAAAACCTCTCAATGCAGTTCTCTAAATGTGTTTTTTCCCATCTACAGTGCCGCCCCATCCTGTTGTCAGACAACTGCATTTGGAACCTAAAATAATTATGATACTATAAACATAAAAACATGAATATCTTACCATACTATAATGTTGTTCAGGGCTTAATCGTTATTCCGACCAAAATGTGAATCTTCAACAAATATAGATATTAATTCGTTTAATACACAGTGACTTATACCACGACCTACATTTTTCTTAGCAACAGTGGATAAAATTAGAACCAAGCCCGATTTTGCAAGAACCTATTTGTATAGGATAGGAACTTGCTTTTGTCAACAAATATAAAGAAATCAACATTCGAATCCCTTTAAATTCAGGATACAATAATAAAAACTATCAACTGATTGCCGGAGCACAATGAAATTCAGCGAAAAAGCCGAGCCCTGTAGGGTTTGGCTTTTTCGCTGGCAGGGCACAGGTGGGAGGGGGAGACCCACCCCTCGCTCAGTTAATTGTCACTTCATAGGCATTGTAATAAATGATCTCGGATGCGCTCATGTAACCGAAATAGACATCAAACACCAAGCCGGAATAGGCCGAAAAATCTATCGGCCCCCAGCCCATGGTCATGATACCATCATCACAGGTAGTGGAGCACAAAGGGGTGGCGTTAAAATCAAAGTTCAACTCGGGAATAGAGATATACATGATAGATTGTCCCGGAGCTGGACATTCCTCCACACCCATCCGCGGCTGAATCATGGTGCCGGGCTGCGCCTCAACACCCACCGGGGTTTTCGCCGGTGCTATCATTGGTATCCCCACCAAGGCAACTCCCTCCATGGGATAAGACGGAGCAATAATTATTGACTCCTTGTCCTCGCATTCTCCTTCACTGGCAACACTTACCCCAGCAGCTGCCGCCTCGCACAAGTTCTTATAGGTTTCTCCATCACAACCACACACCGGCACGTATGTCTCCTCGCAGCTTTCCGGTTGTGGTCGGCACTCACCCGGAGCCTCACAGCCCTTGGCAAAGGCACAGTAATAGCTGTCAGGACAATCCCGGTTCGACTTACATGCCACGCCTGAAGTCGCCGGGCACTCCTCCCAGATAGTGCATTGGCCATCACACCAAACCCCACCTACCCGGTTGCAACTGCTCGAATCGGTACAAGCATCCAAATCGTCCGCTGAACAACTCCCTGAGGTCGTCTTCATGGTCAGCGAGTATTCTATATTGCCCAGCAGTTCTTCGTTCTGCTTATCACGGGGATCAACATTCATCACCAGGTAATAGGCCGGTACAGTAGCCTGACTGCCGTCTGCCTGAAAAGTCTCGGTTGCTGCTCTGGCCGCAAAATCCGTTCCTGCCCTGGCCGCAAAATAAGAAGGGGCGGGGGTAAACGACAACGCGAATGCCTGACTCAGCTGGCTGCTCTCAGCCCCCCGATAAAACTCTTTCTCCTGGGAGGCCAAGCGATGACCGCTTTCATTGACAATCGCCATGGTGACATTCAAAGGCTGTTCGTTGACAAAACCCTCAGGTATCTGGAGATTAAGTCCAAACTGCATGCGCCAGTAATCACCCAGATACGGCATAAAATCCGGCCCGCACTTGGCACAAGGATCGATAAGGAACGGGGGCATTTTTATCAGCAGCATGCCCTTGATTTTATCCATGATTCCCGTGCAGTTAATAGAGTAGGCCTCCTCAGGACACATATCATGATCATTGGGGGTGCCATCACCATCCATGTCGGAGTCACAAATATCGCCAAGGCCGTCATGATCCAAATCACCCTGGTCGACATTAACAATCTGCGCACAATTATCACAAGCATCACCAACCCCGTCACCATCACCGTCAGTTTGCATAACGTTGGCAACGTAAGGACAGTTGTCCTGGAAATTGCTTAACCCATCGTTATCGGCATCACTATCACAGACATTACCCAAACCGTCACCATCGGCGTCCGCCTGATCAGAGTTTGAAATTGAAGGACAATTATCGTGGACGTCAACCACCCCATCGTGATCCTGGTCATCACAGAGATCACCAATCCCGTCGCCGTCGGTATCAGTCTGGAGGGCATTGGCGACATAAACACAGTTATCCTGAGCATTCAAACGTCCATCACCATCGATATCATCGTCACAGTCATCCCCCCAACCGTCGCCATCAGTATCCGCCTGGGACATATTGGCCAGGTCAGGACAATTGTCGTGGCTGTTGACAATACCATCACCATCACGATCATAATCACTGGGATCTTCCACCCCGTCACAATCGGTATCGGCATTGCCGATGCCGCAAGAATAAAAAGCATTGCGCACCTGGCAACAATCATCGGCAGTGGTAGTAACTCCCAGAACCGGGGTAGTGTTCATCTCCTCGCAGGCATCAACAGCAAAATGCCTGAAGGCATGAAAACCAGGGTTGGACGGCAGCTTCGCCGTTACCACCTTATAATAGATAGCCCGACTTTTTTGTTCGCCAATACCCCTGATGTTCAAACTGGGAGTATGGGAATGGGTACCGCCCACGGTCATCAAGTAGAGGGCTTTACTGAGGATGGCACTGTTAGTGTGAACCCCGCCACGATCACCGCTACCGGTATCAAGATTGCTGTAATGATCCGGATCGCCACAGGCAGGCGGATTCTCTAAGTTGCGCACGGCCCCACAGGAACCGGCAATACTGCTGCCATCACCATTCAGCCAGTTACCATCATGGTAGGTTGTTGACCAATGGGAAACAAAGGTTCCCATGGAATCGGCAATATGCTCAGCAATAGCTCCGCTTTCGTTGCGATAAACAAAATCAACCTCGGAACGATGGAAAGAGTGGCCTACTTCATGACCAACAACATCAAGCACAATAGCCCCGTCACCAAACTCGTGGATAGCATAGTAACCACAGTCCCTGGAATCGGCATTTCTCCAACCGCTGCCCACGTGGACATACATCTCAAATTCTTCACCGTGGCCATCGTAGGAATTGCGGCCAAAAACACTGCTGTAAAAATTGTTGATTTCCTTGGTATAATGGTAACAATCCCAGCCTTCCTGGTCGGGATTAGCGCAGTTCCAGCCATCGGCACAGGCATTGCCCGAACAACTAAAAGGATAGAATCTGCATTTTCCATCCTCATCAAACCAGGCATCATCATCAGTGGTAAACATCCAGCACGTACTGCCAGCAGATATATCATGATGATTACCAGTCTCAATATCCATATCCACGCCGTCATACACCCGGGACTGGGCAAAAAGAATCTCTCCGGTCATCGCATCCACGAAGGCATCCGTACACCCCCCATCACTATTGGCAGCGAAAAAGATAATGCGCCAGGCCAAGCGGGGGTCACTTTCCACCTCTGGACATTTGTCACAGTGGGAGGCCAGCAGGGCCTCGTCATAAACCCACAGTTTGGTGGGCACCAACGTCCGGAAATCAACACTTTTCAGCTCATATTTTTCCTGGATGAACTTTTCAGCCTGAAAGAGAGATATTTTCGGCTTGGCTGTGGAAAGTTCAAGATCGGGAATATAATTACCATAAAAACGATTGAGAGATGTGGCTTGCCCGTCGCTTCCGGCCACCGTTTCCACCCAGCCGCCGTAGACCGGTATCCGCTGGCAATACTGACGGAAAATCTCAGTTTTCTGCTCGATACCAGCCTGCTTGATCAAAAGCAGGTTCTCACTGGTATTGCCGATCCTGAGCAAGCCCTTGTAGGCATCAAAAAAGGCATAGGAAACTTCTCCCGGAGCAATGTTAGGACCAATACCGGGATCAAGAGCCAGAGATTCGGCTGGCAGCTTCATCTCCAACCTTTTCACCATCCCCTGGCGCACCTCGGCAATTGGAGCAACCCAGCTTTCCTTTCTCAGGTCCTGCAAACGGCTGAACTGCAGGCTTTCCAGAGAGAGGCGCTGGACATCCGTTGGCTTGATCACAATCGGTTTATAATCCAGATTGGTTATCGTTTCCCCGGCATGGGCATCGAAAGACATACCCGCCAACACGGCAAACAACAGAGATAAAAACAAGACACTTATCAATCTGACCACGCTGCCCTTCATCATCTTCAACCTCCTTTTTTCAGGTTGGTGAAATGAAAAGATAAAAAGAGCTACACCTTTCCAGTACATCTCTCATCCTTCGCAAAAATAATCAGCAATGTCCAGTGGTAAACTTGCAAAGCATCATAATTTAATGATGCAAGGATCATGCCGATAGATATTGAAAAACAACGCATATTATGATTATAGTTCATAGCGAGTGAATTGATGCCCTCTCTTTATTAATTAAGGTAAACAAAGTATCAAATCATGTGCTATGACTCGATGATCAAGTTTTTTTTATATTGACATACCTATGAGGGGTCAGGCTTGCGTTGATTGCATTATCTGCAGCGTTCCGGATTCACATCGGCTATGGTGGATAAGGCCAATAACACAAGCCTGACCCCGTTCTCCAAAAAATAGAGATAAAAACTTGATCATCGAGTATGAGCTATAGGTTCCCATATAACCGGCATGGCCGGAGCAAGGTCTTTGTTGTCCAGCCACAACGAATTTTGAAACTCTAATTATTACAAGATCTTGGTCGGAGTTTCATATGAAATTGCCGATATCGGAAGACGGGAGTGAAGTTAAGTGGCGAATGTGGAGAGTATAACGGACATTCCGCTTGTCAGGAAAAGAATTTTCTGAATTAATAGTGGCAGCATTTGGAATGCAAATAATTTAATATCAGAAATAAATAGACAATTGTTTT
>NBMB01000099.1 GCA_002084765.1 Candidatus Cloacimonetes bacterium 4572_55 | reverse complement strand
GGGGTCGTAGTCCCATGAAGAGAAGTACCATTTTGCATCCGTCAGATTCTTTTTCGACAGTTCTTTGCATGGCGCGTTATCTGGAATTAGAAGAGCTGTGATAAACTCCTGCGTGCTGACGCGCACTTTGTAGCGAAACTTTTCGAGAACTTCTTTAGCCTCAGGCAGTCTCCCTGCTTTTGCCGCTAAATACCAATGGATTAGAAAGAGGGTGGTCAAGCGTTGCTGCCCATCTAAAGGTTGGAATGTACCGTCAGATTCTGGGCCGTAAATGAAGTCGAGGTGTCGTTTCTCATCTTCGGTTTCTCTTTTAATAGCTTTCAGAAGGTCGGACACAAAATTCTTGCGCAGTTCCTTCGTTTTAGAATCATCCCGTCCTTGCGCGTAATCGCGTTGAAGCATCGGGATTTCAATCGCTGTTTCTTTTAGCCATTTGTAAAAAGTAGTAGTTTTAAATTTTGTCATTGTTCGCATCCTTTTCGGAATTTGTTGACTTGGGCAGGATCGCGGTAAAAATCGTTGCGATCGTTTCGTTATAGGTTTCACAATCTTCTTTTTCCCATTTCCACATCGTTTTTGCCTCACCGTAAACCTTCATGAATACATTCATTGTTGCCAGGGGGATAAAGTGATCCGGTGATTGCGCAAACGCTCTTATCTTTTTTCGTTTCTCACTGAAGATGCAGTTTCCCAGTGAACTGTTATCGTCCCGATCAAGCAAGGCGAGGTTGGAAATACTGTGTTCATATTTATCTACCATCCCCTGTAATTCGTTTAGTTTTTCGGCAAAGTCGTTTTTTATGCTCTGTGAGGGATTGTTTTCTGTAACCCTCTCTACAATCTCTTGCAAATCAGTATCTGTAAATGAGCGAGCCCATTCCATCCATTTTTCGCCTTCAAGATCCATTTGATTTTGCGCGTTGATATGTTCCAGGCTCCATGTCCTTCGAGTTCCATCTGCCTTAAATATGTAACGCCGCCAAGGGAATCGCCGACCCTCTTGCTGGTAGCTGAGTAGATTGAAAAGTAGGAGTGCATTTTGGATTTGGGCGTTGTCGCTCCCGTACTCCCATGTTTCGGGTTTTTCTGGCGTCACCTTTTCCTTAACCAATTCCAGTACATGTTTCTGAAGTTCTGACTGCTTTTTGCTATTTGCTTTGCTCAAAAGTGATGGAAGAGACTTTTTGTTGCTGAGTCGCACAATGCCAATCAGGTGATACAGGGAGTCGTCAATGAACCATTCATGAAAACGATAGTAGAGGTTTTTGATTTCCTGCCACAGATGCTCAACATCCTGCGGGAGATCAGTTCCTCGCGTTTTTGTGCCCGATAACCAGTTAGAATACATCGCGAAAGTGGAATAGTTTTGGTGTGATTGGTTGGCATTTCCAGTGTTCTGTTCTACAAGATCGAAGAAAAACTCAATACGATTTGGGTATTCTTTTTTGCCGAATGGATTGCCAAGATTACAGAAGCACCAGAAGTCATCGTTGTGAAGCTGCTGCTCGATGAAGTCCCATTCAGAGGCAATTTTGTATTCATTGAGTTGGGACGGAGGTTTCCCTTTGGTATTCAAAATAAAGAGCGCGCGAATGAGTTCGGAGTTTGTTAGCGGTATTTTCCCCACATTTAGTCGGGAAAAAATTTCAATGGAATCTTTGTCGTTTTCATCGCTCAAGCCCTCCGGTTCGTACCAAATCACTTGGGTGTGATTTAGGAAGGTCGCCTTCCAGGGTCCGTTTAGAACGGCTGACTTTTCATTAATAACCTTCCATGCTTCTTTGATGTGCCATTCGTCGATTTGGTCAACGGATGCTTCTTCTGGGTTGTTTAATGCTTTGGTGGTTTTTGTGCGAGTATCGTATTTTAGCGAGAATGACTCATCCTGATTGAGTAGCTTTAAAATCAAAAAGATTGTGGTCAGGCGCTGCTGCCCATCAATCACTTCAAATTCCGCAGATGTGAACTCCTTCGAGGCGGAATCGAATTGGTAGGTTCGGATGTTTTCTGAGGAGTCTATGATTTGTATCTCCCCGCCTTCTAGATGATGGTTCTCGTTTGCTAAGGAGCAGTTAAGTGTTGCGGTAGTTTTTCGAGGTTTCACCACAATCGGCTGAAGGCAGTAAAACTCATTCTCTCCTTTGTCTTTTTTATCAGCAAACTCCTGAATATCACCAATCAGAGCCTCCACCTGCTCTTTTGTCCAGCGGTAGCCTCGTTGGTAGCTTGGGATCACAAAATGGTATCCGCAAAGATCGGCAACCGTTTTCATTTCAAGTTCATTTTTTAGTGTTTTCGATGACTCATGCATTTTTCAGGCTCCTTCTGTTTGGCGACTGGTCAGGTTCTCATAATTTTAGATGCTGGGTCAATTAACCTCGGATTGTCTCAAAAAAAGTTTCGCACACGCCAGCGCATCGGATAATGCCTCGTGATGGTTGAGTTCAATGCCGAGGCGATTGCAACATGTGGCGAGGTCGGCGGGTTTGAAACCTTTTTTGCGGTAGATTTCTAGAGTGCATTCCCAGTTTGGGATCTGAAGATCACTGTAATCAATTCCGTGGCATTTCATGGTTTGTTGCAAGACATCGCGGTCGAAGCTTATGTTGTGAGCAACGAGCGTTCGACCCGCGAGCCGTTTGCGGAGTTCGGGGTAGAGTTCGGCAAATGTCGGTGCGTTTAGGGTGTCGCGCCAGCTGATCCCGTGGATTTCCGTAAACCGTCGCCAGATTTTGTTTTCGGGCGGTTGGATTAGAGAAACATATGTATCGACGATTTCTCCGTTTTCGACGGTAACGATCCCCAGTGCACATGCGCTATTGTGATAGGGCGTTGCGGTTTCAAAATCAATGGCGGTGAAGTTCATAGTAAATCCTTTCTGTAATATTTGTTGGGATTGTATCTGCTGTGATCGGACAAAGAGAGGTCTGAGGCGGGAAAACTTTTAGAAAATATGCGTGTCGAAACTGTGGTCGTTCCTTGGGCCTTTTTTCCAACTCTTCCAACCCTTGGAAAAAGTCGCCGCCAGTTCTTCCAATGCTTGGAAATGTGCGGGCGGTTTTTATTTCAACATTTTTCTCCTTGGACGCTCAGTGTCCGACCGGATGTGGTTTGATTGGGTTTAAATTATGAAAGGAATAGAAATGAATGTTTGGAAAATCGGATCGAGATGGAGTGAGGATGGGCGTTGGGATTCTTCGGTATTGGATGTTTTTTGGAAGCATGGCGTTGTTTTCGCCGGTGGGGATCGCGCTGGTCTTTTTTTACACGCTGAAAAAGGTGATTTAGTTGCGGTTGCAGATGGGTACTCCGTTGTTGGGGTCGGAAAATTATTGGATTCTCCCAAACCTATTGCAGAGCTTGAGTTAAATTTAAGCGCAAGAGACCGGAGGCGAGTGGATATTACAGCAGATGGAATCTTTGCCTGTAAAGTGGCTCTGAAAGAGGTGCCGCAGGAAAAACGCCCATGGTATAAATATCGTAAAAAGTTTTGCCAGATCAAGCAGGAGAAGATGGCTCTGGAAATTCAAGAGAGGTGGACGGAGTCAGAGGATCTACAGAGAGTCGATTTTAAGATTGAAGCCGATGCAAAGACGCTGTGTGACCTGTTGGAGCAACCGGGTGCAGAGAAGTATGTCGCGCAATATTTCATTCCAATTTATCAGCGACCCTATGCCTGGGGTTCTGCTGAGGTTGAAAAGTTTATGCGTGATATTTTGGAGTCCTATTCCGAAGTCGAATCGATGTTTATTGGCACGATGCAATTGTCCGAGAAGGAGGTGGTTTCACCTCGTGGGAAAGGGGCGTATGTGCAGGAGATTATTGACGGGCAGCAGCGAATCACAACGGTTGCGTTGCTGTTGAAGGCTCTTAGTCTTTTGTCGCCCAGCGAGCGTTTGGATTCTGTGATTCGTAATTTTGAGTGGCTGGAAACTCGTGTGAGTAACGGGGAGCAACAGCAACTTTTAGAACAGGCGTTGTCTGCTTCGCAGTTGGATGAGAATTTGAGTCCTGCTCCGAATAAGTATGTAGAGAATGCTCAGCTCATTTATTCCATTCTGCAAGATGCGATGTCTTCGGACTCTGAAGAGGAGACATCCGGTGAGGATAAAGCATTTTGTCCCTCTTCTTTCCTTCAACATCTTTTGAAATCGTTAACGTTTGTGGTGATTGAGACGCATGCTGGACTTTCAAAAACACTGCAGATTTTTAATGCCATTAATACTGCCGGGCTAGATTTGAACGGAGGAGATCTGTTCAAGATTCGAATGTATGAATATCTTCGAGATGTTCGTGGAGCATCCGAAGATAGCTTTAACGAAATCAGTGCGATATACGCAAAAATCGACAAGGGAAATGGTGATGCTGAGAGATTAGTGACAGACATTTCGGGCGTGTTGGGAATCTATCGGCACATCATCGTTGCGCGGAAAAAACTGCCACGCGGACTGGTCCGGAGGCTTGGGGTTGATGCTTTTTATGACAGGCTTTTTGATGCACGGTTTAAGATCACCAAATGGGATAATTTTGCGCGAGTTTATGACAATGAACCTGGAGTGGATTCAGATGAGGCTCCGCTTCTAAGTTTGGCTGACATTTCAAAGCTTATTGATATTCGTTACGCATGGGATCGGGCATGGAATGACGAGGTACATAATGATTTGGATGTGGAAACGCGTGCGGCCATGGAATTAATTTTTGGGTCGCGGTATGGATCGTATTGGTTGCTGGTTTTGGTTTTTGAGTTTTGTTTTGGAAATAAAGAGAATTTCAAACAGTTGCGCAAAGAGTTTGTTGTTCAGTTGAGTAAGCTTTTCATTGTCTATAGCGCTCTGTTCGGAAAAGCCGTAAATGAAATGCACTCATTTTTAGCGAATCTTTCTCGGGGAATGTTTGCTGAAGATTCTGCCGAGTGGGTGATTGGAGAAATCAATGCGAAGCTGAACCCCAAACGGGATGCGTTTGAGAGAAGTCTCTGCGGAGAAATTGCAGGGAACATGCGTGTGAAATATTTACTGTGCCGTCTTTCCGCGTTGCTACATGGGGATTTTGTTTCCGCCGAGAACCCAGAGTTGCTGAAACGCGTGTTTCATTCGGAGCTAGATATCGAGCACATCAAGGCCTATCACGACAAAAACAACA
>NBMB01000098.1 GCA_002084765.1 Candidatus Cloacimonetes bacterium 4572_55 | reverse complement strand
TAAATGCCGCAAAATGGATTGATATGAGACTCATTTCCTGCGCCGATTTCTATTCATATCATGTTTACATTCTCCTTGTTACGCATACCTGCACCCCATCCGGGGTGCATGGGGGTGGTGTGTCGTGAACCCAGAGGCATGGCCCTGCCTGTGCCCCGTATATTACGTCACATAAATTCATTATCTTTCAATCCCAGATACTTCCACGCCAATTTGATAATATGTACATCCTCACACAGTTTATAATAACCGTGCCATAAAGCTTCAAATCCCGGATGTTTCGCTGATCCTGTAATTCTAAATCCACCTAACGCAGCAATAGTTTCCACGGCCTTCTTAATGGTCAACGTTTGGGCTGTCTTTTTTTTTGAAGCAAACTCAAAACAAACAATTCACATTTGCTAAATATGATTTCAGCCGGCATTTCCGGACATTCTCTGCCCAGTAGCGTCAACAACATAATCCTCCAGGCGATCACCATGTCGATAGCAATAACTCTTTTGAGTTTATTGGCATGGTCCTGTTTATGTTTTTCGACACCACAACCGCTTTTGAGTACACGGTGAAACTCCTCTATACGCCACCGAAGTTTATAATACTTAATACATTCAGATGCTGTTTCTGCAGATTTGACATCAATTGTTGTGAGCAATTTCCATTCTATTTTATCGCTCCCTTCAGGGGGGCAGAGCTCCCGCGCATAAACAAAATTCATAGTCAATGAAGCTCGATTCTTGAGCAATGGTTTGGTCGATGGTTTTATGGTCACTTCCCCGTAGGACACGATCAGCGTCGCCTCTCGTGCTGGAACATAGGGTCTTGTCGGCTTCTTTTTAGTCTTGGGTCTGGCTCGCTGTGGAGGAATAGAGACCTTCAGTTTAAATTCATTGGGACTTTCCTTCATAAACTCAAAAAGTTTCAATGATGAATTCGCCAACCTTCTATTATGTTTAGCGCGTATTACTACAGGCATTTTTTTCTTATTCGTACACGCAATCTCATACAGTTCAAACAAATCAGCTTCACGATCCATGACGCTTATTATTCGTGTTTCAGGACAATACCTGGCGGTTTCACAAATCATATTGTAGTGTGCGAGCCACTTATAGCTTTCCTTTTCTTCTATGGGCGTATTGGCTCTATTCTTGCCATGCAGTCCATCAATGGAATTTGCATCGCATTGTGCCGTAATAATACCAAGAGGCAATCCGCTGTCATCGACCATATAAGTGGAGTGCAAAGCCAGTCCGGGGGTCCCACAGTTGCCGTCTTTGTTTCGCCCCACTTTTCCAAGGCCCTTTGTATTTCTCAACCCTGGATAGCTTAAGTCACAGGTGTCCTGTATAGCAATTGCCGTATTACATGACCCGATTCTTTTTATCGTGCTTTCTCTGTGTTTACTCAGCAATTGATCGAAAGTAATCTCTTCGTTGTCGTTGGACAAAAAACCATAGTATCGTTTCATCGCATATCGGTCGCCATGAACTGCTTGAGGGTAGGAGGCGCTCGGATTCGTTCCCTTGTCATAAGCAATTTTAACCAATCGATCGGAAAGTCGTTGATCGCCCAACTCGATCTCTCCAAACTCCTGAAGAGCCCAATGCAATGCACCAAGTCCAGTTGTTATTTCCATGGGTGCATAGATATCTTTCGGTTCTGAAAAGTTCGCTATAGATCGAAAGTTTTTTTCCAAAACATAAATATAGATATCTTTAATACCTTTTTTGTACTGCGCGTAACGGTCATTTCTTCCGCGCCCTTTAGTCTGACCGAGGTACTGCCAGTTTCCTGCTTTGTAGCAAGTTCCTTGATAATGCTGTGGGTCAACAAAGGTTTCGACGATCCAGGGGCGAATCCCATAACGTTGCTGATAATCAATGTTAAATCGCCTGAGTAAACGTGAAAGAAGATGCGAAGCAAGGTTTTTACATTTCACTTCATTTCTGATCAAGAAACGACTCATGTTTAGAACACGCGATTGATAATGGTCTTTTTGCTCGCTATTCCAAGTAATCCATTCGTCACGACATGCTAGATTAAGAGCGGAACTACTGAATGCGGCGGCACCAATGTATCCCTCCTTATACATGATAAGATATTTCACTTGATAACCAGCCAATCGAGATTCACCAAGAGGATGTTCTGTTGCGATTAACTCGTTCCATATTTTTCTGAGATATACATCATTTTCCGTAATTAAAACAATATTCAGATCCGCTTTCATTTCCCGGACGGTCGCAGGAATCTCATTCGGAAGAGCTACGGGTGCATGTAGCCGAACCATGGGAGTAAATGTATAGTTCCTTGGTTTTCTTGAGGTGGGAAGGACGATCTTTCCACGGGCTGCAAGCGCATTGAGTGCCGCAAGGCAGGATGCCGTTCGTAATTGTCCTGTAGGTGAAATAAATTCAAGTGTTAAACATAGATATTTCGCCAATGAATTCATGGAGTGAGTAGGGTTTGAATCCAATTCTTTTTTGATCAGATCAAGGTTCTTTGGTTCTAACAGATTTTTTCTTATCGTTTTACGGGGTAACAGGTTCATCATAGTTCTCGTTTTCTTTCATCATTAATAATCTAGAGATAATGATGATGAAAATAACAAGATGTTTTGTTATGTCCAGCAATATTTACGGGGCACAAGCAGGGCCATGCCTCTGGGCTGGGGTTTGGACATTTTTTGATACACTAGCACTTTTTTAAAAAAATCTGCAATTAGAACTGGACTCACAAAAATCACCTTATTATAATACGGGGCATGAATGAATCATTAGTTGTACAAGGCAGGAAACTGACAGGTAAGGATTTGGACCTGATTGAAGAGCTGGTTCGCTCACACCCAAGCTGGCATCGAACTCGACTTTCTCGTGAACTGTGTAAAATTTGGGATTGGTGTGATGCCGCTGGCCGCATAAAGGACATGGCCTGCCGTACTATGCTGCTTAAACTGCAACGCAAAGGACTTATTGAACTTCCCCCTCAACGGCGCTCAGGTGTCAACCATCTACGGGGGCGGTCTTTCCAGCCAATACTACATGACACCTCACCCATCCATTGCAAGCTTTCTGAACTGAATGGAGTACGTCTTTGCATAGCTGATTCAGGTTATGAAGCAGATCTGTTAAAAACCTTACTGCAAAGCTATCACTATCTCGGCTTCACCACGAAAGTAGGTAAAAACATATCTTATTTGGCATTGGATACACAGGATCGACCGGTGGGTGTCCTGTTGTTTGGAGCCGCAGCTTGGAAGACCTTGCCCCGAGATCAATTCATTGGCTGGACTCCTGATCAGCGTAGTAGCAATCTTGAGCTTATTACCAACAATATGCGCTTTCTGATTCCTCCGTGGGTCTGCGTACCTCATCTGGCCAGTCACATTCTTGCTTTGGCCGCGCGACAGATTTGTGATGACTGGAACAGAAAATATGCGCACCCCGTTGTTCTTCTTGAAACATTTGTTCAACTGGATCGTTTTCGTGGGACCTGCTATAAAGCCGCTAACTGGAAATATCTGGGAGAGACTACCGGACGTACTCGCAATGACGTTCATACAAGGATCCAAACACCGATAAAAGCTGTGTTTGCCTATCCGCTCCGGCGGAACTTCAGGCAGCACCTTACTAATCAGGAGTAAATTGATATCATGAAACTTACACTCGAACTATCTAAATTACTCAATCAGCTTACCCCCATCTTCAAGCAGGAACGCAGCGCCCATCGCGCAACATCACTGATGTATGCATCCTTGTTATGCATGGGGCGCAAATGGGTTACGCGAATTCTCAATGTGCAGGGACGTGATCAGGTTGACTGGAGCACAAATTATAAGCTGTTTTCCAGAGCCGAATGGAAGGCACGAGAACTGTTCCTCCCTGCGATGTCAGAAACGCTCAAGCATATTGAGGGTGATTACATCCCGTTGGCCGGCGACGAAACACGGACGCGCCGTGGAGGGCGCAAAGTTAAACGAAGCCGATGGACACGTGACCCCATGTCGCCACCATTCCATACAAATTTCATGAAAGGTATAAGATGGGTGCAGTTTTGCGTTTTGCTGCCCTTACACCATACGCACGATATTTCGGCCCGAGGTATTCCTATCTCTTTTGAGCCCGTTGATCTGCCGCCTAAACCTGCTCGCAACGCTACTGAAGAACAAAAAGAGGAATACAAGAAAGAAAAGAGCAAAAACAGCATGGCCATAAAGACGGTTAAACAGCTTAAGCAAATCCGTCAGATGTATGACCAGATTGGTGCCCAGGCTAAAACAATTGTTGCCGCTCTTGACGGCGGATTCTGCAACCGCACTATGTTTCAAGCTGTATTCGATCGGATCATCCTGGTTGTCCGGGCTCGAAAAGATGCATCTCTGTGCTTTCCTGCAAATGATCCTGGCCACCCGAAAAGGGTCTATAGCCAAGAAAAATTCACTCCTGAGCAGGTTCGCAAGGATGAGTCGATCCCTTGGCAAAAAATGGTAGTCTGGTTCGGCGGGGCACGACGGGAGATAAAATATAAGACGTTAGACAATATTCTATGGCAGCGTGTCGCAAAACGTAAGCGTCTTCGCCTGATCGTTATCGCTGCAACCCCATACCGACTTTCCCCCTGCATGCCAAGATACTACCGCCAACCTGCATTCCTGATCATTGATAAACCAGAACTGCCCATGGACATTGCTCTTCAGACCTACTTCGATCGATGGCAGATCGAAGTCAATCACAGGGATGAGAAACAGGACATCAGGATCACTGATGCTCAGGTATGGAACGATAAGTCCGTCGATCGACTTCCTGCGTTTATGGTTGCTTCATACTCTTATTTACTACTTGCATCTCTTAATGCTTTCGGGCCCGAACGAACAAACGACTACCTTCAGCCCGCTATATGGCAACGCAAGACAAGTGCAAAACGTCCTTCCTGTCTCGATTTACTTGCAAAGCTCAGAGAAGATGCGCTCCACAGCCCGGATATCGATAATCTTTTCGATTTTGATGTCGATACCGACAGAATTCTGCTTCGAGCGGCTTAATTCGCGGCTGAATATCATCAAAAAATGTCCAAACCCCAGACCTGCGGCTATTCATATGTAACCCTCGGGTTAATCCGCACACTCAGCCACGCCGTAGGATACGAAGGCGGTGATCAAA
>NBMB01000097.1 GCA_002084765.1 Candidatus Cloacimonetes bacterium 4572_55 | reverse complement strand
ACCTCTCCGCCTTCAGCAACATTGAACTGTCCATTGTCGCCAAAAGAAATTGCGCTGTTCTCGCCGACGCTGACTTCAGCCCCATTGGCAACATGAAAACGACCATAGTCGCCGAATATTATCGTAGATCCATCGCCAAAGACGGCGCTGCCGGAGATGTTGAATTGCGCGCTATTGCTAAACGACATGGTTACGCCAGACTCGACAATCAAAGTTCCTTCGACATTCAGAGCCTCGGTGATGGTGATGTCTGCGCCGGATTCGATGGTTAGGATCTGAGAGGGGGGGACAGTATACGAATCGAAAGTGGCACTGCTGCTGATGTACCTCACTGGGTCCACTTGTATATAATCCCGATTCGGGACAAGATTGCTGTCATCGACAAGGAAGTTGTTTATTGTTTCAAATGTTGTGCCGTTAAGCTGATAGACGATGTTATATGTCCCGACAGGTATTACGCCGGAGTAATCGCCGGTTGAGTATGGGCTCATCGTGAACTCGTATTCAGGATTGCTAACGTTTGTGAAAACAACATGGACCTCCCGTGCATCGACTCCGATCATATCCACATGACCGATTACGTTTCTCGTATTCTGGTAGGCAGTTGGGGGGAAACATACAAGGTCTCCGCTGTAACCTCTCGTTTCAACTTTGTAATCAGCCATAAACAGAATTGGTTCCAGTTCGGGATTATTCTCTACTTCCAAAACGGCTTTCACCTTAAATGCTACCTTGATGAGATGGCTGTTTCCGGGTAGTAATAAGGCTGTATTTTGAAAATGTTCATAATCAATAAACCTTGTCTGCCAAACTGAACCACCAGATCCGAGGACACGTCTATAACCATAAATGTCAGGCGCAGAAACCCCACCTGACACTTTAAAAATAATTGCAATCTCCAAGTCTCTTGGAGTTGTCTGTAACCCGCAATTGGGATTGATAACCCAGTCTAAATTATCTATAACCCGATAAGAAATTGTCAATATTTCTTCATAGACCCCCCCATATTCTTCTTGTATTACGCATTCCAGCTCGGGTGTCGTGGCCAGGTTAAAAGTGCCTAAGGTCTTATCATATAGCGGTTGGATCGCCCTCCCGCTGTTAGTGGTCGGTTCAAAAAAACTATACGATCCATCTTGAAACTCAGTATAAATCTCACCCTCAATTACAATATCCCCCAGCAATTGGGCTAATTGGGATATAAAACTTCTCTGTCCACCGCCACCCGAGAAGAAATCGAAAACACCAAAAACTACATTGGCATATGGCAGCAGGCCGAGTATTTTAGATTCTGCAATACCCAATCGAGCATCTTCTATTGCTCCTGTGATGGGTTCGATCCAACCTTCATTATAGTCAAGATACCATGTAGTATCCTCAAAATCATCTGCCCATTTGCTGCCGTCTTTGGCGGTTTTATAGAGTTTTTGCCCAAACGCGGCTGGATCAAAGCTCGGATTATTATTCTCCCCAGAGGTTGTGGTATGACCTTCAGCCCAATTTATCTCCATCGTAATCGTCGAGTTCCGATATCCCTTAAATCCGACGGTGAATTCATTTTCTATATAATCGGGTTGGTCGGCAATAGGGTCATACATGGCTTGAAAATCGGCATAAAACCAACCGTTACCGGCAGCGAACTCATCCGTAAAAATGCGGCAAAATTGATTGTCGGATTCTTCAGTCCGTTTGTCGGCCGCCCGCAGGCCATTGCCATCGCCTGCTACCATCGCCAGAAAAGCGGTTGGCTGCGAGCTTAATTTTATTAAGCGAAGATGGATACCGGTATACGTAATATCGGAAGTCTTGTATATAAACGTCCTCAATACACCGGTGTAGCGATTATAGAGGATAAGGCTCGGATTTGCCACAGGATCGTTGACGGTGCCCAGTCTCACTAATAAGAGTTCCCAGCCATCCTCCGGTTGAAAGTCCGAATCATCATCCAGAGCGATATCAGTTAACCTGGCCGGTTCATGAGTATAAAATGGACCAGCATCTGAAGTTGGTTCATTACTATCTCCCATTAAATACAAGATGTAATTCATTGATCGCCAGTCTCCCTGGTTCGTCTCCGGATTCTCCGGGTCCTGGTGATCATACATCCAGCTGATGTCAGGATCATAGTCATTCTGGGCATCTGCCGGTGCAACAGTACAGCAAAAAAATAAGATAAGCATCAAGGCTTTTAAAAATTTAAAAGATAACATAATATTCTATTTTCCTTATTATTCAGTAATTTTATTAATCAATTAATCGCTTAAACCTTGGAGATATAAGCCAGGATTCACCATTCCTTTTTCCTCGGTGTCATCCGGCTTATACGTAAAAAAGTCGTCCATATCACGATAAAACAGACCCGTAAGGGTAAGTACATAAACCCGGTTGTCAAACTCATGAACCGAGAGAATCTTGTTGCCGCTCAGTCCGTCGTTATCGATTTCATTAATAACCAAATTGACCAGGTCGATTTCCCATAGTTGGAACAGAGTGTTGGCGCACAGCCGGCCCTGGATATAATAAAATCGGAGAGTGTTGCTGAACCTGGCCAACTTCTGCCAGGTGTCTCCGACATCCAATGAACGATATAACCTTAGAGCGTCGTTCAGGGCATAGAGCGTATCCTGATGACTAAAAAATTGCGCGGCAGAATGGGGGAAATCCAATCGGCGAAATTCTCCGGTTTGTTCAACGAGATACGACCCTCCACTTCCAATGCCGACAAAAAACCGATTTTGATATGCAATACAATCGTTTATAGTTCTCATTACGCTCAGATTTAATGGCGGTCTAAACGCCTGCGTCGATGTAATCTCGATTCCGGTTGAGGGGTAAAGATCCGGCTGCTCGGTCAGACGATAGTCGATGCGACAGAAGTATAACTCACCGACTCCAGTCCCGGCTGGCTGATGAACCAGGGTCAGAAACTGATTCTGATCATTAAAAGCACCTATCGGGTCCATCATGCCCCAAACGGCTATTCGAGCTTTATCCGTAAAGGTACTATCAATGTCGGTCAAATTGATATACCTTCCAGTATAATGGCCGCCAGTAAATCCCAGCCCTTCAAGTCGACGTATGATAACAGCCCGGTCATGGTCCCAGCTATGAGCAGCAAGCGAATCGGACAGCGGCGGCTTGTATTGAAAAGTGAATGTATCATGGCCGCTCTCAAAACAGAAAGTCGGATTACCGTCACCCGGCTCGAGTTTGTATACAGAATGGAGCGTTGAAACAAAGAACTTGTTATCCTTAGAGACATAGCCGTTCCGAAGAATTTTAGTGCTGCTGATAAAAAAATCATGCGGGGTCCAGGATGGGTCGCATTCGGTCACTTCGGTCACCTTTTTCTGGCATCCGGTCGATAACAACAAAATTATTAGCAGAGAGATGACGAAAGATTGCCAAATTAAATTACTTTTATTAAAAAATCTCATTATTAATAATCTCCTTTTTTTTATAAAATTTCATGATAAAACGATCGGTGTCATCCGGCTTATACGTAAAAAAGTCGTCCACATCACGATAAAACAGACCATTTTGAGTGTTTACATACACTCTGTCAGCAATCTCATGGACAGACATAATCCGATTGCCCTCCAGACCATCATTGTCCAATTCTTTAATGACTTGCTCGGCGATGTTGATATCCCACAATTGGTACATAGCATAGGCACATAACCGATCTCCGACATAAAAGAATTGGGCTTGAACAGTACTAAAGCCGGTAATTGCCTGCCATGTATCACCGGAATCCAAAGACCGGTACAACTCATGACCGGCATTCAAGGCGTAGAGCGTATCGGAGTGACTAAAAAAATCAACAGTAACAAATGGCATGGACAACTCCGAATGGTCTCCGCTTGGATCTATTCTATAATCACCTCCCCCGACAATGCCAATAAAAAAATGATCATTAAAAACAATACAATCAGTTATATATAGCATCGCTAAATTGGCCTAGCCAATGCACGGTTATCAGTTGTGTCGAGAGTATTTCAATCCCACTGGCAGCAACGTTTGTGTCAACGAGTTGATAATCGACAGCACACAAGTAAAGGGCATTGTGCACAATTGCGGTGAGAAATCCGCCCTGGTTATCAAAACCTCCAACAGGACAAAAAATATTCGTGACAGCTAATCTTGCTCGATTTATCAGCGTACTGTCAATCGTTGACATCGGGATCAACTCCGGCGGATACTCAATGCCGGGATTTTGGGGATCAAACCGATGCAGTATCAGAGTTTGACGATCATCGCTGGCATAGGCCATCACATCATCACAAATAACCGGTTTATAGCGCTCCGATATGGCCGAGTTGTCCAGCAAAAGAAGCTGCTGTGGCTCATCGCTGTCGATGTCCAGCTTATACAGGGCCGTGTTGGTTGCCAGGTATAGTGCTTGGTCTGCCGACACATAGCTTGCACGAATTTCCGCCGTGCCCAACAGAGATTCGTGTGGCGTCCAGGGTGGAACCTGAATCTCATGTTCGGTTACGCCTTTGCCGCAAGCGGTTAATAACAGACCGCCAATTATCAGGCAGCTAATAATTAGTTTGAAAGTCGTCTTCTTTTTTTGAAAAATTGTAATACTCATAATAAATTTCTCCTTCCAACCCCGTTAAAATACGTAGAGATGCCCTCTCATGGCATCCGTGATAAACGAAACACTACATAGGTTTGTTTTTAATTTTCATTTTACAGCAGCCTCCTTTCGATTTCTAAATTTTCGCTATAACAAAAAAAATCCCCATACACGCAAAGTAGCATCGCGCGCATAGGGATTCCACATATTTAGTAAAGTCTTTAAATAGGGGGGGGGGCGTTCAATTGCCCATTTAAATCCTTAATATATATATTTGCTTTCTTATCACGTAACCAGGGCATCATGTTCTCATCAGATTGAAGTCAGGTTTGTAAGTATCTTTTCTATTTGGTATTCGATCAGAATATTAAGGTATGGTTCCATCGGTTATTTGTCAAGGGAAATTTAAAAAAAATCGTGAGCGTTCTCTGTAGCGCCTAATATCAAATATTGGTAGCCAGGACCATCACACTATTTCCAATCCCGTGGGGATCGGTCGCCCGGTTGGAAATGAGCCGGCAGTTGACCATATCCAGCACACCTCCAGATTCAACAATCAGACGGCTTTCATGGCTCATATAAACAGTGCTATAAT
>NBMB01000026.1 GCA_002084765.1 Candidatus Cloacimonetes bacterium 4572_55 | reverse complement strand
TGGGCTCGATTGATGCGGTGTTCTTTCATCAATATGGACTCAATTTCATTGACATGGTGCGCCGCCGCTTTTAGCCAATCGGAAATCGTGTCTGCTTTATGACCTGTTTGTCGAGATACACTGCTGATGCAGTTACCCTCAGCAATCATAATCAGGGCGCGAATAATCTTAGAAGCGGCCGTGCGACGACCGTGCGACGACCATAAAAAATCGTGCCTCGGGTATCGGTAAAAGTTTTTTGGCACGTATGACAACGATCTTGACTTTTACCAAATTTTATAATATTCTTCACAGGAGTTGTTACACATAGCCGCGACCTCAACATGTTATAAGTAAAATAATGGGATGCAATCACTTAAGATAATACGTGAAGCAACAATATGCAATAGGGTGACTACCCATTATTTCGTCGCGTTATCCTGTTTATCGGGCACGGGCTTCAGGCGCAATTCTCTGTTATCAGGATCGATTTGGTATGCCCAATCGAAAGTCATCATACCAGCATCTAAATGGGTGATATGAATCTTGGCATAATGCACTTCTCTGGTAGGGCGATAGATTTTTAGGACATACGCCTCGCCCTCCTCCAGCTCGACCCATTCCGGGTTTTCCCAGTTATAATTTGGCGCGTAATTAATCTCATCCAGATGGTCGATCATTCCCCAGTATTGAATTTTCACGCCAGACGGAAAATTGAGGTAGTGAAAATCTCTTCCGTGGTCTTCATCCCAATAATATTCATACGTCATGTCGCTGCGGGGGTCTTCCCAATATCGGGTTTGATAGAAATCAAAATCCCATCCCGCTCGATCTTGGTCGTACTCATTCCCGTTCAAAGGAAAAAGGCGTACGTTATACCCTTCTGGGCGCGGCGTGTCGAAAATATCTTCATACGTCAATTCGCTCTCATTTCCGTTGTAATCGATTGCTGCCAATGCGTAATAATAGGTTCGTCCATTTTCTACACTTCGATCCAAATAATAATCATTATTAGTGAACGTGACCAGTTCAAAATTTCCGTAAGGCTCGTCGTTCCAATAGAGTTTGTAACCGTCCAGATCGCTTTCGTGGTTATGATCCCAATAAAGCCGCACCTCTTGGTCTCCGGTCACGCTGTAAAACCCAGTCGGCATGTCGGGCGGGTATCGATCATAATATTCATCGTCGCAATCGTCGTCCCAGCAATCGTCGTCGCATCCCATAACCAAAACGACCGCAATTAACAGTAAAAGGATCCATCTTGACTTTCTCATTTCTCACCTCCCATTTTCTAACCTGGATTATTCGTCATCACGGAAATCGATCCGCAGATTATCGCAGATTAAGAATTGATAATTAAAGAATTATATCTTTTTTGCCAAATTTTTTTCAGGAAAACGGAGCTTTTGCGCGCATTTCACTATATTCGCAACAGAGTCACAGAGGCAGGCTAAATCGTATCTTTTAAAAAAAAACCATTTTTTATTTTTTGAACGCTAAAAAATACCGAGTAAAGAAAAAAATATTCCGTGACCTTTTATCGGAAATTTTATATATTGGCAGGCATTAGTGGCTTTAAATGTTATTTTTTTGTGCGTTTATAAGCAGATTGTAGCCATAGCAACACCCACATCGTGCATCCGGCTATCATGATCGAAGTGTTGCAGAAGATTTTCGACGCGGACGATCTGGCAAGAGAGCTACTCGGAGGGCGATAATTTTTGAATAGCTGACGGATGACACGGCGTAAGCGAATGATTGTAACCGATCATTCGCCTTTTTTTGCGCCAACTTTTTTTTAAATTTCACAAAACAAATATCTATTTCTTGCCAACTCGCGTTTGGCGACTTATATTGCTTGATGTAAAAAATTGGAATTTCTTATATCCGATTCTGACCCCAATCGGATCGCTTGATCAACGAATTATCGTGTGTATATCGTAGAAAAAACGACTGTTTTTGAAAATTTGTTCGATTCCGAGGAGGATATTTATGATCATAGGTTTAGTCAAAGACAATCGTCGTTATGAATCCCGCGTCTCTTTAACGCCTACCGGCGTCGCTGTGCTGGTAAACAGCGGTCATACAGTCTATGTGGAAAAGGGTGCTGGCAAGCTAAGCGGGTTTCTGAGCGAAGATTATCTGCAAGTTGGGGCAAGGATTGCCTATTCTACGGAAGAGATGTATGGTCGGTCGGATATTGTTTTGCGCATGTCTCCGCTAACAGTTTCCGAGTTAGAGTTTTTGCGAGAGGGGCAGATCATTTGCTCGGCGATGCACTTATCGATCGCCCCGAAAAAAGTGTTCGATGTTTTGCTGGAAAAGAAGGTGACCGCTATCGGTATCGAGCTTCTGCAGCATGAGAAAGGCTATTATCCTGTTCTGGAGTCCATGGGTCAGATCGCTGGGCGCATGAGCATCCAGATTGCCGCCCAATATTTGCAGAGCAACCGAGGCGGACGCGGGATCCTGCTTAGCGGTGTTCCGGGCGTGCCTCCCGCGGTGATTGTGGTGATCGGCGCGGGGATTGTGGGATTGAATTCAGCTCTTACCGCTCTTGGAATCGGAGCGCAAGTCATTGTTTTAGACAATGATGTGGGCAAGCTGCGGCGTTTGGAGACCTTAGCCTCTGCCCGAGCGACCACGTCGTTTTCTAATGAGATAGCGATTAAAAAAAGTCTGAAATTTGCCGACGTTGTGATCAGCTCGGTTCTGCTTCCTGGGGGCGAGCGGGCTCCGCATGTGATCTCAGAGGATATGATCAAAAAGATGAAGTCGAGATCGGTTTTGATCGATATATCGATTGATCAGGGCGGCTGCACGGCAACCAGCCGACCCACAACGCTGAGAGATCCTGTTTTTGTCCGCCACGACGTGATCCATTATTGCGTGCCAAACATCCCGGCATCTGTGGGTAGAACTGCCACGCATTCGTTAAATAACGCGCTTTTGCCGTTTGTCAGCGATATTGCCAATAAGGGAATACAGGGCGCGGTTCGCTCTCGGATCAATTTTGGTAAAAGTATTTTCACCCATAACGGTTATAGCGTCAATGAGGTCACATCGAAAATTTTTGATGTGGATTACACCTCGATTCATGACGCGATGAGATAAAAAGGAGATTGTCAAATGAAGTGGCTTCAACGCTACCAAGAAAGAATTGTCTCCGCCGAGGATGCTGTCGGCGTAATTAGGTCTGGAGACCGGGTCTATGTGGGAGGGGGATGTGCAATGCCTCATTCCTTAGTCAAAGCATTGGTACAACGAAGCGATGAGTTGGAGGACGTAGAGATCACGCATATTTTAACCATCGGCGAAGCTCCTTATGCGGATCCGAAACATGAGAAAAGTTTTCGGGTCAGAAATTTTTTTATTGGGGGTAATCTCCGCAAAGCTGTGCAGGATGGAAGAGCCGATTATGTGCCTATCTTCCTCGCCGAGATTCCGCGACTTTTTCTGAGCGGCGATCTGCCGATTGATGTGGCTCTGATCAGTGTTTCTCCACCGGACGAACACGGCTTTTGCAGCTTCGGAATTGAGGTGGGTTGCACCATGCCCGCGGCGAAATCGGCTAAGATAATCATTGCAGAAATCAATGATCAGATGCCCCGTTGCCATGGAGATAGCTTTATCCATATCAACAAGATAAATTACTGCCTTCCGATCTCCACGCCGCTCTCTCAGCTTTCCCAGGGTCAGCCGTCAAATCTGCAAAAGAAGATCGGACAAAATGTGGCGGAGTTGATCGAGGACGGCTCTACACTCCAGTTGGGAATCGGCGGCATTCCGGATGGCGTGTTGTTCTATTTGGAAGATAAGAAGGATTTGGGCATTCACTCCGAGATGTTTTCGGACGGCATTATTGGACTGGTGGAGAAGGGTATTGTCAATAACGAACGCAAGACCCTGCATCCGGGAAAAATTATTGCTGGATTTGTGTTGGGAACGCAGAAAGTGTACGACTTTATGGACGATAATCCCATTATCGAGATGCACCCGACCCACTATACGAACGATCCCTTTATCGTCAGCAAAAACGATAAGATGGTCGCGATTAACTCGGCTATCGAGGTGGACTTGACGGGTCAGGTCTGCGCGGATTCGATTGGGACAAAACATTATAGCGGAATCGGCGGACAGATCGATTTTATTCGCGGCGCGGCGCGTTCCAAAGGCGGGAAACCGATTATCGCCCTTCCTTCGACGGCAAGGAACGACTCGCTGAGTCGGATCGTGCCAATGCTCAAGCCGGGCGCGGGCGTGGTTACATCGCGCGGGGACGTTCACTACGTGGTCACCGAATGGGGCGTGGCTTCATTGTATGGCAAAAGTATACGCGATCGGGTTTATGCCCTGGCTAAAATCGCGCATCCAAAATTTCGAGAGGAATTGATCGCTTTTGCTAAAGAACATCACTATATTTAGCGTAGCGACATTTTATTATAAATAGAAAGGGTTTTGTTTGCAAACAAAACCCTTATAGGTTGCATATATCCGAGTCATTGTAAACAAATACAATAATTTTATTTTTTCTTAAAAAAAAGGTTCTCTACATGTCAATTAAAGCAATTCTTTTTGATTTGGATGAAACGTTGGTGGTCGAACAGGATTCGGACACAGCGGCTTTTATCTCTGTCTGCGAGTTGGCGCATCAAAAACACGGAGTCCAAATAGAGAGCTTCAAGAAGTCCGTATATAAGACCGCAATGAAGTTTTGGGACAATTCGCCAGTAATAAATTATTGCAATGCCATAGGAATTGGTTTTGTCGAAGGACTTTGGGGGCGTTTTTTAGGGGACGAACCCAATTTGAAAAAATTGAGGCAATGGGTGCCTACCTATCAACGGGAAACATGGGCTGGGGCACTGGCGGAACACCGAATTTTTGATTCTGATCTCATAGAAGACCTGACCATGGCTTTCTATCAAAAACGCAGGAAAAAACATCTTCTCTATGACGACGCTATACCGATTTTGAAGAAATTGGGGGGAAAATTTCGGTTGGGAATAATCACAAACGGTGCTCCGGATGTGCAGGTCGAGAAAATTATACAAACAAATTTGTCCAATTTTTTCGATTCGATTATTATCTCGGGACAGATCGGAGTAGGTAAGCCGGGAAGTTTGCCTTTTGAGATGGCACTCTCTCAGTTGGTTGTCACTCCCGATGCTACGCTGATGGTTGGCGATAGTATTGAACACGATATCCTGGGCGCAAAACAGCTCGGTATCCGCACAGCGTGGCTCAATCGACGTGAACAACGGCACCGGAACAGCATGATCGCAAACTATGAGATAAAAAATTTATATGATCTTGAGAAAAAACTGTTGCGATTCAGATGATTTAATCTGAATAAAGGAAAAATTTGATTATGAAAGCAAAAAAAGAACGCTTGCGGTTTAATGCGCAACTCATCGACGAGCTACGAGAAGAAGAGATGGAGGATCTCCTCAAAAACGCTGATGTCAAAATATTCGATAAGGGCGATGTGATCATTGAGGAAGGCGGGATTGGCGAAGATTTTTTTGTCATCCTGGAAGGAACGATTTCGATATCAAAACGCGCGTCTGATAACTCGTATCATGTGGTCGGCACCCGTTATGCCGGAGAATTTTTCGGAGAGATGGCTCTCTTAGAGGAGAAGCCAAGGTCCGCCCGGGCCACCGCTTTAACCCAGGCCGCTCTCATGGTTTTTAACCGTGAATTATTTTACAAGATTATTCATAATCACCCCAATGTATTTCTGGAATTTATCAGAGCATTCAGCTATCGGTTGCGGGAATCCAATAAGCATATGATCGGAAAGCTGGAGTTAAAGAATAAAGAGTTGGAAAAGCGGGTCGAAGAGAGGACATTTAAATTAAAAGAGAAAAACAATCAATTGGCAAGGCTGAATGAGAAAAAAAATGAAATTTTGCGTATTTGCGCCCACGATCTCCGTCACCCGATTACTGTGATTCAGGGTTTTACCGAAATTTTGCGGGAAACCAAGATAGATGATGATGAACGGGAAGATTATTTTGATGAAGTCATTCGTCATTGTATAAAAATGGTGAATATTATTAATGGATTGCTGGACATTTCCGCTATCGAATCGGGAAACTTGGTTCTGAACATTCAACCGACCGATATGAACGAGTTGATCCAAGCTCGGGTGCATTTTTTTGAGCTTCTTGCCTCCAAGAAATCGATCCAAATAGAGCTTGATCTGGCTGCGAACGCGCCTGAACTGAGAATCGATCAAATCAAGATCGGCGAAGTGTTGGACAATCTGTTGAACAACGCGCTCAAATATAGCCATCCAGAGACGACTGTGGCTGTGGTGAGCAAGATTGATAATAATGAGATGATTGTGATGGTGCGAGATCAAGGGCAGGGGCTGTCCAAAGAGGATATTTCGCTTGCGTTTCGAGAGTTCCAACGGTTATCCGCACAGCCCACAGGGAACGAAACCAGCGCGGGATTGGGTCTTGCGATCGTCAAAAGGTTGGTAGAGCTACACAACGGTCGGGTAGGGGTGCAAAGTCCCGGACCCTACAAAGGCGCGACCTTTTGGTTTTCTCTACCTATTCCTGAAAAGCCCTGAAAAGCCTTAAATAATATAAATAACTTGTTTATAGCACTTATTTTAGGTCTATAAAAAATATTATAATTTCTCTCAGCGATCTTCTGTAAGATAGTCATTCCTCCCAACCAAACGCAACGCAGTTCAAACCTCAGACCTCTTCCTGTCATGTCGGGCAACGCGCGACCGAGCGCGAATAAGCGCTCGGTTCGATCCACTTGAAAACGCATTAACTCAGCAAGGTTTTCGTTATAATCATGTCTCTTCAGACGTTCTTCGGAATAGGAAAATCGCTCCATATCTTCCTTCGGGATATAGATTCGGTTTTTTTTTAGATCGATCGACACATCTTGCCAAAAATTGGTTAATTGGAGTGCTGTGCAGATATAGTCGGAAAGTCGGCATCGTTCCTCGTCTCGATATCCGAACAGGAGTAGGATCAGGCGACCCACCGGATTTGCGGAATGGCGACAATAATAGAGGAGATCGCTATACGCGGGATATCGACGGATTTTGGTATCCATGAGAAAGGCGGTCAATAGGTCTTGAAAGAGAGATTCGGGCAGGTCGTAGCACTCTGCAGTCTGTTGCAGCGCGATAAATATCGGGTGTTCCGCCCGCCCCTGATAGCAGTCGGACAGATTTTGCCTCCATTCCTTAAGCCGTTCCTGCCGATCTCCTTCATACTGCGGTTCGTCGGCAAAATCGTCGGCGGTGCGGGCAAATGCGTAGATCGAATAGAAATGGGGTCTTTTTTCTTTTGGGACCAGATACCCAATTGGGAAATTTTCATAATGCGCCGTGGCAAGTCGCTCGCAATACGCGAAAGCCATGTCTGTATTCATTTTTTTCAAGAGGCACTACTTTTGATATTTTCCGTAAAGGTGACGATTTCTCCCCAATCCTCGAATATCTCTCTGGGCCAACTCTGTCCCAACACCAGATCATAGATTTTTTTTCCCACCGGATGAAACGGCATCGCCACAATCCGCGGTCGCGTCAGTCGCAAAGAAAAATCAATTTCTTTGAGGAAGTCGGATTTTGCCGCCTCGAAAAAAATATAGACCAGATCTGCGACTTGGCGCGCTTCCTCCTCGCTGATCACGCCTCCAAACAAATATTTTTCAGAAACAGCTTTGATAGGAGGATTTCCCGCGGTGATCACCGCGCCCATTTTTACCATATCCGGGGTGTTGAACGCGGGTATATAGAAGAGCGACCGAAATTTTTTGATCGCCTTCTTGTCGATATGACCCTCCTCCGCGGCTGGCTGATATGTGATATCCGATTCCTTTTTCTGACCCTTGTACAAATTCGTCCTGCCGCGTCCTGGACCATAGTTGTCACCAGAACGATACGCGAGATGCGTCCTTCGTTCATACAGAGACCCTTCGGTAATAAATGTCCAGAATGGAAGGTAGTGGGTGAGATTATAAAAGTCGGGATTATATGAGCCGACTTCGGAGGCGGGGGGCTTGGCGCGCGTCTTGGCAAAAACAATGGGAATCCGACGTATCCGTTCTTTGGACGTTTGGCAAAAGTGGAGACCAGCCTCGCAAAATTTGCAGTAATAGATAATATCTTGATCCATTGCCTTCAGCGGATGCCCGCACTCAGGACATCGAAATGGAACTATTTGCAATTTCTTTTCGTTCGGCAAGATTTGTATCCGTTGTGAGGATGAAGTGGAGCCAGGCCATCTTGCAGACCCCTATCAAAACCAATGCGACGATGAGCACGGTGAGACATACCACATTCTGCGGGTTCTTTTTGAAAAAAGGAAAAATAAAAATCCGAATAAAAGGCGTCACGATAAAATTGGCGGCAATGATCAAAAAAAATATCGCTTTTATGCTAACCACTCGGGTTTCCGGAGGCGATACGCCCGCGATCACCCGCCGATTGCACGCATCGACTGTAGCGGTAAACTGACGCCCATATACGGAATAGCGGCAAAACCAGATCGGATAATAGACCAGGGAGACCTGCTTTGTAACCATGCGAAAGGTCTGATAAGTGACTTTAATCCGGAAGGTTACGCCTTGGATCAATTTCTTATGAAATTCTTCCGCGTCCTCTTTCGCTTTTTCCAGCGGCACGGTGATATCTAAGAAGATACCTTCTTTTTGCGAGGATAAATCCAGCAGGCTCATATCTCCCAAATATTTTTGATGAATGCCCATATAGCTGGAAAATGCTTGATGCCGGCTGTCTAAAGATTCGATCCCCATCTCGCTAATATCGCACGCCGATATATTGATCACTCCAGAACGGCGCACCAACTTTTCGACGCCTTGATCCCCCGCGATTTTTTGCACGGTCTTCAGATATGAATACCCTGATCCATCGTATGAGGACATTTTTCTGATCGTCTCGCTCCGCTTCACTGGCTCCCTGCCGAAGACCCATCCTAATATCGTGCCATGCAGACGCCAATACGGGACGTAATAGAGCTGCATACTCTGCATGGTCGCGCCCAATTTTTCATTTTTCGTCACGGCTTTTAACCGATCTCGGACGATTTTTTGAGCGTCTTTCGAGCCGATTTTATGCCGCACATAATATTGCAACGCGCCTTCCCGCCCCACAAAGAGAGAAAAGTTCCCACAATAGGGACAATGACCCACCCGGCTTCCTTCTTCCAGCTGCAAACTCGCGCCGCATTGGGAGCAACCGACATGAACTAAGTGATAATCTTGGCTGACATGAGACATAAATGACTCCGATCCTCACTCCAATACACGAAATTTCATCTCAAAATCGACTTGCCGGGTCGAGTCTGGAAACACCTGAAAGCTATCGATCCTGACGCTCTCAAAACCTATGTACTTGGCGACAAGCGTATAGATTCCCGTCGGTACTTCCGCAATCAGGAACTTGCCACCTTGATCTGTGCCAACGCCGTACCGAGTGGCTTTTAGATATATATTTGTATTGGGCAAGGGATCTCCAGTAAATTGATTGATCACCTTTCCCTGAATTGATCCAACATTTCCAAAATTATCTGTAATCGGGCGGGTGGTTAAAGGCGATATCCGGCTCAGGTCGATCTCCAGATAGATCGTTGAATCTGAGACCACCTGCACCGATTCAATTGTTCGAGACGCATAGCGGTAGGATTCCAGCGTGAGATCATACGTTCCGACCGGAACTTGGCGGATCAGATGAACACCCTTTTTATGAGTGCAAATCTCGAAATCTTCATGGCTACCCCTGGCTTTGTTGAGCAGGCTGATATTAACCCGCTGCAATGTATCCCGGCTTGCATGGTCCATCGCCACAATGGAGAGGTCGCCAGTTTTGGCGTGACACAAGCCGACCAGAAGTAGCCAGATCATAATAATTTTCAGAGAAATCTTCATAACCTGCATTATTCATAAGCCTTGGAGAACCAGAGATCTCAGATGTTTGATATTTAATGGGTTAAAGTCTATTTTTAACAACATTTCCAAGAGAACTCAGTTTTTATGAGGATTTCAGAACCCTTATTTGGGCTGACTCTGCGCTCTCTGTGACTCTGTTGCGAATATAGTGAAATACGCGCAAAAGCTCGGTTTTCCTGAAGAAAATTTGGCAAAAAAGATATAAATCAATTCTTAATCTGCGATAATCTGCGTAATCTGCGGATCGATTTCCGTGATGACGAATAATCCAGGATAATGAGACCCCAAAGGTTTTTGTAAAAAAGTCGAAATCTCGGCTCTTAATCGGCAACTTTGATCACAAAGCTGTCCGATATTCCGCGCACATCAGGGGCGTACATACAGCGTCCATGGGTCGGCAAGGCGTGGAACATGCCCGGGACTTCAGCTCGCAAACGATACCGAATTTCGGTCTCTCCCTGGCGTATCCAATGTCGAAAAAAGACCACCTTTTCATCCCGAAGTTCCATATAACCGCCGATAGAACGCAGTTGTTTAAATTCGCAGCCAGCCGGTTTCATATCCTCAAAAACGAGATATTCATAATCATTTTTTGCGTTTATAGTCAGAATCGCCTCGATCTCGTCGCCGCTCAGCAATTGATCCCCGCTTTCCAGCTTTTGCCAATCCTCCTGAGTATTCCCCTGAATCTTGTAATATGCTCGATCGATAAATATCTCATTTCCCACAGCTTGGATCGGGTCTTCTTTGGTGAAATATTCAACAAACGCCGAGTAGTACAGATTTCCCTGCCCTTCCTTTATAATCTCGATCCGATGATCGCCAGCTGTCAGGCCCTCATCGTCGATAAAAAGTTTATTATCAAAGCTAAAAAATGTTTGCGGCGTGATAATAAAATTTTTGAGCTCCTTTTCATCCATCTTCACAGTCAGACTATAGTCTGCGTCAAGTTCGCCATGCAAGCGAGCGTATTCCAGCAGAACATGAACAGCGAGCGCGGTGTCTTTTGTCGAATACCAACTGTTTCCGCGCCGATTATTGACCAGCCATTTGACGATTTGCGGCAGTCGCTCATTTTTTGGATCGATCCGATTCAGAAATTGGAGCGCGGTCGCCGTGGTCTCGATGCGATCATTCCACCAGAACCACCAATAGCCGCCCTCTGGTTTCCAATACGCCGTGTCATTCTCTTCATCCGTGCGTATCCGATCCAGCAAATTTTCGTATATACCCTTCATCCGCCCATAAGTCGCGCTCTTCATAGGCTGGTCGATCAGAGGCGGATCCAACGAGGCGGGAGAGAGACCGCCCGATTTGAACTGACCCATCTGATTCAACACGATATTGGTATAGGTCAATCCCATCAACGCCCATGAATAATAGGACATCTCGTCTCGGAACTGATAGAATTTATCCAACATCGCCAAATCCACCAAACCTGGATCATAGTTCGATATCGAGTATAATATATAAGCGTTTAAATTCAAATTAATTTTATTTATATCTTTGTTATGCACATTTTTGATATACTTAGTCAAAAACCTCACAGCTTGTTCGATCATGCCGTCATTGAAAGACAAGTCGCAACTTTTTGCCAAGATCAGGGAATTGACACCTTGCGCGGTCATGTACGGGTCGGAGCTATGATCGTGACTCCACCATCCGAATCCGCCGTCGCTTTTCTGAAATTTGGCGATTTTATTCAGACCCGCCCGGATCATCTTTTGCAACTCCTCGCTGTCATAAAGCGGGCTTTTCCGATGCGAATGATACTGTTTTGCGATCAATTTATCCGCTATAATATTTTTCCGAGCTTTTCGCAAGTCCTCCAAGTTAACACCCAGATCATCTAAAGTTTTCGCGGTCAACGCGGCTGGGACAAATCGGCTGAGCGTCTGCTCGAAACAGCCATACGGATAGTCCGCCAGATAGGGCAGGGCGTCGATGGCAATCGCGGCGAGAGAGGGCGAAAGAACCATGCTCAGATTTTGCGACCCGGATCGAATTTCATCTGGCACAGTGATGGTGAATTCCAGATGGTCACGGTCTGACATATCGTCGGAATACGCGACCATTTTCTCGATTCCATAAGGGATTGTAGGGAAGTGCATCTCCACTGCGTCCCCGTCATTTTTGCCAGCGGCTATGACCCGCACAGTCGCCTCTCCCCCTCGAACGACCTTGACTCGCCAGTCTATACGCGCCTCAGACTTTGGATCCAGAGACGTTGAAATTTGCAACTCCACGTCCGCAAACGGTTCCAGCGTCCCGCCTTCCAGCTCCAATTTGACGCTCAGATCTTGTCTCGTTTCCGTGTAATTATGCAGATTTGCAGAGATCACCGCCTCATCCTTTTCGACAAAAAAACGAGGTGCCTGCAATCTCGCCATGATCCGTTTTTGCGTCCGAACTTCGATCTTATCCTCCCCGACCTGCGTCTTTTTTGTCACAGCCTTTGCCTCTGCCCGCCAAGTAGTCAGCGCGTCAGGAAGTTGGAAGTCCACCGTTGCAACGCCTGATTTTCCCGTCACGGCAAAAGGTCGCCACAGAGCAGTTTCTGAGAAATCATTGCGGATTTCCGGCTTAAAATCAGGCGCATTCTCTTCCTTATTGGATTCGTTGACCGGTTCTGCCTCGTCCCTATCGCCCTCCATCCTCATATTATCCGGCACACTTCCTGCCTCCAGTGCCAGCAAGGGAACAGCAGACATAGATTTTAAATATAGTCCATAGATTTGGTCAAATCCATCCGGATGGTCATGCCGCTTAAAGGTCCCATATTTTTGATCGTCCTCGACAGTCGCGGCCATGGAATAATCGAAAGACGCGCCCGTCTCTGTGTCGTCTCTATGCAGATGACCGTAGAAAAATGTGCGAATATCGGGATTTATATTGGGCTGGATATAGAGCAAAGACGCGTCGAACATGGAGACGCCGACCTCTGAAGAGATCGGATTTCCCTCATAATCCGTTGTGCGAATCGTCAAATGTCCGTCCTCTCCGGGGCGATAGACTTCTTTATCCGCCTGGGTCTGGACTGTGATAAAATGTCGTTTTGGTGGGACAAAAACCTGGACATGGTCCGTTAAGACCTTTCCATTTAGAATCACATATCCGTTAATAAAAAAGTTCGGCGTATGCTGCGTCCCGATTTTCAAGGGAATGATTTTAGCTCTGTTAGGTACATGGATCACATGGGCGTCGAGCGCGTCATCGCCGGTTGTTGTGAGAAAAATATGGCTATTTTTCTGCTCCACAGTCAACAGCAGATGCGCGGTTTCCCCCTCTGCATACTCGGACTTATCTGTGGTCACGGTCATCCCCAGGAATCGATAGGTGGAACCTGAGAATTTCTCACCGGCGACCCACAAGTCCGTCTCGGCGACCACCTCTTTCTCATAGCTATCCAATGCTCGAAACTTAATGCGATAGTGCCCGTCTGTTTTGGGTCTCCAGACCCAGTTTGCTTGACCATTCTCGGTGGACAGTTTTTTCGACAAGATTTTTTTCTCTATATAAGGGTCTTCGTCCTCCGCGACCTTGTCCTTTTTTGACGGGCGACTCGTCAACTCAAAAAGTATAATCTCTCCTTGCACATTATAAGGCTCATGATTTGGGGACAAAGTATGAATTTCAAATGTTACCTTTTCATTTGGGATCAGGAAATTGCGTTCTGTTTGCAGAAACGCGTAAAAATCCTGCGTTGGAAGGACGAATTGCTTTTTCGTATCGATTTTGCGGCGGCTTTTATCGGTCACGCTCGCCTCTATCGTCAGCTTGTACGCGCCGTCCCAGTCGTCCGACAGCAGGTCCGCAGTCGGGATTTTTAAGACAACCTCGCCTTTCTCATCAGTCGTCTCCTCCCCGGACATGATTTCAGCAGAATTCCAATCATACCAGATTCCGTCCCAACCACTCTGATTTTCAGCATGATCTTCGGCAAATCCTTTTCCATACAGCCAATCATAGTCACGCTGGGCATAGAAAATCGGTTGGTAGTCACGCCGCCTGACGTGGTAGGAGACCTCCGCGTTGGCAACCGGTCCTCCGAAATAATATTCGGCTTTCAGCGTTGCCTGAGCCGTCGCGTCGACCCGCAAATTTTCACCATCTAATATAATAGAGAGCTTGACCTCCGGACGTTTGTATTCCTCCACCCGAAAATATCGACCGCTCATATCGTCAGGGGAGTCCCCGTCAATATGGATTTGGAAATAAAATTGTCCCAACGCCGCGTCTGCCGGGATATGATACGATCCAGATATCGAACCAAATTCGTTGGTGACAAGCGCGGTATCCAGAACAGTCTCTCCTTTGGGATTTCTGATCTGCACATCGATCTTTCGATCAGTTAGCGCATGAAATACGCCCTCAAAATTCTCTCGAAAAATATGTTTGAAATAGAGAATTTGGTCGGGGCGATAAACAGGTCGATCGGTAATCGTATAACTTTTAATTTCTCTCTCACCCCGATATCTTTTGTAATGATAGGCTTCCGGGAGCAGAGCAATCCGATCTCCGATATAACCAAAGCAGGCGATGTGATCGTAGGAGTCGGTATCCTGCGTGAGTTCGACCTGGAAAATTCCTTGCGCGTCCGTTGTCCCCTCGTGGAAATTTTTGTTCTGAATCACAACCGCACGCGCGTCCGACTCTGGCTCTCCAGTCACCGCATGAGCTACATAGACGACCGATTTGTGTGCTGTTGTCCGCTGAATAATCGCCAAATCGGAAACCGTGAACAGTGCTGCCGCCTGGATTTTTCCTCCCTCAATCACCAGCAGATACGCGCCGATTGGCAACGGCTCAGAAAGCGTCAAGACCTCATCGACTGTAACGGGCTGATAGTCCCCTTTGTCCTCGACCGTCAGTTGATACTTAAGCTCCAAGCCCGTAGTATAAGCCATCGCGTCTTCGATATTGCTTGTGAAACAGAATTTTCTAAGGTCCCCGACGTCGATATTTCCTCTATGGTTATTCATAAGGCGAACAAGGTCAAATCGATAAAGACTGAGCGTCTCTTCCTTCAAATTGCGACTTTGGATGGAGAACTCCGGCGTGTGACCCGGAAGAAAAACAGTCTCTATTTCTAAGCGCAGTTCCTTTTTGGCTATATCCTGCGCAATCGCTTTTGTATCCGAAACCCAGCGAGAATCAGGGAAATCCCGCTGTAGATTTTCGATCTCCTTCATACAGGCAACCAGATCATTCTGCTCTTGATAATACAAGACCAGGGAATACTGCGCGTCTTGCCTCATCTTCCGATCAGGAGCCTCGTCGATCACATCCCGCAGCGTTTTTAGAGCCTCGTCTCGATAAATGTCGGTACGCGCCTGTCGCCGTAAAAAATGCCCCAAAAAATACCTTTCGGAAAATTTTCCGTCAACATTCTCGGCAAGCTGCTCCATTTCTCGATATAAAAACAGGATTCGCTTACGGATTTCCCACTCAGGATCATAAGCACCTTTCTCCATGACAAGCGATTCTTTCTCTATGCGAGCGTGGTCAATCTCTTTATCGAACGAATCCGCCCCATTTGACTCAGGGAAATAATAGCCGCTCATATTTTTCTCCAAAATCGCCGCAAGAATCGAATCGACTTCGGAAAGTTCACCTTTCCACAACTCCCCAGAATTTCGGTATTTTTCAAAGATCACACGCGCCTGCTCGATAGAGGATTTCTCATTATAGTAATAGCGGCGAGATCCTTTCATAAGATAGGCGCGGGCTTCCCAGATCGTTCCGGCGGACTCCTCTGAATAGGATTCCAGAAATGTATTCAACTCTTCCTGATAATCTTCTTCTTGGCTGAGTTTCTGCAGACATTGTCCGATCTTATAGCGCAGATGGAGCCGTTTCTCCGTGTTATGAATCCCTTCAAGTTGATTCCGGTAGCTCTTCAGTGCTGCTACATAGTTTTCATTTTTGAAATCGTCGTCGCCTTCAAAGCGATCCTTTTTCTTACCTTGACTCGGGGTCGAGAAAAAGAGCGCGCCTACGATCAAAAAAAATAATATCAGGATAATTTTAAAATAAAACATGTGCCCCCCTTTTATGATTCTGCGATAAATTTATGGCTTTTCTCAAGAAATTACATTTTGGAATTCGCAACTATTCAGCATTCTCGGCAACCTGAGTCGTTACAAATTTTATCGGAAGTAGAATTGGCATTGAAGATAAAAAAGATTTTTTGAGGAATCATTCGGGAGCGCGATTTCGGAATGTGGATCGCAGAGATAGTGAACAAAATTTGCTTGGATTTTGAAATCGTGGTCCCATCGAGTTTTATACCAATTCAATCCAGACGTGAATATTTGTATAGTCTTATCCGGTTGATTTGCGTCTTCATTAAAATACTCGTAGCGAAAAGACGGCTCCAATCGGAGCGATTTGATAAAGTACCCGACCTGCGCGCAGATACCCTTTGGATTGACATTCGGTTCGGATTTTTTTTTCCCGGTCATATTGATATATTCGATTTGGAACCCTAAGCCGTTATGATGCGCGGAAAGATCAAGCTCAACCAACCAACGTTCCTGATTTTTTATAATATACGGCGGATCTTCCGATTCGTTATGGGCGCGGATACCTCGTTGCGCTGCGAATCCCGCGGCAAATGTCAGGTGCCTGCCCACGCCGACAAAGGAGCCATATTTTTTCTCCTCGGTCCACCTGCTTGGAGAGAATTCGATCCGACATGAAATAGACGCGTCACTGCGATGCACAACGAAATTATCCCCAATGTCGTCGCCTTTCTGAAATCCGTCTGACACAGCAAATCGAATCTGAGCCAAACTATCTATAAGCGATTGATATAACTGAATATTGAACGGAATGTTTCCGCTCATAAATCTCGAGCTTTGGTTGGCAAAATCCGGGCGCTCTACAAACATAAGGCGAGAATACGAGGTCAATAAAAAACGAGAATACGGAAGTTTTGTCAAGCCAAATCGGAGTGTGAGGGTGGGGGAGGCGTGGATTTTTACATAGCAAATCGGCATACTTAACTTGTGATCTCTATCAGCTCGTTCCCAGTGATCCGCTGAAAAAATAATCGTATATTCGATTGGCTGGATCGGATGCCCTCTGATTTCAAGGCGCGTTCTCCGGAAATAGGTGTCGAATAAGGAGATATAGCCCGAATCGGTTTCATCTGTCAGAAGGTCGCCCACGTCTAACCGCGCTTGTATCCTGACCCGAAAATTTATCCCGGAGACCGACGTCGAGTCAGCGGCTTCCGCGTAACCGAGTGCTGAAATAAAAAAAAGAATTATAATTAGTGCATTTTTCATTTGGTTATGACAACTCGCTATGTCGCGTTAAAAACATCTAAAAAGGATGAGCCGTGAACGTTTGAAACGATTCCAAATCAGCAGACGGGTCAAAAAGGGCGCCGTTCATTAGGCAAATTTACCGGAGAATGGCAAACTTACCGTTCTTGACTCCCTGAGCACCGGTCACTGAAAAAAAGTATGTTCCGGTGCTCAGGGGTTTGCCCTTATCGTTTTTCAGGGAAACTGTCAATCGGTGACCCGCGTCCTCTTTGATAATTTTTTTTACCAGATCGCCGTAATAAGTGAAAATTCGGACTTCCGCCTTTTCCGGAAGATTGCCAAAACCAATCGATTCACCCCATACCGGATTTGGATAACAAAAAACGTTTTCCGCATGAGTCAAGGAAAATCGGGCGGCATTTCCATTTCCTTTGAGAATTTCGTTGCCAAAAAGATCGGTAATTCCTTGTATTTCAATAAGATAATCGATATCTTTTATCTGCTCGCTCAATTCTATCGTGATTGTGGTCGAGTCGCTGGCAATTTTCTTTATAAGCAGGAGGGGGTCAAACCGATATTGTTGCAGATCGCTTGCAGATTCTGAGTCAATCGGCTCGGACAGGACAGCCAGAATCTCGTCTCGAGTCACGACAATCACTTCTTCGATAACGGGCGGATCAATATCCTCATAATGGACTCCCCGTTGGGTGGGATTTGGATTTAACAGAACCCCAGCGCGACTTGCAGCTCCGGAAATCGACAATGTATAAGACCTCAGCGGCTGAAATTTTTCTCGAAAGGAGACAATCAGGCGAGTCCCCCCTCGGTCAATGATAAATGAGTCGGGGTGCCGAGAATCATCAACAACGATACGAGCCGATAAAAGGCTTGCCGATTCCATGGGCAGATCGAATTGTAGCGAGACCTGACGGTTTGTTATAAATTTTGCCAAAACCAACGTGGGAGCGTCGGACGGGGTAACGGTCACTTTTGGGGATAGAGGGCTTTGCGCTCCCGAATGATCCACGGATCGGATCATGTAAGAATAGGGTTGACCCAGACTTAGACCTGTATCGATAAACTCGGATTCCGAAAAATCCTCCGCATATAAAATTGGCGTCTCCTCCCTAACGCCGCGATATATTTTATAGCTCGCCGCAGACGGATGGTCGTCCCAATTCAGCATAATGGAAGATTCGTTAAGCGCGTGCCCAGTGAGACCAGTCGGCGGATACGGGTTGGGAATCGCGGATAGCCGCTCCAAAACCGTGATCTGTCCCGCTCGGTTGACAACGATTTCTGGCAGACCGTCCTGATCTCCGTCTTGGATCAAAATATTCGGCGTCTGGGATTGAGGCGTATGGAATATTGGCTGAAAACCAAATTCTCCCAAATTTTTGAATATATAGAGATCAAAGGAAATGTGTATCGCCAAATCAATCATACCGTCCTGGTCATAATCGAACGATTTGACCCCGGATTGAACCGGATCTCCAGCTCCTATCCGCGTGTGCCAAACGATTTCAAATTGATTGTTCCCAATCGCAGAAAATAGATAGAAAAGGCAATGCGTTTTATCCGGGTCCAGTTGATTTTGAACTGTAACCGCGACCAAAAATTCGTCGCTCCCGTCTTGATTCAGATCGCCTGCTTTTTGCAGCGAGACAATACTTCCCAAATTTTCAAATAGAGAAGTATCAGACGCCCAAATAGGCTGATAGGAATTGTCTTCGACCGCCTCAAAAATAAAAAAATCGCCGTCAATATCGCCACAAAGGATATCGCCGCGCCCATCTCCGTCAAAGTCGCCGACTGCCATTGTCGCCTCCATACCATTGGACCCGGACGTTGGATTTGGCAGGATCAACCCCTCTGAAAATTGATCGTCTCCGGTCGATTCAAATATAATAATCCCTTCATTTTGGCCGTCAGACGGGTCGTATCGAGAGACGATTTCCCTTCGCCCGTCTTGATCCGTATCGGCAATAAATTGTCCCCAGACATCTTGGCTTTGCCAGATAATTCGGCTCGGGAACGATCCGGGACTTTCCGCCTCCAAGAGATAAGCGACGCGTACGCCGCCAACTAACAGTTCTTCCTTACCGTCGCTGTCTGCATCGCCCGCATCCCATGGGAGAAAAGCCTCGGTTGTTCTCGTCACAGGTTCAAAAACCCCATCTTCAGTCCGCTCAAAAATAGTGATTGGTTGATAAGGCGAATCGCCGGTCATCATCACGACCAATTCAGGTTGCCCGTCATGATCAAAGTCGGTGTATCGATCCAAAAACCGTCCATCCGGAAGCGAAGCGGTCTGTTGGAATCCGTAATTTGAGAGCGAAGTCAGATCGATTGACGCTATATAGTTGGAAAGCAAAAACGGCTCGCCCGCCTGATCGATCGTCACCGGATCCGAGGAGGAGGCGTCGAGTGTTATCCGAAAACCGCAGTCTTCCGCTTCTGGTATTTCTAATAAGTTGGCTGATAAATATGGGGTTATATCAACGGAGTGATCTGTCGATGTAAAGGGAGAATCCAGAGTGATTGGGCTGGTTTCATGGAAATATAGCTGCAGTTCGCTGTCAACAATATCGGTCGAACCCCATTCGATAAGATAATGAAATCGGTTCCCATTAAGTTCTTTGATTCCATTTAATTCGATAATTTCCGTGGCAGTATGATCGATTATCACGCTTTTATGTGCGACAAACCGCTCGCCGCTTGCCGATTCCGCAGTCAGTCGAATCGTGAGAGTGCCTTCTGGAAACGTGGAGGTATCAAGATAGCCGAGGGTATCTGGATTGATCGAGGAATCAGTCGATTGATCGAATTCCGTCCAGGCAGCCGGTGTGAATCCAACGCCGTATTCCAGTCGATATCGGGAGAAATTTTCGCTATGCGCGACGCCGACAATTGCGGTTCCGCTATTGATCCTCTGTCTGCTTTCGGGATAGTCGATTCGTGAGCGGGAACCGGGTTCTTCTGTTAAGAGGTTGAGCAGATCCAGCCGACCGGAGCCATATATTGGATCTGCTCCCGGCTCTCCCAAGTCTAAAGCCGCGGCGCGAATTCGTGATCGCACATCGTGGGGCGAGAGAGTGGGGAAGTGGGCGAGGAGCAATCCGACAGCTCCGGTCACATGGGGCGCAGCCATTGAGGTGCCGCTCAATTCCGCATAAGATTGATCCGGCCACGCGCTGAGGATCGAGACCCCTGGCGCGACCGCGTCCAAATCCGGTCCATAGCTGGATGTGAGAGATAAAAGATCGTTCTGATCGCTTGCGCCGACCGCGATCACGGGATCGTAAGCCGCTGGATAATAAAGTCTTGGAAGGGCGTCGTTCCCCGCGGCCGCGACTGCCACGCAGCCTCGGCTGACCGCATAATCGATAGCGTCTCTGAGAAGATGCGATGGGCGGGGATCGCCGAAACTCATATTGATAGCGTTCGCCCCATTATCTGCGGCATAGACAATTGCTGCGGCAATATCGTCGTCTTGTAGATAACCAGCTCCGGATTGCAGGCGGAATCCAGCTCGCAGAGGCATAATCTGGCAATTTGGAGCGACTCCTCCGATCCCGACGTCATTATCAATCGCGGCTGCGACGATTCCGGCAACATGTGTGCCATGTCCGCCTTCATCTGATGGGTCGTTATCCCGCTCGACAAAATCTCCCGCGCCTGGCAATCCCTGCGCGTCGCTAAAATCCCAGCCAACAATATCGTCGATATAACCGTTGCCGTCGTCGTCGATTTGATTACCCGGTATCTCGGAGCTATTGCGCCATATATTTTGCGACAGATCAGGATGATAATAATCGACCCCAGAATCAATGATCGCCAAAATAATATGAGGAGAACCGGTCTCGGTTTCCCAGGCGTCAAAGGCATGAATTCGGCTCAACGCCCACTGATCGCTTATCAAAGGATCGTTCGGTACATCGCAAAATTCTCTCACATAGTTGGGATGGACAGACGCGGCTCCTTCCCACTGCGCAACCGCTCGCTGAATTTCGGCAAAATGACTCGAATCGCGACAGGTCGCCTTGACAAATCGAGCGAGCGGGGAAATCTCCGCCTGAGAAAGTTTTTTGATGTCGGGAATCGACGAAATTTCACGCTGTTGCAGATACGATGCGAGTGCTCGAACCGATCCGATCTCCTGTCGAAGACCAATGATCAATTCTTTTTCAAGCTCTTGCTTCTCAACAGGCTCTGCAGTTAAATGCCCGACAAATATTATATAGGTCAAGGTAAATTTAATCAAACGGATCATATGATTCGCTCCATCAAACACAGTTGGGTTAGAAAGGGCGGTTAAGAACGTCAGAAATTGAATCGTATTCCGTTTTTGATATCTAAGTCGTATTTTTTTATGCCGCTTACCGGCTCGTTATCAAACCGGTATTTGAAATTCGTCTCAAAGATAAGCTTTTTGGTCAGGTTGTACCCAACCACCATGTCTGATAAAAATCGAAAATCCGAAGAGTTTTCCACATCAACTTGCAGATACTCGATACAGATTACGGCTAAATGCTCACTTGGGTGCCAATTCAGGGATAGGTAATTCGTAGATCGGGAAATATTGGCGTCGTCCTCGTCGGAAGAATCGTAATTTTCATGTTCCCACATCAACCCCAAACCGATATGATACGAAAGTTTCTGATCCTCTAACTGGAAATTGAAGCGCAGACCCGCGCCGATTAGGTCTCGATTTTCCAGCCGAATGAAATCATTAAACTCCTTTTGGAGAAAGACCTCGGCGTCGAGTTTTTTGATGATAGCATACATATTTCGAAAATGCAGAAATCCTTTATAAGCCGCTGACTCCCGATCGCTCTCTTCAGTTCGCTCCAAATTTCCCACCAAGAACGAGTGCAAGCGATTGACGCTGTAGTCAACCCGAAGGTTGGCGTTGAGTTTGAACAAATTTGAATTACCTTCCCGATAGCCAAAACCAAATTTAGCGAAGCCGCTCCACCCCTCGTCGAGTTTGGACGAGCGCATTTTTTCCGTATTGACCTGCGCGTGTGTCGCTTGAGAGCTTAGCAAAAGGATCATAGCGACTTGGATAGCGCGTAACAGATTTTTCATCATTTTTCCTCATAATTCGAGTTAAATTAATTATATGAAAAAATACCCTGAATCGAAAATCCAGGGTATTTTAAAGAATTGAATAGACAAAATCGTTGGAACTTTAGGCTATATAATCATTTGACAAGAACAGATTATCGAAGGCGGAGTTGTTTGATACGGGCGGCCTTACCTCGCAACTTTCGGAAATAATAGATGCGGGCGCGCCGAACCTTGCCTCTACGCACTAACTCAACGCCTTGAATCCACGGCGAATGATAGGGAAAAATACGCTCGACGCCGTATCCGCCGCTGATTTTGCGTACTGTAAAGGTAGAGCTGATCCCCGAGCCTTTCTTTTGGATCACAACGCCTTGAAAAGCCTGGACGCGTTCTTTTTCACCTTCTCGTACCTTCACCTTCACGCGCACGGTGTCTCCGGATTTAAAATCAGGAAATTCGTGACGCAAACTTTCTTTTTCAATCTCTTGGATGACGGAACTCATAGTTCCTCCTTTCATTAAATTTATTTATTAAATCTAAATCTATTTGAATAAATTTAAATAGATGGTTTTTAAGCAATATAAAAAACGTTAATTACCGCCCAAATAGTCGATCAATAATGATAGTCGCAGCGCTTCTCACCGATAAATGATTATAAAGCGTCCCGCCTTCTATCGGGCATAATATATGCTCATAAGACGATATAAATTCATCGGTTAAGCCGTAACCTGTCCCGAAAAGAAAGACCGTATTCCTATCTGGATGGCGTTCTCCCCAGTCTCGCACATCGTCAAGGGTGATGCAATTCGGTCTTTTTTTAGCGGTTGTCGCCACCCACAACGAATTTTTTCCCAGTTCCTTTCTTACAGCGGCAACAGAGGAGACCACTTTGGTTTGGTCAAAAGAGCGGCTTCGGGTCGGGTTGTATTCCTTCCCTGTTCCTTTCTGCCAAAATTCCAATGTCTCCGCAAGAAGTCGATATTGATTTTTGACAGGAGTCGCCAGATAATATCCCCCCAATCCGTACGTTTGAACCACGCGGGCAATATCATGGATATCCAAATTGGTCACAGCAGATGTGATGACTTCTCCATGTTTATTATAAACAGGATAATGAAGAAGAGCCACATACGTCTGTTCAGGTTTTAGATAATTCATCTTCTATTCGATTTAAATACGATCGGTCGCTTCGATTTAATTCAATTGAATTCAACAGTTCGGGACGTCGCTTTTTTGTCCGCTTTAGAGATTGTTCCCACCGCCATCTTTCGATATTTTTATGGTGACCGGACAAAAGTATCTCTGGGACAACCATGCCCTCGATTTCTTGGGGGCGTGTATAGTGCGGGTAGTCCAATAGCTTACCGCTGAAAGAATCTTTTTCAGCGGATTCGAAATCGCCCAGGACCCCTGGAATCAACCGGACAATACTGTCTACCAACACCAACGCCGCGGGTTCGCCGCCGCTCAGTACATAATCGCCGATCGAAATTTCCTCAGTGACAAACCGCTCTCTTACCCGCTCGTCAAGCCCTTTATAGCGTCCGCATAAAAGGGTAATCGCAGGTTCTCGAGAGAGGCGTTCCACCATGGGCTGTGATAAAGGGACTCCCTGCGGCGTCAGAAAAATTACCGGAGAATCGGGTGGAGCAATTCGAGGAATCGCCTCAAACCATGGCTCCGGTTTCATCACCATACCCGCCCCTCCGCCGAACGGAGAGTCGTCAGTCGTGCGATGTTTATCCCGAGTATAATCGCGCAGATTATGAATGCAAATTTCGACTAACTGCTTATCTTGAGCCCGTTTAGGAATCGATACATTCAATGCACTGTCAAAAAATTCCGGGAAAATCGTAATCAGATGAATCAGCATGGCGAATTGTTCAGTTCAAGAAGCCCTTCAATCGGATGTATCACGATCTCTCCAGGTCTCATCTCATGGATATTTTCCTCATTAATCGGAATCAATGTCTCTCCCGCGTCGGTTTTGATCCCAAAAATTTGTGTGTCTCCAGTATCAATAATCCGTCTCACTTGACCGACACGCGTCCGATCCATCAAAAAGACGTCACTGCCGATCAATTGGCATTCATAGAATTCATTGTCCGGCAACGCTGGCAAATCGGCCTTCTCAATCCATAAAAACGCGCCTTTCAGGGACTCCGCCTGATTGCGATCCGTCACTCCAGCCAAGTTTATCCGAGTATATTTATGAGTTTGCAAGGAGAGAACCGACGTCGTCTTTGCAACCGCGCCCTCCTTGCCCACAAATATTCGAGGGACAGCATTCCAGTTAAAGTCATATCCGACATAGAGGTAAACATTCACCATCCCCTTGATTCCGAACGGAGACAGAATTTTCCCCAGCTTGACCCGATGCGATTTCATTCCCGAATTTCTAACACGGCTTTAATTCCGGCTTTTGCCGCTGTCGCGGCCATTAGGGCGCGAATCGCTTCAGCGGTTTGCCCACCGCGACCGATCACCCTCCCCAGGTCGTCTGGCGAGACCTTAAGCGTATATTTATATGAGGTGGGAGGCTCTTCCAGCGTCTCAATCACTTCTACTTTTTCCGGAAATTTAGCCAGATTTTTTGCCAGTAGTTCGATCATCTCTTTCATAGAGCCTCTTCCATCTCTTTATCGGGTTCCTCAGTGGGTTCTTGCTCCGCGGACAGCTCGTCGGTTTCCTCTGGGAACTCAGTGAGTTCTAAAAATTCGGGAGAATTCGTCTCCTCAAGCTCAACCAGGTCGGTCTCTTCTTCTTTCGGCAGTACTTCTTCGATAGTCGCCCCGAGACGCACCCGGTGCCACATTTCCATGACTCCCTTTTTCCGCAACAAACTCCGAACCGTATCTGTAGGCTGCGCTCCGTTTTTTAACCAAACCAATGCCTTTTTGACATCAAGCTCTAACTTTTTCGGTTTTGTGATCGGCGAGTAATACCCAATCACCTCAATGAAACGACCATCCCGCGGAGAACGAGAATCCGCGACAACAATACGATAATGCGGTTTTTTTTTCGCCCCACCCCGACGTAATCTTAATTTGACCATTTTTTGCTTTTATCCTCCTAGATTTCAAGCTAAATCAAAATTGTAGCATATTTTTTACTAATTAACAGCATAATTATTTAAGTTTATAACTTATCTATGGTAAAAACGCTCTAATCTGAAAATTTATTCGTGAATTAAACTTCGTTAATTTAATAGTTACAACAATTTTTGCTATTCTAAGCGTATATAAGTGACTACGATAGAGTGGACTTTATTTTTAAAACATCCTCTCTGAGCAATCCAGTTACTTTTGAAATTAAAAAAATATCCAAGCCTTCCAAAAGCATAATTCTGGTAATCTCTTTTGCCCCTCTCTCAATCCCTCTCTCAATCCCTCTCTCAATCCCTCTCTCAATCCCTCTCTCAATCCCTCTCTCATAAATTTCTTTTCTCTCTCGTTCCAGAGCCGCTATTAACATCTCTTTCACCTCCCCTGTATTCTTGTAAACACGCTCCAACTTTTCATAATCTTTTTTCGGAATTCGCTGATTCTTTGATAACTGTTTGAACCAGTTCAGAAATAGAGAAACAGCTTCTTTGTCTTCTTCCTTATGAAATAGCTCCAGAAACGCGCCCTTCAGAAGATCAATATCATAATGGGATTCGGCTAAAAACAATGTAGAGACGATATTTTGTATCTTCTGCAAAGCGTTTTTATCATATTCATTTTCGATTATCTTGAAGTATTCAAAATTTAAAGAAAATTTGCCCAAAATATCATTATTTTCAATCAAATCGGCAATATTCGCGCTTGCCGTCCATCTCGCATCTCCATTATAGAGCATGATGGGAAAAACTGCCGGAAGTGTTTTGACCCCTTTATTCGACTCAACATAATCCATGTAAAAATTGGTGATATAATTCAACACTCGCAATGCCATGAACGTGTGAACCGTAGATTGAAACTCGATAAGAATGTAAATATAAACATCTTTCCCTTTCAGTTTTGCTTTATAGATAATATCGCTTTCTGTCTCCTTGTAATGGGTGGAGATAAAGGATTTTTTAAGAGTTTCGCATGATTCAAAATCAATATTCTTAACCCAATCTTCGTGAACAAATGTCTCCATTAACTCACGGAAGATAGACTTATTGGAGAATAATTTTTTGTAACCGCTGTCATGAATCTTTGACATCTCGATGACCTAATTTGGGATGTATAATTATGGCTGAATGTTTCATATCGGGGTAACTTTTGTAGGCTAAAATGGCAGTCCGAGTCTTGATAACTTGTTTGGTGACAACTTATTCAGCCGCTTCATCATTTTTTTCATCTCTTCAAATTGGCGCAGCAATTGATTTACCTGTTGCACTGTGGTTCCACTTCCCCGAGCAATCCGTTTGCGTCGACTTCCGTTAATGACATGGGGTCTGCATCTCTCCTCCAGAGTCATGGATTGGATAATCGCCTCGATCGGCGAGAAAGCCTTTTCATCAACTTGGAGACCTTTTGCCATAGCTGTATTAAAGCCGGGAATCATGCCCAACAATTGGTTAAGGGGACCCATGTTTTTGATCTGTTCCAACTGCTCCAGAAAATCTTCAAAAGTAAATTCGGCTTTACGTAGCTTTTTTTCTAATTTACGAGCCTTTTCTTCATCGATACCCTGTTGTGTCTTTTCCACAAGCGAGACAATATCGCCCATACCCAGAATACGACTTGCCATTCGGTCTGGATGAAACAACTCGATAGCGTCCAACCTCTCTCCGACGCCGATATATTTGATCGGTTTTTTTGTAACCTGAGCGATCGACAGAGCTGCGCCGCCGCGAGCGTCTCCGTCCAGTTTGGTCAGACAAACGCCGTCAAATTCGAGATGCCGGTTGAACTCTCGAGCCGTATTCACCGCGTCTTGACCTGTCATGCCATCAGCGACAAACAGAATCTCATGCGGGTTTACAGCCTTTTTCACACGGGAAACTTCGTCCATCATTTTTTCGTCGATATGCAGTCTGCCCGCAGTGTCGATAAATACGATATTCCGACCCTGACGCCGCGCATCGGCAATGCCTTTTTGGCAAATTTTGACCACATTCTTTGAGCCGCTGATTGTAAAGACCGGCACATCGATTGATTTGCCGAGAATCTGCAATTGATCAATCGCCGCGGGGCGATAAACGTCTCCCGCGATCATAAAGGGCAACTTTCCTTTTGATTTGAAATATCGCGCCAGCTTGCCTGCCATTGTGGTCTTGCCAGATCCTTGCAGACCAACCATCATGATAATTGTCGGAGGTTGAGAAGCCATCTTGATATCCTTTGTCTCCTGTCCAAGCAAGGAAATCAATTCGTCATGGACAATTTTGACAACCATCTGACCGGGAGTGATGCTCTTTAAAACCTCCTGACCAACAGCCCGTTCCTTGACCTGGTTGACAAACTTTTTCGTAACCCGATAGTTCACGTCAGCTTCCAACAGGGCGCGACGAATCGCTTTTAAGGCTTCCTCAATATTTTTTTTGTTGAGTTTTCCCCGCCCCTTCAAATGCTTAAAAATTGAATTTAATTTTTCGGTAAGTTCTCCAAACATGCGTAGACCTTTGATAATTCCGGTAATAATCCCGGCTCAATTTTAAATTTCAAAAAAACTATAGACTCAAAAAGATACAGCTTAAACTGATTTTGTCAAGAATTTTGTGTGAATAAGATTCCCCGATTATCGAACATGCGGTTCAAATCCGCCGAGCAACCCGGTGAAAAGCCATAAATTTTCTGCCAAACATCTTCGGTTTCCATACATAGATGATTGAATATATTCGGATCACGATCCGCGATCCATTGTCGAATTTTTTGATACATCTGCACCCGAATAGGCTTGAAATAGCGCATTTTGTCATGATCTGCCGGTATGAATTCTCCCAAAAAAATTTTGCTTTTTGGAAACCGCGTCCGGACAATCTCTTTTAGTAAAGGATGGAAACGAAAAGCCCCGATGCTGATCCAGGCGATCTGTCGGATCGGAATCGTATCGAATATCTGATCCACAACCGATTTATATCCCGTCTCCCACTCTAAATAATGGATCATGGGATCAAAGTGGAAGGCGATTTTATACCCCTTTTCCGCGCATCGCCTGGCGGCGCGCAGTCGATGTGCCAGAGACGCGGTTTTATGCTCTTCCTCTCGGATAATTTTTGGCGGATTTACCGACCAGGATACAACGGTATTTCCCACGGAATTCAAACGGATCAGCCGGTCGATTTGGTCCGATTTGGTCTTCAGTTCCAATAATGCATTGGGATAGTGGGCAAAAAAAGGAACAAGAGTATCCGATAAATGCGTCATGTCGTCCCAGCCAAGGCTGTCTGCATATTCTCCCGTGCCCACTCGATAATTGGAGCGCGGATTTTTTTTGAAAACATGATCCAATTCGGTCAGCATATCCTCGGTATTTACGTAAATTTTCGCCACAGAATGATTTAAATAGCTTTGTAAAAAACAATAACTGCAATCCAGATGGCAATCATTCGCCCAGTTCAAGATGTAATAATTGCAACAAATCGTATCATGTATTCCCGGACATTTTTTGAAAAACGATCCCTTCTGCCGCCGCAATAGCAACAACTTTTTGCGATACGTGATGGGGTTCACACCGGAGGGAGTATTGATGCGAATCGTGTCTGGATCGTCAACATAAATCGCTTCGGCTTGAGGTCGATTGTTCAGAACCGTCTCAACTGTGGGGTGATCTCTCATCGAGCGTTCGATGTAAATACGTTTGGGATAAAATCGGACAAAACTCATGGTCAGATCGACTCCAGCATCATTTCAAGATTGGGATGGCGGCGTATTTCCTCCAATTTTTTGAGGATGGCTTCCAGTTCTTTCCGGCTACTAAAACGAAATCGGGTTTCCAAATAATTGTTTTCAAAATGGGGAGCAGCGGCAAGACGGATCCATGGAGGGAGCTTGAGAGAGCTGTGAAACCCGTCAAATCTCTCTCGGTGACGGCTCAAAATCGGGAAACGCATCCTATGAATTTTTTTTCTGACTGACTCAGCGAGTTGCGGAAGGGAGCGCGTCTCTTCTGTCGCGGGTTTTTCTATCTGGTCTAACAAGTCAGGGACCAAAATTTCGTCCCGTCGGCAAATTTCTTCTATAAAAATCAGTAGCTCACGTATTTTGTTGCGCCCAAATCGAAAGATGTCAAAAAATCGGACAAGTCTGACCTGGTCATCTGTCTCGAAAAGCGAGAAAAGTCTGGCGGTCTTCAGGGGTAAGGACTCCCGTGTGACCAGCTCCCGGCACGGGTTCGGAAGATCGGCTAACGCTATCAGTTCCCGAGCGAATTTCGGCGATATCTCCATTCCGAATCGGGACGTGACTTGTCGGCATAACTCCTTGTGAGTCAACTCAAATCCAGATTTTATTTTGCGCAGTAAAACGCCGATCTCCACATCGTTCATGGGCTGTCCAAATTGGCGAGAATGAACAACTGCTTTCCAACATTGCCAGGCGTCGATTTCTGCCGGCAGAATCGCGACGGGAAGGTCGATGAATTCAAGAAATTGCGCGGATTTCAGGCGACAAAATCCGTCTATTATCCGAAATAAACCATTCCTTTTTTTTTGAATTAACGGTGGATGCAGCAATCCGACCTGCCGAATCGATGAAGTGAGCGAGTGCCATTTTTCAGATTTCTCAGTCAAAAAGGGAAATCGAATTGCATAGGTTCGGTCGTTTCGATCAATTTCGTCTAACGGCATGTCTCGAAATGTCAGATGATCAGCCATATTTCTCCTTTATGATTTGATATTTTTCCGCGTCTTCAAATTTTTTTCGCTTCCGAAATCCCTGAATCAGGATACCGCATTTCCGATGAAGTTCCGATACTGCGAGCTGGTATTGCTCATCGGATAGGTCGTTATTTTTCAGCAAGTTGGCGATAGATTGCACTCGAAAGCGATCCATTCCCCAATATTTTCCGGATAATTGGTCAGAATGTCCGCCACGTTTGACGATAAGCGGTTGATTTATCAGATAGATGGGATACTTTTTGCTGATCCGCAACCACAGATCGTAATCCTCGCACGCGGGTAACGATTCGTCGAATAGTCTGACCTCATCCAGTAATTTCCGACGAATCATCACCGCGGAGGGGCTGACAATGCACAGGGGCAGGCAATGACGGAAGACATCCCCTGAATATTTGCGATGGATTTTTTTCGGATTGACCCGCTTGCCTCGACGAACCCAAATTTCCTCTGTCTGACAGATATGAGCGTCCGGAGTTTTATCGAAAAATGCGATCTGTATCTCCAGCTTTTCCGGTCGCCACAGGTCGTCGGAGTCCAGAAACGCGATCCATTCGCCCCGTGCGGACCGAATTCCCCGATTTCGAGCCGCGCTGACGCCCTGATTCTCATCGTGACGCAGGTAAATAAGCCGATCCGCGTATTGCCGAAGCACTTCTTGAGTTTCGTCAGTGGAACCGTCGTCCACTACGATCAATTCAAAATCAGTGTAAGTTTGTTCCAATACGGACGTTATCGCCTCTTGGAGCATGACCACCCGGTTATAAGTCGGGATAATAACGGAGACGGAAATCCATTGATGTGGCAATGAGTAAAATATTCTTTGTGATATTTCCAGGAATGATCGACTCATGGATGCACTTTTTTTGGTAAAACAGACAGTGTAAATGAGTATAATTTCTCTGCACCTGCAATTGCATCACTAATTTCATCTTTATCTGGCTCATTCCAGTCTTCTTCCGGGTAACGATATGCTGTTGCGTAAGGTGTGAGCAAGGTAGCTTCATCCTGATAATTGCAAAAGTCTTTTTCTATATACGATGCTGTAATAATCAGTTTTCGAAATAAGGGTCATCGCCATCAGCCAGCTTTTTAGCTGCGTTAAGGTCATGAAGAGCCTTCTTCAACCAATTTTTGACAAATTGTCTCTTATTTTCATTCAAAAAATAATCTTTCCCTTTTCAACAATTTTTTTAATTAATGAAGATGGAATGGTTTTAGCCCGCTCGACTTCCGCCTTTGTACGAACCAGTATATCCACGGCAACAGGTATCCCGATAAGACATCGATGGGCTTTAATTGCCCGCCGGGTGGGTTTCAAATCGCTTTCCGGCACAATGACCAACAAATCTAAGTCGCTGTCTTTAGCCGGAACGCCCCAGGCATAAGAGCCGAACAAGATGATCCGCTCAGGATTCAACTCATCTGCCAGTAAGTTGGCTATATTTTCGATTTGCCGCGATGTATCGGAGGTATAAAGCATATTCGTTTTCTTATCAACTCGTTTGTTTGGTTTTTCCATTTATTTGTAAATTAATTATTTCAATATTTTCCAAACCTTCGTTGTCAATCACTTTGACTGCTATCTCGTGTGAACCCGCTCTAAATTTTTGTGTTTGTTTTCCTTTTTTATCGAGAAGTACTAACGGATTAAATCCTTTTTCTTTGTTATATTTAAAATCCCATGCAAAAAACTCAATACCGCTTTTACTTTCAGCTTGCGCTATGAATTCTATTATTCGTAAATTCTTTTTATCTGCACCTAAATCATTAAAAATAACGGTTAATTTCGGCTTCAGAGCTATTGGAACTACCTTTGAAACAGGAATTAATTCAATAATTATATTTTCCTTATTTTTTAGCCTAGCGACCTCTGCAATTGCGCCGCGACCAAAACTAAATGCAATGATAAATCCTATCGTTTTTTTATCGGCTATATTTTTATTATACAATGTTTTGTCAAATCTTTCTATTGCCGATTTAAAATTATCAATGACATTTCTGCCAATACTATCGCTTCGTTTTACTTGAATTGGTATATTTTCCTTTGTTTTTCCGTCTATTCCAAAATCACCACGTTGCTTTTTGTTTGGTATTCCGCCAAATTGTTCAATTATCCATGTTTCAAATTCGAATGCCTTCTTATTGCGAAGCTCGTCATAATCATATTTATGAAGTTGAACTGTATAAGGTTGTGAAAATAAATTTAAGTCCTTTTGTAATCTCAAATCTGTTATTTTTATGGCTTGCACGGATTGATCTATTCCTATCCATTTTCTTTTTTGTTGTTCAGCAACTATGATAGTTGTTCCACCGCCAACAAAAGGATCTAAAATCAAGTCGTTTTCGTTTGTGGACATTGTAATGATACGCTCTAATAATTTCTCAGGTTTTTGGGTTGGATAGCCGATGCGCTCTTTAGAATGTGAGGAAATATTAGTTACATCCGTCCAGATGTTGCCTAATAAAACACCTTTATTTTTATTTAAATACCTTTTAAATCTTAATCGGTGCTTTTTATTTTTAGGAAAATGAATTAATCCTTCTCTATCCCATTTTGTCATGGTTTCAATTGGGCATCGCCATCCATTTGATGGTGGTTTATATCCTTTATATTCGTATCTGTATCCTTTGTTATCTGGTTTTGCTAAGTTATCTAATGCAAAACAGCCTTTATTATCTTTATGTTTGTAAAATTTCTTTATATATTTTTCATCATATTTACCATAAATAGGATTATATATACATTTTTTTGATTTTGAATAATACCAAATTGTGTCCGTTAAAACAGCAATTTTTTTCTTTGCATCATTATGCGCATTATGTCTTTTCCAAATAATTTCACCCCGAAAATTACTATATCCAAAAATTTTGTTCAGTATTTCAACTTTTATCTCAGCATTCGCGTGCCAATCACAATGCAAAAATATGGAGCCTGTTGGTTTTAAAACTCGGTGCATTTGTTCAACTCGTTCTTTTAGCCAAGCGATATAATGTTCAATCCCACCTGCCCAACGGTCTTGAAAACTGCGAATTTCTCCCTCATCGCCCCAAATGACCTCATAATTTCGATTTGAAAAAAATGGCGGGTCAAGATAAACCATATCAACGGTTTCACTTTCTATTTTCTTGAGGACTTCTAAGTTGTCGCCTAATATGATTTGATTCATGCTAAATTAACTATGTTATTATAGATATGTATTATTTATTATTCGAGCTCGAAAAGCATAAAGATCAAAGACGCGCTGTATCCAACGCGCCTTTGCGCAAGTAAATCAAAAATTACGCTTCTGGTTTCGCTTCAACCTTGCTCGCATCATCAACTTTTGGCTCATTTTCCTGAGACGCATCAGGGCTGTCCGGCGTTTCATCGACAGGAGGCGGAGAGGGGCACTTTTCCTCTTGATCGGGAGGCTCTGGCTTTTTATCTTCCTGCACAGTCTCCTCTTCAGCGTCGCCATCAGGGTCCATTTCCCGATGAATTCTTTCGATCTCTTCCTCATGCACGGTAATATCGTTAAAAAGGCGCCCGATCCGACCGATAATTTCCTTCACCTTTTCATCGGACTCAATCTGGTCGGTTTCCTCGCTTTTAACCAGGTGGTAGACCGCGCTTCCTAAAGCAATGTATGATTCCTCAATACGCCGTTTCAGCGTAGCGATATCAAACTTATGTTTTCCGATCTTCGTCATATCGGAGACAGCGTCAGCCGCTTCTTCCGCTTTTTTCTTCAGAACAATTGCCCCGGACTTAGTCAATTCCGTTGCCTTTTCCGCGAAATCAAGGGATTTCTTTTTCAGAGTGTCCGCGGTTTTCCACATCCGTTTCCAATCGATCTTTGACTCTTCCTTGGGAGGTTCCTCAATGGGTTTCTCATCTGCAGGAGGTTCCTCAATGGGTTTCTCATCTGCAGGAGGTTCCTCAATGGGTTTCTCATCTGCAGGAGGTTCCTCAAT
>NBMB01000004.1 GCA_002084765.1 Candidatus Cloacimonetes bacterium 4572_55 | reverse complement strand
GCTTGTAATGATGACTATCATACAGGTGATCCGTGCGGTAGCTATGTATCATTTATTGGGTCACTCGCAATTGATGCCGGCACGTATTATGTCGTAGTTGATGGGTACAGTAGTGCCTCTGGTGAGTACACATTGCTCGTGGAGGAAATTATTTCTTGCGCGGATATTGATCCGATCGGCGATCCTGAAGTCGAGCCTAATGGAGGAAATAACTCAGACCCTGTCGAGTATGATCCACGCAATGTCGGCTCTGAAGCTGCTCCGACCCTAATCACAGGTACATATTGGGCCGCCGATGAGACGAGAGACATGGATTGGTTTAACTTTACCCTGACCGAGCCAATGATTATCTACGCGTCTGTGGATGTGAACTGTGGAGACCCGTCAATTTGGGTTGGAAATGAAGACATGTCTATTACTACTTTTGCTGGAGATAATGGCGAAGGTGAAGGCGAAGCGCTTGTTACAGGTGGGCTTATTCCTGGCAATTATTGGTTTATCGTAGCACCTTATTCATCCTCTGCTGACCAATTGGAACATAATTATAACGCTTCATTGTGGGGAGAATTTCTTCCGCAGCTAGACAACAGTTTTCTCGATTCACCCGAGGAGATCGAAGTCACAAACGGCGAAGCGATTCCTGAGATATTTGGCAGCGTGTTCCATGGCGGATTAACCGATGCCTCAGGACAAGGACAAGGGATTGACGCGCAATTCGGTTATGGCGACGTGGGCTTGACATTAGACGAATGGACATGGGTTGACGCGGGATATGTCGGCGATACCGGCGATACCGACGGCGATATTTATTCCTATACCATAGATCCGCAGTGTATGCCCGGCTCTTATGATTACAGTTTTCGATTTAGACTTGAGGAAGACGATCTCCAAGGACTATGGGTTTACGCCGACCTTGACGGATCCGCAAATGGATTCGATTTTGCCCAACTTGGAAACTTGACCATTACCGGCTACGCGCCCTCGCCGAGTAATTTGGTTGCAGGCGACGGTTTTGAATCCCAGGTCGAATTGGCATGGATGCCTGCCTGCCCAGGTGACAACGTATATACTGAGATTGCCTATGACGACGGCAGTCGGGAAAATGGCGTGGCAGCCTCTTCGGTCGGCAGTGGAACTGCTGTCCGATTCATCCCGCTTTCATACCCGGTGACTGTGGTGGGCTTCCGATTTTTTGCGGACCCCGCTTTTGGTCGGGACTCAGACGGCGCGAGTTTAGAGGATCATTATGTGGAATGGAATATTCATCTGTGGGGCGGCAGTCATGCAGGAACTCCGGCTGAAGAGTTCATGGCTCCTATAGCGATGACGCCGGAAGCTGGAGACGTCGGCTCTTTTGTTGATGTGGACCTCACTGTTCCTTTTGACGCCGCTTCCCCGACAGATTTTGGCGCAGGCGATTTCTTTATGGGCGTCACCAATGGCGAGGATGGTTTTAACTGGAGTTCTGTCGATGAAACTTCTCCGGTTCGTGGCAATTCATGGTTTTTCTTTAACGATGAACTTGGCGGATCGTGGACGAGTTTTCCAGAAATGGGTCAGATTTATCCCGACTATCTCGGCAGGGACCTGATGTTCCGCGCGTTGGTCGATTATGGCGATGGACGAGGCATCGTCGAATTGGAACCCACAACCGGTCATGCGACGGACGCGGTCCGTAGCGAGATGAGAATTGATCGCATTCAAGGACTCATGGAAAAGGGCTTGATAGCTGATCCAATGGTCCTTTCCAGCGATGACGGCATCACAATGACTGCTCGCAATCGGGTGGAAAATTTCTGGTATGATATCTATCGCGCAACAGAACCCGGCATAGATTACCTCACATTACCGGTGTTCGCCACCACCACCAACACGAATTATGTGGACTTAGAGGTGGAGAACGATCAGACCTACTTCTACCTAGTCTCGGCTGAATATGAGGTTCAGGGTGTGAGCGCACCCACAAATGAGGTGAGCGCGACCCCACGTGATCGCACTGCGCCCCTTGTCGCTATCGATAATCCCCTCATACCGACAACGGACACCCAGGGACCCTATCCGGTTGAAGCTTCGGTCGATGACAACGGCTTGATTGACTATAATGAAGTATACCTCCATTATTCGATTGATCAAGGCGAGACGTATAACTCGATCCTTATGACAGCTATTGATGTCCGAGACGAAGCCGCGACATTCACCGCGGATATTCCGGGTCAGGTCGTCGGAACTACTGTCCAATATTATGTCACCGCGGCGGATATTATAGGAAATACCGGGTTCTCTTTCCTCTATGATTTCGTGATCAGGTGGGGTATGCAACTGCCCTATTTCTCTGATTTTGAGGAAGACAACGGGAATCTGAACGCGTTTGTCAATGTGGGAAATAATCCCGACTTCCCGAACGGTCTCTGGGAATGGGGTCGATTGGGCGGTAGCGAATATGGTCCCCAGGTTGCCCCGTCTGGCGAAAACGTATGGGGTATCGGTCTGGCAAACAACTATGATCATACGTCTGGAGATTTCGGAGGGTATTACAATAATGCTCGGGCGGTTTTAGAGACTCCCTTCGCGCTCGATTTGCGCAGTTCTGTGGACCCGATACTAAGTTTCCGACACTGGTATCTCATAGAAAGTAGTTGGGACGGCGGCGTGATCTTATACTCTATCGATCTTGGAGCTACTTGGAATGTGTTGCCAATTGACCCCACTGACGAAGTAAGCTTTGGCTATCCCGATGATTATATTTACGCCCTTGGCACGCCCGGCTTTACCTCTGACAGCGAGGGATGGCAAGACGTCGAGATCAGCTTAGCGCCTTACATTGGCAACGAATTCATGTTCGCTTTTTATTTTGGCAGCGACGGTTCTGTCAACCAATACCCAGGCTGGTATTTTGACGATCTTTCCGTTTACGAACCTCCGCCAAATCTATACGGCGATCTGGAAACGGCTATAGGCGGCGGAGCCAATTTTGACCCGAACGATGAAGCTACGATGTTCACTGATGATAACGGCGACGGGATCTGGACTTTGACCCACACCGCTCAGCAGTATTACGATTGGCAAGACCAGACCCCACTCGGCGGGTACCAGATCTTGCTGGTTAGCGGCAATGTGGGAAGCGCAATTCCTGTCGCAAATCCGATTCGTATTGCTTTTGAGTCATCCGAAGAGGTCACATTCTATTTGAGCAAACAATATGATACTTTTTGGACGCCGAGCGTCAACTATGTGTGGGACAGCACCATGAATCCCCAAGCCGACACCTGGACAATTATCGGTCCCTGGCAGGGCGACAATTCCGCTTCAACCGAGACCCAAGCCGTTCATACGGGCGACGGTTTCTTTGCCTACGAACGGACTATTAGCCAGGACGATATTGACGCGGGTCTGGTCTTCCGAGCGGCTCGCGATAATAGTCTGGACTTCCAGATCGGAACCGCTGGTTATACCAGCGACGGCTCAGCGAACAATTTGGCTTTTTCTGCAGATCCGGGCGATCGCGTCCGTTTCGAGATCGACGCCAACAAAGGTCGTATCAGAGCAACCGTTATTCCGTTCAACCTATATGGCTCCGTTGAAAGCGAATTGATCGGCGCGCTTGATTTCTCGACCGATGATATGCTGACCAGTTTCAACACAATTGGCAATGGCGTGCATCAATTGAGCGTTACCACGAATGAAAATTTCGATTGGGGTCCTGGCTATCAGGTCGTTCCCAATGGAAATGCGAATTTTGCATATCCCACTGATGGCGCGATTCCGATCCTGTTTGGCGCGGGTAACGATGTGACAATCACCTTTGTCAGCCTGGGCGACGGCAGCGACTGGATTCCTGAAGCCCATTACGCGTATGACACTGTGTTTGGCGGCATGGACAAAACCTTCACTCTCAACGGAGATTGGGAGGCTCGCGCCGAAATTCCGATGGATACCCAAGAGGAAGACGGCGCATACCAAGCCACCTACTTCTTTGAAACCGGCGGAAATTTCACCTATTATGTGATCGCGACTGCCGACGATTATGAATATCAAATGGGTCTCTATGGTCTGACGCAGACAGCGACGCCGATCACCTTCAGTGTGGAGGACAATATCAGCGTGCGTTTCTATGCGGATCCGATCACGGGTCGCGTGCGTCATGCGGAAGGTCCCTTTGAGGATGATGTGCTCATCAATGAGTTTGTGACCGGCGAAGAGGGCTGGATCGAACTCTATAACACAACTCCAGTCATTGCCGACCTATCCAACTGGACATTAGATTGGGGAACAGGATCGTTTGTTTTTGGCGACGGAGTTGTTATCAACTCTGGCGATTATCTCCTGTTAGATACCGACATAAATCTGCCTACAGAAGGTGCTTTTGTCGCATTGTCCGATGATCGGGCAGAACCGATGATAATTGGATTTGTCGCATACGGAACCTCTGGACCGGGTCCAGCTCCGGCAGGCGATCTGAGTTGCTCTCGTATTCCCGATGGAGAGATTACCGGGAACTGCGCCGTGGACTTTAACCTGGTGGCTTCTACACCCGATGCTGAGAACAGCGGTGCCGCCGCCAATCTCGGCGGATCGACTATTGTCGTAAACGAAACCTTCATCGCGGACGCTCCTTTTATTGAGCTGTATAATAACGGCGACGCAGACGTAGACCTGAGCGGATGGATGATTCTCGCCAACGACATATACACCGTGCCGATCGAAGCGCGGGAAACTGTGGCTCCAGGTGGATTTTTGACGCTACAAGGCGAAGATTATCCCGTGGATATGCTGAACGCCGCAGCGGATAACATCTATCTTTTCAATGCCGACGGCGAGCGCGTCTTCCAAATGGGCTGGGCAGCAGAACCTCCGGAAGGGAACGCAATGGGCTTGATACCCGACGGTGATCTGGTGCTTTTGGGCGAATTTGCCAATGAGATACCAATCCCGGATGGATACCAATATGTGACTCCCACTCCGGACGCTCCCAACGCGTCCAGCGACGTAGCACCCACCATCAGCGGCGTGAGCGACGAGTTCGCTGAGCTTCTGGTTGTGACCTGGACCGCTCCCGCGGTTCGTGAAGGATTGGTCAATTATAAGATATGGAGAATGGAACAGGACGGTGCCCAATACAGCGTTGGTGCTGTATTGGATGCTAACATGACCGCTTTTATTGATCAAAATGTTACAATAGGGGAGACCTACTCCTATCGCGTCTCCGCTGTTTATGACGACGTAGAGGTTCGCGATACGGAAAGTAATATGTCCGACGTAGCGACCGGAACCGTTCCAAGCGTGCATAGCTCCTCTACTTTCGTGGTGGACGCTACTCAAGGCACGGCGCGTAACACCAACCTGTTAGACGCGTTGGGAGCAGCGGACGTTGCCTATAGCTCATGGAATATAAACCAATACGGTGGATTCGACATGGTGAATCTGACCGGTTTTGACCTGATTATTTGGGACGCGGGCGTCAATGCTATCGATATCAGCGCGTATGACGCGCAAATTGAGGCATTCTTGACAGACGGCGGCGACATGCTCCAGTTTGCCCAGAACGTAACTGTTGTGCCTTCCTATTACAGTCATGTTTCAGTCTCCGGGTTTGCCCCGGGAGATGCTGCGGAACAAGCTGTCGGAACGGTTGTGCAGGACGATTATACCAGCTATGTGACTCGCGATCTCACACTTGAGTTGGACGCGGCTCCCGCTGGATTGACTCTCTCCGGTCTTGCGCAATACATCTATTTCACCGGCGGTACCACAGGGAATCCTTTGGCTGTTGGCGGTAAGTTCAGCGTTGAGGAAGAGGGTTCCGTTGCTGAGGCAATCTATTTGGGATTCTCCTCCGCTTCTGTTTCTGGTGCAAGTCTCACAGATTTCCAAACCTTTATTGACAGAGCTTTGACGCTGTTTGCCGACGATATTGACCCTGTCGTGGACACAGCCAATATTCAGCCGGCTGCCGGTGCTCATGTCAAAGGGATCATGGATGTTCTGTTTCCAGTCACAGATGAAAATCTGAACCAATTCTATCTTCAATTCGAAGAGTCTGATATGACGGCGATTACACCGGCGTATCGTATTATGACCAGTGTGACAGAGCCCGGCGACGCAGACGAGTGGGGCGTATCGCTCTATTATGACGCGGAGCAAGGGGCAATGGTCGCGACTCTGAACACACTGTTGGAAACCGAGGAAGTTCCGCTCTCAAGCCGTTCATCGGCTCCGAGACCCGCCGAACTGTCCCTGGGACTTGACAATGTCAAAGAGACAGACGGTCTTTTCTCCAATGCAGGAAGCGATAAGATCGAATCGATAAATCAGATTCGTGACCTGATCTGGTCAGATGGCGCATACGCTTTTTCCGCTCAAGGCATAGACGCTGCGGACAATGCCGGAGAGCTTTATCAGGCTGCCTTCACAGTTGATAACACGCTACCGACTGTCGCAACCAGCTTTTTGGCTCCGACTGCCGCGGTGATCAAGCCTAACGAAACCTTTGTGTTACCCGCGAGCGACCTAAATCAGGATCGTCTCAATGTGACCGTGGGCAATGACTATGAATTCGAAGCCCCGGTTGACGCCCCGGTTGACAATATCTGGTTTGACGAAGGCGAGACCATCGGTGTCCAGGACATCGCTTATAACGCAATCGAAGAGGCATGGTACTTTACCTCTGTCAATTGGAATCCCGACGGTGATTTTGATGTGACCGCATCGATCTATGACCGGGCTGGTAACATGGCAAGCGTAAGCCGAACCTATACAGTAGATGGAACCCTCCCGGTCATCGACGCGGCAGGTTTTGTCCCGGCAGATGGGTCGGTTATTGACGACTATGTGACTGTGGTCTGGCCAGCGAATGATACCAATATGCAAGGAATCCAGGTGGTCGTCACCCAAGACGGAGCCGACTTTGAGACATTCAGCGTGACTGTTGACAACGCTCAAAGTTTTTCTGCATACGGTATCACGAATTTCCAATATGACACCGGTGCAGGTGCTTGGACGTTTGATCTGGATATTACGGTGAACGACGGTTTTGTTTGGCTTGGTGGTTCATACGAATTTGCCATCACAGTGACAGACGCTGCGGGCAATGCCGTAACGGCTGATGTGGAATATGAAGTTGTCCAACCAGGCTTGAAAGTCTATTTCTCACCTGCAGCGGACACGTTGGAATCCGCAGAACCTGTGGAAGCCAGCATCGACGTGATGATCAAATTTGCCGCCAACCTGTTCGGCTATTCTATGGAATTCGACTTTGATAATGAATATATTGAGATATTGGACGTGGTGGAAGGCGACTTCTTAACCAGCTCCGGTAATCCCACATCCTTTATCCGGGCATTCAATAATACGAACGGTTCCCTCTCATTTGCCAGTTCCCTTCTGGGCGGTGTGGAAGGTATTGACGACGACGGTCTGCTCGCGACAATTCACTATCGGATTTTCGCAGAAGAGGAAGTCTCATCGCAGATCATTCCTAATCAAGATGAGCGTAATTTCTTTGACGAAAATCTTGATCCGTTGCAAGCCCAATTCATAGCGTCTTTTACCGCTACATTTGTTCCGGTCTCTGCCCCGTGGTGGAATAAAGCCGATTTTAATCATAACAACACTGTGGACGGAGTTGATTTGATCGGTATCTCCTGGGCATTCGGTTCAGTGGGTTCGACAGAAACGGATCCGGCTTCCCCTAACTGGCTCCTGCCGCAAAATATCTTCTCCGAGGATAACGCGGATATTGCATCTGTGCAAGGAGGCTGGTTCGAGGATAATAAGGTCAACTCTACCGATCTGTCCTGGTTCGCTCTCCAATATGGAGAAGTGGGTCCAGATTTTCCCGCAAGTCAAGAGGAAGAACTATCAGGTATCGCTGTTGTTAGCAACTTGGTAGCGGAACTCTCTTTCAATACCGATGTGGAGCATATCGAGCCAAACGATCTGATCCCCATGGACCTGATGATCCATGGCGCAGATAACCTCTTCGGCGTGGATTTGGAGATTACTTACGATCCGACCGCTTTAGAATTCGTCTCTCTCGAGCAGACCGAGCTTCTTAAGTCTGACGATCAGACCACGATGCTCACTCAGGAGAAAGAAGGCGCAATCGCGATGACTATTTCCCGTTTGAACGGCTCTATTGGCGGAGTACAGGCGGACGGCTCTGTTGCGACAGTGGTCTTCCGTGCAATCGGAGAAACCGAAAGCGCGCTGAAATTCAACAAAGCGACCCTGATCAACGCTGATTTCCAGATGATCCAAGCTGGTGTGAGCGACTATACGCTGACAGTGAAAGAGCTTCCCAAAGTGATGGAACTGTCTCAAAATTTCCCGAATCCTTTTAACCCCTCAACCGTTATCAACTTCGCTTTACCGAAGACCGGGCAAGTGACCCTGATGGTCTACAGCGTGACAGGACAGCTCGTCCGCACGTTGGTAAACGACACGAAAGACGCAGGACATCATTCTGTGCGTTGGAACGGATTGAACGACCATGGCGAGCCAACTTCCAGCGGCGTCTATTTCTATATGCTCTCTGGAGATGGAGAGTCTACAACAAAGAGAATGATGCTTCTGAAATAAGTAAGCACGCAATCTCTTGCATGAAAAAAATCCCGGAGGCTTCAGCCTTCGGGATTTTTTTTGTTATATTTGTGTTATAGCGAAAATTTAGAAATCGAAAGGAGGGTGCTGTAAAATGAAATTTAAATAGCGATATTTGGGGAAGCACAGAGTTCACAAAATTATGGGCATTTTTTCCACTGAAACGGATTTTTTCGACCCGGGTCTTTTGAATAAATCCAGCCGACTCTCAGACGGGCAGCGGCAGCGAGCTGCATTTTATCGCCGGAAACAAACGTAACTGAAAACTTTTTGCTTGCCAGATATTCCGCCGCGCCGAGAATCAGATGATCGACCATATTGCAGACAACTGTGCATCGATCTCCCGATTTACAGAGATACTCAGGACAAGACCGCTGATGCGCGACCCGACTGAACATCAGGAAGGTGATGGGGCAGGGCAGAAAAAGTCTGCCAGACAGAAGTGATTTCTCCGGATCCCTCTTTTTGCAATGATTGTAGAGCGTGGAGACAAGAAGACGACGCATGCTTATACCCTCCTTGACCTTTTTATCGGGCAAACTTGGGTTCCAGATTTTTTTGTGATAATATTGCGCCAACTCCGCCAGAGTGATCGGGTGGTAGAGATATTGCCCCTCCTCTTCCAATATCGTTACCAGATCCTCATGGTTTGCCGTTCGCCTCAGGGCAAAGTCTATGAGACCGCTGGTGTCGAACAGATAAACCGGAAGCGTTTTAATTAAGTTCATAATCTATCGGCTCCATGTCTTTGAATCCTATCAGAGCCTGGCGCGCGCTCTGATTCTCAAACAGCTCCTGAATTTGCTCGAATCCCTTAGAATAGCGGCTCAAAATATCCGGCAGTAAGTCATCATCCGAAGAGAGTTGATCCTTAGAAATAAACGCATTTGGATGATTAAAAGGGCTTTCTTGCTGCTGATTCAAATAATCTTTGTCGCTCCCTCGCCCTGTCAGATAGATGATAGGCAATAGCAGACCGAACGGATGCTTCTCCCGAAGCCACTTGCAAAAATCATAACCCACCTCTATCCCGCCGAAATCATGGTCTGATATCACAACGATCGGCTCTTCTAAGCTGGAAAGTGCCTCTTGTGCCGAATGAATCGAGCAGTAAAAATCCACTTCATAGCCTTCGCTTTCAATCATATCTTGTAGACTCTCTCCAAAATCTACCTCATCGTCAACAATAATTACTCTCATTTTTTCTCTCCTTTTATGAGATAATGAAGTTCCTAACCAAGAATATACGCTTATTTTTATTTATTTTCCGGTTGACCCGCTGGAAAACGGAGCCAGAATTCCGCGCCAAACTCAATATCTTCCTCAAGCCTGAGCCAGCCCTGATATTGATCCGCAACAGATTGAGCCAGGCTCAAGCCCAGACCCAGACCCCTCCCCTTCTTTGTGGTAAAGCCGCGTTTAAATATACTCTCCCGATGCTCTTCAGGAATGCCATTGCCCAGATCCCGAACATAAATATCAATCCAGCCAGTAGAAAAGTGACTGCGAGAAGGGCTGTATTGCGCGCGGACAATCACTTTTTTCCGCCCGGGCAAGACGTCTTTTTTTGAACAGGCTTGTATTGCATTATGGATCAAGGCTCGGATCGCCAGCCGATAATGGAAGGGGTCACCATGCAGATAAAGCGGGCGGTTCCACTTGTTTTTGTCATAGATTCTTATCTCAGGTGTAACTTTCGCTTTTTTTATCTGCGTCTCCAACATCTGCAGCACCTCTTGGATGATATCGCTCACCACAACGACATCCTTTTTGTCGCTGTGTTGTAAGGCTTTATAAAGTCCCAAACGATTTCCCAATTTTTTCACCGAAGCTCGCAATTTTACCAATGCCTTTTCCGCGTTATCAAAATTTTTCTTTTTTACATGATTCAACGCTGCCCGTGACTGGTTCCCGATAGCCCCAACGGGCTGGTTCAATTCATGGATAATATCGTCGTACAGAATCGCAAGCTCCTTCCGTTCTTCCGCGGATTTTGGACCCACATCCGATCCCATAACGACATCCTCTTTGTCGCTGTCTTTATAAAATCTCAAACGATTTCCCAAATTTTTCACCGAAGCTCGCAATTCTACCAATGCCCCTTCCGCTTTCTCAAAATTTTTCTTTTTTAAATGATTCAACGCTGCCCGTGACCGAGCCCCGATAGCCGCAACGGGCTGGTTCAATTCATGGATAATATCGTCGTACAGAATCGCAAGCTCCTTCCACTCTTCCGCGGATTTGGGACGCACTGCGTAAGTATCCGATTCCATATACCGAGTTCTGTCATAAAGATTGTTGAGCGATCCTAAGGTATATTGATCTGGAGAAAGTCCGAGATTGACCATCTCCTCTTTCAGACGGTTTGCATCCTTGACCGAATCGAATTGCGCATACCCGCGAATCATCAGATTAAAAAATCGAGCCAACTCCTCATCGGAAATTTCCATTTCTGGGGGAAGATTCCTGAACTTCTCCTCTCCAGTTTCGGGATCCCCAGACTTGCCATAAGCGTCGATCAACGCCGCGCCGTATTGGATAACCCCGGGCGTGAGACCCTTTTCAATCATCTCGTCAAACGTCCGTTGCGCGGACTCTACATCCCCGGACTTGCCATAAGCGTCGATCATCACACTATACAGGATTACATCTGGCTTCACATGGATATTTTCAACAAATTCAATAGCATTCCGACACATAGAAGGATCATTCTTTTTTATCGCGGCGTTTATCAGGATGCTCGCATCCTTAACATTTAGCGGGTAGTTATGGAGACTCCGCCAACGGGAGTATTCGATCAGCTCTATAATTTTTCTCTGTTCAGCGAGTTTGTTGAATATTTTCCAAATTAAGTGTCGATCTGGCTCTACGCCCGGATCAGTCAGCTGTGTCAACTTTTGGAACGCTTCAATCACGCGATCTTCCCGTATCAACTTCCATATCTCGCTTCCGCGTTGTGCATCGGTTTTCTTGTAATTGGGAAATAGAGGGATCAGGGGATCGAGAATATCCACATTAAAGGATTTGATTTCTTTTGGGGGGCGGCTTTTTTTCAGATAATTGAACACGCCTATGTGGATAAATTCAAAGCTCTTGACAATTCCTTCCAGCACACGACGACATCCCGCCTCGTTACCCGCGTCAGATTCAGCGATAGCCAGGGCGTACCAAAGAGCGGGACCGATCAAAAAAGCCAGTTTTTTAATTGAATCCGGGGGATACATTTTTCCTGTTAGACATCCCTTTTCCACGATCTCTCGGGCTGTCTGGCAATACCACCATCCCGGCATGATCACGTTCCTGAATCCATGTAGGAAGAACTTCCTCAGTGCTCCGCCTCGGTTTTTTCCCTGTGCGAACTCCACAGCCAGATTCATGGCGTTGTCTAACTCTTCCTTGTCCAGTTTGGTTCTTTTCATGTCGGATTCCTATTTTTAGAAAGCATTTGTGTCTGAGAGGCTTCCCTCTTGAGCAAAACCTGGTCGGTTCAACTGTCCCAGGCGGGAGGGATATTATTTGCTACAAACGAATCCCCTGAACAGGCGTATATCACGCATCAAATTGGCGATCTATGAAGTTGAAAAACGGTATCAAAAAACAGCCATTCCAGATTGGATCACCGGTCTTTCTTTGACCCCAACGGTTATATCTTGAGTTACGAAGGCGAACTTCTCGTTTTTTTTGAAGCGGCGCGGCTATGAACGAATGAGCGGCTTACCGACCATAAAATCTTTTTTCAATTGAAAGGACGATGGGTCGGAAAGCCGAATGATTCAAGTTTTCTAAGATTCTTCTATCGGAGCAACGTCTTTTTTCGTGGCGTTGACCCGCGCTTTCAGCTCTTTACCTGGCTTAAAGAATGGTTTTTTATGAGCCTCTACAAAAACCTCTTCTCCTGTGCGTGGATTTCTCGCGGGTTTGGCTTTATAACACTTTACATCAAAAACGCCAAAACCCCGAATCTCGATCCTTTTTTCTGCTTCAAGGCTTTCCTTCATTGCCTCAAAAATTTTCTCGACAATCGGTGCCACAACCTTTTTTTTACTTCCAGTTTTCTCACTCACTAATACGATTATATCGCGCTTTGTGACCGTTTCATGCTTTCGGCCATCTTTATTTTTATTAGCGGTATTTCCAGTGTTTGACATCTACGAATCTCCTTTGAAAGATACGGGCAATTTAATCCATCATTACGATCAAAAAGAACTATGAATTGAACTAAAAGGATTGACATTTCTTAACATAGAAAAAATAGCGTTTTTTCGGTTTCTGTCTGCCAAATTTTCTTCAGGAAAACCGAGCTTTTGCGCGCATTTCACTATATTCGCAACAGAGTCACAGAGCGCGCAGAGTCAGCCCAAATAAGGGTTCTGAAATTTTCATAAAAACTGAGTTCTCTTGGAAATGTCGTTAAAATCGAATCTAACCCATTAAATATCAAGCATCTGAGACCTATGGTTCCCCGAGGATTATGAATAATGCAGGTGAGGCTAATAAATTCCAAATTTTCGCGGGATCATCGAAAAATCATTCACTTTTTTGGAGACGGTGCCGGAGCGATTGGATATGAGCGGGAAACCCTTCTTTCGCCAGAATCGTTTCGGCTGTCCGACTCAGGTCTTCGATTTTCCGTCGAGTCAAATGAATTATATTGGCGTGATGCAAAAAATCGTCAATGCCGAGAGGGGATTGAAAGCGCGCCCTGCCCATTGCAGGCACATTGAGATTGGGACCCGCCACAAAAGTGCCGATTGCCTCCGATGAGTATTCGCCGATCAAAATTGTTCCGGCATTACGAATCATTTTCGCGGATCGATCCGCTTCCTCAATCATAAGATGCACATATTGCGGTGCGATCTCGTTTATCCAGGGCGCGGCTTGACCGGCTTCATTGACCAAAACGATCAATGTCCGGCGTCTTAACGTCTCCATCAGAGACGCGGCATTTCCCATCTGATTTAATTGCGATTGAAGTTGCTCGATCGTGGAAGATACTGTCGAATCAGAAGTTAAGAATAAAATTAATCCCGATAGATCAGAATATTCGCACTGAGCCAGCATATCGGCAGCGAGAATATGTGGATCGATCCCCTGATCCCCGACAATGACCATCTCGCGGCAACTGCTGAAGGAGTCGATTCCGACTTGACCAGATAACAACTGTTTGGCAAGCTGTGCTTCCACATCTCCGACGCCAACGATCTTATCAACTCGTGGAATGGTTTCTGTGCCGACTGCCAGCGCGGCGACAACCGGAGCTCCTCCCGACAGGATAACTTCGTCTGGATTCAATTCGTGGATCACGGCGAGTGCCAACGAACTTAATGTCCGCTCCTCGGATTCAATCGCTATCACGATCCGTTCGACACCGGCAAGTTTTGCCGGAATCGTATTCATAATCAACTCAATTGGATGGAGTCCTGTCCATAACACAGCGATCGAGTCCATCGGCGTGACCCGCTGACCTAAACGGACGCCGGTTTCCTCGTCTTCGATAAACCACGACTCTTGATGTTGCTTGATATGGAACATAGAAATATTTTGTATAGCGATACGAATAGCTTTTATAAACTTCTTATCCGAATACTCGGGCATCCGCTGAAGTTGTTCGGGAAAGAGTATCAGATCATCAACCGAGTCGACGGAGGCAATATCGCCCCTTTCCTGTTTGGCGATCATCTCCAAAAAACCGCGATCTCCGAATTCTTGAACCGCGTCGATTGTCTCCAAAACTTTTTTCAAGAGAGTCGGGTCCGGCGGTGAGGCGATCCGCCACGATCGTATCTTTTTCTCAAACTCACTTTGATCAGCGTCTCGTAAGTCGATAATCGGGATCAATCGACTATGATATTCCAACTCGCCTGGGATAGGGGTCGGTTTTCCAAATAGATCGAATTGTGGCATATGACAATCCAAATGGTAATAAAGGGTAAAGGGTAACTTCGATATTGTAGTAGGCATAACTCTTTAATTATCAATTCTTAATCTGTGGTAATCAGCGTAATCTGCGGATCGAATTCAAATTTTTAACAAATCGTCCCGCCTCGATCGGCTTTTGAAATCGGATCTTATCCAGATATTCAAATCTTAATCTTCGAACTCCATAATAACGAATAATCCAAGATAGACCTCAAGTGGGCAAATTTTTAACAAATCGTCCCGCCTCGATCGGCTTTTGAAATCGGATCTTATCCAGATGTTGAAATTTCGGATCTTCAAACAAAATCGGATATTCCCGTTTTCGGCGAAAATAGGTCTTGAGAGTCCAGAGAATGATCGAATCTCGGCTGAGAAAGGACTGCCGGAAGGTCTCTCGGTTCCCGGCATACAGTTCTTCCCCGCTATATATCCGCTTGACTGTGCGGCTGATTGACCGCCACAGCACAAGCGGGAATGAATAATCCAGCCAGATCAAGGTTGTCGCTCGGATCCATATAATATCTCTCATTCTGCTATAATTTCCGTCAAGCACCCAACTTTCGCCCTGCACGGCTTCCTGAACAGAGGCTCGGAACTCCTTTTCTGGCGGGGGACACCAGTTTGGTCGCCAATAAATTCTGTCCATCTCGATATGAGGTATCTCCAGTTTTTCGGAGATGTCTCGGGCGAGCGTAGTTTTCCCCGATCCGCTGGTTCCGAGTACCACAATCCGTTTCATTTTGTTTCCGAGCGATTTTTCTGGCGTCATAACGATCCTTATTTCATCAAAATCATCCGCTTGGATTCGACCTGGTCGCGGGTCTGCAATTGATAGACATATACGCCGCTGCCGACTCTCTCTCCTTGGGAATTGGTTCCGTCCCAGCGAATTTTATGCTCTCCCGCGGAACGAGATTTCTCATCGATCAGCCGATTGATCAGCCGCCCGCTTATGTCGAACACGCGAAGCGAGACCGTTGTCGATTCCGTTAGATGGAAACCGATGGTCGTGCTTTGGTTGAAGGGATTTGGCTCTGCTGGATACAGGCTAAAATCAACCAACGATTGCGCGCCCGGTTCTGTATCCTCAATATCGACAATATGATAGCAGTCGCTTTGATATTGATCAACGACAAGATTGCTATCCCGCGCCGCAGATTCGGAGATCGTGAAACTGGGGTATCCGTAGTATCCGTTCCAAAAATCCAGGGTATAAGTCCCCGGATCAAATGGTCCGAATGTGGCGCTCAGGGTAAAAGGGCAGATGCAGTCGCAAGGAGGACCTACGTCGGTCATTGTCACATAAAAAGTGTCCGCCTGGAGATCGCCGCCCCATTCCGGGATTATGCAGCAGTTGATCATCGGGGTCTCCCAGATCAGCGTCATGTTATCCCCCTGGACGTCGATCTCAATCGAGGAACTGTCGTCGCGAGCGGCTTGGCAATCGGATTCAAACTGATCCAGAAGCTGCGCGCCTCCAACCGTGAACTCGGTCGATCCCCAACAATAGCCGTCAGGTGCGTCCGTGCTATAAATATCGACCGCGTAGGTCCCTGGGTCTAACGGACCGATCGTCACCGATAGGTCGAAAATACAGATGCAATACGCCAACATCCCTGTATCAACTTCTGTCACAGTAATCAGATTATCGACGGTCTGCACATCCATGACAAATATGGAACCGCAGTTGCGTTCCGTGGCGTCGTGGTGGATCGTCGCGGTATTTCCATCCACGATTGCGTAAATATCGTCGGTCTGCGCCGCGGCTTGACCGAGTGTTGTAAAGATAATGAGAGCCAAAACAAATTGCAAAAATCGTTTCATTATTTTCTCCTTCGTTAATTATCATAAATTAAAAAATATATTCCTAAAGATCAAATTACCTTGCGAGAACCATTCTCTCAATTCGTTGGAAATTTTCGGTTTGTAACCGATAATAGTAGACGCCGGGCACCGTGAGTTCATTCGCTTCATTGGAGCCGTCCCATATCACAGAATTTTTCCCTGCCTGCATTGCGCCATTCAGCAGGGTTTTGACAGGTTGTCCGATTGCGTTAAATATCTGCAGTCGCGTATGAGCCGGTTGGTCCAGTCGGAATCGAATCTCTGTGGAGAAATTGAATTCCGGGTCGATGCGGAATATGCCGCTCGACTCATAAGCCACGTACATATCTCCGTCTGCACTGGCCGCTATGCCCACAATCGGATCATATCTGCCCGACAAAATGGGCGTCCAACTCTCCCCCCAATCGTCGCTATAAAGGGGCGAGGTTTGTCCGCCCCATATATTATAACCTGCTATGTATACCCTGTTGTTAGAAAGGTCGACCAGGACTTCGCTGAAAGATGGATATTCCGGAATATCTACAGCAAAGACGATCTCCCACTCACTGCCGCCGTCAAACGATCTATAAACATATTGACCAGCGACCGCGAAAATGGTGTCGGCACGCGCGCCGACAAAATCGACGTCTACGATAAAACTCATGGGCGAGATATTTTCCCATGTTTCGCCATAGTCCGTCGATTTGATCAGCAGATGTCCCGCGAATCCCTCAGAGCCTCCAGCCAATACCACGCCCGGAAAATCCACTCGCGCGCTGACTGTGATCAGAGACCCTTCATACACGGTATAGATCGGCGTCCAGGTATCTTCGCCCCATTCTCGGATATAAAGCGCATGACCCGCGGCCGCGTATGTTTCGCCGCAGATAGAAGGATCGGGAAATCCGTCCAGATCGTAAATAGCCGGGGCTGTTTCCTCGAATCCCTGATTGTTCGGCTCAAAAGGCTCCCCCATATAGCTGCAATAAACAAGCGAATCACCACTCTCATTAGGGTGCATGCCCGCGCCAATCCCCCAACCGATGGGACCGCTTTTATGCGGATAGACCGTCAGCACATTTTGTCCCTGCAAGCCGATAAGATTCCATTCTGAACCGTCGGAGAAATCTAATGTATGCCAGAAAACACCGTCCTCTTGAGTCCCAACGGCAAGAATTCCGTCATAAATTCCAAGAGATGTGATCTGCCGATTCTGTAACCCAAGGTATTCATATTCCTGAGCCGGCAAAATAGAAACAGTCAACCATACGATCAACAACATCATAAATAACAATAACTTCCTCAAAATAAACCTCCTTGCTTAATTACGAATTATTTGTGGCGACAGGTAAATTCTTTCTTCAAAATCCGCGTAATCTGCGGACTCTTCAGATCATCTGGTCAATTGACGAATTACTTGTGGCGACAGGTAAATCCTTTCTTCAAAATCCGCGTAATCTGCGGACTCTTCAGATCATCTGGTCAATTGACGAATTACTTGTGGCGACGGGTAGATTCTTTCTTCAAAATCAGCTTAAATCCGTGTAATCTGCGGACTCTTCAGATCACTTGATTAATATTGCCCGCCTGGTCAAAACACCGCGGTCGGTTGTCAGACGATAGAAATAGACGCCGCTCCCGACTTGATCCGCTTGCCAGACGGTGTGGCGCGGTCCCGGACTCAAATGGCCGGAAAAAAGCGTTTCCACCAACTGTCCAGCTTGATTGTACACGCTGAGGTTCACATTGCTGGGATGCTCCAGTTGGAATGAAATGGTCGTGTTCGGATTGAAAGGATTTGGATGGTTCTGAAAGAGCATCGCATCTTCTTGCTCAACAATTTCCGGCTCAATTGACAGCGATTGGTCCAGGCAGTTGGAGACGTCGAATTGATTGATGGGAAAGATCTCCAATTCTGCAGGAGGGCAGTTGCCAAAGTAGTTGTATTGAGCGTTGATCTCTATACCTTCTCCAAAGCGATAAAGTTGCCAGCCAGAATCCGCTTCGTTGTCCATGATGATATTCGCGTGATCCAGACTGCCGCCAATCACGGGGAAGGAATACTGATCTACCCAGATTCCGCCGCCAAAATAGTTGATCCAATCGCAATCGCCGATGGTACTGTTGTTTGTGATCTCGTTATTGATAATCAACGGTTCGGACAACCCCAATATAGCGATCCCTCCCCCTCTGCCGGAACAATCTGTGGGCGTGTGATTCTCGACGATCTTGTTATGGCGGATAGTCGGCGAAGCGTCTCGGATACATATCCCCCCGCCGAATGCGCCGATTTCACCCTGAAAATTCAATACAGAGCCGATTCCGCCGGTGATGGTGAATCCGACCAGCTCGCCTGCCCGGGAATAAAAATCGTTGAAACTCACGACGCTGCCGCCCATTCCCTGAATCACGGTTTGGTCTATGTACCACGCATCTCCGGTTGTCAGAAAATGAGAGCCAAGCACAACGTCACGAGAGGGAAATGTCACAGATTCGGAGTAAATACCCGGAGCGACCAAAACCGTATCGCCAAAATCGGCACCGTCGAGTGCTTCTTGGATGGTGGGATAATCTCCAGGAACCTGAACCAAATTTCCGGTCTCCACGACAATGTGGAGCGGAGCGGATATCTCGTAATCAAGTACCCGACCCACAACAGAATGCACGCCCGGAGTCAGTACATATTGGTAGGGATGATGCGTCAATTCCCACGTATGCGACGCGCCCGGAAGGAGATGCATCTCAGTTATGGTCATGAAACAAGTAACATCGAGCATGACGTCGTAAGAATCGATAAAATAGGCGGCTTGGCAAGAGGAGGGCCACCATAAATCAATCATTTGATCGGTTGGATTATGCGCGGTGATATAAATTGTTACCGGATCGCCAGGCAGGTAGCTGTCCTGGTCGGTCGCCACTGTGACTTGGATCTGCCCGAATGCAATCGCGGGCAAAAAGAGTGCAAAAATTGTCAGGATCATCAGATACTTTTCCATAACAAGACCTCCGTAGTGAGTAGAAAATTAAAAATTAGCACCTAATATAGCGACGAATCGCTCGAAAATTTGTCTATTTTGTGCAGTAAAAAATTTCGCCGGCTGCGGAGAGTCCCATGCGAACGACGTCTTCCGCTTCATACAAGTCGGAGGCTTTAACCGTTAGGGTCTTAAACCCAGCCTCGCTAAGCCGATCTACATAATCGATCCCATACCGACGAACATGACCTTCATGTCCGAACACCTTCAGTCGTTCATGCGGATCAATGATCGAAAGGTCTTCAAAAGTGACTTTCGCAGTGATAGGAACCGTCAATATAGCCCACCCGTCCTTTTTGAGAATCCTGTAAAATTCTCGTATAGCCCTTCTGTCGTCTGGGACATGCTCCAGCACATGACCGCAGTAGATGACATCAAACGATTGATCTGGATATTGGATATCCGTGACGTCAACCTTCACCATTGCCCTCGGATTTTCCAAGTCCGCTGTCAGATAACACGAGCCGAGACGCTCCCTAAGCCGATCCTCAAAGCATAGCTCCGGCGCCAGATGCAGCGTCTTCTTTTTATTCCCGTCAAAAAGATCGGTCTTCTCGAAAAAATAAAGCCATAAGAAGCGGTGACGTTCCAAAGCGTCGCAATGCGCGCACTGAGCTTCCGTTCGGGACGGAGACCCAAAAGAGCGAAATCGACGAGACTCCGTTTCACATACCGGACACCATTTTCCCGTTCCATAGTAAGGTAAGGCGTATAAAAAACGCTTCATCCGCTTCAGCCAGACGAATAAAACGGATTCATTCATTTTTGATCATACTCCATAAAAAAAACGGATCCCAGGTTCACATCCATAAAAACCAGGTCGGGTTTGAATAAAAAAGGAGATGACGATCTCATCTTCTTACTATAGAAACTCACTTTCTTGATATTATAACCGGGTCAGAGAAAACTGTCAACGACTTTATCTGACGATTGATCGGCTTGAGACAAAATTTATCCACTGCGGAAATAGAAACGCTTATAATCCCGCATATCGGCTTTGTCCTTGAATTTTTTTTATAGACCATAACTATTTATGTTTCAATGAAATATCCCATTAATCCGCTCATAGAGCTTGGATTGTTTTATGAAAGCTGTTGTTGTTTTCCTCTCTATCGTATATAATTCGTATATACTCGCATATATTCGCACCAGAGTTATTTTTTCTAATTCCCCTTCAATCAGGGAAAAAATTTCTTGACAAAAAATTTTTTTTGTGCTAAAGTATTGCTTAAAGTAATTTCTTATATGATCTTCATAAGAGGTTTTGTTTATTATGTTTTTCAAGAAACAAAAGACATCGATCGGGCTCGATATTGGCAGCAGTTTGATCAAAATGGTGATGATGAAACGGACTTCCAAGGGCTATGAAATGATCAAGCAAGGAATCAAATCATTATTGCCGGAAGCGATTGTCGATGGTGAGATAATGGATCGCGACCTGGTGATTGACACCATTCGTGAACTGTTTGACGAGCTTGATGTAAAGGGAAAAAATGTCAATGCCTCGATATCGGGTCGCTATGTGATTGTGAAGCGTATCTCGATGGAGAAGCAAAAAGAAGAAGAAGCAAGAGAGTCGTTGAAATGGGAAGCTGAGCAGCATGTCCATTTTGATATTGACGATGTTTTTCTCGATCTTCAGATTCTGAATGATGACATCGGGGACGGACAGATGGACGTCTTGTTGGTTGCGGCAAAGAAGAACAATGTTTTGAACCTGATAGACATTATTCGAGACGCCGATCTGAATCCGGAGATCATTGATGTAGATTATTTGGCGATTATGAACGCTTTTGAGATCAATTATCAAGTCTCTCCGGATGAGCTAATCGCTTTGGTGAACATCGGCGCGGATAAAGCCGACGTCAGTATCATCAAAGATGGTATACCGCATTTTAACCGAGACCTGCCGATTGCCGGGAATAAGTATATCGAGGAGCTTCAACGGAATCTCAACATCTCGGATACTGAAGCCGTCGACTTGCTCAAAGGCACAAATCAAGACAGTGTGGATCCAGGCGAATTTATGTCGGTTATTGAGTCTGTGACCGACGAACTCTCCGTTCAAATCGACCGCTCAATTTCCTATATCTCAGCGTTGGGAGAGAGCAGTGGGATTAATCGGATGGTGATCAGCGGCGGAAGCGCAACGATTCCCAACCTGACCACATTTCTGAACCAACGCCACGGAATTCAGGTCGAGATTGTAAATACTTTGAAGAATGTGAGTTATGACCCTTCTATTTTCGGAAGTCAAGATCCGAATGTAGTCTCCCCAATTTTGATGGTTGCCACTGGGTTGTCGCTAAGAAGGCCGGAGTAACGCGGATGATAAAGATAAATTTAATGCCGCCGGAGGAAAAAAAAGAATCCGGCAGCAAAGTAGCTATCCAACTTCCGAAGAATTTTACCAACGTTCTGTTAGCCATACCGATTGTCGTCACGTTGGCTTTGGTGGGGTTTTTACATACGGAAGCGATCAATAAAATCGAGAACTTGACTGAGACTCAACATCGGTTGGACAAAGAGAACAAAGAGCTGCAAAAGCAGATCGAAGTTGTGGAAGAACTGAAATCCAAGCAGGATCAGTTAAAAACTCGTTTAGAGATGATCACGAAATTGAACACAAATCGAGATTTTTGGGAAAAAGTTCTGGTCGAAGTTTCAGAACATCTGCCGGAAGAATTTATCTCGATCCGCTCTTTTTCCGACGCTTCCACTCCGGAGGCCAAGCGAATTCGACTGGGCGGATCCGCATTAACAGATCAGTATATCTCCAAATATATCTCCAAACTGCGCGAAAGCCCTTACGTGGTGGACGTCACCTTAGGCGGAACAAAAGCGACCCAATATATGGGTCGAGACGCGCGCACGTTTAACCTAACGGTCGACCTGAAAATTCCTGAAGACCCGACGACGAAGACGAATGATCCCAAATGAGACCGTTTTATAAGTTGTTGTTGAGAAATATTTTTTTATGAAATCATAATCGTCGATATAATAAAATTCGACAAAAATTTCTACCAAGTCGATGAAAGAGTGGAGTATCGAATAGATGGGTGAGGCACAAAAAAAATGGATCATGGTGGGCGTAGCCTGCCTTATGATCGCAGGCGCGTATTATTGGTTTATCTATCAACACAAATTAGTGGACATCGAAAAACTCGAAAAAGAGAACGAGGCGTTGAGAGATCAAATTGCGACTGCAAAGGGGATTGTAGCGATCCTTGACGATCTTAAACAAGAGATGAAGGAGTTGGAAAAGCAATGGGAAGCCGCGTTGAAGTTTCTCCCGACGCATGACGAAATTGAGGTTGTTCTGAAGAAAATCGACAACGCTGTGAGTTCTTTTAATCTGAAGAGCAACAGCTTTTCCCCCGGATCGCCGCAAAAGGAGGAGTTCTATTATGTGCAAACCATCGGTTTGAGCTTTAAAGGCGCGTTCCCCGATTTTTTGAATTTCTTGAATCGACTGGAGAAATTTGATCGAATTCTTCACCCCACTGGAATCAGTCTGAAATTAATACAAAATAAAGACGGTTCGGGAAAAAATGAATTTCACTTGAATATCAGCATGAAAATTCTTGCTTATATTCAGGAAGAGGAGGGGAAACCCAAATGAACCGACATCGGGTTTTGAACCAGCTTATTTTTGCCTTAGTTACGCTCTTTTTCTTTACTGGATGCTCCGGGGAGCTTTTAGACGATTTGACGGATAAGATGGTGGAGATGTGGATGGGCGATCCGCCAGAGGAAGAGTTGATTCTGGAAGCGGATTCGTCGGTTGTACAAGGAGATCTTCCGGATTCTGTCCAGACAATCGAATCGGATAGCTCGCTCGCGTCTGATGGAATTTTGGATGAGGAGACCCCAACGCCGTCGGCAGAGGAGGATGAAAGTCTGACATCTACGAAACCGTCGTCCCCCGCCGATTCGATTCCGACAGAAGCGCGGGTGGGCTCATCTTCGACTCCAATCTTGGATGATCCGATAAAAGACAGCTTGGATGAGGAGTTGAGGGCGGGCGCAGTCGAACGGGAACCTGGAGAGGAGCCATCCGAGGATCCGATCTCTTCAGATTCAGATGAGGAAGAAGAAAGGAATGAGGATATAGTCGAATCGATAGATCGGGTCGATTCTCATAAAACACGAATCAATTATAACAAGAAACGTCTTCGGAATCCATTTGATTTCGATCCGAATAATATTATTGAACCGCCTCCGCCTCCGCCTCCGGACGTGCCTCCACTACCGCCTATCAAATTGGAAGGCGTTTCATTGGACGGCATTATGTGGAGCGCGGCAAGCAATCGCCGTCAAGCCTTGATAACCGGCGAAGACGGAAAAGGCTATTTTATCACTATTGGCGACAAGGTAAAGGGCGTGACTGTCGAGGATATTCAACCGGATCGTATTATTTTTGTGCAACGTGGAATTGGTTCACAGGTGCAACGAGCCGAACTGAAATTGAAAAAGGATAAAAAATGATGAAAACCGCGAAAAAATTCAGAATTTACGGCTATATTGCTCTCATGGCTCTGGTGATCGGCATATTTGTTCCTCGGAGCTGGAGCGCAGGGCATGAAGTATATGACGTGACCGTTAAGCGGTTGGGACAAACTTCACAGATAATCATTGGCGGCAACGGGCCTTTTAATTACAAAGACTTCCTCTTTGACAACCCGCCTCGAATCGTCATCGACTGTATTGGTTCTGAGCATAACCTGCCGGGTCCTCGAACCTATTCGCTGGATCGTGGCGGGATCACCGCGATTCGAGCCAGCTATACAGAGGAACCCACGCCAAAAGTACGGATCATTGTCGATCTCCAGACGCGCCTGCCCTACGTCGTATTTAAGGAAGGTAAAAATCTGGTAATCGCGTTGGACGCCGTCACATCAGAGCCGTTTGCTCAATGGCAGGCAAGTAAATTTTATGACTATCGCCGACCCCCGCAGACAGATCTCACTTTTCAGGCAAAAGGTCATGAGAAACCTACTTCGGTCCCGGCTTATTCCGATAAAGCGTCGGTCACAGTGACGTTTGAATCCAGGGAAGAAGAATCTGCGGGCGACGACTTCCTGATCAATGTGGAATATGAGAAAGGCGATCTGGTCAAAATCATCCGGCAGTTTGCCAACTGGACTAAACAAAATATCGTCATTAGCCCCAATGTCAGCGGAACAGTGTCGGTCAGTCTACGGAATGTGCCGGTGCGAACCGCGCTGGACATTATTCTAAAAATCAACGGTTATGCCGTGGTCGAGGAGCCAGGGGATATTTGGCGGGTAGCCTCTATTACTGAAATTAACGCGGCTATGGCGCAAGAGCAGTCAAGGGCAAAAGAAATGGAGATGCTGGCTCCGCTTGTGACCGAGGTGATTGAGATCGAATATGCTTCGGCTGGCGATATCATCAATTCATTTCCTGAGAACACCCAAAACGAACGAGCTGGTACGGGTATTCAGGTGAATGAACGCACAAATTCACTGATCGTGACTGACACGCCTACGAATATCGACCGAATCCGCATCATGATCGACAAATTGGACACGCCAACCCAGCAGGTCAACATTGAAGCTCAGGTGGTGGAGATCAGCAGGGACGTCAGCCGAGAATTGGGCATGCAGTGGTCGTCCGAGGCTACCCAGGAGGATGACGAAGGCGGCTCTCTATTGGTTTTGGACTTTAGCGAAAGACTGACTGATGAGCTTTCCGATCTGCTCAGCGGCGGCGGAAAAACCACGACTACGGTCACTCTGAACGCGGTTTTGACCGCATTGGAATCGGCAAACAAAGCCCATGTCATCTCTCGTCCGAATATTTCTGTTTTGAATCATCAGAGCGCGAGTATTGTCAGCGGCGCGCAAGTTCCTTATATCAAATTGGACGACGCTGGGAACGCGCTCACCGAATTTATCGATACTGGCGTGCAACTGAGCGTCACGCCTCATGTCAATCCGAACAACCGTATCACGCTGGAGGTCACCGCTGAGGTGAGTTCCGCCGTGTTAGCCGGAAGCGGCGTCAATACGGTCTCCACGATCAACACCAAAAACGCCAACACTCGCATCATGGTTGATAACGGCGCGACTGCTGTTATCGGCGGGTTGATCTCCAACGACGAGTCGATCAGCGAGTCTCGATTGCCGATTTTATCCAAGCTGCCGTTGGTCGGAAGACTTCTGTTCACGAGCAAAAGGAGGCAGCAAACAAGTCGGGAAATTTTGATACTTATCACCCCAAGAATTTTGGGAGCACCGCCGGAAAGTCTGTACTGATCCATGAATGAATAATAAGATAGCGCGCCATCGATCCGCGGATCGGTGGCATTTTTTTTAACGACTTCATAAAAAAGTAAGGAAAGCGATGAGTACGTCACAAACGAAAATAATAAAAGTCGGCGTGGTCGGTGTGGGGCATTTGGGTCGCCATCACGCCCGAAACCTCTCCAGTTTGAAAGGTGTAAAATTGGTCGGCATATTCGATACGGATAAAGCCAAAGCTCAGGAAATCAGGCGTTGCGCGCAGGATGCGACGTATTGGTAGAAAAACCGATTACAGCTACCCTAAAGGAGGCGGATGGTCTGATCCATATTGCGGAAAAATTTGGGAGAATATTGCAAGTAGGTCATATCGAAAGATTTAACGGAGCTATCCAGGCGATTCAGGATCTGATCGATCAGCCTCTTTTTATCGAATGCCATCGTCTTGCGCCGTATAACCCTCGCGGCACCGACGTCCCGGTTATTTTGGATCTGGCAATCCATGATCTCGATATTGTATTGGGCTTTGTTCATTCCCCCATACGCGCTATTGGGGCGGTCGGCGCGCCTATTATCAGTAAGAGCGCGGATATTGGGAATATCCGTATCGAATTTGAAAACGGCTGCGTAGCAAATATCACCGTCAGCAGAGTATCGGCAAAGGCGACTCGAAAAATTCGTTTTTTTCAAAAAAATTGCTACTTTTCTGTGGATCTGCTTAATAAGACAGTCGATGTTTTCCGAAAAAAAGTCGATATTGATCTATTGACTCGAACCGATAAGAGCGGATATACAGAGGTAATCAACGACGGATCAGGTGGGTCGTTGTTGGAGAAAATTGTGGATTATCAACGGATTATCGCAGATCAGACCGAGCCTCTACGCGCGGAATTGGCATCGTTTATCGAGTGCATTCAGATGAATCGGACTCCTTTGGTCAGCGGGCGAGAAGGAAGGCGAGCATTGAGCGCAGCCTATCGAATTATCAAAATTATCCGCGAAAACCCGATCTTCTCATAACGGCGTAGACTAATATATAGGGAGAACTGCCCGAACGCTTTTCGCCCAGGATTAAGGTTAATAAAAACATTGACATTTTTCCCCGTAACCTGTATATTATCCGCTGATTATACGAACTATAAACTCCTGTTTTAATTGGCTAACGACACTTAATCAAGCTGAAAATATATGCCCCAAGAGACAATTATACCGAGAAATATTGAAGACGAGATGAAGAGTAGCTATATTGACTACTCGATGAGCGTCATCGTCAGCCGCGCTTTGCCCGATGTCCGAGATGGATTAAAACCTGTCCATCGCCGGGTTCTGTATGGCATGTTTGAGCAAAATCTCTATCACAACCGGCGTTATGTAAAGAGCGCGCGCGCTGTGGGTCATGTGATGGCGAACTATCATCCTCACGGCGACACCGCGATATATCATACCATTGTGCGTATGGTTCAGGATTTTTCGTTGCGCTATCCTCTGGTCGATGGTCAGGGGAACTTTGGCTCCGTGGACGGCGACGACCCTGCGGCTATGCGTTATACGGAAATCCGATTGGAACGGATCGCGGAAGAAGTTCTCAGAAATTTGGACAAGGATACTGTTGACTTCATCGATAATTTCGACGGGAGCAACAAAGAGCCGGTCGTTTTACCGACTGCTATCCCGCAACTTCTGATGAATGGCTCATCCGGTATTGCGGTTGGGATGGCGACAAACATCCCTCCTCATAATCTCAGAGAAGTGGTTCGCGCGTGTCTTGAGATGATCGAAAATCCAGACGTCACGATTCAAGAGATTATACAACATCTTCACGGACCGGATTTTCCCACTGGGGGAATCATTTACGGACGGATGGGGATTCAGCAGGCTTACGCCACAGGTCATGGCATGATTCGGCTGCGAGGAGTGGCGAGAATCGAGGATATGCCGAATAATAGGAATCGGATTATCATCACTGAAATCCCCTATCAAGTGAATAAAAGTAGCTTGATCGAGCGGATCGTGGCTCTGGCTCGGCACAAAAAGGTCGAGGGGATCAGCGATCTGCGAGACGAGTCAGACCGTGACGGAATGCGTATTGTGATCGAACTGCGGCGGGACGCTCAGCCCTCTGTGGTCCTCAACCAATTATATAAACATTCCCAGCTCCAGGTCACATTTGGAGCCAATATGCTGGCACTTGTCAACAACCGACCGCGCGTGCTGAATATCAAAGAGATCATTCATTATTTTCTCGAGTATCGTCACGAGGTTGTCTCGCGGCGCACAAGGTTCAAGCTCAGGAAGGCGGAAGCGCGCGCGCATCTCCTGGAAGGCTTGCGAAAGGCGGTGGACCATATCGACGAGATTGTGTCGATTATTCGCGATGCTACAAATCCCGATGCGGCTCGAGAAAAGTTGATGAATACTTTTGAGTTGACGGAGATACAAGCGAATGCCATACTTGACCTTCAACTGAAGAGAATGACCGGTCTGGAGCGGCAGAAATTGGATCGAGAACAGGCTGAAATTTTGAAACAAATCGACCAACTCCGATTGATCCTCTCTGATCGAGATCATGTGATGGAGATTGTAAAAAAAGAGCTGATCGAGGTCGGAGAAAAATATGGAGACGAACGTCGGACAGAGATTGTCGATGATAAGAGCGGGAGCGAGATTACGATTGAGGAGTTGATCCCGGAAGAAGACATGGTGATCACAATTTCTCACAGCGGGTATATCAAACGACTGCCGCTTACTACGTATCGGAGCCAGCGTCGAGGCGGACGAGGCGTGACCGGTATGGAGACCAAAGAGCAGGACTTTGTCGAGCATCTCTTTATATCTTCAACGCATTGGTATATTCTCTTTTTTACCGATCACGGACAATGCTATTGGCGAAAGGTGTACCAGATTCCACAAGGCGGACGGCTGGCAAAAGGCAAGGCGATTATCAATCTGCTTCGGGTGGAACAGAGTGAAAAAGTCCGAGCCTATCTGCCGGTATCCGAGTTCGATGACAACCATTTTATCTTATTTGTCACAAAAAAAGGGCTGGTGAAAAAATCACCGTTAAAGGCGTTCAGCAAGCCGCGTCGAGGCGGAATTATTGGGTTAAATATTCATGAAAACGACGAGCTGATCGACGTCAGAATGACGGACGGCGATCAAGATATTATTATATCTACGGCTGAAGGAAAAGCGATCCGCTTCCATGAAATGGAGGCTCGCCCTATGGGACGGACCGCCAGCGGGGTACGAGGCGTGAGACTATCGCCTTCGGATTACGTAGTTGGCATAGTCACGACTCAGAACATCAGCTCGCTTTTGACGGTGACGCGACGTGGGTTCGGAAAACGTTCCTCGATTGATGAATATCCGAGAATTCATCGCGGAGGAAAAGGAGTCATCGACATCAAAACTGCAGAGCGCAATGGCAATGTGGTGGCGATAAAAGGGATCACGAATTCCGACGAATTGATGATCATCACAAAAAATGGGGTCGTTATTCGTATAGCGGCTCAAAGTATTCGGGAGATCGGGCGTAATTCCATGGGAGTCCGGCTGATCAATTTGGATGACAATGACGAGGTGATCGATATTGCCCGCATTATCGTTCCCACATCAATCGAGAACGGCGGCAACGAATCTGATCCTACCCCTTCAGAATAAAAAAGCATAGGTCGGAGAGTCGGTATGAACGATCCAAAAGAAAAAAAAAGCGCGGCTTCCGACCCGGTCGGCAAGAAAAAAAAAGGGCGACCAGTAGTCAAAATTCGGTCGTTGACTGATAAAGAGAAGAAACGAATCCAACAGATTTTAAAAGAATGGACCACCGATCATCTTCAAATCTTAGACAATGAAAGCCGCTATGTCGAGAGCGGAATTCCAGAAGATCTGAAAAATTTGGAATTCATCAATGTAAACGGAAATGGCTTCCCGTTTATTTTACGCCAACTATGGGCACCGTGGCGTTATATAAAGATTCGTTGGAGGATCCGTTCTATTTTCAAAAAAATGCGCGAGATTCTCAAAGACGGCGCATATTCTCGTTCTTATCTCGGCAAGTGGCAACTCTATTTCGAGCTTCGGCTACCGAAAGAGCAGCGTTATTTTTTCCGAGACAGCCTGCTACCAGAGCTTATCTCCTGCGAATTGGCAACGCCTTTCCATTTTTTCCCCTTCCTCGCCGGACAATTAAAGAAAAAAAGCAAATGGTCACGGATGGTATTGATTGAGACCGCGATCTCCGTTGTCGCGGCTCTATCGCCGATTTCGCCCAAAGCAGTGGGAGATTCGCTGATCGATTCCCAATCGCTGAAAATTTTGACGAGTCGCATGATCGATTTGACGCATATTTGGGGTCTCAAGATTGCCGGACAAGAAAAGAACTGGCGTCAGACCACGCGCGGCGAGCTGAGCGAGTTGATGGGGTATCAGGCGCAAGAACGGTTTCCCTCTTTTTTACACGCTGACAAAAAAGTGCCAGACTATTCCATAACAGCTCGATACAATGCGATCTATCGCCTTCTGCACCATCTCTCGCCAGTGGGCGTGGGTCGCACTTTCGATCTGCTTCAATTTCTGCGATTAATAGTAACGGAAAATATCGATGAGGAAAACGCTAGTTTTCGCTTGATGGCTCAGATTGCCGACATCCTGGACGATCTGACTCGATTGGTGGATAAGGAGATCATCCGTTTCACCGATGTGAATGCCGAGATGGAAAAAACGCGGCGAAAATATTCGATTATCGGAAAGATGGTCGATATTTTGGTGGCAATTCCAAGAGAAAATTGGAATCTGTATATCCAACGTCAAGCGGATAAATTCATTCGCGGCATGATCTGGTGGGACAGTTTTGTACCAGATGCAATCTGGGACAAATTGAAAGCGAAATTGGACGATTTGCCGGCGGCGGATCGTCTGGAGACCTGGTATTTGGTCGGTTTTTGGGGTGCTGCGCTTCTCGACGATCAGCCGGGTCCGAACAAGTTTTTGTACGAGAGCGTTACCCGTATTTGTCAGGAACAGGGTTTGAAGAGTTTTTATCCCGCGTCGCTCCAGAAGGAATTTGAGCTCCCGAAATTCACGATTTCTGCGATCTATAGCGTTTATCTCCCCGATATGATTGATCTGACGCTGGAACTCGTCAACCTGGGTTTCCAGCCAACGGACGACTGGATAAACTATATCCTGATGCAGGATTACCCCCTGATCGAACTGCGGATGTCGCTACGCTTGTTCGAGAAATTCAATAAAAATTTGGCTCTATATGTTGAGTTGACCGTGTATCTGGGAAAGTTTTTGAATGATAAATTGACCATAAAAATTGGACATCCAATAAGCGGCAAACTGCTGAAAGACAAGATGAGTATCATTATGGTATTCGTATCCATCGCGGATAATTTGCTTTACAAAGAGGCAGTGCGATTCACCAGTATGCCGGATATGAACAGCAGCGAGATGCGCCAACTTTTAGATCGTTTTTTTGCGCACCAACATCCAGTAAATGATCTGATCTATCTGCTGGAGGAAATTCGCCAGCGAAAGATGATCGATCGGCTGGATCTGATCCGAGTCACTTTGGTTTTGGAGCAAATATGTCGGCGCAAGCACCTCGTCTTGAATCGCAAACAACAGCGAGCACTGCGGGGGAAATTTACGGACTTAGTTCGTTCCCTGCCGACAAATGAAGTGACCGATCAATTTGTCGAAAATGGTCTGCAAGACCTGATGGAATTGGTGCTAAAGAATAATCCGCTTCGTAAGTTGGACGCGCTGATAGAGGCTGTACAAGGTCTGAAATATCCTGATTTTATCTTACGTTTTTTGACAAAAATAGTGCCCATGATCATCGCCAGTTTCGATAAAGATTTGGAGCTGACCAAAGAGAATCTGCAATGGGCCGTCTCGATCTATAATAAAAATGCAGACGAAACCGCTATCATGGAAGAGCTGGAAGATAAGATGAAGGGGCAAATCAAGAGTGTGGGCAAGCGGTTGCGCGCAATCCCCCACCTGATTCAGGAATTGGCAAAAGGCTGGGGGGCAAGCGACAAGGATATTCATAACTTAGTTCTGGCAATGCGTAAGATTTCGATCAAATTCACGGAGCTGGAGTTGCTCTCGCCGGAACATAAAGTCGGTATGGCGAAGATCACAATGCAGACTGATCAGAAACGGGATGATCGATCCATCACGCAGATTGTCAACCGGTTTATGAGAGAGGGGATCAGCAATATTATCACCTCTCTGCTTCACCATCAAACGGCGTTGCCCCTATTTTTGGCGGAAGATGGTGTCATTCATTATTTGGATAAAATCATGCCGATTGATACGATCAGCCAGGAGGATGTGACGGTTGCTCTGGGCGAAAAACCGATCCTTTTTGAGGAGCGCGGCTTTGTTTTTATCAGCGAAATTTTGCCCATGTCGATAGAAGCGGTAGAGGGAGACCCAGATAAGTTGCGCCGGATTTTTGATATGGTCGCGCAGACCGTGCGCCGAGATATTTTGGCTTCTGACTTAGGCGTGCGATACCTCCAGAATTGCGCCAAACAATTGCGTCGGCTTGGCGTCACCCGTCGATTGCGTCAGAGCATTGAGAAAATTATGGAATGGAAACCGGCTATTTCCGTCGGCAATCACCTAAAAAAACTGCATGCCAAAAATATACCTGGGTCAAAAGAGGATGAGCTGGAAAAAATTCTGGATATTTTTGAGCGGGAAAAACAGTATGAAAATGCAATCGTTTCCTCAAAAAAAGCACTGGCTGAAGAATGTGGCAAGGTCTGTAAAGCCGCCCATTTGAACCATACGATCGAGCAGCGGTTAGTCCATCATTTGCAAATCGTGATGAGCCATCTCGGATCCGAACAGGCTATGGAGGATTTTATCAACGCTATGGACGACGGGGATCCGACCTTCCGAGAATGGAATCAACATATATCCTCTTTAGATGAATTTATTCATTGGTATCGCAGATTATCAGCAGGAAAAATTTCCTCTCAATTGGAATGGGTTCGGGAAACGAATTGGTATCATCATGTAAAAAAAGATTACTGGAAATTTTCTTATAAATATCCTTGGTGGGGGAAAATCGTCAGTTTATTTCGTAAATTTGAAAATGTTGATAAGTATGATAAAGTCATCGAATTGCATTTCAAACAGTGGTTTGAGAAAAAGGTGCATCTTTTGGGAAGGTTGCTGATTAATTGCATCGCGTTGGGCGACGAGATGGTCAACCCCATGCATCTGCTCGCGATTCGCATTCAAAATTTGCTAACTGGCGACATCACGGTAGAATCCGAGCGGATTCCGGCGCGCGTGGCTTTCTTGCAGGTCTTTCAAAAGCTGACTGCCGATCTCACGCCAAGAGATCGTATTTTTGCCGAAGGGGAGCATTTCACCTTAGAAGATCGATTGGTTTCTCGGGTTATTCCCGACCTGAATCGGAAAGTGGGGGAGTGCTACCTGGAAGACCGATTGGCTCAGGTACCGTCCGAGTTTGAAGCGGAGGTTCGAAGACGATTAACGGATCGGTTGGGGAAAATTCATCCTACGGAAAACAAATCAACGCTTCAGAATAGATTTGAATTTTTGGAGGGATGTTTCGATCATTACTTGATGAGCGTTATCGTCTTAACCTCAGTGGGTAATCCAGAAAAACAGCGGCGGATCGAGGAGCGTCTGACCCAGAATACATGGCTTTTCGGGGGAGTGGGGCGACCGCGTACTATTGAGCGCGAGATCGACGTCTTTTCAAAAGAATTTTTGACCCTGCTTAAAGAACTGTGGCAGAATGAGGGCGTCCTAAGCAAAGAGCAGGTAGCGAAAATTGAAAAAGAGATGCCGGAGGAATATCAAGAAAGTATTGACGCACTGCAAATTTTGATGACATGGACCATGGATCCGAATAAGATCATCTTGTTAGGCGAGATCGACGAGCAACCGATTCTGATGAAGGCGATTTCTGAAGATGGAGAACTGATGAGTCTGTTGGATTCCTTAGCCGATCAGCCAAGTGCGCTGTCTCTCGTGAAACAGATGGGCGGACGACCGGATCTACTCAAAGAAGCGTTGAAAAAATTATGAGTTACGAATTGAGAACTGGGAGAAAAGAATGTCGCATTTCTCGAAAATTAAGACAAAGTTGAAAGACTTAACGATTATCAAAAAGACGCTGACCGATCTGAAATATAGCTATACCGAAGGTCAAAACCTGCAAATAGACGGATATGGCAGTCGGACACTCGGGGTAGATCTGGCAGTGCGGATCGGATCGGGCTATGAAGTCGGTCTTAAGTGGAACGAAGCCGCGGGGAGTTATGATCTGATCGCTGATTGGTATGGAGTGCGGACTAAGCCGGAGAAATTGATGCAAAATATCATGCAGCGCTACGCCTATCATAAGGTGTCGAGCGAGATACAAAAGCAGGGTCTGATGATAAGCGAGGAATCTCGGTTAAAAGACGGTTCATTAAAATTAGTAGTGAGGCAATGGTCATGAAAGAATTAGAAATTATTATCGACAAAATGGGCGAAATTCGTGTGCATGTCAAAGGCGTCAAAGGATCGGCTTGTTTGGATTATACCAAATGGTTGGAGGAATTGGGCCACGTGATTGGGCGTGATCTCACCGAAGAATATTATGAATCTGAGGTGAAAATCGACCAGTCGTTTTATGTATCGAACCGATAGATTGCGAAACAAGCGAGTGCATTATGATACGAAAACAGGCAATCATCTTATGGTGGATAGCAAGTTATTTCATTTGGACTGGATTAACGTTTGCCAATACCGACAAGATTTCTGGAGCGCATGACGCGCTTCAGCTTCGTCAAGAGGCGATTCGGGCTTTTCCTGAATATAAGTCCGTGCTGTCTGGAGAGGGAATCCTTGATCTAAAAAGCCCACCTCCGAGTGCGACATTGAGCCGAATTGATTCGATGGTCCGCGGCGATGAGAGCCAACCTTTCGGCAATCCGTATCTTTCTTATTTAAAGGGGCATCTCCTCCTTTCCCATAACTTCGATGCGTCTTACGCTGCATTTGCTCATGCTCGGGACGCGGCTCGGGATCACTCGGAACTTCATTGGGATTTGGCAAAACTTTACGAGATGAACGGTCAGTACGACCTGTTGGAATCTGAGCTTTCTCAGCTTTACCAGATCAAATTGAATAACGGGGCGAAAGTAGACCCGATTTTTTTCAATCTTGCGATATACAAGGGCGATGGGTATCAAAAGATCGGGGATATCGATACGGCACTTTTGTTCTATGAATTTGCCAAAAAGATGGACCCTTCTTCCATCATTCCATACATGAAGTTGACAAAAATGCTATTGGCGAACGATTTTGGAGAAGCTCTCTCCAATTTTCTCGGCATTTTTATGACGTTTAAAGAGAGCCTGCCTTTGCAGCTTTTTCTCAGCTACCGTATCCTGCAATATCTAATTTATGGGCTTTATTTCGGGCTATTGGCAGTGGTAATCATCGCCACGCTCAAGAGTTTGCCCAAATATCAACACATTATATTTGAGATGCTCCCCTCACGCGCGTCGTCGATCATACGGGAAGGGGTCGCTTGGATTCTGGTTTTATCGCCGATCCTCTTCGGGTTCGGACTTACCGGTTATGTTCTTCTTGGAATGGCTGTTACGTGGTATTTTTACACCAATCCGGAAAAGATTGTCGGCATTGTCCTGCTGGTTTACCTATTGATATTTCCGCATCTCTTGGCGACACATTACGCCCTGTTTACATCCATGTCGGACAGGAGCGTTGTCCGCACGATCTGGAATGGGCAGCATAACGTATATGATCCGGATGTGCGCAACCGATTGGCGCGCTTATTGGAGAAAGATAGCTCCGACTCGGACGCCAACTTTGCACTCGGGCTTATCCATAAGCGAAGAGGCGCGTCGCTTATCCGCGGGAAAGAGGAAAAAAATCTGACACCTTCCCAAGATCGATTGAGAGATCAAGAAAGGGAGCGGGGGAAAAAAGAGCTAAGCCTGTCAAAAACCTATTTTGATAACGCGGTGGACGCGTATCCGGCTCGGGCTGCGAACAATATCGGCAATATTTTTTACGCTCGCCAGATATATGAAATTCAAAATCGAAAAAAAGTATATTTTGAGAAAGCGATCGAAAAATATGAGTCGGCAATAAGGGGAAAAAACGATCTGGCTCGTCCCTATTTTAATAAAAGTCAGGTACTTAACATGTTGGCGCGTTGGAGCGAAATGGACGAGCCGCGACGCAAAGCACTCACGCTTGATCCCTCGCTTACCTATATTTTGGATAAGGTGGAGCCGCATTGCAATCGTGTGGTGCTTGATGAATCTATCCCTCTCTCCGCGTTTTGGAGTCGAGTCGGAAAGGAGTTCCGACTGGACGCCGACCTTCTGACTCCTTTATGGATTGGCGGCATAAAAGGATTGCCGGTGACAAAATTGCCAGCGTTAGCCGGTATTATCTTTCTACTAATGGAGATTCTCAGCTTTTGGATCAAAGGATGGGAAAAGTTGTCCGCTTGCTCTGTATGCGGACGGGTTATCTCCCCCACATCTCGGCGTCGGGTTAAGGAAAATGTGCTTTGTCATCGCTGCTATCGGACGGTCGCCGGTACCAAATTGGACGCGATGCGCTTCGCCTTATTAGCTCGAATTCGTCGATTGTCCACGCAACGCGAGTACCGAACCGCGGTGTTTCTCAGCTTTATTTATCCGGGGAGTGGACAACTGTATAGAGACGATCATAAATTCGGCCTGCCTCTTATCTTTATTTTTTCCGTGCACATCACCACTTTAATCGTTTTCGGGTTGATTTATTCCTTCACGGATCAGGCAGTGGTTATCTATCCGACACTCCAAAGACCGCTTCCGAATTGGCTGGGATTCGGCTATCTGATAACTGTGGGCTTGGCCTCTTTGATAGTCAGTGCCGCCTATATGATCATGCAACGTCCCGGGAAATTTACCGCGAAAGACTTACAAGATGAAATGGAACCAACCGAGACCCACGACAAACTCGATTGATAAACAATCGAACAATGAAAGGTGACGACGTATGGCTCTTGAAGGTAATCTGAAAGATTTTGGACTTCCAGACATCTTCCAATTGATCAGCATTCAGCAAAAAACCGGTGTATTGGAGTTGGTCGCGCCCAATGAAAAAGCAAGCATTCGGTTTCAAAACGGGGACATTGTTCATGTAGCCAGCTCCAATTTTGGCAGTATGACCTCGTTGTTGCAACATTATCTGGTGATAAACGAGAAAATTTCTCGCCAGGATGCGCGACGTATCGAAGAGACCGCCAAATCTTCCAATATGAGATTCGAGAAAGCGTTGGTCACGGGTCGTCATCTCTCCTCAGACGAACTTCAAGACGCTGTTCTGCATATTATGGAAGAGACGATTTACGATCTTTTTACCTGGCAAGAAGCCTCTTATAGCTTTAGCGCCGGGAAAACATCATACATCCCCTCATTCCCAGCGGTCGCGATCCGATCCGACGGCTTGCTGATGGAAGGAATGCGTCGTATTGACGAATGGCCACAAATTATTAAGTTGATCCCAGATCTGAATATTGTATTTGATAAAAATCCGGAAGAAAAAATAAATATTAATGATTTCCCGCCGGATGAAGCTCGGGTTTACCTCAGTTGCGACGGGCAAACGCTGGTCAAAAAGATCGTCGGAGCCAGCGCAGTAGGGCGTTACCGCACGTACGAAAGTCTGACAAACCTCATTCGTGCAAATTTGATTATCAAAGTGGAAAAAACCAGGTCAAAATCCGCTCCAAAACGGGAATGGGAGATAAAAAAATATGTGATCGCCGCGATTCATTACCTGTTCACCTTCATTTTCCCTGTCATTATACTGATTCTTATTTTAATCGCCCGTCTAATCTATCTCAATATAGCTGAAACAACTGCGCCTACCGGAAATCCCACCGTGAAGATAGCGGATGAGCATAACCAAAGTCAACTGCGCCAAACGCTTACCATGTATTATCTGATTCACAACCGGTTCCCCGAATTTTTAAACGAACTGGAGTTAGAAGGAATCGCTACCCCAGATGCTGTCAAGCGATATGAGAAAAAATGGGTATATCAAGCAAAGCAGAACGGTTCCCAGTATGAATTGAAAGTAAAAAAGGCAGAATAGAGGTGAATCATGTCGTTGAATCTGGATCATATCCAAAAAACATATCAAACCCCAAGCGGTCGCTCCCTCACCATATTCCGAGATGTTTCGCTTGAGATTAAGCAAGCTGAGTCCGTCGCGATTATGGGACCGTCCGGTTCTGGGAAAAGCTCTCTCCTGAACATCATGGGCGGATTAGATCGTCCCGATTCCGGTCGAGTCACGCTGGATAGAGAGGAATTTTCCGCTCTTTCCGAATCGGAGTTGGCGGCTGTGCGCAACCAAAAAATCGGCTTCGTGTTCCAGCTTCATCATCTCCTGCCCCAATGCACCGCGTTGGAAAATACGCTTATCCCGACCTTGATCAACAACCGACTTGACGCGGAAGAATCCGAGACCCGAGCGCGTCAACTTTTGGAACGGGTCGGATTGGCGGATCGTATAGACCATCGTCCCGGGAGTCTGTCCGGTGGTGAATGTCAACGAGTCGCTGTGGCGAGAGCGTTGATCAATCAGCCTAAGGTGCTTTTGGCTGACGAACCGACCGGATCACTGGACCGAGATTCCTCGAATCATCTGATGCAACTTCTGCTGGAATTGAACAGGGAAGAGGGCGTGATCCTGATTATTGCGACGCATTCCCAAGAACTTGCGAGAAAAATGGAACGAATTTTGACCATCCGAGACCTTGGCTTGAGTTGACCCATGAACTTTCTGACATTAATACTCAGCGGGTTGCTTTTCCACCGACGCGCACACGTTGCAGTCCTGGTTGGAGCGTTGATTAGCTCCGCTATCCTGGTCGGAGCGTTGATCGTTGGCGATTCAGTTCGCCACAGCCTTCAGCATCTCGCCGAGGTCAGACTTGGTAGAACCGAATATGCCTTGAGTGCTGGAGATCGATTTTTCCGCGCGGAATTGGCAGACGATCTGGCTCTGGAAATAGAGCGGGACGTCGCTCCCATCATCCGGTTGCGAGGAATCGCGATCAAAGGCGGAGGAAGTCGTGCGTCTCGCAACCCGTCTTGATCTGCAGACCGGCGATGAAATTTTGCTGAAAGCAGAGAAAATTGACCGAATTCCCCACGACGCTCCTCTCTCTTCCGACAAAAAAGACGCGGTTTCTTTGCGATTGACAATAAAAGGTATCGCGGGGGATGACCAATTCGGTCGCTTCAGTCTGCAAGCTGACCAAGTTCCTCCATTAAATATTTTCTTGCCCTTGCATCGACTATCCAAAAAAGCTGCGCGTCCAAGCCAAGCCAACATGCTTCTAATCGCGGAGAATACAGCGCATGAACTCCCCATGGACCGGCTGAGCCAAGCACTAAAAGATTGCATACAGCTCGCGGACGCGGGTCTGAGTCTCCGTTTTCTGCAAGACCGGAAAATGCTCGAATTGCGTTCAGACCAGGTCTTTATCGGACAACCCATAGCAGACGCGATCGCCTCGATTCCCGGCAATCATACTCGGATATTTTCCTACTTTGTCAACGAGATCCGATCAGCCAAAAAAACCGTTCCGTATTCGTTTATTACAGCGATTTCTGCATCGGACAGCGCGCTTTCGGAGATGAAACGGGCGTCGGGGAGCGAATCGAACTTTCCTATTTTACTCTCAGATCAAAGCGGAAACTCAGCGAGCAGACTTCCTTTTTCCGGGTAAAGTCGATTGTTCCGGTTGATAAGAAAGACAGCGATCTGATGCCGGAATTTCCAGGTCTGTCACATACGGAACATTGCCGAGACTGGGATCCAGGGATCCCTATTGATCTCGATAAGATCAGGGAAAAAGACGAGGTATACTGGGAGAAATATCGGGGCGCGCCAAAAGCATTTATTTCCTACGAAGCTGCCCGGCGGATGTGGGGAAATCGTTATGGCGAGGTCACGGCGATCCGATTTATCGGTTGGTCAGATTATTTGGATAGCGATAATCACCTTTCTCAGGATGCGCAGAAAATTCTTCGCAGACTGGAACCCCATGCCCTGGGGCTGACGTTTCAACCGGTTCGGGAACAAGGTCTCCAAGCTGGCGAGGAGTCGGTTGATTTTGCCCAACTTTTCATCGGCTTGAGTTTTTTTATCATCATTGCCGCGCTCACATTAACCGGACTGCTATTTGCCTTCGGGATCGAACGCCGCAGGACAGAAACCGGCGTTCTTCTGGCATTGGGTTATGAGCCACGCTTAGTCCGCAAATTGTTACTTGCTGAAGGGGCGATCCTATCCATAGTCGGCGGGCTACTCGGCGTATGCGCGGGATTGCTGTATCATCAGGCGATCTTATTGGCATTAAAGCACTTATGGTACGACGTAGTCGGCGTGTCAACGCTTCGACTCCATGTCGATCCCCAGACCTTGATTATCGGCGGATTGTTGGGCGCAGTCTCAGCTCTCGCGACCATCTGGTTCGTGTCAGGAGGACAATTTCACCACTCTCCTGTAGATTTGCTACGAGGGAAATCTCGGATTAAATCTATTTCAAAAACCAAAAACCGTTTCAATCAAGCACTCGCTCTTTTGAGCTTGATCGGCGCGACGCTGATTCTTTTGATAGGAGAACGCGGCGTTTTTTCCCTTGACAGAGGAATCGCGTCGCCTGGTAAATTTTTCGCCGCGGGGTTCCTGTCACTGATTGGATTTATCGCAATAAGCGGTATTGTTCTGAGCAGGCTGGAGTTATGGGGAGTTTCTCGAAATTTGACCGTGACCACCGCGGGAATCCGCAATTGCGTCCGCAACCGACGACGGAGTCTCGCTGTGATCGGGTCATTGGCTTGCGGCATATTTTTGGTGGTATCGGTCGGTGCCAACCGCGGAGACCCTGCCCGTTTCCCCGAAAAAAGAAGCTCCGGAACCGGCGGATTCGCTCTCTGGGCAGAGACAACTATCCCGATTTTGCATGACTTGAATGAGAAAGAGACAAAAGAACGGCTGGGATTGCATGGATTTTCCGACTCGGTGCGGTTTACGCCGCTACGCGTACGAGAGGGCGACGACGCAAGTTGTCTGAACCTAAATCGGACTCAGAGACCGCAGATATTGGGCGTCCGACCCGAGGAATTCGATAATCTGGGAGCGTTTTCGTTTGCCCAAACAACCGTTGGACACGACGACCATCCCTGGCTCTCTCTGAAGGAGGACTGGGGCGACGATGTGATTCCGGGAATTGCAGACCAAACCGTGATCACGTATGGGTTGGGGAAATCTGTGGGCGATACGCTCCACTATCTGGATGAACAGGGGCGGAGTCTCAATGTGAAGTTGGTCGGAGGGCTGGAAAACTCGATCTTTCAGGGGAATATTATTATCGATGAGGAGCAATTTATCCGAAAATTTCCTTCCTTGAGTGGAAGCCGCATTTTTTTGGTGGACGCTCCTTATGAAAATCAAAAAAATTTATTACTCGATTTATCCGACTCGCTCCAAGATTTCGGCGCGGACTTGACGCAGACCAGCACTCGTTTGGTCGAATTCAGCGCGGTGCAGAACGGCTATCTCTCGATTTTTTTATCCCTGGGCGGATTAGGGTTACTACTCGGCACAATCGGATTGGGAGTTGTGGTGTGGCGTCATACTATGGAACGGCGGAGTGAATTTGCCATATTGCGAAGCCTCGGATTCAGCCATAGCGCGTTATACCGACTGATCTTGACCGAACATACGCCGCTATTATTGTTGGGAACCGTAGGCGGAACGCTGTCCGCGGCAATCGCGGTTTTACCAGCGATGACCTCCTCTGGCGGACAGATTCCCTATCTATTCATCGCCAGTATATTGATCTCGATTTTGCTGAGCGGCTTTTTTTGGATACAAGTCGCTGCATGGACAGCTTTAAGAGGCGACTTGATTCCCGCGCTACGGGACGAATAAATCCGCAGATTTTCGTTAAGAATCGTCGGTCCAATAGAGCACCTCAATCTTTCCATCCTTCAGCGAGGCGTAGCTAAAATCATGAAACCAGTTTCCGGTATTGAGATAAATCCCCTCGTGGAAACGGACTAAATCCGGCTGATGCGTGTGTCCGAAAACGACCAGATCATATCCTTGCTTGAGTTTATCATGCGCGGATTGGGCATACTCTTCCGGAGAAATCCAATCTGCGAACTTTTTATCTCCCCATGTCGAAATTTTTTCCACAAGCCAAATTCCAGCGTCTGGATGCATCAACCGGGCAGTCCCGATAATAAACGGATGACGGATCACCCGTTTAAGTGCCCTGTATTTATAATCTTTCTGGGCAAACCCGTCGCCATGAGCGATAAACGTCCTCAAACCATGCAATGTCAAGCTGATCGGGTCGTGATAAACCGTGACGCCCATCTCCTGTTGAAAAAAATCACGCATCCAGTAATCATGATTTCCGACCACGATCCGCACATCGATATCGGCTTTCCGAAGCTTGTTCAGCTCATAACAGAGGCGAAAACATCGACGAGGAATGACTTTTTTATATTCGAACCAAAAATCGAATAAGTCTCCGTTAACGATCAAACCCGCTTTTTCATCCATGACTTTCTGAAAAAATTGGATCAGATTCCTTTCCTTCCGAATCTCTCGCGGATCCTCTTTTGGATAACGCCCGATATGCGCGTCGGAGAAAAAATAAATAGGTCGATTTGTCCCCTGGATCATTTTTTCAGTCCCATCGAAATCTTGATAAAAGCACCGTCTTCAATCGGATCCTCGCTGTGTTCCAACCATGCCTCAAATTTCCGACGGAGTCCATTTTTTGTAAAATGCCGTCCCTTCAGCTCATTAAAAAATTTGGAAATATTGCGCTCCACAACCTTTATTTTTCCCTTTAGTGCTCGGTTTATGTGGCGAATGACGTCGGAATCCATCGTGGAAACAATCTGGCTTGCGAGGTGATCAAAAGGGAGGTCTGCGAGAAGATTCAACAAATGCATCAACTTACCAGCCGGTGCTCCTTCTTGCAACGTCTCCATATAGCTCTCGATTCGATCTCGAACACGCGGCTCTTGCATGGACTTTAGATATTGTTTAAGCGCGACGTGTATCTCCTTCTCAAACGATTCCGCTGAGATCGAAGTCGGACGATCGCCGAGAAGGAAATTACAAAGGCATTGGGGATGTTTTTTCAGATCGTTTCTGTTGAGCCGGAGGCAACAGGATTGTATAGCTTGATCCAGCTTTTCATCGATCTCCTTGAAATAGTCGCTCACAGGCAAAGATCTGATTTCACGAAATTTCCGAATTGCTCGATAGCCGGGGGATTGTTTGATCTTCTTCAATTTTTCTATGATAACCGCTTGATATACTTTCTCATGCGCCGCGGCATACATCCGAACATATTGTTCTCGAAATAGGGCAAATTCATCTTTCAGCCGATCAATCCCGAGGTGCAGAACCAGTTGGTCAGAAAATGGCAGCAGAGCCTTGACCTCTTTCACCTGCTTGTTTAGATCGGCAAACTCGGTTTGATCTGGTATGGAAGAAAACGCGGGGTGATCCATATAGTTGCACATTTCCTGATAGCCCGATTTTTCCATCTTCAAAAAGGATTGGATCTTCCCCAAATTCTCTGTCATACGAATCAACGCGTCCATATTGTCGCCGACTCGACTCGCAAATTTTTCCAACCCGATGTCTGAGGATTGATGCGGCTCAATATAATCGACCAGTTGACGGAGTTGGAGTAGAAAATTTTCCATTTCGCTGGTCGATTCCGACGATTCGCTCGCCAGAGGTGCAAGTTGATGTTGAACCTCTTGCAGGGTGCGCTCAAATTTGCTACGCAGTTTTTGGAAGTCTTGCCAGATCGATTCTTGAACGGAAATATTATAATCTTCTGTAATTTTACCAAATAAATGCTTCACAACGTCGGTTATACGTTTTTGTGTCTCTATGTCGATCAACTTCCCGGTGACTAACATATCCACAGCGTATGAGATTGGCAGACGGGCATTCTTCAGATCGACCGGTCTGACGCCTTTATAACCGATCAAATATCCTTCTTTGATCAACACTGCGACGATCAGCTCAAAAGTCTGCCGAGGCATGCCGTATTCCGATTTCCTTAAGAGTTGATACAGCTTTTCCAGCTCGATATGGTTCTGCAAAGAACCCTTATTTGGGCTGACTCTGCGACTCTCTATGACTCTGTTGCGAATATAGTGAAATGCGCGCAAAAGCTCCGTTTTCCTGAAGAAAATTTGGCAAAAAAAATATAATTCTTTAATTATCAATTCTTAATCTGCGATAATCTGCGTAATCTGCGTAATCTGCGGACCGATTTCCGTGATGACGAATAATCCAGGTTAGTTTCGAGGAGTAAAAATCAGAGGATAATTGACATCCACATCGCCGGCGGAAATCGGCTGGAACCGCCATCTTTTGACCACATCTAAAATGCATGACTCCAAACTCGGCTCACTCAAACTCGAAGTGAGAATGCTGACATTTTGGACGCTGCCTTTTGCCAAGATCGTGAACTCCAACACCACTTTACCGGAAATTTGGCTATTTTGTTTGAGACTTTTGTTAAAGCAAAAACGAATGCCTTCCATCTGGGACATAATCGCTTTTCGGATAGCGTCCGGCGTGCGGAACGCGCTGGCTGAGCCTTCGCCGGCAACCTCGGAAGGATCGTCAAACGAAATATCTCCGGCTCGTTTCAACTTCACTGAAGACGCGCGCCCTCCAACTGGCTCCTCATCCACAACGTCGCCATACTCGCCGTCGCCGTAGGACGCGATGAAGGGGAATCCGTCGCCTTCACCCCAGCCTTCGCCATCTCCACCACCGCCGCCTTTATTCGATTTACCAAACGCGGTTTCGACCTTTTTGGCGATTCCCATTGCTTGCAAGTTGCTGATCGCGGTATTGTCGTCGGAACCGCTACTCGCAGTGATCACTCCCAAAACTCCGAGACTGCTCACATCTTTTTTACCATCTTTTTTACCGCCAGCTTTTTTGCCGTCTCCACCAGATTTAGCACCTTGTTTTTTCGCCCCACTTTTTTTCTTTTTTTTAGTATTTTTTTTCTTACCAGCTTTACCCTCTTTTTCCTCAGCACCTACAGTTGCATCAGCGATTTTTTGAGTCGACTTGACTGGCTCGGAAGTCTTTACTTTCTTGGGAGGCTCGAGCACCAAACGGGCAAATCGTTTGGAAACCTGATCGACCGAGATGATCTTCAAAGGAGGAAGATACGCCATATAGATAAATAATCCAAATGTCGCATGTATTAAAGCTGATAAAAATAGAATCAAGATAAAAACTCTTTCTACTTTACGAAAAAGCGTTTCTCTTCTTTTTTTATCAATATTTTGTTGCTTTTTTATCAGAGCAAGTTTATCTCGAAAATCGACTTTGGTGTAACGGTAGTCAAAATCTACGACCAGTCCATCCCACTCAATCGCGCCGAACTGACCTCTTTCGACTGGGAGAAACAGGTAGCCGTTTTTTCGCTGGATAAAGCCCAAATTTTTCAAGCTCTGGATATCAACCTTAGACCCATCCTTGACGATTTCACCAGAGGCCTTTCCAGGAAGTTGAATCAGATAACTCTTGCCAGATTTTTTGAACAGGGGATAACGAGGAGGCAGGTCGTCCAACAGGCAAAAATAATCGGCGTAAAGGTCTGATCCGATATGAAAGGTTGTTTTATCAGTCAGGAAATCGCCTCGAAATTTCCCATTTTCAGTAAATTTTAGGTGTAAAATTGGTTTGCTCATAAAATTAACCTTCTGATCTCTTAAAGACTTATACCGCGCTGCAATAGTGGATAATCTTCCGCCTTACAGCGAGATAAGGGTATGCGATATGCAAAACGGCAAACGGTTAATTGGGATATTTCTCGACGTAAACTTCTGCGGCTCGTTTTGCCAGATCTCGCACTCTGGCAATATAGCCAACCCGCTCAGTAACGCTGATTGCGCCTCTTGCGTCCAACAAATTAAAGGTGTGCGAGCATTTCATGGTGTATTCATAAGCCGGATAAATCAATTTCCGGTCTAATAATTGCCTCGCCTCGCTCTCGTACATATTGAAAAGCTGAAAAAGCATCTCCGGAGTGGACGCCTCGAAGTTATAGGCGGAGTGTTCCACTTCGGTGGCAAGATGCACATCCGCGTAGTTGTAGCCCTTCACCCACTCGATCCGTTTGAAATCGTCAACCCCTTGAATATACATTGCCAGCCGTTCCAGTCCATAAGTCAGCTCTACGGAAACAGGGAAAAGATCAATCCCTCCCACCTGTTGAAAATAGGTGAATTGCGTCACCTCCATGCCATCCAGCCAGACCTCCCAGCCCAATCCCCACGCGCCAAGAGTCGGTGATTCCCAGTCGTCTTCCACAAATCGCACGTCATGACGGCTGAGCTCGATCCCAAGAGCCTCCAGACTATCGAGATAGAGGTGCTGCGAATTTTCCGGAGAGGGTTTGAGAATCACCTGAAATTGGTAATAGTGTTGCATTCGGTTGGGATTTTCTCCATATCGACCATCTTTTGGGCGCCGAGAAGGCTGGACATAAGCGACTTTCCAGGGTTTCTTGCCCAACGCGTATAAAAAAGTCGCTGGATGGAATGTTCCGGCTCCAACCTCCAAATCCAGAGGTTGCCGGATAATGCAGCCCTGTTTTGCCCAGTAGTTTTGTAGCGTGAGAATAATATCTTGGAAATTCAACGAGTCTCTCCTTTTATTCAGTTAGGGCGATTAACTTCAGGTCGATCTTAGTTATAGCAAATATTGTGATAATAGATAATACCGATGATTTTGTCAACTCTTTTCTGTCGATTTCAGCCCAAGGACCGCCCATATACGCCCTGTTTTCCCATGACTCCCTCGATGAGAAAAATATAGCTCCGGTCGGCAAACCGTGCATTCATGTTGTACATAGATCCGCCCGGGATAAACGCCTTCTTTGATCAATTGATCGCGCGCGATCACCCAGAGATTCAAAAAATATCTGTTTTCCTTTTGCTCATAAAAAGTCAATTCAGAATTAAGTATGGGATTAAATTTTTCTATCACATCTCGTTGCACTTCATAATGACACGGTCCGATTGAGGGACCGACAACCGCTATCACGTCGTTCGGGTCGGTTCCATAGACCTGTCTCATCTTCGCGACCGCTTTCGAGATAATGGATTGATGCAAGCCCCGCCATCCGGCATGGATCACGCCTCCAACTCGGCGAATCGGATCCACGAGGAAGAGCGGGATACAGTCCGCGACCGAGATAACGGCAAAATATCCGGCTCTATAGACCAATTGACCGTCTCCGAGCATACCCCGATTTTTCGGATCGGTTTTTTCATAGATAACCGCGCTGTGCACTTGATTTAGCTGGATAAGACGTTGGACGTCCACGCCAAGATGATTGGCAAGCCGCCAGCGATTTTTCTCGACAAAAGAGGGATCGTCGCCAACTGAATCGGACATGTTAAACGAGTCGAATGGAGTGGGGCTGACTCCCCCAAGTCGGGTCGTGATCAAGGCGATAAAGGGACCGGATTTTTCGATTATATCAATATGAATGAACCCTTTTTCCTCGGTATCGTTGGGAGAGAGAACTTTTATAGACATGTTATAACCCCGTATAACTCTTTGATATTTAATATAATACAGTCTTTTACAAATCCAATAAAGCGACGCTTGACCCGATTACAGGGCAAACGCCGCTTTTTGTTCTATCAAAAATTTCTGAATAAAAAAAGCAAATTTTTCGCTACAATCGGCTGGCAATATAGATCAGGATTCCCAGCGCGCCGATAAAGATGGAAAACGCATAGCTGTTGGTATGACCGGTTTGGATTTTTCTCATAATCCCGCTAATAAATGCAACTATATCCGCGACAAAGTTGACAAATCCGTCGATAATCGTCACATCAAAGAATTTCCACAACGCTTTGGAGCCTCCCATTATACTTTTCACGATCACAAAGTCATAAATTTCATCGATATAATATTTATTATAACTGATGTGATGGAGTTTGCCGCCAATCGGATGTTTGACAAAATTTTTACGGATCGACTTTTCTTTGCTATAAATGTCGAATCCGAGCCAGCCGCCAGTCGCCACGACAGCAATCGATATGACCATCAATATCCATTCGGTCAGGTGAGACAGATGGTGATGCCCGCCCTGATGAGCTTGAGCCGCCTCGAAAACTGGATCAAGGAAGTGAGAAAAATGCGCGCCTCCATGCAGCGCCGCGGGAATCCCGATAAGTCCTCCGATTGCGGATAAAACGCCCAGAGCAATAAGGACGAAACGTACTGAAATCCCCGGCTCATGTACATGCAATTCTTGCTTTTTTGTCATTTTGGAAGTTCCGAAAAAAGTCATTGCGACCATACGAGCAGTATAAAAAGCTGTCATGCCCGCGCCGACTAAGCCCAATGCCCAGAGTGCTTTATGCTCCACAAATACGCGGGCGAGGATGTCATCTTTCGAGAAAAATCCGGCGAAAGGAGGAATGCCCATCAACGCCAAACTTCCGATTGCGAACATCCAAAATGTGGTGGGAATTTTGTCTTTTAGCGCGCCCATTTTGCGCATATCCTGCTCATGGTGGCAGGCTAAGATAACGGATCCTGCGCCGAGAAATAGTAATGCTTTGAAAAAGGCGTGAGTCATCAGGTGGAAAATTCCCGCGCTGAACGCGCCCACTCCCATTGCCATGAACATATACCCGAGCTGACTGACCGTCGAGTATGCCAGTACTTTTTTGATATCGTTTTGGGTCAAGCCCATTGTCGCGGAAAAAACCGCAGTTAATGTCCCGATGACAGCAATCGTGAGCATGGTCGTTTCCGAGTGAACAAACATAAAGCTGAGGCGCCCGATCATATAGATGCCGGCTGTGACCATTGTCGCCGCGTGGATCAAGGCACTGACAGGCGTCGGACCCGCCATGGCGTCTGGCAGCCAAATATAGAGCGGAATCTGCGCAGACTTTCCGGTCGCTCCGAGAAAGAGCAACAGGGTAATCGCGGTGATTAATCCTCCAGCAATATTCATATCGGCATGAGAAAGTTGCTCAAAGTTGAGCGTGCCGAATGTCATAAAAATCAAAAAAATCGCCAGTAAAAATCCGAAGTCGCCGACTCGGTTGACGATAAAGGCTTTTTTTCCAGCGTCTGCGTTGGACAGTTTTTTGGTAAACATATCCTGATACCAAAACCCGATTAATAGATAGGAGCAGAGTCCCACTCCTTCCCAACCGAGAAACATCAACACGATGTTATCCGCCATCACCAAAATCAGCATGGAAAAGACGAATAGGTTCAGGTAGGCGAAAAAACGGGCCACGCTTTTGTCCTCGTGCATGTAGCCGTTTGAATAGACATGGATCAGGAAGCCAACGCCTGTTATCACGTTGATCATCACCGCGCTCAGTTGATCGATGCGAAAGCCGAACGTTATATCAAGGTCAGCTATCGTGATCCAATGAAAAGCGACATAGCTCACAGCGTTGCCGTCTCCCAAAATTCGAAACAGCGTCATAAGCGAGAGGATGAAGGAGCCTAAGACAGTCGCGCCGCCGATTGTCCCGACGACTTTCCGGTTCAGTTTGTGACCGATCAGCCCGTTGATCAAAAAGCCGATCAGAGGCAGAATCGGAATAAATAGAAGATAAGTATTCCCCATTGTTCTTTACAGCACCCTTCTAAAAAGATGAATAAGTATAAAAAAATTTTCGTATCCGATTCGTAATCTCTGGTAAATTTTTCCACTCAAGGGATTTTTAATTTACCATTTCATTTCAACCAATTTCTCAATATCCGCGCTGTCCCGATTGCGGAAAAGCGCGACCAGAATTGCAAGACCGACCGCAGCTTCGGCAGCCGCGATGGCAATGATGACCAAAACGAAGAAATGACCCATCTCTTCGCCGTTCATCATGTTATAGTTGAAATAGTTGAATGAGATAAAACTCAAATTCACCGCGTTCAACATCAGTTCAATCGACATGAGGATGACCAAAATATTTCGTTTGGTCAAGACTCCATAACAGCCGATTGAAAAGAGAATCACGCTTAAAATCAAACAATTTTCCAGTGTGAAAAACATATTTTAATCCAAGTTCTTTTTTGCCAAAAATACCGCGCCGATAACCGCGACAAGAATTAATACCGAAACCAACTCAAATTGAATCAAATATTTATCGAATATCAAATGACCCAGCGCGGCTGTGGAGCCGAACTCTTCTTTGATCGAGGAATCGACCGGGGCAATCGAATTGATCCCCATAACAATGGAATAAAAACCGACTATGACAAAAAGGAATGCGATCGCTCCGGCAATCCGTCGATACCATTTTGGCTTCCCCGCTTCTAATTCCTGTTTTTCTGTATTGATCATCATAATTACGAATACGAATAGGACCATGATGGCCCCGGCGTAAACCATAATTTGGATCATTGCCACAAAAGGCGCCCATAATAAAAGAAATATGAAAGCCAATGGAAAAAAAGTGGCGATCAAACAAAGCGCGCTGTATATCGGATTTTTTCGAGTGATCATAGCGACGGCAAACCCGACGGCTAATAACGCGTTTATCAAAAATAAAGCATCCAAAATCATATTGCTTCCCAAGTTTCTAAATTTCCCAGATTTTTTAGTTAACTTCGTTAGGGGATACGTTTAATTTTTTTAATTAGAGGCTAATTTATCCCTGTTATAGATAAATTCCTCGCGGCTGGTATACACTCTCGGCATCTTCACGCTCAACTCGATGGCGTCCTTTGGGCAGACTTCCTCGCAATACCCGCAGGAGATGCACCGCAACTCATTGACGTCAAAAATAGCTGGATATTTATTTCGGTCAGACCCGTATTCTTCCGGCGAGGGCGCGGCGACGATAGTGATGCACTTTGCCGGACAGATCGTGGCGCACATAAAACAGGCAGTGCATTTGATCCGTCCCTTTTCATCCTTTTTCAGCCGATGTTCCCCGCGGAAACGGGGAGCGGGATTGAATGGCTCGTCTGGATATTCATAAGTAAACGACGGCATGAATAGGTGCTTGAAGGTGTTGAGCAACCCCTTGAGCACTGCCGGCAGATAAATTTTGTCCACCAAATTCCATTTATATTTAAACTCTTTTTTTTGCATCTCTATCCCGTGCCTTTTTTATGAATTAATAGCGAATAACAAAATGAACGCTGTAGAGTTCCTGTCTGATCCTCGGGTTGGTGAAACTTTCGCAGCATTTTTTTCCAATCAGGATAATCCGTCTCAGCCGGCTCGTTTAACGAATGAATCAAGCGGTATATGTTCGCGCTGGTGGTCAGAAACCAAAATTTTCTGGAATTCTCATAATATGTCCAGACCTCATGCGAGACGCTCTCAGGAGAACTCGCGACCTCCTTGATCTCATCCGGCGATCCGAATTTTATAAAAATCCTCCCTGCGTCGGTCTCCCAACCCTTTTTTTTCCCGGAATGAAATCGCTCCCCGACAATTCTTATTCGATTTGCGATTTCCATCAAATATTCGTTTTCCTCTGTTTTTGGGTCAGGATCGCGGTTCCTCCAAAATTCTGCGGCGAATCGGACTTTCCCCAGAGGATTCAGCAAGTCGTATCTATCGAGGTCAAAGGAGTCGCCGAGATATTTTATGAGCAATCGTTGCTGCGCGTCCCGATCCTCAATCAACCAAGCCGCGTCCGGGTTGACGATGAAAAAGCGCGCGCTTCGTTCCGTTCGAGCGTCGCGGTCCTCCGCTGTGATTTGGAGCAAATACGCCCCAATAGGCAGGTCCCCAACAGGAATCGACGCTGTCAGAGCGCAATTGGTTCCGGGCTTGTCGATTCGACGTTCGATCGACTTGCCTATAGATTCTCCTGATTGCAGTGTATCATCCGTATTTTCAAATACTTGATAGCGAATTATCAGCGGAAGACTATCGGCTCGACAGTTATATAGCTCGAAATAGACCCGTAACTCCGGTCTGCTCGCGCTATAACGACGGGACGCGGAAGGATGCACCGATTTTCCATTTTTCCAAAAAATGGATCCCGTTTCCTCTGGAGATGAAAGAATCCGTAGGGCAAACTCCGGATCGCTCAAACAGAGTTCAGAAGGAAAATCGGAGACCGAAAATGTGTCCTGAACAATGCCTTGATCGCCGCTCCACAGATCGCTCATAACGACTGTTAGCCGATATGAGCCGGGCTTCAGGAAAAAGCCCGACTGCTGTAGAGCATACCGACTCAGCTCGGTCTCCGCGAGTGAGTCGGCAGTCAAATCGATCGTAACTCGGTCAACCTCCAAGGTATCGCCTTCTGCCGAGGAGATCATGCAGACTGCCTCGACAGCGGCTTGGGATCGACCCTGAGATTGCGGAATCGGCACATAACGGAGTCGGTTCGTCATAATTTCGTAGTAAAATTCCTGATACACAAACCCTTCATCGCCTGAGAAAGAGGCGGCGTCTACATAAAAAAGGAGATGACCTCGGCTCTCTAAGGGAAATTTGCTCTCGGCTTGAGTAGGGAATATCAACAGAGCGAAGAATACCGGAATTAAAAAACAAATTGCCCGTTTCATCTCAACATATCAACAATTTGGCACAATTTTCCCTCGATCTCTTTTTTGATAGCCTGCAACCGCTCCTCGCTTTTTGCCTCGAAACGAAGAACCAGGACTGGCTGGGTATTGGAAGCCCTGACCAGTCCCCAACTTCCGTCCTCGAACAAGACCCGCATTCCGTCCACGTCGATCACCTGATGCGTCTGTTTGAATTGATCCAGAATCCGGTTCACCGCTTCGAATTTGATGTGATCGGGACAGTCGATCCGAATCTCCGGCGTGGAGGGATAACGGGGCAGATCACTCAGCAGATCGGACAAAGGTCGCTTGTCTGCCGCCATGATACGCAGAAGTCTCGCAGTGGCGTAGATTGCGTCGTCAAAGCCATAATATTGATGTTTAAAAAAGATATGCCCGCTCATTTCTCCAGCAAGAGGAGAGTTCATCTCCTTCATCTTTTTTTTGATTAGAGAATGACCGGTGCGCCACATCACCGGCTTGCCGCCATGTCGACGAATATCTTCGATCAAAGCTGTGGAACATTTGACCTCAAAGATGATCGGCGCGGGTCCTTCTGCGAGAATCTCACGAGCATAGAGCGCAAGCAATTGGTCGCCCCAGAGAATCTCGCCTTTCTCGTTCACTACGCCGATTCGATCAGAATCCCCGTCGTACGCGATCCCCGCGTCAGCCTTTGTCTCTTTCACGAGAGCGATCAAGTCCACAAGATTTTCCGGAACAGTCGGGTCTGGATGATGGTTGGGGAAAGTTCCATCCGGCTCGCAATATAGCTCGACCACTTCGCAACCGAGTGCCCGCATGACCCTGGGCGCGATCAATGACGCTGTTGCGTTGCCCGCGTCCAAAGCCACCTTCAGCGGACGCTCCAGCTTGACCTTTCCCACGATCATATCCTGATAATCGGACATGATCTCTTTCTCTTCATATTTCCCTTGAGCTTCATTTACAAAATCGTTTTCCTCTATCATCCGCTTCAACTCTTGGATATTTTCCCCGAACACCGACGCGTGGCAATGGGACAGCTTAAAACCGTTGAACTCCGCGGGATTGTGGCTGCCTGTCACTTGCACGCTGCCGTCCGCGTCCAGCTCAATATCGGCAAAATAGAGAGCCGGAGTCGGGACGGTTCCCAGTTCGATCACATCGCAGCCTGTGGAACGAATTCCGCCGATCAACCGCTTGCACAGGGAACGGGTATGCAGCCGATTATCGCCGCCGACAATCACAGACTTTCCCCCGCGACGACGGATGTAGGAGCCAAAAGCTCTCCCGATTTTAATCGTGACTGGCGAAGTCAAGTCTTGCTCGACAACGCCGCGAATATCATATTGACGAAATATTGATGGGTTCATTGATCCTCCTTTGTCGTTTTTGACAATCGAGTTGTGATTCAATACGCGATTTGGACAGTATGTCAGGGGAAGAGACGTGGATCATATCGACAAAAATAGCCAAAATTTTCCCCAAGTCGTCGATATAATAATCGTCTCGGTCTATCATCACTCGAGCGTTCTCCAAAAGCAAAAATTTCCAGACCGTGCCGGTTGTGATACAACCATACACCCTTTTGACATCGGTTCCTTCCATACGGTTATGCAATTGCGCTGCAACCATTTGAGCAATACAACGGGGAAAGCTGCGATGAACCGCTTGAGGACGAGCTTCCGCCACAGCGATCGGTAGGATCGGGCGAGTGATAAGGAACGACTCCTCGGATCGGATGAAAAGATAGTCGCACTCGCCGGTCAGCCCACGGGACGGATCCACATCAAACTCAACGTCCGAGAGAAGACAAACGCCATAGCCAATAATATTCCGAACTTGGATCAGAATTGGGGCGATAATTAATTCCGAAAGTTCTCGGTTTTTGCCGACCTTGTGTGTCAGCGATCCGAAATCTTTGAATAAAGTATTCAAGAATTCTCCAACATGACAACTTTTTATATGCCCGAATAAGGGCTCTTGGTCGGAGATTTGAATATGAAAGACGCGCTTCGCTTCCTCCAGCGAAGAAAAGTTCTCGTAATCCATAAATTCTCCCGGTTACGTCTTGACAAAAACTTAGAAAAATGCCTTCTAATTTTTGCCAAGAAATTCAATCGACAGCGCGTCTCTCTCCAGTGAAGCTCGCGTCGAATATTTTTTGTTTCCTCAAAAAATATTCATCCCGCTGCGCGGTTTTTCCGAGATCGGTTAATTCTTTTTTGATAAATAACAGCAAATCATCGATCATCTCCTCTCCATATTTTTCCAAAAATGGAAAAATATGTATAGACCGTTCTTGCAGTTTATTATCCGGAAAAATATGGTTCAACACGGTCTCCAATTGAAGACGAACCGTTCGATTTTTTTTCTTGTGCGCTTGAAAAACTTTCTTTCGGGTCTGACCGATCATAAAATCGATTTTACCGAACATTTTTTCGGAAAATTGAAAGGCTCCTTCATCAATTTTCCGGATTTGGGGCGTGATTCGATGCAGAATTTCTCCGACTTCACGACGGGCAGATGCAAATTGTTGATCCAACTCTGTCGAAAACGACTCGGACATAACGCGTCGGATCAGCCCTTGTTTTTGATCCGCCACATCCTTGACGCTCAGGTTATATTTTTTTGTCAGCCTCTTGATCTTTGGCTCCAGAATCGTCAGCCCAGAGCGAGGAAAGATTGTCGGCATACGGACGTCAAACATATCGTAAACCAAATCGAGTTGCGCGAAATAGGCAATTTCACCAGGTCCCGCGACATACGCGGCAGTGGGAAGAAGGTAGTCCTGCACAACTGGACGCAGAGCCGCTCCCGGGCTGAAAAATTCGGGGGATTCTCGCGCGGATTGTTCCAATTCGGACAGAGAAAGGCATTTGTCGATCTGATCCATTTCAAAATGATCGTCGATTTTTGTGATCCGATAGCGCCGCTTATCCCGGTGATAAAAAATATTCAGCGCGCCCGGCCGTCTCTCTATCTGCCCGTGATAGCCTAACTTGGTGAGACGTTGTCCAGAGTCGCGCACCAATCGGGTAGACTTGCCGCCCTGTCGAATTTCTCTGGAAAATATTGGCTGCATCAGTCGGCGCAACACAGGCAGATGGGATGGGATCAATATCAATCCCAATCGACCGATCAACCTTGACGCCAAAAGATGAAACCAATGACCCACAGATTCAGCTTGATCTAAAGTCTCGTGTACAAGACGGTGTATTTTCTCGTGAAAGGGAAAATTGGCTGATAACATTTCATTAGCTAAGGTTTTTAAATTTTCTGGAGTCGGCAACTCATAAGCAGGCTTAAGATGGGAGTCCTCTGTTTGATATTGTTGTCGTATCGTCTGATTTTGGTCGTTCACATATCGGGTGGTCGTTATCTCATAAAAATCATGATCATCCGCGCTGCACCAAAAAATGGGCGTGAACTCATAAAAAGGAAATTTTTGTTTCAGATCATCGCATAAGGCAATAGCGGTCAGGGATTTATATATTGTATATAAAGGTCCTAAAAATATTGTTGTTTGTTGCCCAGTCACAACGCAATATGTCTGAGGACGACGAAATTTTTCAAGATTTTCAGAGACAGCCTCACTAGTATTACCGATTTTTCGATTCCATCTGATCAATATTTCGCTGACCTGTTCCCGTCTTTTTTGATCAAAATCGAGCTCACGGGGAGTATTTTTTGATTCGAAACGTTGAAAATCCTGGAAATAAGGATAACGAAAAAAAGGCGACAGATTCTTATGACCCGCGCAGTAATCTCTGTATAATTTTGAGCCAATATCAAGGGGACTGTGCGAAAAAAATTCGAGCGGAGTGTTCATAAATAGCAAACCGTTACTAGCAAAAAACCCTAAAGGTCTGTCTGTAACAAAATAAATTTTAGGTTGTTACAATCATAAGACCCTTAGGGTTCGATATGAGTTGATAATTGTCAATTGTTGCGATTATCTATCGATCACTATTCGTTTTTGAATTCGCATTTGGACCCACAGCGGGATCGATTTGCGCATTCATACGGATGGAAATCAGAGGCATCTTGTCGTCGTCTGTATGGATTGTTAGCACGCCCTTCAGAGCTCCCGTTTCTTTGGGATTCAGAGTAACGGATAACGACGCGGATTCGCCAACTGCCAACGATTTTTTATCCAAATTTCCCGTCGTTACGCTTCTGATTTTTTCATCGGGAAAAGTGATCTCTCCAAAACTCACCGGATGATCCATATTATTCGTAATTTGGACGGTTTGGGTCTTCTCCTCTCCTATCAGAAATCTTCCGAAAGAAAGTGCTGTGGGGAATTCGATTTTTCCGCCCTCTACAAAAACATTTACCCGAATCGATAACGTTTTATACTTCGGTTCATCAGTCGGGACAGTAAAGGTCTTATACAATCGACCTTCTTTTTTCCCGTTCGATATCACAGTAAACTCAGCGAAATCATTTGGTTGGATTATATTTTTATCTAAACGAAACTCCACCCTCTCTCGAGAGTCTTCGTCCGGGTATTCGATCTGACCCAACGTCAGCGGATGATCCAGATTATTCGTTATCTTGATCGATTTGGTCACGCTTTCTCCCAGCTTTGAACGAATGCTGAGAGACGGCGGCGCGATTGAAATCGGCTCAAAAATATTACCGGTTAAAGTAAAGACGAATCGCTCATTGTTTGGATCGTCTGTCCGAACAGTGATCCGCTTGGTCTGCCGATTCCTCTTTCCTTTTGTGTTAAATTTGACTTCAATTTGACTTTCCTCTCCAGGAGCTACGGTACGCGCCCACCCGGGCACGGCTGTGCATCCTCAAGAGGCTTTGACATTCAAAATCCGCAACGTATCATCGCCGGGGTTCCGAAATGGAAACGCGTGCACGACTGTCTCGCCTTGTGAGATTGTGCCGAAGTCATGCGTATCGCCCTTCATCGGCTCAAAGACCGGACCAGCATAAACCGAGCTGGAGAATAACGCCAAAAGAATTCCAAATGCCAGGTAAATTTTCTTCACCATCGTTCACCTCCTCTCATTGAACTTAAATTAAATACGAAAATATACGTGATAAATCCTGCCAATTTTTGGCAAAAATCATTTATAATTAGAACGGAATATCATCTTCGGTTCCGCCATTGTTATCCACCTTGGTCTCGTTTTCGCTCTCGTTTTCAATACCATCTCTCATATAGGGGGGCGGCTCATCAGGTAAGGGAGGTCCTGCGATCCCGCCGCCAGAGGCTCCGCCGAGCATCTGCATCTCGTGCGCCACGACCTCAGTCATATAACGTTTGTTTCCGTTTTGGTCTTCCCAGGAACGAGTCTGCAGCCTTCCCTCTATATAAACCTGACTGCCTTTTGTCAAATATTGTCCGCAAACTTCCGCCAGCCTCCTCCAAACAACGACGCTATGCCATTCCGCCTGCGTTTGTTTATTTCCATCTTTATCCGTCCATGATTTATTGGTCGCCAACGAAAGAGTGGCAACCGCTATTCCAGAAGAGGTGTAGCGCAATTCAGGGTCTCGACCTAAGTAACCAATCAATATAACCTTATTTACTCCTCGACTCATATTTCAATCCTTTTTTTAAATCAAAAAAAATAGAAAAATTAACTACCTTTGGCAATAAGCTCAAGTGTCTTGAGCTTATTCTCTGCGGTCTTCAGCAACCGAGATTCCGGATACTCATCAATAATTTTTTGATACTGCTTTTTTGCCTGCGAGACGTCGCCCGCTTCTTGATAAGCGACAGCGGCAGCCATCAAATTCCGTATCGAGACATTTTCATCGGTTGAAGAATTGGCGATCGCCTCATACTCTTTGGCGGCTTCGTCGTATTTCTTCTGTCCTTCGTAACAGGCGGCAATGCCCTCCCGGGCGGACATATAGAAAATGTCCTCTTTTGAGAAGCTTTTCTTACACTTTTCGTACATTTCCACCGCTCTAACAAATTCGTCCTTCTCAAAATAGATGTTCCCCAAAAACATCAGCCCTTCCTTCCCGTTTTGAGTCCCGCCGTACTGATCGACCAACTGCTCAAAGTACGTAATCGCCTCTTCTTGATTGCCGTCTTGATAGGCGAGTCGCGCTTGGGAATAGAGGACTCCGGATTCTGAGAGTTTGTTTTTTTGAAATGATAAATAAAAGGCAGAAATCCCAGCGGCAACCACAATAATACAGACACCGATAGCGATTTTTTGCCAATATTCTTTTAAAAACGCGGTTGACGTCATCACCGCTTGAAGCAATTCATCCTCTTTTAATTGCCGCTTTGTAATTTTGACCTTTTTCCTCAAGTTCACCTCCTCACACGTTATTTAATCTTTCGCATTCCAGTTTTCAATATCAGCCAAATACTCTTCTGCTTGACTCGTCCATTTGCTATCCGGATATGCGCGGGTCAATTTATTAAAAGTGTCCGACGCATCGCCGAGAGCCTTTTGTTTCATATAGGCTTCACCCAAAGCGAATAAGGAATCATCCGCCCATTCGCTGTCTGGATACGCGGCAATGACCGTCTTAAAATAGACCTCAGACGGCGCATACATACCCATCCTCTTATAAAATGTGCCGTTTAGGTATTCTTTTTTTGCCAATTTGTCAATACACTTTGCCAGCTTCTCCTCGACTTTTGGAATCCATTCGCTCTCCGGGTATAGCTGTATCAAGGTCTGAAACTCAACGACTGCGTCTCTGGTAGTCGATTGATCCAGCGCGTATCCAGGGGATTGCCGATATAAAGCGTCTGCAAGCATGTATTGAACATGGTCAGCCAATTCGTTTGAGGGATAATCCCGGACATAATCTCGACCTTCGGCAAGGGTCATAACGTGATCTTTATTCTCGTAATAGGCTTTGACAATCAAGTAGCCTGCCAACTCTCTCTCTTCATAACCTGGATAGTTGTATATCAATTGCTCCAAAAGTAAAATAGCGTCGTCAGTCTTATTTTTCTCCAATTTTATCTGCGCTTTGGATAAAAGATCCGCAGGCGATAAGTACTTCTGCCTAGAATCGCTCACGCAGCTTAGAGAGAATATCAGCGGGAGAAACACCATGAGTTTCATGAAGCGTCGCATCCCACGTAGTTTTTGATATAAATCAGAATATCTAAACATATTTTTTAAAAATTAAAAGTAATCTTTTCCATTTTATTATAATTGCTCATTAAATCCAGCCCGTTTTCAATAATTGCAGAACCGCGCATGAAAACGAATTCTTTAATGAAGATCAGCGCGCTTAAAACTTCCATAAAGATATAATGTTCCGTAGAATTTCGCTATCTTTTTCTTTTCAGTGAACAAGACCGCGAGAGAAGAGAGTTGTGATCTCTGAGTATAACTTTTTTAGTAAAAAGTGTCAACGAGAAAGAAGAGATTCAATAGAAAAATATGCACAGGATGCTGAATTTATCGAAAGATCGCGCTTTTTTATCTTCAATCCAAAGTCAAACCAAAGTCAAACCAAAGTCAAAAAAAACTGGATACCAATAGGAAATCGATATTTTCCGCTTGCAAAACATTGGGCAGCGCATATCTTTAATGACTGTATTATACGGATACATACTCTTAGAGAACTATGATATATAGAGAGGGAGCTATGGCAAAAAAAGCAGATAAGATAAATAAACCGATACAAACACAGATATTATTTTGGACAAAGGTCGCTGTTATGGTTGATTTGGGAGCGCCACTTTTTTCTTGTGTGGAAAAGGCGTTTGAGACCACAGACGACCCCAATCTTCTTCAGGCGATCAGTATGTGGATTTTGGAAAATAAGGACAGGGATGCGTATGAGGGGCTGACTCCGCTCAGCGAGGCTTTAGACGCGTTTGTTGATTTTTTTCCGCCATTCATTATCTCTGCATTGCAGGCTGCGGAAGGGACGCGAACTCGCCAAAACGTGTATCGACTCCTGGTGGAATATCTGGAAAAAGAGCGCCAATACGGTAGTTGACGTCTCTTTCCGGCTTTATTAACTCGAACGACCTGGCATGTATTCCCAAAAACAACGCTTACAGCACGTCAGATCGGTCGGCGTCCGATATAAAAGATTAAATTCCGACCATAACTAATATTATAGTGCGTTCGTGTGCATTAGCGGCTAAATAATTTTGAATAATTAACCAATATCTAAGGAGTGGGTGATTATGCACGTTGCGATACTTTTGCTCAATCAAGGACGAGGAAGCGGCGAGGTGGCTCGGCAACAGGCGCGCTATCTCATCGATCAGGGTCATCAGGTTCATCTTATGCATCCAAAAATTGGGGCGGGCGTTGCGGGAGCTCATAATATAGACGTAGAAATCTACAATGGAATCATGCCAGTTCATGAATATCTGCCTTCCGCTGGTCAAAGTCAGCAGGCTGTATCCGCGATGACATACGAGGAAGTTTCCGCGTATTTACCGGCTTATGAAAGCACTCTGGAGTCCATTATTCAGGATGTAGACATCATAATTGGTCATCACGCGAATATCAGCGCGATCGCTACGTATCATGTTGCCAAGCGTCACGCCACACCGTACGTGTTATTTCTTCATGGCACCGGAATTGAGCCGAGGCATCATGGGCTATATGATGACCAAGTTTGGAGAATGATCCAGTCGGCTGTTGAAAACGCAAACGGAATTATTGTCACAACAGACTATGTGAGGGACGATCTTGTGCGGAAACTTATTGATATTCCCTTAGGTCGTTTCATTGTCTTACCTTGCGGCGTGGATTTGGAGGAGTTTCATCCCAATAATATAGATGGAATTTTACAAAAATACGACTTGCCGGATACATACGCGATCTGTCCCGGCGCGCTGACTCATGCAAAAGGTCCGCAGAATGTGGTTGCCGCATCGGTTCACTACGCTGACTTTGCTCCCACAATTTTTATTGGAGACGGTGAACTACGAGAGGAGTTGGAATCAAAATTGGGGCAGCGTGGACATTTTCTTGGCTTTGTCTCGGCTGAGGACAAGGCAAAACTCATTAACGCGGCCACCTTGCTGATTGCCGCTCCAGAAAAAAAAGAACATTTTGGAATCATCTATGTGGAAGGTCTCTCGGGCGGAACCCCGACTGTTGCGTATCAAGGCGGCGGCGTATCTTCAATTGTGACCCCGGAAACTGGGGTGTTGACGAATCGGAATCCCGCAGAGTTGGGACGCGCGACTCGGACGCTCTTGCAAAAACACACGCAGCGTATGGACATGGCTAAAACGGGTCGAGTAAGGGCGGAAACCTGCTTTTCTTACACAATGCTTGGGGCAAGACTTGAAGGATGGCTATCTCGGATATGCACTGTCTAACTTTTTATGAACTTAATCGCTACGAAATTTATTAGCTAAATTGGAGATGTTTTGTTGTGAAAAAGGTACTTTTGATCAGCGCGCATCAGCTTTATGAAGGCTTTGCTGAAGGTAAACTCAACCAAACTCTTATTGACGTCGCCAAAGAGGTGCTTAACGGCATGGGATACGAGGTCAAAACGACTATTGTGCAAAACGGTTACGATATCGCGGAAGAACTGGATAAATACAAATGGACGGATGTGGTGTTTGTGCAAACGCCAGTATATTGGATGAGTGTGCCTTATCTTTTTAAGAAATACATTGACGAGGTGCATACCACGGGTATTGGACAAGTACTTTGTAAAGATGATGGTCGAACTCGCTCGGATTTAAGCAAGAAATATGGGTCGGGCGGACTCATGCAGGGAAAAAAATATATGATTTCCACGACATGGAATGCGCCGCTTGAAGCCTTTGAAGCCTCTAACCAGTTCTTTGAGGGAAAAGGAGTTGACGGCGTATTTATGTGGCTGCATAAAAATTATCAATTTTTTGGGATGGAGCCATTGCCGACATTTTCTTGCTACGATGTTCTCAAAAATGCAGATGTGGAAAATGATCTCAAACGATTTAAGAGCCACTTGAATGCTGCGTTTCACTCGGAAACGCCCTAAACTGCCCGCCGGTTCTCATCGGGAGGAACAGTGGGGCGACAATAAGTCGGCCCCGTGAGGCTATTCAAACACTATCTGGATGTGATATTTAAAAAAAAAAACATATCATACAACTTTTAGTGAAAATTTTCCTTGCATATCACGTTAAAAAACATATCTTAAATTTCCATGTGAAAATTGGAAAATAAATTTTCGATATTTATTTTAGCTGGAAATGTAACGAGTGATAATGAGAAACGGAGAGTTGAAATTGAAAAAATATATATGTTCAGTTTGTGGTTACGTTCATGAAGGCGACGCTCCCCCAGAGGAGTGCCCGCAATGTAGAGCGACTGCGGATAAGTTTACTGAGCAAGGTAATGAGGGATTAACCTGGGCGGACGAGCACAGAATAGGAGTCGCGAAAGACGTCGATAAGGAAGTCCTTGAAGGTTTGAGAGCACACTTTACAGGTGAATGTACAGAAGTGGGAATGTATCTCGCTATGAGCCGCCATGCAGATAGAGAAGGGTATCCGGAAGTAGCCGAGGCATACAAAAGGATCGCTTTTGAAGAGGCGGAGCATGCCGCAAAATTTGCGGAACTGCTTGGAGAGGTGGTCGTTGCAGACACCAAAGAGAATTTGAAAGCAAGAGTTGCCGCAGAAAACGGTGCCTGCAAAGGAAAAAAAATTCTTGCAACAAGAGCAAAAGAACTTGGGTATGACGCCATTCATGACACTGTCCATGAAATGTGCAAAGATGAAGCGCGTCACGGAAAAGCATTTGAAGGTCTTTTAAAAAGATACTTTAGATAGATGCCATCCAAAACAAAACACCTCAGCGACTGTCGTTTTTATTTTGGCAGGCGTTGAATTTTTACAGTAGGCTATTTGGAGATTTACACTTTATTGTTTAGAAGGAGATTAGTAATGAATATCTATATGGGAAATTTGTCTTATGAAGTCACCGAAGAAGATCTGCGGTCGGCTATAGAAGAATTTGGACAGATTGAGTCCATTACCATTATCAAAGACAAGTATAGTGGTCAATCAAAAGGATTTGGATTCGTAGAGATGAGCTCTAAATCTGAGGGACAGGCTGTAATCGACGGTCTGAATGGCAGAGAGCTGAAAGGAAGAGCCCTTAACGTGAATGAGGCTCGCCCCCGCACAGAAAATCGTGGCGGCGGTAGAGGAGGAGGATACGGCGGCGGTCGTCGTTATTAATCATCCGTATTCACTGCACACTCCGTTAAAAGACAAAACTACCACCTTGAATTCTGTTATGTGTAGCCTATGTAAGGCAATAACATAAAACAAGTTAGGAAATTTGTTCCGTGTTATCGGAGTAACGATGATCATAAAAATTTTTCCTAACAAGCCGTTCGAAGCCGATCTGAGAAAGTTCATCATTTTCTCAGGCGGCGTATCTGTTAAGTTGGAAATTTAGAAGAAACTGACTTTCTACCACTGGAGTATTTTGATGCGACTCTCAATCAATTTGTTTATCTGGGTTGATGAATGTGTCCTTTCGGATTATCAAAAGATTTGGCACGGTGAGGCGTGTCCTGTGGGAGGAGGTGACAGCTAAAAATATATTTGTATTTGTAGCACATTTTCCAAAGAGCCGCGGGATCGTTTCAGATTCGCGGCTTTTTTGTTTTCTTTAGATCAACAATCTATAGAGCAAGCCGCGAATCCGACAAATTTGGACTCGCGGCTTTTTTGTTTTTATTCCATTATTAAAAATTTAATACTCAATAAGGGGGTTCTTATTCGTATTCAATTTAAACGACTCTGGCTATTAATGAAAGGAAATCGGGCGACTTACGGCGCGGCTGTGGGAGCTATTGGGCTCGCGGCTCTCTTTTCGTTCATTGCGCCGCTTGTCATCAGGATTACGATTGACTCGATAATCAGCGATGCGCCGGTCGATGCGCCATTATTTGTGATCCATGTAATTGAATGGATGGGGGGGAGATCGTGGATCTCCCAGAATCTATGGACTATTTTCGGATTTCTTGCCGTTGCATCGATACTTCAGGGATTATTCACCTATTTAAAAGGGCGATGGGCGGCTCAATCCTCGGAGGCAACGGCTCGTCATTTGAGAGACCAGCTCTATAACCATTTGCAACATCTGCCGTTTTCTTATCACTCAAAAGCCGCGACCGGCGACTTGATACAACGCTGCACGTCCGATGTGGAAACGGTCCGCCGGTTCCTCAGCGTGCAATTCGTAGGGGTCGGTCGCGCTGTGATCATGCTCTCTTTGGTTGTGCCGATTATGCTGTCGTTGAACGTACAGATGACATTTATATCACTGGCGTTGCTGCCGATCATCATCGCGTTTGCCATCATATTTTTCATGAAAGTAAAGGCGGCTTTTCAGCTATCCGACGAATCGGAAGGCGAGCTCTCGATCGTACTACAAGAAAACCTGACGGGTATTCGGGTTGTGCGGGCTTTTGCCAGGCAAGAGCATGAGATCGAGAAATTTGATCGCAAAAATAAAAAATATCGCGATCTGACATATCGACTTCTTCAACTTCTGGCATGGTATTGGTCGATCTCGGATGTGTTGTGCCTCAGCCAGATAGGACTGGTTCTGACGATCGGCTCTCTCTGGGCGACAAACGGCGTCATCAGCTTAGGCACCTTGGTCGTATTTATGACCTACAGCGGTATGCTTATGTGGCCCGTGCGGCAGATGGGACGAATTTTGACCGATATGGGAAAGACTATTGTATCGTTAGAGCGTATCGGCGCAATTCTTGACGAGCCAATCGAGGGCGCAAACGACACGGTTGCGCCAAAACGTCTGCCCCATACGAGAGGCGATATCGAGGTCAAGCAAATGACTTTTTCGTACATCTCGGGCACTCCGGTATTGAAAAATATCAATTTTCAGGCCAAAGCGGGACAAACCGTAGCTGTGATGGGACCGACTGGCTCCGGTAAATCGACTCTGGTGAATTTGCTGCCGAGATTATACGATTATGAAAAAGGATCAATCAGCTTGGACGGGCATCCGCTGAGCCAATTGGATCGGAAGTGGCTGCGGGAGCAGATTGGTATTGTTTTGCAAGAGCCGTTCCTTTATTCAAAAACAGTTCGGGAAAATATTCGGTTGGGTCAAAGCCAGGCTGAGGACGATCGCGTCTATGAGGCGGCTCGCATCGCTTCTATCCATGATGCGATTTTGAACTTTGACAAGGGTTATAAAACAGTTGTCGGGGAACGAGGTGTGACTCTGTCCGGCGGGCAGAAGCAGAGAGTGGCAATTGCGCGAGCAATTATCAAAAACGCGCCGATTTTGATTTTTGACGACTCGTTGAGTGCTGTGGATACAGAGACTGAGGTGAAGATTCAACAAGCTCTGAAAAAAAGGCGAGGGCGATCCACGACATTTATCATCGCCCATCGCTTGACCACGGTCATGGAAGCAGATTTGATCCTGGTTCTTGACAATGGTGAGATCACACAAAGTGGAACCCATGATGAACTGGTCGCTCAAAATGGGCTTTACCGTCGGGTATGGAATATCCAAAACTCGTTGGAGTCTGATTTTCAAAAAGAACTGGACAAAAAATGATTTCACATCCGTAACTTACGGAGATTTTGTTGGAATACTCCAAATTAAATAATCAGTGTCTGGGAACTTCCTGTTCAATTCCCAGCCGCCCAATCAATTGAAAGAAAATAACGAAACGAGGTGATTCATCATGTCGCAAACTGATTTTTATGAAGAAGGCTATCATAATCGATTCGACGCTGGATTGTGGAAAAGGGTAATCCGATTTATTAAGCCCTATCGTGTTTATGTCGCTTTTCTCGCAGCCGTTATGATTATGGTCGGCGTGATAGAGGCGATTTTTCCACTCATGTCGCTCTATGCAATCGATAATTTTGTTATCCCTGGCAACATTTCGGGGTTTCCGCAGTTTATGGTTACCTATTTTTTGACGGTGGTTATATTCGCGCTCAACATCTGGTTGTTGATCTCCATTGCGGGAAAGATCGATATGTGGGTCTGTTACGACATTCGGCGCGCTGGATTCCAGCGTTTGCAAGAGCTGTCGTTTTCATACTTTGACCGCACTCCAGTGGGCTGGCTCATGGCGCGTATGACCTCTGACACGGGTCGCCTGGCGGATGTGTTGGCATGGGGCATTGTGGATATAATCTGGGGATCCACCTTGATGGTGGCGATCTCTGGAATTATGTTATATCTCAACTGGAAATTGGCACTGATTGTGTTATCGACGGTTCCATTTTTGGTTGTAATAAGCGGAAAATTCCAGGTGCTGATCCTTCGCAGCTATCGCGATGTGCGCAAAACAAATTCAAAAATTACCGGCTCTTTTAACGAGGGAATCTGCGGCGCAAAAACCACCAAGACCTTGACCCGTGAGAAAGGCAATCTCACAGAGTTCAGCGAACTGACGGATCGGATGTTCCGTTCCTCCTTTTTGGCTGCGGTACAATCAGCGATCTATCTGCCATTTGTGCTGATTATCAGCATGATTGGCTCTGGCCTGGCGTTATGGTTTGGCGGTAACGGGGTGATTGCGGGAAGCATCACGTATGGGACTTTGGTGGCGTTTATCTCGTATGCCATGCGTTTTTTCGAGCCGGTGCAGGAGTTGGCCCGCATTTTTACCGAGCTACAAAATGCCCAGGCTTCTGCGGAGCGCATTTTTGCGATGATTGAAACAAAGCCGGAAATAGAGGATTCGCCCGATATACTGAAACCCGCGTCTCTCTCGAAAATACCGATGAACCGCGCGTCTTCCAGGAATGGGAACGGCACTGGTTATCATAAGCGTCAATTGGGAGATCGGGAGATCAAGATCGCGCATCCTGAAAAAATGGTGGGCAAAATCGAATTCCGAGATGTGACGTTTGCTTATAAAAAAGGCGAAGAGGTGTTGCATCGCTTCAATCTGATAGTCTCGCCTGGGGAGACCATCGCCTTGGTCGGGGAGACTGGTAGCGGAAAAAGCACAATTGTGAATTTGGCTTGTCGATTTTATGAGCCAACGTCTGGCAAAGTCACGATCGACGGTTATGATTATAAAAAACTCAGTCTGCACTGGCTGCAATCGAATTTGGGCGTGGTGCTGCAGACTCCTCATCTTTTCAGCGGGACGGTCCGCGACAATATTCGCTACGGTAAGCTCCAGGCGAGCGACCTGGAGGTGATTCAAGCGGCAAAGTCGGTTCATGCCCATGATTTTATCATGGAAATGGAGGATGGGTATAAAAGCGAGGTCGGAGAAGACGGCAATTTGCTGTCAACCGGCCAGAAGCAATTGATCTCTTTTGCCCGAGCGATTCTGGCGGCTCCGCGTTTGTTTATCATGGACGAAGCCACCTCTTCCGTGGATACCGAGACCGAGCAGTTGATTCAAAAGGCAATCAACCGTGTGTTGGCTGGGCGAACTAGCTTTATCATCGCGCATCGACTCTCCACGATTCGCCAAGCAGATCGCATTCTTGTGATAGATAAAGGGAAAGTGATCGAGCAGGGCGCGCACCAGGAGTTGATTCGACGCAAAGGGCGTTATTATCGGCTCTATACCAATCAGTTCAAAAATGAATCAACGCTCAATATTTGATCCGTAGATTTATGCATATTGCAAAGAGGCTCTATCCCTAGAAAAAAGGCTAAAGCCTCTTTGTAAAATCTGCGCGGATCCAATTACCCGCGTTCTTTGATTCGTATAGCTTCCATAATTTTCCTTGGTTTCAGCGGTTGACCATGCACATTGGACCAGCAATCCACATCGGTCAGATAACGCGCTCGCAACAACCAGGAGAGATTGGAATATCGGCGGTCGTCCTCTTCGATCAGACCTTTCACAAGCTCGTCGGAGTAGTTGATCTCGACGGTCATCACTTTTTTGAACCGCTTTAAAATCTCTTTAATTCCCGGTGCCATTGGCTGCAGGAATTTGAGATGCAAGGAGGAGACTTTCAGTCCATCCTTTCTGACCTGATAAACCGCCTCTTCGATTGCGCCTTTTGTGCTTCCCCATCCAACGACCAGCAGGTCTCCTTCCGGATCGCCAAAAACTTCCGGCGTCTTAAGCGTTTTCTGAAAAGCTGCCAGTTTCAGACTCCGTAATCGGATCGATTCCTGATTAAGTTTCGCGTTTCTGACCTCTTTCCCGTTTTGATTATGCGCAAAACTGGTCAAGACGAACTCGCCGCCTTTCTGACCTGGTATAAATCGGCGGGAACCACCGGTCTTCTCATCCCAATCATAAGGCTTCTCGCCTTCCGGGATAGCACTTTGATCTATCGGAGGAGCGACCCATTCCTTATTGAATTTGGGACGAGGGAACGGCTGTTGTCCAGTGGCAAGATTGGTGTCTGACAATACGATAACCGGCGTGCGGAATGTCTCGGCGATCTTTCGAGCCGTGATCATCGAGTAGAAGCAGTCCTCAATAGTAGCCGCGGCCATGACAATCGTGGGCGTATCTCCTGGTGAGCCAAAAAGCGCGGAGAGCAGATCGCCTTGCTCCACTTTTGTGGGAAGTCCCGTGCTTGGCCCGCCTCGTTGCACATTGACAATCACGATCGGGACCTCGGCAGAGGCGGCAAGTCCAATAAACTCGGCTTTCAGTGCCATGCCGGGACCGGATGTAATTGTGACTGCGCATTTGCCGACGTGCGACGCGCCCAGAGCAAAACCGACCGCGGCGATCTCATCTTCGGCTTGATGCACTACGCCGCCAGAAGACTCGAAGATATCGCTGAGGTAATGAGACGCGGAAGTCGCTGGAGTGATGGGATACATCGCGCAGACCTCCATACCCGACGCCACCACGCCTAAGCCAATAGCGGTATTGCCGTTGACTACAATCTGCGAGTCCTTTACGCCGTGACGTGGCACTTCTATCTGAAAATCCATATTCTCTTCCGCCCACTTATATCCCGCTTCTAGCAGCGTGATATTGGTATCTACAACCTTTTTCGACTTTTTTCGGAAGGCATAAGAGATGGTCTCCTTCATCAACCCGACGTCTCGCTTATAGATAAAACTTAGTGCTCCTAATGCGAACATATTTTTGCCGCGTCGGGGATTGCTTGTGTGCTTCAGCGTCTCTTTTTCCATTGGAATTTCTATGATGCGATATCCGTCCGCGATCAACTTATCATATATTTCGGTATATGATTGACTAATCGACTTATCAGGATGTGTCCGCCATACATTATCCAAAAGAATGACGCAATCGGGTTTCAGATTCCCTCCATCGATCCGTCCGATGAGTGCCTGTTCATTAAAAGCAATGATCAGGTCGGCTTCATCGCCGGCGTTGGTGATCTTGAAGGAACCCAGACGAATTCGGTTGCCGCTAGCTCCGACCGCGGTCCGAGGCGGCGGCTCAATCTCAGCCGGAATAATCTCGACTGTCCACACGCTATTTCCCATCTTTGCAGAGACAGTGGCAAATGTTTGCGCTGCGCGTTGCGCGCCTTCGCCGGAGTCGCTGACTACCTCTACAACATGCTCTTTCACTTTATGAAGTGTCTTATTCTGAACAGTTTGCATATCCATTTTCTCTATCATTCCCTTTCCTTAATCATTAGGAGAAAGTATCCCAAGACGCCTTATCTTGGGACGTTATGGTTACTCGTTCATCATCTCATGTCACGCCGTCCGTCCCTTGAATGCAAGGGAAATGCAAGGACATAGGTAAGTCGTTAGAACTATATCAGTTACGCCCGATGGGCTTCAAAGAATCGCTTGCTCGAATTCGGGCAAACAGGACAATATGGACGACATTATGTATAGTATCATTTTTTTTTTATTAAACCACAAAAAAATAGATATTTTGTCGTTTTGTCCCTTAAATCTCTGCCGCGGATCCGCCTGAGGGCATGTTATATTCCTTTCATTTCTGAAACAAATTTGGTGAGCAATGGGTTCCCAAGTGAAACTTGGAAATCCGAATAGAGGCGTTAGTTGATCGGATTTTCGACCATACTTTTTTTATTCTCGATGAAATATTCGAACTCATGACGAAATTTTTTCAAAAAACTTTGCACAGGCATCACAGCCGCGTCCGCCAATACGCAGACCGTATTTCCGACCATATTATTTCCGATATTCTCCAGCAAGTCCAAATCCTCCATCCGACCTTTTCCCTTCGCGATCCGATGGATAATTTTCTCCAACCAGCCGGTTCCTTCTCGGCACGGGGTGCATTGCCCGCAGGACTCGTGGTGATAAAAACGGATCAGATTAAGGATGGCACTGACCATACAGACATTTTCGTTCATCACGATAACCGCTCCGGACCCAAGCATAGATCCGCGTTCAGCCACGGATTCATAGTCCAGTTCCACATCGAAGTCCTTTTTGGTCAACACCGGCACGGATGAGCCGCCTGGAATAATCGCCTTTAACGGAATGTCATTCAGGGGTCCTCCGGCATAGTCGTTGATCAACTCATCGAGCCGGACGCCGAGCGGAACCTCATAGTTTCCCGGCTTATTGACATGACCACTGACGGAAAAGACCTTAAATCCTGGACTTTTTTCCGTGCCAAATCCCCGATACCACTCCCCGCCATTATTCATAATATGCGGCAAATTCATCAGTGTTTCGACATTGTTGATGATTGTGGGTTGGCTCCACAATCCCTGAACCGCGGGAAAAGGAGGCTTGAGCCTCGGATAGCCGCGATTTCCCTCAATCGATGTCAGTTGCGAGGTTTCCTCGCCGCAGATATACGCGCCGCCGCCGCGAGTGATAGTGATCTCTAAGCTGAAATTTTTCCCGAATATTTTGTCTCCCAGGAAGCCCTTTCTGCGCGCTTCGTCAATCGCTTTTTCAAGAACCTTTGCCTCGGGACCCATCTCGCCTCGAATATAAATAAAGGCTTGGTTGGCGCAGATCGCCCAACAGGCGATTATGATCCCTTCGATCAGAGCATGGGGATCTCCGCTCAAAAGTTGTCGATCCTTGCATGTGCCAGGTTCGCTTTCATCCGCGTTGCAGACCAAATAGGTTGGCAGAACGCCTTTTGGAACAAATCCCCATTTGACTCCAGTGGGAAAGCCAGCTCCGCCTCGCCCTCGCAAACCCGATTTTTTTACTTCTTCGATCACATCGGATCGCGGCATATCCAATGTTTTTTCAGCGGCTATATATCCGCCGTGAAACAGATAATAATCAACGGATGTGTCCGGATTATCTGTGCAATATTTTAACAGAATCGGTTTAAAAGCCAATGTTCATCCCTCTCTTTTCCATGTCTCAACGACTTTCAGACGCCGGTCGTTGGATCGTTAGAAGTGATTATTTCGACAATTATTATTTGGTTTCTTGGAACCGCAGTCTGTGTTAAAGATTGATAAATTTCTCAAAAACATCGCCAAAATCTTTGCGAATATAGATGTCATGATTCTGTTTCAGCCAATTGAAGGAGTATTGATTCACCTCCTTGAACTGTTCGGCAAGCGGAGCTGATCCGATTGAGGATCGAACGCTATTTGCCGCTGTGTCCAGGCTGCTCCGAGTGTACGCCAAAAATTGAGCGTTTTCGTGCTGAATTTCCGCTATTTTTATCAAAGCTTTGTAAAGGTCTTTCAGCTCTTCGATCTGTTTTTTGGCGATGTCAATAGAGTAGGAAATTCCTCCCATACTGAATTTGATTTCAACGTCCAGATCAATGGTTCCAGCAGTCTCCAGCTTGACGTTTGCAATTTGATAAGCATAATAACTGAACCGCTTTAGCATACGTTTTTTGCTCATAGCGGATGTGCCATCAAGGTGGATCAACGCCTGATTTGTGAAGCAATACTCATCGGTTTTGGATTTAATCAGGAAGTATATTTTTTCCTCTTCTTCATGCATTACATAATCGTCCGAATCGACTTTATCATAGTTCTCCGGTTTGATAATAGAGCCAATATCGCTTAATCCAAGTAAATCCGAAGCAACTTTCCCAAACATAGTAACTCTCCTTAATTAGTGATTCACATTAAATCGGTTCATATAACGTACTTGATCAGGCATTATGTAATCGAAATCTCGATAAAAGTCAACTCTTTTTTGTATCCAATACCGGTGAAGCCGCGCGTGTATATCAGCTATTTGCGTTACATAAAGCATAAAAAAAATCGGGATTAGTTGGGTCTCAATATTTCACTTTCAGGATCAAAGACGCGTGATGCTTCAGCGGATTTCCGCCCAGTTCCAGCTCCATATTTTCGGACAGCCTCATTTTTTTATACTTTTTCCCTAACCAGATCGTATCGATCACGCTAATCAATCTGGTTAAAAATGCGACGCCTGTGAGGTAGAAAGCTTTTTGATCCGCGTCTCTATAGCTGTGCAGCAACACGCGATACTCGATCCAGTTGGCGCGGGTATCCCAGGTAAAGGAGTTGTCTCCAGTCAAATAATTTTCCTGTTCATACTGCTCACGAGCCTCTGCGTCGTCAAGACCCGGATAATAGTATCGGGCATCTCGGCGCACGCCCTCGTTATAACTACCGGAGAGGTTTGGCAGATTTTCGCTGCGAGGGTATCGTTTCAGGATCTGAAGAAATTCGTCTTCTCGATCGCTTACATCGATATCCGCGTGCGTATTGGTAAATACATCCAGGTCTTCCCGCCTCCAGTCCGCCACCTTTTTATATGTCGCATAAGTTCCCCATGTAACGGCTTCCGCACCGAAAAAAACTTTTGCTCTGGTCTTATGACCCAGATAATATTCTCCCGATCCAGGCAAAATCAATGAAAACAATGCCGCTTTTGCGATCGACTTATCTCCGGTCTTGTCGAGAGATATGCCCAAATTCGGAGGATTTTCATCCTGTCCAGAATGGTTCAGCTCGGCAATCGCCAACTTCATCCGGGCGTTGATAGGAGCCGAGTCCTCCGCTATCAGCTCATCTGCGCACGCGTACTGGCAAGCAAGACCCATTATCCAAATTGCAATTAATACTTTTTTGATCATATTCGATATAACTCCTTAAAATGCTTTAGTGAGAAGGATTTGATATTCCAATCCGTTAGACGTTTCTGCAGCGGCGAACTTTAGTTTTGTTCCTCCGGTGAATTCCGATAACTTTTTGTTGAAAGATCGAGTCAGGATCGCTGCGTGAAATCCACTCACGATATGGTTCAGGATCGCTGCGCTGGCGCATAAACTCGCTCGATTATTCAAATCGTTTTTTCTCTGCCGCATATCCAAGTATTGGCTATGGTGTCCGCTCAACTGCACCACCTGAAAATCGACTTGGTATTCATCCTTAAAATCGTCCCAACCGCCTTGCGCCCATGAATATTTGCCCAATTTTTCATAATAATGATGATCTTTGACCGGATTATCGTCCTCATCTCGGACAAATGTTTCTGATCCATTTTCGTACCAGGGGCTGTTGTCATACCAAACCTCCCAGCGCTGAAAGTCCCAGTATTCATCCGCGTGGGATTCATATTCATCCCGTTTATCATCGGCTTGGTTTTCATAAGAGACAAACCCGACCCACAGTCCAACTTCCAGAGCGGTATTCAGCAGACCGATTTTTTTCCCCGCGTAGAGTTCGCCCATACCCGGTACCGCGGCAGACATAAAAAAGGCTTTAAATCCAGATTTCCGCTTAGCCAACGCAATCGAATCAGGTTGAGCGGGCATGGAATCCGTATTGATTTCCGAGAGATAATCCTGCGTCATCCAATTTTCGTCAGGCAATATTTCCAGCAAATTCCCCGCGTACGCCCCGGCGTGCATGAACAGAATAAAAAATATACCCGATATCCATAAACAGCGCATTTTTCCATTTCCTTTCTATTCTATTATATCCGCTCTATTATATCCGCTATATCCACTATATCTACATAATCTGCGGACAAATACAACACTATTTGGTGATTGCAAATTTCAGGTCTTTCCACTCTTTTTTTGTCCCGCTTTGGGCAAAAAGTTTGACAAAGTAGACCCCGCTTGCCGCATCCGATATATCCCATTCGATTTCGTTATCGATATAAGGGAGTTCCGATCCCCATATTTTCTCGATCAGGTCTCCAGCGCTGTTGTAGATATGAACCCATACCCCAGCCGGTTGCCCAATGCGATAGCGAAATTTGGGATTGGTATTTTTTGCTGGATTGGGATACACATAGACCGATTCTTTGATGAGAATCCCCTCTGCTCCGACTATGGGTAGCAGATGATCATTGGAAATTTGCCCGTTCAGCGAGCTATTTTGTCGATATTGGGGCCATGGGGCATAGTCTGTTTGGGAAGGCATCTCCCAGGCGTAAAAATATCCGTCCTCGCTTGCCGCGACCAGTTCGAGATACGGGTCGTCGTCCATATCAAAAATCATAGGAGTCGCAGAGCCGTCCCCGCCCAACGCCAGCGGAAACCGATCCACCTCAGAACCATCGCTATGCCAAGCGTGAATATTTTGATCCCAGGTAGCCAACAGGATTTCTGGGCTGTCGTCGTCGTCGATATCCGCGATGATCGGAGAGGCAGTCAACGGCTCGACAGGATGACCTGTATATTGGGTGAACTCATTGGGCCATTCGTTCATCAAAATGCCGTTGGATCCGATCACCGAAATATGATAATTGCCGTTTGCCACAATGATATCCAGATAACCGTCCCGATTCATGTCAGCCAAAGCGGGAGTCGCGTGAACCTCGCCCTGTATTTGGCGCGGAAACCCCTCTAATACCTGCCCGTTATGCCAAAAAGCATAAACAAATCCGTCTTCCGTCGCAACGATCAATTCCTTCCATGTGTTCCGATCAATGTCTCCCGCGATCACACCGGAGTCAATCGGATGCCCGATATTGACCGGGAATCCGTCCAATGGAGAGCCGTCCGGATCAAAAGCGAACAATTTTCCGCTGGCAGATGCGACGACAATAGCCTCGATTTTGTTGTCACCGGTTAAATCCACGAGCAGCGGATCTCCGACAAGCCCTTGATCGCAAAAAATAGGAAATCCTGGAGCTAACGACGGGTCAATGAAGAGGTTCGTGGATATGCGCCAACTGTAGAGCCGTCCGTCTGATGAAGCCGCGTACACATAGCGATCTCCATCCTGATACACATCCCAAGCCACTGGTGAACTTAAGGAGCCTGTCCCCTCCAGTGGAAAACCAGAGACCTGTCGATCATCGGCTTGATCTGGCTCTCCGTGCCAGGCGTAGATCTTCCCGTCTGATGCTGTGGTCAGAATCTCCAGATCGCCGTCGTTGTCCAGATCGAACAGCGAGGGGGAGGCGTGCGAGGAAGAAGGAAGAGCGATCAGTACCTGGCCATCTCCGGCGGGTGAACCGTCGTTGCGAAAGGCATAGAGATTTCCAGCACTTGAGACTGCGACGATCTCCTCTTGCCCGTCGCCGTTGATATCGCCATGATTCAGAGAGTTTGTGCCGATAGGTTCGCCGAATTCCAATGGAAACCCGGGTTGCGTCCAATCGAACTCGACACGAAAACTCATCTGCTGGTCATTTTTGCTGATTTGAAGAATCGAGATATGGGTATCGGAACCATTATTGGCGTGGGTACTTGGCAAGGTAAATGGGGTGAATTCCGAATTATTTCCGTCAAAAAAGGGATCATATTGGCTACCGTAATACGCCGCGTAGAGGAAAGAAGGGTCCAAGTCATCGTTAATGCCGTCCGCTTCCTCGAGATCGACCCCTTTTGGGACATTGAAGTTGACCGTATTGGTGTACACGTTGGACTCGATAATATCATCGTCGATGTGCCAGATAAGCAAGCCTTCGCCTTCCAGAAAAAAATCATAATTGCTTGACCAGATAATCGTCGATTTTTCGCTATAAAACTGGAGCGTATCAGACGTTCCTTCGTTGACCAATCCCAGCCAGTAGTTATCCTCATCGGGATTCGCAGGGGGACAATTATCGCAGCTTCCTACATTTTCGACTGCGTATTGTCGATTTTCGATCAGAAAATATTCATGGGAATTGATGGGAATTTTGTATGCTTGCGGGATAAAACTGGCTTCGTCCTCAATTGCTTGGATGACATAGTCGCCGTTCTCAGTAATCGTTTGCGGTTCGATCCAACCCAGAAAGTATTTTGACCAGACGCACATTTCTGACGGATGGTAATCATTATCGTTATGTCCGCCGGAACCCATCAGTGCCCAACTTGCCACGCCAATGGAAGAACCGCTTGTGTCATAGAGATCGGGCAGACCCAGCTCGTGACCGAATTCATGGAACAGCGCGCCTTGAATGCCGAGATAGTATCCATCGGTAGTGTTTGACTCAGGGGCGATCACACCCCTTTGCACAAAGCCTGCGCCGTCATCAACCGGGATGCCTTGATAAGTCGGATCGTCGCCCGCAATGATCTGGCGGAGGTCAGATACCGGGATATGCGCGGACCACAAATCCCCGGGACTGTCCCCATTGATGTCCACTTCTCGTCCAGGACCGGAATGGAAGACGACGAACGCGTCATAATCAGACATCAGATAGGAACTATCTTGGTCAGCCAGGACAATAGAGTCATGGAAAAAATGCACCAACCCGGGTCCAATGTCCGCTTCAGAGGAACCTCCGAACTGTCCGTAATAGGCTCTCGGCTGATCCAACCGGTAGCTGATCGTGTCGGCAAACGGGGCGACTGTGCATTCCAGCTCTAATTGGGCATTGGAAATTTTTAGATAATAATTTCGCAACGCCTTCATGCTACGCTCAAAGTACTCCCGGTCATGTGGATAGGGCTTTGCTTCTTCCTCAGCGTCCCGCCAGTATCGCTCTGGAGGATCACCGGTCAAGTTCATCAATCCATTGCCGGTGGTCAGCGGATCGTCTGGTATCTCCTCCTGAAATTCGACCCGAATCCCCAGGACCTTGAGCGTGCCGACAACCGGATGCAAGGATTTTGCTCCCTCGGTTTGGGTATGCGGCGTCATGCCGTATTTCTGCGACACCCCGTCCATATAAAGAAAAGATTCCCGATCTTCTTTTAACGGATGCGGAGGCATCAAGCAGATGTGTTCTGTCTGCGCGGCAAGGTTGGTTGCTAACAGTGGTGCCAGGCTGAGGATAAAGCCGAAGATGAGCTTGAAAATAAAGAGAACAGTTCGTTGATAGCGTCTCATTTTTTCTCCGTTTTTAACTTTTTCATAACAAAAAATCGATAAAAAAAGGGTAGCGATGGCGATGTAAGGCGCAATCTATGTTAGCTGATCTACAAGCGTCACTTATTGGTTTACGGCAGAACAACGTTCTGCGTTACGGCCTTTTAGACGTATACCACTACCAAAAAATACCAAAAAAATAGCCGTTCTGCATCTCTTTATATTTAATAATTACGGTAAGTAATTATAAAGAGATATAAAGAATCGACTATTTTTAAAAAAGAAATTTTCGATGGATTCAACGTAACAAGGCTTTGTGTTAGAATGAAAAAAAGAAGGAAAATTTCTTATTGTAATCTTGCAAATCGCCGCCTGGAATAAAGGCAAAGTCCAATCCACCGCTATACTGATCGTTGTAATCCAGAAGTCGAAAGCCGCCTCCAAAGGTCATACCTGATACATGACCCTCTTTGTCTCGATAGTGACCTATACGGGCGGAAAAAATATCCATAAAAGTGACTTCCGATCCGATGCCGGTAATGGTCTGTTCGCTGAGTTGCTCGCTGAACTTTTCATCTAACTCGACCAGCAGTTTGACGGCTTCGCCGGTGAGGATCACCCCAATCAGGTCGTCTTTCCATGCTTGGTAGGCAAGAGAAATACGCAATGTGCGGGGGAGCGGATCGGATTGATCGGCGTCCACATAATTGAGATCACCGCCCAGATTTTGGAAAACAATCGCTCCGGATAACCCTTGAAAAATCATATTTTTATAGAGCGTTCCCATATCGAATCCATAAGCGGTCCCTGAGCCTTCGTTTCCCTCTCCGGAGCCAGCACCTTCATCTGCGAGATGGCTGTGTATAATTTTGAAATTTATTCCGAGTCCGAGATTGCTGTGGACTTTCACGCCGTATCCCAAGGAGATGGAATAGTCAAAGCTGTCAAATTCGTCTATAACAATAGGACTATCCGTTCCGGTTTTATAATTCCTGCCCATATTCAAATAATGGAAGTGAACCCCAAACACGCCCAGATCGGATATCGGCTGGTTATAGCCGAAATAAGCTAAATACATATCGCCCACCACATCCTCAAACCAGGGGGAACGCTCCAATGCTACATGGTGCTTGGAGTCCATAAAGCCCAGGCCCCCAGGATTCCAGAATTGCCCAAACGAGTCCTCGGCAATCGCGGCGTATGCGTTGCCCATACCATTTCCGCGAGCACCTGGCTCAATAGTCATGAACGGCACAGCGGTCACAGAAACTTGCGCCATGACGGGTGCAAAACTCAAAACAATGGCTGAAATTAACGCCAATAAAATTAATAAGCGGTGCATCTTTTCTCCTCCTACCCAACTACAAAATTTTTATTAATAAACACGTAAATATAATACAAAAATATATCCTTCTTTCGGTTATGTCAATAGGGTTTCGCGAATCGTTAGAAAAATCTGAAAAAAAAACTTTTTATTTGCGAAAACTTAGCAATAATTGTGCCATTATGATAGGAATTGCTAAACTCGTGACACATACGCAAGCGGGGTGCTTTTGTTAGACGATTAAAAATCTTTTCTCAATACAAACGTATACTTTTCACCACAAATTTCTGCTTAAAATGTCTGCGATTGATCGGTTTTTACAAGGAATAGCGGCAAGGGATGTCGCCTTAAATTTGGCAAAGTAGCAATAATATAGAAAAATCTTGACTTTCAGGCGCAGGATTAGTAACTTGTCAGTTGTTTTTTATCAATTATCCATACGGATATTCATACGGACTTTTTATTTTAAGGAGAAAATAATTGGGGCGCACAACACCTCTTTTTTTCATCTGGTTTATGATAGCGTCGTATATTCTCATCGGGCTGAGTTGCGTCAAAAAAGATACGCCAGTCGGTGCCGATCTTATTGACCCAGGCGACTCATTTCTTCAAACCGTCACGATCTCTCCTCCAATCGCCGATTCTTTTGGCTATGCCGAGATCAATCTCTGGCAAGGAGAAAATCTTCTGGTCGGCGACTATGAGGATATTCAGGCTCGAACATTGGTTAAGTTTGATTTTTCGGAAATTTTTAGCGACACCGCATTTGTCGATACCTTCGTGATCACGCAAGCCGTGATGAGATTGGTGATGCACGAGGTTTTTCCTTCTGTGGGCGATCCTGCGAACCAGGTCCACTTTCTCATTCCGGTGGAAGAGGACTGGGCTCCCTCTTTGGTAAGCTGGACGGTCAGGGATACGGTTGATAGCGACACGCTTTTCTGGGATAATCCCGGTGTGATCCCCACCGACCAAATCAGCGGACGCAAAATATCGGAAGCTGTCATTGGATCTACGGCTGACACCAATTTTGTCGAAATCGATTTTGATTTGACCCAATGGATTAACCAGGAACGTCCTGACACGCTTTCTTTTCTCATTATCACCTATGACGATACAGATTGGATTCGACATTTTTACTCTCGCAACGGCGGCGTATCTCCGGAGATATTCTTTTATGACCAAACCGACACAGCGGCTGTGGATACGATGAGTTTTTCAACCGAGGCAGACGTGACGATATTGGGCTACGACACGCCAATTGACGACGAAAATGGTGAGAAAAATTATTTTCAGGTGCGTAATGGAGTCCGACAGCGAGCCGTGATGAAGTTTGATCTACCCGATTCCTTGAAAGACGTCAACGTCAATCACGCAGAATTGACTCTCACAGTTGACGGGTCTCACTCCAGCTATATCGATTATGATATGGATATAGGAATTTATATGATCGCTGAGTTGGCAATCGACGACTCGACCGGCAAGGACAAGATGGGCGTGGCAGTTGATTCCATCTCGGTTGCCTATTACAGCCGCTATACGCCAATACCGGAAGATTCTCCGGCTGAAGATGACGAGTCGCTGACTTTTGACGGGAACAGTATGGATTACGTAGTGCAGGATTGGTTGTCCGGGAGTTTGGAGAATCACGGGTTTTTTATTCGCAGCACAAGCGAGAGTAGTGATATCGAATATCTCTCTTTTTATTCTCGGGAAGCGGACGAATCTCTTGCCCCTCGTTTGAAAATCGTATATACCCGACCAATTTCGGAACTTTATAACTCCCCATCCGACTCGATATCTGGTTCGATAAAAGGAGTAGATAAATGATTCGTAAAACAGCACTTTTTTCTCTACTCATCTGTTTTATCGCGGCTCCTTGCGCGGCATTTTCTCAATATTCGATACAGGGAATCGGAGAACCATCTCCAGACGCGACCGCTCGGCAGTTAGGCATGGGCGTATTGGGAATCGCCTGCACAGCTCCTTTCTCCTTGAGTCAGACCAACCCCGCACTTGCCGCGGATTTCAATGCCACAACATTCTCCGCCACCATGTTCGCAGCTCAGTGGGACATGAAAGATCAATCGGTTAGACGAACCCGCAAATCCGCCTTATTTCCTCATATCCGGCTGTTGATTCCCCTTTTTCTCAAACTCAAGGTTGGAGTCGGGCTCACCCAACGGACATCCGTAGATTATCACGCCGCGCAAATATTTCCCTATCAAGGCGACGACGAAGCAATCTACCGCTCGGTCACCGCGGTCGGGGGATTGTACGCGCTGCGATTGACAATGGCGCATCAACCGGTCAAGTACGTATCTCTCGGCTTGTACAGCGATCTGTTGTTCGGCTCCATTGAACAGCAGTGGAAAACGGAATTTAGAAACGAGTTTTATGATTACAAGCCGATTTTAGACAAACCAACCATGCACTTTAAAGGCGCAGATTTTACCTTTGGCGTGCATCTGCGTCCACATCCTTACCTGTCGATTGGCGGGGTTTTTCGAGCCGGAAGGGATATTGACACCAAGACCAAAATTCATGTGAATTTCCAGAGCGATCCCGTGGATACGTTAGAATCGGATATGGCTCTGCCAACCATGTACGGCTTTGGCGTCTCGATCCATCCACAGGATAGGCTACATTTTGTGGCAGATATACAAGTGACAGAATGGCAAGGCTTTAAGATAAGTGATAACCCTTTTCCAGGCGCGGAAAACTCTCGGCGAATCGGCATCGGTTTTGAATGGGAAGGCGACCCAAGAGCAGATAATTTCCTGAGCCGGATGCCTGTCCGCGTCGGATATTCGGACGAGCCGTGGCATATCGTCGATGAGAACGGTAAACGAATTAACGGCTATTTTTGGTCTGTCGGGACTTCTTTTGACCTATTCCGAAAATTGGGCGTTCTGGACGCGGCCATCACCTACGGACGCCGCGGGAGCAACAATCTCAGAGCGATCCAAGAAAAAGTCTTGCAAGGGACATTCACCGTATATGGGTTTGAAAAGTGGTTTTGAGCTGGACAGATGTCAAACGCGTCGGGAATTAAATTGTCTTAAACCTGACACTAATACTTTGTAAATAAAGGAAGTCCCCATGAATTTTCGTTATTCGATCTATATAAATATAGCAATCGTTTTTTTTGTCATTGGACTCATCATTTTTGGCTGTGGTACCAAGACAGACATGCCCACAGATTATGGATCTGGTCAAGGAAACCTTGGCGGCGCGGGCGACACGACCTATATCCGCCTGACTTCATGGAGTGCTGAGCAGGGAAGCGACTACCAATTCGATCATCCGCAAGACATTATATACGGCTGGGATGAGTCCATTTACGTTGCGGACACGGGAAATAACCGTATTCTTCGCTATTCTAAAACCGGATATTTCTTTGCAGACGAGATCATCGACATTCCCTCTGACATTGGTTTTTCCAACCCGACCGCTATCTCTCAGGATGTGTTGATGTTTCTTTATGCGGTCAATGGTACGAACAAGATATTTGCTTATCTTCCGTTTTCAAATTATCAAGAGACATTTCGAGATACCTTCGTAGTCTTTGAGGGTCCCCCTGACGCGCGTTATATGGGAATCGCTTCGGATGGTACGTCCCAGCATGATCTGTATCTGACTGACAGCGGACGAGACGAGCTGGTCAAGATGCGCCTTTTCAGCCATGACCTTCAGGAGGTGTATGTACCGGTGGACGTTGAGGGAGCTTATGTCGATTCGGTCGTCAAAGTCATCTGGGAACATGGGACAGGCGTGACTGGGATGGACGATCCGCGGCAGATCACTGTGGATTCGGATATGAGAATATATTTTGTCCAGACCTGTCCAGACCCAAACGCAGTTTTTTATGTGCAATCCATGTTCTGGGATACGGAACTGCTGGAGTATCGGTCGGAACTCTATCTTCAGTTTGGCACAATCGCGAACAACAACCTATTTCTGGAACCGAACGACATAGCGGTGCGAGGGCAGGGCAGCGTGAAATATGTCTATGTCGCGGATACGGGGCATGACCTGATCCGCGTCTATAAGTTCAAAAATAATGCGCTGGAATTCCAAAAACCCTTATTGAATGAGGATGGCGGCGCATTGTTTGACCAGCCCATGGGAATTGCCGTGGCTCCATTTGACGATGAGAAGGAGTATGTGATCTATATAGCAGATACAAATAATAATCGTATCGAGCGTTATTGGCTATCTGTTCCGAAGAATTAATTACCAAAATCACTACATGAAATGAAAATTATAACGTAAAATGCTGTTCTGCGCACTTTTTTTTATTTGATTAGCTTAAAATTTTAGCGAGGGATGATATGAAACTCCCGTTTGACAAAATACTACTCTATTATTTAACCGGTGGTAGTGCTTTTTTTTGCCTGAGTGCTTTTTTGTATTGGCATACCTCGTCGAAATTTTTTCTCTGGCTCACATTTTTAACCATATTTGTCAACCTATTTTTCTGTTGGTTCTTCCGAGACCCACATCGATCGGTCCCACAGGAAGCGAATCTTGTCATATCCGCGGCGGACGGTAAGGTCTTAGAAATCAAAGAGATCTATGAACCGGATTATATACAGGCGGATACAAAACAGATCATTATTTTTCTATCTCCTCTTGATGTGCATGTCAATCGGTCGCCGGTTGCCGGGACAATCGAGTGGGTAAGCAGATCAAAAGGAGCGCATAAACCGGCATATTCCGACGATGCTGAACGGAATGAACAAAACAGCATCGGCATAAAGGACGAGCAGGGGCAAAAATTTCTTGTTCGCCAGATTGTTGGAACCTTAGCGCGGCGAATTCTCTGTCGCGTCGAGGAAGGTGCCTCGCTGGATCGGGGCCAGCGCATAGGCATCATTCAATTTGGGTCAAGGACCGATATTTTTGTTCCGGTAAGTTGCGAGATCAAAGTGAATGTGGGGGAACGCGTCAAAGGCGGCGAAACAATTTTGGGAGTGTTACAATGAGAAGGCATGTAAAACCTGTTGCTTACGCGCCCGGAGCGTTGACAACAGGAAATCTATTTCTGGGATTTTCTTCTATCGTATGTTCGTTTAACGATCAATTTCTTCCCGCTGCGTGGATGATCATCATCGGCGGATTCTTAGACTTATTGGACGGGAAGGTAGCTCGACTGTCTGACAACGATTCAAGATTCGGGGCGGAACTGGACTCGATGGCAGACATGATCACCTTTGGACTGGCTCCGATCATGCTGGTCTATAAACCGGTCTTGCAAAATTATGGGAAAATCGGCTTACTGATCGGTTTTTTCTATATTATGTGCGGCGCATTTCGTCTGGCGAGATTTAACATTCAACCGCCCAAAAAGGAAAAAAGTAACTTCACGGGTCTGCCGATTCCGACAGCCGCGGGGTTGATCGCTTCATTTATCCTCTTCACCAACGAGCTGTTCGGAGAGCCGGGATTTGTCTGGCCCATGCTCATCATTTTCCTGACAATAACAATGGGCGTCATGATGATCAGTTCTATCGAATATATCTGTTTTCCAAAATTTTCATGGAAAACGGGTAAATCCAGAGCAAAGTTGATCCTTTTTTTGATCTACTTTTGTCTCCTGGCGATTTTCCCTGCGTACGTTTTTTTCCCAACCGCGGTCATGTATCTCTTAAGCGGACTGATTGCCGCTCCCTTCTCTCATTTTCACCATGATTTGGAAGAAGAAATGAGTGAGATAAACGTCTGATTATCTTAACTCTACACATCAAATAGCCGAAAACAAGCGAGCCTCAAGATATGATTAATCATAACCTTGAGGCTCGCTTGTTTTCATGCCGGTTATCAAAATTTTGGCTATTAATTTTGCAATCTTGAAATATCCATGTCATGTGCTTTTTGAAGCTGTTTTTCTGTAGTTTCTGAATGGAGTAGCCAGACGTCGCCTTCCCATAAGTGAGGCACTCCCCATTACCTTAACTCTCTAAGAGTATTCCAAATCAGCGCGCGCATGAGATATAATCCCATCGTCTATTAGTCAAGCCCCATAAGTAAAAAAATTTCCACCGTAACAAAGAAATCCCGAAGGCGCGCGCCTCCGGGATTTCTTTTCATACAGGATATAGCCTCGTATGCTTATTTCAGCAACATCATTCGTCTGGTCTGATTAAATTCCTCATCAGCGTCCAATTGATAGAAATAGACGCCGCTGGAAACCGGTTGATCCGCATCGTTTGTGCCGTCCCATTGTATGGAATGGTAATCAGCGTTAAGCTCGCGGTTCACCAAAGTCCTGACAACTTGCCCGGCCGCGTTGTAGATCGTCAGTTTGACCTGAGTCTCTTTTGGCAAAGCAAACTGAATCGTGGTCCAAGGGTTAAACGGGTTCGGGAAATTCTGTTCCAAGCTATATTCGACTGGCTTAGAATCGATCTCTCCCTCAATGCCGATCGCGCCGTCTTGGAAGAATTGCAGGAAATCTTCCATAAGTGTAGCGCGGCTATTTTCCGCCAATCCGACGAATTGAAACGACACTCCGATCGTGTGATACGTGTTAAAAGCATTGAATGCAACGCCGCATCCTTCGCCGTCAGTCGGATTGGTGAAGATACGCCCGTTGTCTTCGCTTTGCGTTATCGGGTCGATATGATCGATATAGCTATCCACACCGCTATAAGCGGAGGTGTAGCCGTCGGTAATAGTGTTGTCAACGCCATCGACTGTTGCGAGATCAGACACGGCTCCGTCGTCCAACGCGGAAATCCCGAACAAGGTATTGAAGTCATAACCGCCGTTCTGGGGGTCCCAGAACCAGGTGTCGCCACCCTCCATATAAACGTTGCCGCCGCTGGTGATGTATGTCTGCAGAGCCGCTCCTTCTGGCGCACCGGGCGCGACCACAAAGTGACTCGGATCTCCAAACATACCAAGACAAACGAAAATCCCTGTATATTCGCTCAACTCCAGACCGGAGAAGAGATCGCTTGTCAGATAGGCGGTACTGCCGTTGTCCACCAGAGCCTCGGCGATTGCGGTTCCACTCCCGATATCGGTCGGTGCCCAGACCAAATATTCGGTATCCGGGGCGATTGAAGCGCAGTCGGTATTTGACGGAATACTGGTGCCTTCGTCGTAAAGCGCAGTGGCATAGTAGCAATATTCGATACCCGTGTCAATATCGTCGTCGGTGTAGAGCAGGGTAGTCGGATCGTTAATGATGACCAACTCGCTGAACTCGCTACCATCTTCGTTGCGATAGATTGCATAGCCGGTCAGATCGCGGATGTCGCGAACACTAGAATAGTTGAAAACAGTGGCTTGCAACTCAGTCGTGGGGTCTGCTTGCAGTTGCGAATGCCATCCGACCAACTCCTCCTTGACCGCCGGTACACTCGTATAAGACGGCGCGTACTCGATAACGGTCATCGGCGCGGTTGCTCCCGCGTCGGTGGAGACAAAGCCGCGCATGTTCCAGTTGTACGTTAATGCGTCATTCAAATCGGGCAGTTCGTCCCATACGTTGTTAAAATAAATCCAGCCGCCATAACCTGCCACGATGGGACCATTGTCGCAACCAGCCGGATAACCGCCGGATGTCGCCACTTCATAGCCCAGCCAGTATTCCATATCAGCCTGAATCTCAATAGCATTGTTCAGCTCGACTTCTGTCCAGTCATCCTCGTTAAAAGTATCAACCGGTTGGCTAAGAATTTCCGTTCCAGGATCGCCGAAACTTCCGCCTTCCCATACCTTGAGAGTAATGGAACACATTCCTGTATTTTCACCGGCGACAAATTGAACCGTGGTGAGATAGTTGCCAGCATAAAGCGACATATATTGCGCGTCAAAACGGGAGCCGACGCTGAAGGTCACTTCGTCGCCAGTTCCGATGGAGTTGCCGATCTCGCCGGTATCCCAACTAATCCAGCCGCCAGTACAGTCGCCAGGCTCTTCCCAAGCCAGATCGATTTCCGCATTATCCTGGTCGGCAGTCGCGGTAAAGTTCACAGGAGGACAAAGCACAGTCACGTCGCCCCAATTTTCGCATTCGTCATCGGTCGGATTGCTATCGCCGTCGTCGTAATTGGCAACCACATTGTAGCAATATTGGATGCCTTCGTCCAAATCTGTATCGACATATTCGGTCACATCCGAGTCCAGAGGCAGGGTTACGATCTCGCCTCCCGCGGTTCGGGTCAGGGTATAACCGGTCAATATGGAGCGGATTTCTCGGATATTAATCTGATAATTGGGAAGTATATCTTGGCTGATATAATGACGAATGGAACGGGCGTCGCTCGGAATATCAGACGTGATTTTTGCCATAGAGAGACCGGTGTTCAAGGCATGGAACACCACATCGCCGTCGCCAATATTGACCAAATCCAGATTTACTTCGCCATTGTCATTTGCCACAATATTGAATCCGACCAGGACAGTCTCGTCGATATACCCGCTGAGGTCCAGATTGGTCTCATACCATGTCCAATCTGTCCATACGCCGATTTCGCCGAAAGTCCAGATGGATTCCCATGTAGCACCGTTATCAACGCTGATCTGCACAAATAGGTCGCCGTTGTCGTTCGGGTCTACATGCCAGTTATAGCTGGAGTTCCACCAGAAAGAGACGTAAGGACTTGTTCCACTGGAGAGGTCTACTGGCGGAGAAATTAACCATTCGTTCAGATCATAACCCCAGCCGCAAGAGGCGTACAGCAAGCCGTCATAAGGATTGTAGTCATTTTGCAACCAATGAGCGGGCGAATCCCCAGGAGAGCTGGGACCGTCGATGACTTGCCAATCTGTCGGGGGCCAATCGCCCTCAAAGCTCTCGGATACTGAGATAAGCTCGCCGCCGCCGCAATCTTGATCCGGCGGGTCCCACGAGATTGTGATATTATCAGGATAGTTTGCGGTCACATCCAGATTCTGCGCGGGGCAGATATCCTGCTGAATTTCTTCGCATTCGGTATCAAAAAATTCCAGAAAATCAGCGACCAAATCAGCTTGAAGATCGGCTTCCAGTCCGCCAAATTGGAAGGCGGAGCCAATGGTATGATAAACGCCATTGCAGAACGCTACGCCGCATCCCTCGCCGTCGGCTGGGTTGACAAAGATACCAAAGTTGTTGTCGTTGCTCGCGATAGGATCGAGATGATCCACATAGGAGTTGACGCCGGTATACGCGGATGTGAATCCATCGGTGAACGTATTTTCTACGCCGTCAACAGTCTCCAGATCGCCGCTGCCGTCGGATGTGGGATCAATGCCAAAATAGAGATTAAAATCATGTCCGCCGTGCGTGGAATCCCAATACCAGGTGTCTCCACCTTCCATATAGACGCTGTTGCCAGCATTTAAATAATCAATAATCGCTGCCGCCTCAGTAGAATCGGCTAATATTTCATAATGGGAATCGTCGCCATACATACCGAGACATATAAACATGCCCATATAGTCGTCCAGATTCAAGCTCAGGATGTCTGTGGTGAGCAAGGCGGTAAACGAATTTGCTATCAGCGCGTCGGCAATCGCTTGCCCGCTCACAGGATCATTCGGAGCCCAAACTAAGTAATCCGCTTCGACCGTGAGCGGTTCGATATCGTCCGTCATCCGCGGCAGAAGTTGGTAGCCCGTGCATGATACGTCGGGATCAAACTGACCTACGACCGCTGTCACGTTGAACAGCCCGGTCGGAGCTGGCATGTCGCCGACGCCCGTGTCGCTATCCACGCGCAAATTGGCGATATTTCCCGCGCCGTCTATAATATCGTTGTTGCCATTTCCCCAACCGCTCGGATCGACCAGACTGACAGAGTTGACTTGCACCAGCAAGCCTTCTAAATTTTCGTCAATTTCATCTAATGTGGCCACTGTCGGGGTGGGTTCTCCCACATAGGCGAGAATAGTTACGTCTGTGACATTCCCGATTTGACCCAATCCATTATATTGCGATACAACGCCAGTGACGGAGATGCTATCGCCAATGGTTAGCTCCCCCACGTTGGCGTCATTGCCGTAAATGCCAAAACCGCATCCGTCATCTTGGAAATACGCAGGACCCGCTTCACCAAGATGATCAGCCGATGCCACGACGCCGGTCACAGTCACCTCGGTGTCCAGGAGTACGGGGAGACAGTTCGCGTCATACGCGGCAAGGTCGCATAAGTTATAGGAATCCATTAGTACGTAAAGCCGATACGCGCCTGTGGTTGCCCGGGTCGGATCGTTTGAATAATAGGCAAGTCGGAGATAGTAATCGCCGTCCTCCGGAATCACAATAGAAATTTCCGGCTGAAGGTTGCCGTGCCCATCGTCATTGTTTGTCAACAAGGAAAGGCTATCGCCAGCCTCATCATAATAATAAAAATACAATTCCGGGTCGATCAGGGACTCGCCGATTCGCTCGGTATAAAGCAGCAAGTTATCGCCGGAATTGGCAGAGATGTAAAACCAATCTATCTCGCCTTCGGGATCGATACACGCGTCGCTCTCGCTGGGTATCTCGACAAAAGCCGCTTCTTCATACGTATCGTTCGGCTCAAAATCATCCGAGCAGGGTGGAGTGCCCAATACATAAGTGGCTCTACCCCATCCGGCGTCCAGAATAAACGTCACTTCTTGGTTGGCTTCCGTGGTGCTAAAGGTAATGTTCTGAGCATCGACTCCCCAGCCGTCTTGACCAAACTGGTGCATGTCCCATTGATAATCAGCCGTGAATTTGAAGAGGTATTCGCCAGCCGTTTCAAATGTATATGCCGCAGAATAATACTCTTCGGTATTGTCATGCGCCAATGCGATGCCATTTGTCGGGTCCCAACTCTGAAAGTCGCCAACGACGACCCAATCGGTACCATCTTCCGGAGAAACTACATGGCTGCAATTCACAATATTTTCATTTGGTATGTACGTATCGTCATAAGGATTTACATCAAATGTAATCCAAACGTACGTATTGGGTTCGATGGTCTGAAAACGGACGTTAGAGGTCGGATACCATGAGTCGTCAAGGTCGGTCACCTTAAACTCGTAGTATTGATTTGCCTCATTGGCTGTCGCAACATTAAGCTCAATCGTATAGATATTGTCGTCGGCAACTTCGTCTCCGTTTGTGCCGTCGTCAAACATCTCGTCGTCTTGCCAAACCATATTGTCGTCGCCCCAATGGACGTACCACGTCTGCGCTCCGGCAAGGGATACTGCTCCTAACAGAAAAAAGCATAAAAGAACAAAAACCGCTGAATGAAACCTCATCTCTTCCTCCTTAAGAAAGAATATGGAACAAAAAACTCGAACGTTGAACAAAAAAATTATCTCAAAAAATTGATAGCTTGATTTCAAACTAATCTAAAAATTTTTTAAACCTCCCCCAAGATCACCCTTAAATATTACATAGATATTACCCCCATGAACAGAAGTGTGCAAAGTCAAAGATAGAATAATACCAGAATCCTATTTTTGTCAAGGACTTTTTCTGTGAAAACTGCGGATTAATAATTTTTTTAAGACGCGCCTCCAAGACCGTGAAAAATATCTTGCGTCAAGCCTTCTAAATTAGTATTTTTTTCTGGATTTTTAATAAAATGTGAGATTTGAAAATTTTAAAAGGAGATTGTAATCGATGTTAAAGCAAATCGAAGGATTATTGGGGAACGAAGCGGAGAATCTGCTAACTTACGAGTGTTCTGGGATCAAGAAGGACCTTCTTCATCTCCCTGGTGCTGACTTTATAGACCGGATATTTGTACCCTCGGATCGCCCCGCCCCGGTATTAAGGAGCTTACAACAACTTTTCAATGCGGGTCGGCTTTCCGGGACTGGATTTCTTTCCATCCTGCCTGTGGATCAGGGCATTGAACATACTGCTGGCGCGTCATTCGCCCCCAATCCGATCTATTTTGATCCGGAGAATATTGTCAAATTGGCTATCGAGGGAGGATGCAATGGGGTCGCTTCCACTCTCGGCGTTTTGGGATCGATCGCCAGAAAATACGCGCATAAGATTCCATTTATCGTCAAGATCAACCACAACGAACTACTGACTTACCCCAATAAATACGATCAAATTATGTTTGGTAGCATTGACCAGGCATATAATATGGGCGCGGTCGCGGTCGGTGCCACGATCTATTACGGCTCTGAGGAATCCAATCGTCAGATTCAAGAAGTGAGCGAGGCGTTCGAGTATGCTCACGAGTTGGGAATGGCGACGATCTTATGGTGTTATTTGCGCAACTCTGGTTTCAAAAAAGACGGTACGGATTATCACGCGGCTTCTGACTTAACCGGTCAAGCGAACCATTTGGGCGCAACCATCGAGGCGGATATCGTGAAGCAGAAACAAGCGGAGAATAATGGCGGTTTTACAGCGATCAATTTTGCCAAGACACACAAGAGGGTATATGAGGAGTTGGCTACGGATCATCCGATCGAATTGACTCGGTATCAAGTGGTCAACAGCTATATGGGTCGCATTGGTTTGATTAATAGCGGCGGAGCTTCCGGAGGAAATAACGATCTGGCGCAAGCAGTGCGGACTGCTGTGATCAATAAAAGAGCGGGCGGTATGGGCTTGATCTCTGGACGTAAGGCGTTCCAAAAACCGATGGATGTCGGCGTCAAACTGCTGAACGCTATCCAAGATGTCTATTTGTGCGGAGATGTAACTGTAGCATGATAAAACGCACGGTTGATAGTGGAAAGTTGCAAACATGTTAAAATATATCCGGCGCATACTCCTTACTGGATTGGTCATTAACCGTGAAGGCTAAGAAGTATGCGCCGGAGTGGGTCGGCTGCCGCGGTTGTCTGTACCGCTCCAATTCGCGTAATCCTGATCGCTTCTTGTTTATTATTCATTTAATCCCTGAAAATCTAAGTCTTAAAAACCTGATCCTAAGAAAAACTGAGCCGAATTTTTCTGTGTGTCCCTTATTTTCTTCATAAACGAACCAATTGCTGGAACGCTAAGATTTTTTATATGAATCGCGCCGGATTTTTTTTAGCGATACAAATTTTTAGATGAACATGTTGAGGAAGAGGTGGGTACGAGCGCGATAATCTGAATATTTAAAGTTAAAGGTTGTTTAAGTGTAAAAAAAAAATAGAGGAGAATGAAAATTATGAAGAGATATGTATGTGATGTATGCGGATATATTTACGATCCCGCAAAAGGGGACCCGGAAAATGATGTTGAGCCGGGAACCTCTTTTGAGGACCTTGCTGAGGACTGGATGTGTCCTCTATGTGGGGTTGGCAAAGATGAGTTCTCCGAGGAGGAGGAATAAATTTCCACATTAAAATGACGATCCAGCCCGACTCGGCGCATTCCAAAAGGTCTGCGCCGAGTCGTCATGTCAGTAGCGGTTTTCGCCGCGTTTAATATTCGTAGAATCCTCTCCCTGTTTTTCTGCCTAAGTGACCCGCGGCCACCATCTTCCGCAACAGAGGGCATGGGCGGTATTTGGAATCGCCCAGGTCCTGATGCAGAACCTTCATAATATCGAGGCAGACGTCCAGACCAATCAAGTCGGCTAAGGCAAGGGGTCCCATGGGATGCGCCATTCCCAGCTTCATGACCGTATCGATTGCGTCTTTCGTCGCCACTCCTTCCATGAGGGCGAAGACCGCCTCATTAATCATCGGCATGAGGATACGGTTGGCGACAAACCCGGGATAATCATTCACCTCCACTGGTATTTTTCGCAAGCCCTTTGCCAATTTTTCTACAATTCCGTATGTCGCGTCGTCCGTATCCAGGCCCCGAATGATCTCGACCAACTTCATCATCGGGACTGGATTCATGAAGTGCATGCCGATCACCTTATTGGGTCGGCTTGTCTTTGCGGCGATCTCCGTAATTGAAATTGACGAAGTGTTGGACGCAAGGATGGTCTCTGGTGGACAGATTTTGTCTAATTTCTGAAAAATCGAGGTTTTCACCTCAAGGCTTTCAAATGCAGCCTCAATGACCAACTGCGCCTCTTTCGCGTCTTCGATATCGGTTGTGAGAGTCATCAGAGAAAGTGCTTTTTCCTTATCCTCCTCCGTGAGTCTCCCTTTCTTGACCTGACGATTCATATTTTTCGCGATCGTCGCTTTCGCCTTTTCCAGCAGGTCAGATTTCAGATCGATCAATATTACCGGAACTCCAGATTGGATATGCACATGGGCAATGCCGTTTCCCATTGTGCCGGCTCCGATAACAGCCACTTTTTGAATCGCTGTTTGCGTACTCATTTGTCACAATCCTCCGCTTAAATAGGTAAAAATTAGGGATTAACCAACAGCTTTTTACAGACCTTCGCTCATGGCTTGCAAAAAGCGCGTGTTTGTTTTTGTTTTTCCCATCTTATCAATCACAAAGCCCATAGCTTCCGGTGTGCTCATTCCGCTCAAGAATTTCCGTAATATCCAAATCCGGCTGATATGGTCTTGGGGTATCAGCAGCTCTTCCCTTCTCGTGCCGGAGCGATTCACATCAATAGCAGGAAAGACCCGCCTCTCGCTCAATTGTCTGTCCAGAATCAGCTCCATATTTCCGGTGCCTTTAAACTCCTCGAATATGACTTCATCCATCCGGCTTCCAGTCTCAATCAGTGCCGTGGCGATAATAGTCAGGCTTCCGCCCTCCTCGATATTTCTCGCCGCGCCAAAAAATCGCTTTGGACGATGCAGAGCATAAGCGTCCACTCCGCCGGAGAGAATTTTTCCGCTATGCGGTGCCACCACATTATGCGCTCTCGCCAGCCGCGTGATGCTATCCAACAGGATCACCACATCTTTTTTCGACTCGATCAGCCGCTTCGCTTTTTCGATCACCATGTCTGCGACCTGGACATGTCGCTCTGCGGGTTCGTCAAATGTCGAGCTGATCACCTCGCCTTTGACAGAGCGTTGCATATCGGTCACCTCTTCGGGACGCTCGTCAATGAGCAGAACGATGAGCAGCACTTCGGGATGATTTCCGGTAATGCTGTTGGCGATTCTCTGCAAAAGCACGGTCTTCCCAGTCCGCGGGGGCGCAACGATCAGACCTCGCTGACCTTTTCCGATAGGTGCCAGCATATCCATGGTCCGAGTGGATAGGTCCCGGGGATTTAGCTCAAGATTGAGTTTTTCATCGGGAAATAGCGGCGTTAAGTTGTCAAAAAGAACCCGATTTTTGATCAAATCCGGATTTGTTTCATTGACAGTATCCATCCGAAGCAGGGCAAAATAGCGCTCCGAATCTTTTGGCGGTCGCACCTGCCCAGCGACCGTATCCCCGGTCCTCAGATGAAAGCGCTTGATCTGAGAAGGCGATACATAAATGTCGTCCGGTCCCGGCAGATAATTATATGAAGGCGAACGCAGGAAACCATACCCTTCGGACAGGATTTCCAAAACGCCCTCTGCATGAACTAATCCTGATTGGTGGGTGCGACCCTCCAGCAACTTGAAAATCAATTCCTGCTTGCGCAACCCACTCATACCGGTTACGCCCATGGATTGCCCAATCAGGGTTAATTCTGCGATTGTTTTCGATTTTAAAATAACAATATCCAATTCCTCGTTTGCCGGTTTGAACGTGCGGATTATCGAGGTTTTTGAATTCATCTTTTGTTGAATATCTTCCTGCATATTTAGAGACTCCTAGCAGTAAAAATTTTCAGGAGGGAAATCTTTGACAGAAATTCATATCTGGCACAGATTATTAAAGAATTCGGTGGGAGTTAATCGTGAATCACAAAGGTAAAACAGATAACATCTCAATTTTATTTTCTTATAAAAATATTCTTAGCGGCTACCTTATCTTCCAAAATTAACCGTCAGCGTTTTGTTAAAAACAAATTTGACAAATCAGAAACAGACGCTCCAGATTTGTCAATATCGAGCCTTATAGGGTACGGTAGTCATTAAAAGAAACATGGCAACCGGGTGTGGTCATTATGGGTCGGGGAAATCGTGTCAATCCGGAAACGGTGCATTGACACACACAATCACGATGGGCATTCTCTTACGTCAATAAATGGGTTTTTACCCCTTTCCGAAAAAGAAAAGGGGCGTTTTACGGCGTTTTTCGTATGAAATCAATCAAATTTGGCATTCCGGGTTTGATGTTCTTGGCCTGAATAATTCGCCACAGAACAGAACTTGATCCGCAGATTACGCAGATTATCACAGATTAAGAACTGATAATTATCTGAGACCTCTGTTTCTCCGAAGCTTATGAATAATACAGGCTGGAAAGATTTTAAAAAAAACTGTCTTCCAGATGAAGAAACATAGAATAAAACTACGAGGGGATAAGCAGGTCTCGCATGAGTCTATCGTATTAAAAATTTACAAAATCGAAGCACTTTTGTCAAGGTATTTTCTTCTCGGAATCCGAAAAAAAATATTTCTGGTCGATCAAAATTGTATTTGACCTTATCTGAAAGAATATACTTGATTTGCCACTCACAAAAAACTACATTGCCGGATTATTATTTCGATTTTTTAACCCTGTCAAAAAAGACCTAAATTATGCGCCCATATCAACGCCAAATTTCGTTTCTCTTTTTGGGTATAATTTTTTGTTTATTGTTTCTACCCGACCAGTCAAGATCGGCACTTTTTCCTCCGGATCAGGACTGGCGTACAATCGTTACCGGACGGTTCCGCGTCCACTTTCCAGCAGACGCTGAGTCTCATATTCCCCATATCATCGCGTATGCCGACGCTGCGTATGACTCCCTGTTCGACTATTTCGGAAATTCCCCAAAAATTCATCTGGTCGTTGTCACGCAGAAGGATTTTGCCAACGGCTATTACGCCCCATTTCCCAACCGAATTTATCTCTACCTGACGCCTCCTCAGACGGAAGATTTTTGTAGCCAAAGTCGAGATTGGCTGGAGAATCTCATCACGCACGAGCTTGCCCACGCTTTCCATCTGAATCGGGTCGGCGGATGGACAAAAGGGGTGCGCCGCATGTTCGGTGAATGGGTCATGCCCTCCTCTCTTGTCCCCCTGCATATCACGGAGGGCATTGCGACGTATGCTGAAACTCGGTTCACAAGCGGCGGAAGGGGGACAAATCCCTATTTCAGCATGAAGCTCAAATCCGCGATACTTGAGGATACCTTTTGGAAATATGATCAGATGGGCTATCCGAGTCGGGATCGCCTGCCAGGAGACCGACATTATGTAAGTGGCTATTATTGGATGGAATACCTCCATGCCACATATAGAGACGACGTTTTTCCTCGCATATTGGATCGGCAGATCTCACGACCGCATTTGGGGATTGGATCAGCGACGCGCTATGTCACCGGGAAATCCACTGGCAGGCTCTATGACGATTTCGTGACTCTCTGGCGGGCGAAAGTCCTGACAGATCATCATCGACGGAAGGATCGACAGCTCCTGCCGCCGGAAAAAATCGATCTGAAAATAGGCGATAACAGCGTCATATCTCGTCTCATTGCGGTCTCCAACACTTCTCTGGTAGCACTCTATTCTGACTATGATACGGCGTCCATGTTGACGGAAATCGACCTTTCTAACCGTGCATTAAAAAAGATATTTCAGACCCATCCGACGCACCGGAGGTCTTATGATTATCACGTGGCGGAGAGAAAGCAGGTTATCTCGGAGCTGAGAATCGATCCCAAATACAGAGCGGTCTATACATCTAAGATGACGCTCGTCGACTCCACGGGTCGCAGGCAGCGGCTAAACTCAGGCGATCATAGTCAGCATGTCCGCTTTTCGCCAGACGGAAAGGGTGTGATCTGCACAAAAAATCAGGGTCCCTTTAATAATCTATGGCGGATTGATATTGTTAGCGACGTCGCTGAACAACTCACCCATTATGAGAAAAGTATGTTGTTTGACCCTTTGTTTGCGCCAGACGGGCGTCGGATTATATTCAGCCGACACAGTCGTGGCTGTCAGGATTTTGTCATCTTCGATCCCACGATGCAAGAGACGCGCCAACTCACGGAGGATTGTCGAGCCAAATTCGCCCCGGCAATATCTCCAGATGGGAGCTACCTGGTTTTTACAGCAGACTATGACGGCGCGTTCAACATTTACGGCATGGAGTTGTCGGATTCTTCACGCTCTATCCGGCGGATAACGGATCAAACAACGGGTTGCTATGATCCAGCTTTCACCCTGGACGGCTCATACCTCTACTTTACGATGTACGGCTCTGACGGATATGATCTCTGTCGCCTCCCTTTTGATTTCGAGAAATTTCCAGAATATTTAAAATATGGATATAAGAACCCCCCCTTATCCGAATCGACTCCCGTCACTCTTCCAGATAAAATCCCGCAGCATCAACCATACCATGGGATTCGCTATCTCACGCCCACTTTTTGGTTGCCTGTTCCAGCGTTGTCAGCCGCGTCTGGTTGGTCGCCTGGGGTGTTCACAATGGCAATGGATCCTTTGGAAACGCAACTTTGGTATGGGTTGTGCGCGTATGGGATCGAGGACAAGCGGCTCTTATGGAATGGGCTTTATCTGAATCGACACAGATTTCCAGCCTGGTATCTCCGCACGGACGCGGTGAATTGGGGCGAAACCTATTATACATATCGAAGTAGTGGAACTTCTTCTCAGGAATATCGACGACGTTTGGAAACGATAAGATCCGGGATCGATATAAACATCGTTACGCAGACTCAGCCGACGCGCCTGAGCTTTGGGTTCGACTTTGGGTACCGATTTGCCCGCTATCGCAGTCTGACGAAAGACGCCGATTTCTACGTGCCATCCGCGGATATTGGCGGCGTTTACGGCTTTGCCTACGGATCAAGATCGAGTCGAACCCCGCGAGATATTGCCTCTGTGGGACAGAGTTTGACCCTGTATCATGAGCTTGACCGTGATTTTTTTGGATCCGACTATAATCAGGAAGAGACCCGAATTTCTGCAGTCTCCAACCATCGGGCGCGGGCATTTTGGCAAGCCGATCATCACATCATGCAAATCAGCTATGCGTTTCGGAAAAAACAAAGCCTGCTTTTGTTCGACGACGACGTATTAATTCAACCCGATAGAGACAATACACCGCAAGTTATCCGCCGGACCACCCGTCATCATATCGGTCTAAGTTATCTATTTCCTGTGAAATATGTGGATCGAGGCTGGGGAAATTTTCCATTTTTCCTACACCGTGTGAGCGGGCGGCTATTGAGCGGATATTCTACTATTGATTATCGTCATGCGCGTTCCGACGACGAGATATTCTACGCGGGTGCCGCGCTGACGTTTCATACAACCCTTTTCTACGGAATTCAACTGGACATACGCGGAGGATTTTATATGAATATCACGGACAATCAGGTCCAACCGATCATTCAGACGGGGCTTCAACTCCCTTCCGCCGAACTTGATAGACGACTGCGCGCTGTGTTTCATACATTCGACAACGAATTTCAGGACTTGCTTGTCAACTGAATCCGCGCGCCGCGTTGCGCTATCTGACCGGAAGTTTTATGGAAACTGTGGTCCCTTTTCCGACCTGGCTGTTGATTGTCAAGAGGCCGTTATGCGCCAAGACATTGCGATACGCGATAGCCAATCCCAAGCCGGTTCCTTCCTTTTTCGTGGTGAAAAATGGAGTAAAAATTTTTTTGATATGTTCTGGATTGATGCCCACGCCCATATCGCTCACTGTGGTCAAAACCGCCTCCCGATTCCCCAGAGACTTTGTGCCACATCGAAGAACCCCGCCTTCTGGCATGGCTTGAATCGCGTTCAACATCAGGTTTTGGAAAACGCCTCTCAGCGTGCTTTCATCGCCCTGAATATCCGGCAAGTCGGGCTGGAACGAGATTTCTACCGTCACACCCTCGGGGAGAGAAAGAGCGTCCAATAAGTCCGCGAGCAGTCGATTGAGTTGGACTGTGATCTTTTGTAGCTTTGGCGGACGGGCAAAATTCAGAAAACTATCGATCACGCTTTTTAGATCATTACTTTCCTTCAGAATCTCGCCGGCGATCCGATTCAATTTCGATCCGTGATCGCTATGACGTTGGAGCAATTGCGAAAATCCAAGAATCACGCTGAGAGAATTTCGGAATTCGTGGGCAATACCCGCGGACATTTCTCCCATCGACGCCAGATGTCTTTCCTGTTCCAACTGAAATTGCAATTTTTTGGACTCAGTCAGATCGCTGAAAAGGAACGTGATTCCATCCACATCGCCGGACGAATTGCGCACCAATGACGAACTGATTCCGATCCAGATCGATTCTGACTGATCCGGTTCCGTATGAGCCAGCTTGATCTCGTGTCGGCTATAATTTCGGGGTTGCGCAAAAAGATCGCGAGCAAAATCCGCCATCTCTTGATCAAAAGAAAAAAATTCTTCCCAGTGTTTATCTTTGCATTGATCTTCATTCAGATGCAAAATGTTCAGCGCGGCTTGGTTAAATATGGTTACTTTTCCCGATCGATTAAAAGTCAACACACCGCTGCTAATACTTTTCAAAATATCTTGGGTATAAGTTTCCGCGCGATCCGCTCGTTTCTCAGCGGACGCGTACAAGCTCTTCAGCTTTTCCTCCTTCTGCTGCAAATCGACAATCAATTCCTTGAAAGTCGAGATCACTTGCTCCATATTCATCTGCTTAGGGTCTTTATCTTTTCGCACACCCGCGGCAAGGCTGATCAATTTACGATAGGGCGACAGCACCGTAATCACCGCGACTACGGATGAAAAAATTCCCAAACTGATGGCAAATGTGCGAAATAAGGAGATGAATAGGATCGTCTTTTCCATCTTCCAAATTTGACGACCGTCCGCCTCCAGACAGACGACATAACGGACTGTCTCTCTATTTTCAGAAAAAATAGGGCGGGTAAACTGCACAACGGTTTGTTTATCAGACAAAGAACGGAACAGGGTTTGGGAGGTCCTGCCTTGAGCCGTAGTCCTCAAGACTGCGCGCCAATCCGGATTCGATCCTTTGATTTTTATAAAGATACGAGAAAATATAGGAGTCTGATCCGCGGTAAAAATTTCGAGACGGATGAATTGCTTTTGCTCTGACAGCGACGCAACGTAACGTTCAAATGGAGGAGTGGGGGAAAATTTTTCGTTTTCTGGGAAATAGGCGGCGATCGCGTCGCCAACCGATTCGATTTTTCCATCAAACTCCGTCAGCATTGCTTCCTTAAGTTTATTCTGAAGATCGACGGTTGGCAGGTAGAGAATAACAAGAGATAATAAAACTAGGATGAATAACAATAATAGTTTATTTAATTGTGGCGAGGGTATAGGCGAATTCATTCCGATCCATGAGCCGCGTTTTCCAAATATTCAGCCGCCCGTTTCAGACGACGCAGGACAGTTTCTCGCCCCAGAAACGTCATCATTTCAAACAGGCCTGGGCTTGCCATTTTACCGGTCAACGCCACCCGAATCGGATGGATCATTTTGCCCGCGCCGACGCCCAATTGCTTTGCCAGATTTCGGATAGAGCTTTCCAAGTTGTCCGTAGTCCAATGGTCACATTTTTCTAACATATCGATAATGGCGGAGAGTCGTTCTCGGACATCTCCCTTCCAATGTTTTTTCATCGCCTTGGGTTCATATTCAAACGCATCGCTGAAGAAATATCCGGCAAATTTTTGTGCGTCGTCGATCATTTTGAGACGCGGCTGGATCAGGTTCACGAATTCCCGTATTTGCTCGCCATGCGTCTCAGCAAACAGGTCGTCAATATAACCGCCTGACTTCAGGCTCTCGATTACCAAGGGCTCCAACTCTTCCAGAGATTTTTTCAATAAGTATTGGGCGTTCAGCCATTCCAATTTTTTGATGTCGAAAACCGCGCCAGCCTTGCCGATTCCTTCCAATGAAAAGGCACTAATCAGCTCGTCAATTTCCAACAATTCCTGATCCGAGCCGGGCGACCAGCCAAGCAGAGCCAAAAAATTGCGAACCGCGTCCGCTGAAAACCCACGCGTCTGATATTCCTCGACAGAAGTCGCTCCGTGGCGTTTACTCAGCCGTTTTTTATCCTCTCCGAGAATCAGCGGGACATGCGCAAAGGTGGGGATGGAGCAGTCTAACGCGCGATAGAGCAAAATCTGTTTGGGCGTATTGGAGAGATGGTCGTCCCCGCGAATTACGTGGGAAATTTGCATAGCCGCGTCGTCCACAACACAAGCTAAGTGATAGATAGGCATACCGTTTGTCCGCTGAATAACAAAGTCGTCCAACTGGTCGTGCCGCACTGTCACGCGCTTGTGAACCGCGTCGATAAAGGAGACGTCGCCACGGTCAGGTGCTTTCAGCCGAACCGCGTAAGGATCGCCATGTTTGACCCGTTCCTTTGCCTTATCCGAAGAAATTTCTCGGCACGCGCCGTCATATTGCCATGTGGTTTTTCGCTTTTCCGTCAATTCATTCGGGTGACAAAAACAGGGGTAAGCTTTTCCATTCTCAAGCAACTTGTCCACTGCGAGACGGTAAGATTTCAGCCGATCCGCCTGAAAAAATGGACCCTCGTCCCACGTCAGGCCCATCCAGGTCAGACCTTCCAGGATACGATGCACCATCTCTTTGTCCGATCTTTTTTGATCCGTATCCTCGATCCGTAAGATAAAAACGCCGTGAAATTTTCGAGCAAAGAGCCAATTAAAAAGAGCGGTTCGGGCACCGCCGACATGGAGATAGCCGGTGGGGCTGGGAGCGAATCGGACGCGTACGGGAGTCATATAAATTCTTTTCCTTTCTGAAGTGAGATTGAGATTTGGGCGGGTCATAAAAAAAGGAATTGGTCCAAAGAACCAATTCCTTTTTCTGGCGGAGAGGGAGGGATTCGAACCCTCGGTAGAGTTTAAACCCTACAACTGCTTAGCAGGCAGCCACCTTCAGCCGCTCGGTCACCTCTCCGAATATCGTTATTTCATTTTTTTAGATTAATTCTGGCGGAGGTGGAGGGACTCGAACCCCCAAGGGCGCAAACCCGGCGGTTTTCAAGACCGCTGCCTTACCAATTAGGACTACACCTCCATAGCTTTTCTAAGATAGCGATTTTTTTGTTTTTGTCAATGACAAATTTGATATTTTAGAGAAAATTTGGGCGACATTCTTATTTTTTTTTGCTCATTTAGAAGATTGTATTCACGTCCCATAGAGACGCTGTTTATCTCTCACGCAATACACGAAGCAGGTTAAAAAAATCCTTAATAAATAGCAAAATTTCTCTTGTATGTAGGAGTTAAAATCATATATTAGATGTATTGTTCCACCTAAATTTCCGCTGACATTCCAAAATGGAGATGGTAAATATATGGAGAAAAAAACTTTTGATAAATCGACGAGCATGAGAATGGGTCCTTTGGGGAATTGTATTTGCCCAAAATGCGACTATAAAAAAGCGCACGAAGAGGGAATCCCATGCCAGAATGAAAGATGTCCGAATTGTGGGAAAAAAATGGTACGGGAGAACTCTTATCATCACGACCTGATTATGAAAAAGAAAGAGGAGACCGAGAAATGAAAATATGTATCCCGACTCAAGAAGACAAAGGTATCAACAGCGTTGCATACGGGCATTTTGGTTCTGCTCCATGCTTCATTATCCATGATACCGAAAAAAACGAAACAATATCTGTATTGAATGACGACCGAACCCATGCACATGGGACGTGTCATCCGATACACGCTTTAGGCGACGACTCCGTTGATGTTGTGGTTGTGGGCGGTATAGGGAAAAGAGCAATCCAGGGGCTTAACGCTATGGGAATCAAGGTGTATCAGTCTGTAAAAGGGACTGCGCAGAATAATGTGAACGCGTTGAAGAAAGAGAAGTTACTTGAGCTTACATCGCAGAATGCATGTGGCGGCGGTCATGGTCATGGATGCGGCGATTAGACGCTGAGTGGAGCCGAGAGCGACATAAATTATCGCCAAAACGTTGCTCACGGCTCCACTTTTGATATGACAAGTCAGCGCGCTAACGGCTGTCAGGCAGCAGATTTATCAGAAGAATAAGATCAACCGCAGTGATCTCAAGGTCTCCGTCAATATCAGCCGCAAGGAAAGCCGCACCGCTTAGTTGCTCGCCAAACGTCAATATTTCATCAAGTGCGATCTCGACGTCTTCGAGTTCGATAATCCCGTTTTGATCAATGTCGCCGTATAGGATATTGTCGTCGTCGATAATCTGGATATCGATTTGCATATCATCAAGCAGGGCATTGACCGGATTGGTAAAATTCAGAAAGAAGGTCTCGTCGTCTTCATCAAGCACGTCGCTGTAAATCGTGACCGTCACCACGCGAGCACTCTGACCTTCGGCGAATTCCAGGGTGGATTCAGAGATGGTCTCATAGTCGTTCCCGGCTTCAGCCGATCCGTCCTCGGTCGCATAATTCACTGACACGGTTCGCCCACTCGCGGCTGACAGGGAGACGGTCACATCAATCAGAACCGAGCCCACATCGCCCTCATTGACTTGCACATCTTCAATCAAGAGATCAGGCGTCGGATCGTTGTCGATAATACGGATTTCACTTTGCGTATCGCCAGCTTGGACATTGATTAGATTGCTCAAGTTCACAAGGAAGGTCTCATCGTCTTCATCAAGCAAGTCGCTGTAGATCGTCACCCGTATCGAATCCTCAGTCTGACCTTGGGCAAACTCCAGGACCGCTTCCGGGACACTCTTGTAATCACTCCCACCAGTAGCCGACACATCCGCTGTCTCATAATCCATCGAAACGGTTCGTCCACTCGCCGCGGACAAGGAGACGATCAAGTCGATTTGAGTCGAACTATCGTCACCCTCATTGACTTGCGCGTCCTCAATTGAGAGGGTGGGCGTGGGATCGTTGTCGATAATTTCGCCTTGCCCCTGGTTGTCCGAGATTGTGACGTTGACCGGGTCGCTCAGATTGACAAAAAAGGTCTCGTCATCCTCGTCAAGCAGGTCGTCTATCACCAAAACCGAAAGCGTGCCACTGGTTTCTCCTGGCTGAAAAACAAGGGTCTGAGTCTCCGGCGGAGTGTAATCGTCACCTTCAGTCGCTGTGCCTGGAACCAGCTCATAATCAATACTTATGGAGAGGCCAGAAGCCGCTGATAACGACAGCTCAAACTCAGCGGTCGATGCGGCCGCGTCTCCTTCCTGCACAGTAATGTCGTCGATAGAGACTTCCGGCGGGTCGTCGTTATCATCGATCTGTCCTTGCGCCTGATTATCCGATATTGTGGCGTTGACCGGAGTGCTCAGATTGACAAAAAAAGTCTCGCTATCTTCGTCAAGCAGGTCGTCGATAGTGGCGACAAGAATCGTTTTCTCAGTTTCCCCAGGTTGAAACGTCAGCGTGGACTGGGCAATAGACGTATAGTCGGATCCGGCTGTCGCGCTCTGGTCCTGGGTCTCATACTCCAGGGTCACGACCTGATTGCTTGTCCCGGACAACGAGACGGTAAAAAGGACGTTTGATCCCTCTGTCACGCCCACGTCCGCGATTGTCGCGGCGGGCGATGAGTCATTATCGATAATAAGGATCTCGCTTTGCGTATCATCAAGCAGGACATTGACCGGATCGGTCAAGTTCAGAAAGAAGTTCTCGTCGTCTTCATCAAGCAAGTCGCTGTAAATGGCGAGCGTCACGTCGCGCGTTCTCTGACCCGCGGTAAATTCCATGGTGGATTCAGAGATGGTCTCATAATCGATCCCACCGGTAGCCGACCCGTCCGCAGTCGCATAATTCACCGAGATGGATCGTCCACTTGCCGCGGACAAAGAGAGAGTCACGTCGATCTGAACCGCGTCCGTATCGCCCTCGTTTATTTGCACGTCCTCGATCGAGAGGGTGGGCGTGGGATCGTTGTCGATGATACGGATTTCACTCTGCATATCATTGGGGAGGGCATTGATCGGATTGGTCAAGTTCAGAGAAAAAGTCTCGTCATCTTCGTCGATTTGGTCGCTGAAAATTGTGACTGCCACGTTGCCCGTTGTCTGGCCCTCAGAAAATTCCAGTGTGGATTCAGGGATGATCTCATAATCGTTTCCGCCTTCAGCCGACACGTCCGCGGTCGCATAATTCACCGACACGCTCCGTCCACTTGCTGCGGACAAGGAAGCTGTCACGTTGATCTGAATCGAACCGACATCGTTCTCGATGACTTGCGCGTCTTCAATCGAAAAGGTGGGCATGGCGTCATTGTCGATAATTTCGCATTGCCCCTGATTGTCCGAGATTGTGACGTTGACCGGGTCGCTCAGATCGACAAAAAAGGTCTCGTCATCCTCGTCAAGCAGATCGTCTATCACCGGGATCGAGAGCGTGCCACTGGTTTCTCCTGGCTGAAAAACAAGGGTTTGAGTCTCCGGCGGAGTGTAGTCATCGTCTTCTGTCGCTGTGCCCTGGACCAGCTCATAATCGACACTTACAGACCGACCAGAAGCCGTTGATAACGACAGCTCAAAATCAGCGGTCAACGCGTTCTCTTGCACAATCACGTCGTCGATAGAGACTTCCGGCGGATCGTCGTTATCATTGATCTGTCCCTGCGCCTGATTATCCGGGATTGTGGCATTGACCGGAGCACTCAGATTGATAAAAAAAGTTTCATTATCTTCGTCAAGCAGGTCGTTGATAGTGGCGACGGAGATCGTCTTTTCCGTGTCTCCGGGTTGAAACGTCATCGTAGACTGGGCAATGGACGTATAGTCGGATCCGGCTGTTGCGCTCTGATCCTGGGTCTCATACTCCAGGGTCACGATCAGGCTGCTTATCTCGGATAACGTCACGGTAAACAGGACGTTTGATCCCTCTGTCGCAGCCGCGTCCGCGATTGTCGCGGTGGGTGGCGAATCGTTGTCAATAATCACGCACTGGGCTTGTCCATCCCCAATTTCTGCATTGACTGGATCGGTCAAGATCAGAAGAAAAGTTTCATTTTGCTCGTCAAGCTCATCCCCGTATAGGACGATACCGATTGTTTCCTCAGTCGTTCCTCCGGGCGTGAAGGTCAGAACTGCGTCGGAAACTCCCAGATAATCCAATCCAGCTTGAGCCGTGCCATCCTCGGTGTGATAATGCATAGTCACGGTCTGCTCCGAGGCGACTGACAAGGTCACGGTAAATTGGAGAGTCGAGCTGCCTGTATCGGTTTCATTCCATTCTGCATCAGCGATAGATACCACCGGAGTCGCGGCAAGGGTGGATTCGCACGCCTCACCCGAATAGCTGGAATTGAACCCAGGCTTGTAGGCTCGAATCTGATAGCAATACGAGGTGTTAGGCGTCAATCCGGTATCTTCATACGCGACCGCGTCAGACCCGACCGTTCCTATCTGCTCAAATAGGTCTTGTCCGTTGTTTTCCTTGCGCTCGATCCGAAATCCTTGATGACCCGATGCATTATTTGTCCATCCCAGATCGATTCTGACGTCCGAATCGACCACAGCGGTCAGGTCAGACGGCGCGGCGGGATTGATCGAAAAGCCATCGGTTAAAGTGAGAGTGCCGTTGTTGTTCGTGACGACTTTCACATCCCACAGAGCGATTGCCGCGGTTGCGGGCAGATCAAATTGTCCGGTCAATACGCTGGGCAGGGTCGCTTGAAGCGAGTCCGCGTTGATCTGTTGACCCTCATTTTCCAGAAACATAGCTGTGACATTGATGCTGGTGCCTTGTCCAAAATCCGTGCCAAAGCCAGTGACCGTCACCTCCAGGTCTATATCTCCTTGCTCGCCGTGGTCCGGGATTGCATCAACCAATTCCTGCGCTCCCGCGATTGCCGGAACCAGTAAAATAATTACGAAAATTATGAGAATTTGTCTCATTGGAATACTCCTTAAGTATAGAATTAACAAAAATTACTTATCAAAACTTGTATAAGTAAGGGACTTGGGGGGGGAATTTACTTACCGAAATTTGCGCCAGCACCGGCGCGCAAATTATCTCTCCTAAATTATTCATCGTTACGAAAATCACAATAAAATATTTTGGCTACTCCCTCCTCTGTGGTCGAGACAGTGAATTATCCAGATTATCGGTATTTTGTAACATCCGGTTAATTGCTCTTTGATACTGTTCGACCTTTGGGTTGTCGCTGTTTGGGTCGCATCGACCAATGACCTCAGCGGCTTGTGGATATTTTTTCAGACTGTAATAAACCGCCGCGAGATTGATCAACGTCTCTTCAAATTCAGGGGAAACGAGCAATGCTTTTCGATAATAATCAATCGCTCGTTCGCTGTTGCCTGAGAGATGTTCACACGCGGCAAGGTTATTCAAGACATGTATGTGATAGGGATGGCTTCGGTACGCGCTCTGAAAATCGGCAAGAGCAGACCGTATATCCCTTTCGGCAAAATGCGCCATGCCTCGATACCAAACTGGGGGTGCGGCGGTCGAGTCTAAAGTATATAAAAAAGATTGAGAAAGGTCAATATATTTGATTACCTTCTTTGAGTTATTTTGATCTCGAGCAGCAAGTGCCCGCTTGACGAACATCTCTGAATGCAGCCGACTGACTCCTATCCATATTCCGATGATTGCGACGGTTGGAACCATGAACGCGATGCCGCGTTCGAGAATGCGTGCTGTGCGAGAGCAGCGCGGGGGTTCCCTTTTATCCCTTTTATCTCCGGGAAAAAAGGAGATCAGTGTGGCAAAGTAAATAGAATGAAAAATTCTCTCTCGAGGAAAGCTGAAAAGGGAGACGACTGTGTATCCGACCAGACCAAACGCGATGAGACGCGCCCATGTCCTCATGTCGGGATCGGGATTGGAACTGAGAGCCTTAAATAGATGAAAAAAAGCGACAATGAAAAGAGATATATAAGCAATGAATCCGATGATACCAGTCTCTGCGGCTACCCAGAGGAAGTCATTGTGCGGTCTTTGGAAATGCACTTGACCGAATTCGGAGCGCACACCTTGGGTTCCGTAACTTGGGATAAAAATTTTCCAATTGCCAAGTCCAACCCCGAAGAGAGGATGATCGAATATCATCTGCAAAGTTTTTTGCCAGAGGATCAATCGCTCTTTCCCAGAACCCTCGGCGACGTCCGTGAGAGAGACGGCTCGATCTTTTAGACCAACGGGATCGTCGGGGGATGGAACCGAGCAGGCAATGACGATTGCGATTCCTGCCATAAGTCCGATTTGGATCGGCAGACTCAGTTTGCGCTGAATTTTTGGAGACATGGAGGATCGGTCGCTCAGGATTGAAACAATCGCGGCGATGATCAAAGCCAGCCAGACAGCTCGGGAGCGTGCGATGATTATGACAAAAAGGGAGAGCGTAAATCCGGCTCGACTGATCCACTGCCAAATCCCGCTTGTGGAGAAAAGCGGGTACATCGCAAAAGGTAGAAGAAAAAGTAGAGATTGAGCGAGCATATTGCGGTTGCCCATGGTCGCGTATGGCAGGAAGAAACGCTCGCCAGGAATAAAATCGAATCCGATCCGATAATATTGGCAGATCGAGACGATCGCGAGCGACAAGGCGGTAAGGGTCCAGACCTTTGCCAATTTATCTCTATTATTGACCCCATTATTAAAAATATGAAAATAGTGCCGAATTTTGAAAAAAAAGAAACATTGTAGTGCTATTTTTAACAATTCAAAACAGGCTTCCGACCGATTGAGCGCGCCTCCGATAGAGAGAGCACTCCAACCGATATAGAACATAAAAGCCGCTGTCATTGCCCAGGTTTCGTCTTGTTGCCCTTTATTTTTTATAGAGGAAAAATCCAGGCTGAGGATCAATAACATCCCGCTTAATATCAAAATTCTTGGCAAGGTCAACGGATCCATTGCACCGCGGATATAAAAAAATGGAAGGAGCGCACCCATTCCGATAATCAGGACGTTAGAGCCGTATCGATTCAATGTCAAACTCCTTGTCTAATTTTGTTGAAAAAAGAATCTCGCTCTGTATATTATAGCCAAAAGAGGAAAAAGCAACCGAGATTGCAAAAATCTATCTATAGTGACATGCGCGCAAAAGCTCAGTTTTCCTGAAAAATCTAGCAAAAAAGATATAATTCTTTAATTATCAATTCTTAATCTGTGATAATCTGCGTAATCTGCGTAATCTGCGGATCGAGTTCCGTGGTGGCGAATAATTCAGGCTATTACGGAAGCGTAATAGGGGCAAACATGTTGAAATTTACTCGATTATCTCTCTTTTTTATTCTATTCGCTATGACCGCGCAGGCAGAAAGCAATCCACAGATACGGGTGAGGACGGATTACAGTCGGCTACGGACGGTCTGCATCCGGCTTGACGGCGGTGATTCCTACGATCCCAGTCTTCCTCGACACTATAGCCTGGCACTGGTTTACGACGATCTGTTAGAGAATTATGAGACAGCGGAAGCGCATTATCAAGAGACGCTACGTGTGAATCCGAACCAATCCGAGGCGCATTGTGATCTTGCGACGCTCTATCATCTGTACGAGCCGGATTATGAGCGGGCGCGGCTCCATTATCTGCAAGCAATTCGCCTGGACCCCCACAATGTTCTGGCCCACCAAAATCTCGCTGTCCTGTTTGACGAATATTTCCATGATCAAGAAAACGCCTGGCGTCATTATCAAAAAGCGTTGGAACTGCAACCAGATAACAGCGTGATCCAATGCAATGTGGCAAATTATTATCACTTTGGAGTCGAGAACTACGCTTTGGCAAGGGTTTATTATGAGCGAGCGTTACGTTTAGAGCCAAATTTGACTGCCGCGAGTCATAATCTGGCGTTGCTGCTTGAGCGGCAGGGAGATTATACCGCGGCTCGAACCCATTATGAGACCGCGCTTATCCACGATCCGAACAGTGCTGAGTCGCACAGAAATCTGGCGATTTTGTTGGACGAGCGGTTACAGGATTACGACGCGGCTTATAGCCATTTCCAAATGGGGCTTGAGCTTACGTCCGATCCCTCAGTTCTCCATTTCGACCTGGCTCAACTGTTGGAGAGGCAGGGTGAAGATTACGAAGCGGCTCGGGATCACTACCAGAAGGCTTTAGAACTCGATCCAGACAATACGTTTTTTCGTCGGTATTACGCTCTTTTTTTGAAGAATCACACTCAGGATTATGAAGCGTCGAAGAGGAATCTTCAACAAACAGCCGTGGATGATCCGACAAACGCGGCTGTTCAGTATCACCTGGCAAACTTATTGGATCAACAATTCGACGATCCCCTCGGCGCAGAGAGGCATTATCTTCAGTTGTTGGAAGCCAATCCGGCGCATATCGAAACCCATCTCAGTTTGGCTCTTTTATTGACCCGACGCCGCGAATATGAGCAAGCGGAGTTCCATTATCGACAGGCGATAAATTACGCGCCAAACGACGTCCGTTTTCATGTGGGGCTTGCCGATGTTTTGATAAAATCTGGTCGAGATTATCGTGAGGCGGAGAGCCATTTGTTAAAAGCTGTTGAGCTTGATCCAAAAAACGAACAAACAACGCACCTTCTGGCAGACCTTTATCATTTTCATCTGCATGACCATAAATCCGCGAGGCAATATTATGAACAGACGCTGAAGCTGAATCCGGACTCTTTCGCGGCGCATCACAGCCTGTCCGTAGAGCTGATCAGCCCTTTTAAAGAGTATGAAAAGGCAGCAGACCATTTGTCAAAAGCGATAAAACTCGATCCAAATTCCTTTTCCGCACATTTTTCAATGGGGATACTGCAGGCAAACGCGCTTCATGGCTATGAAATCGCTCGGATTCATCTTAAAAAAGCCGCGGCACTGCGTCCCGATCATGAACGGACGCGGATGGAGTTGGCAAATTTATATGCGGATTATTTTCGGGATTATCCCGCGGCTCGGAGGCATTATGAGCGCGTATTGGAGATTAATCCCGAAAATGCGAAAGCCCATTATAGTCTGGGAATGATACAGATCGAGGCAGGAGAGGAAGAGGCAGGAAAACGGCATTTGGAAAAAGCGAGGCGTCTGTCGCCGGATTTGTTCATCAGGAAATATTGATCATTCACGGATCACTCCCGCTCCAGACCGACCAGCGAACGGGTTGATGCGCCGCGAAAAAGGAATGTCATAGCGGACTCTTTTTCTGCGAAATCTGCGGACTCTTTTTCTGCGAAATCTGCGGACTCTTTGGGTTGGGCTATAAACTTTCGACTTGGTTCATTGCAGACCGTATCTGTTTGCGGAAAGCAAGATATGCGCTCATCAATGTTTGGACAGAGACTTCCGGTTCGGAAACGATCAGAAGAATGCGATCCTCGGTGATTGCTTTTATGAAAAAGCTACAGCCAGAAAATTGGATAAACGACTGCTGAAGCGCGTCGTCCGCATCGACTTTTTCTGCGAGAGACTCCAGGAGTCCCCACGAATTTCCAGCCATTGCGCTTAAGGTGAAATGGATATCGCCGGGATCTCCCGCGCAATCGTGCAGGGTTCCATTTTTCCCCACAATTAGAGCCAATTTCACTCCGTCGATCTCTTGAAACTCGTCCAGAATCTCTTTGATCGATATAAAATACTCCTCATCGGTATCGTCATCTTCTGGGATATGCGAGATAGCGGCGATCTCCAGTTCTTGAAGCGCGCTTTCCAGCTCATCGCCATAGACTGCGATCAACCGAGACATCGCGGCGGAGACCTCGTCATCAGGCTCCTCCGCGATCTCAACTGAAGCGACCTCGTTGGTTTTTTCTTTCAATCGGCGTTCTCCCTCATGCAGGAGACGTTCCACGTCAAGAATCACACCGGGATTTTTAAAATTCGATTTGGGATCAAAACGATAAAATCCGATCACCCATTCCATCAGATCATAGAACGCTTCCTCGACCTGATACCGCAATGAATCTTCATTCAATTCGGACGAAATCAGCTCCTTTTCCAGCAAGATTGATCCGATTCGCTGATTTCTCCCCCGATCTTCTTGGGTCTGAAGCGCGTCTTCCAATTGTTGGCGGGTGATCAGTCCTTTTTTCATCAAAGATTCCCCGATTTTCTCTCGACGTAACGGAGAAATCGCTTGAATGACCCGCCCGCCTTGAAAATAAACTAAGCCGACGCCCACTTCGCCTTTAATCGAAAGGATTCCCGATTTTTTTCCATTTGAGATGGTCCGCACAATATCAGGCAGACTAAATTCCGTTAAATTACCCGTCAAAGCCATGACTGCCAATCCTATTATTTTAATTTTTTTTGTTTATAAGGGATGAGTTTAATATTCAGGGTGAGGTTCAGTTGAATTTGACGAGGGATTTCTCTGATCTGCAGAGGCAGATCAATTGCTTTTCTGACACGCAACACCTTGTCGCTTCTTTTGTCTCGACCTTTTGAGATCGGCGGCGGCGCGGGGATTGATATCGGTTTAGGTTTCTCAGGAACGGGGAGAGACAGATTGCCAATATCTTGATCAATCTCAGGCAAATCAATCGTTATCGAAGATGGGACGTCAATCTCTGGGAGATCAATCGAGAGGCTCTCGGACGTGGGCGGCTCTTCCTTAATTTTTTTCGTTTTTGGCTTATCTCCCAGCTTGACTTCCGTCTCCAAATTTAATTTCGGCGGATTGCTCAGATCACTGAACCAGTTCATATTTTCGAAGTCCGGGGTCTCTCCTTTTTTTTTGCGAGACCCTCTGTTGAATATAGCACCGCGTCGCGCGTCAATAGCCTTTTGGTTCAGATGCTTCATAGTCATGCCAATCAATCGGTGCAGGATTTCAAACACACCTTCGCCGGTGACAGCGCAGCCCCTGAACGCAGGGACGTTATACGTATTTATCTCTTCCATTATCTGTTCCACAGGCAAGGCGTTTGCCAAATCCCGCTTATTGAGCTGCATGACCCAGGGGATAGTCTTGAGATTCATTTTATGTTCGCGTAGATTTGTATCCAGATTGCGAAGACTTTCGCTGTTGGCTTCCATTCGGTCTGGGGAGGAATCCGCGACAAAAATCACGCCGTCCGCGCCTCGAAGCACAACCTTTCGGGTGGAATCATAATAGACCTGTCCGGGAACGGTATAGAGCAAAAATCGGGTTTTAAAGCCTTGGATTGTTCCGGCATGGATGGGCAAAAAGTCGAAGTAGAGCGTTCGGTCAGTCTTTGTAGCCAGGGCGATCATTTCGCCGCGGTTTTCTTTGTTCACGTTGCTGTGGATATATTGCAAGTTTGTAGTCTTGCCACAAAGTCCAGGGCCATAATAGACGATCTTGACGTTAATCTCTTTCGTCGCATTGTTATATTCTGCCATGGGATCAGCCTCTATCTCGAAGAATAAAAAATAAAAAGTGAGTTAAAGAGAAATAATGAACCGAAACCGCATGATAAAAAAATCCGAGAGCCTATTTAAATGGACGCATTTCAATTTAAAAAGGAAATGACGGAATTAATCCAACTTTCTGGCAACCTCTTCTATCACAAAAAATTCAATAAAATCGCCCGCTTTGATATCCGAGAAGTTCTGCAACCCCAATCCGCATTCAAAACCAGACGCCACCTCCCGCACATCATCTTTAAACCGCTTCAGACTGCTTAGTCGATCTTCTTGAATAATAATACCGTCACGGATCACCCGGGCGTTGGCGTTTCGTTTGACCACGCCCTCTTTGACATAGCATCCAGCGATTTGACCGTGTTTTGGAATCGAGAATATCGCCCGTATTTCCACCAATCCGATAATCTCTTCTCGAAGTTCTGGTCGAAGAAGACCTTCGATCGCCTTCTTGATATCGTCAACAGCTTCGAATATCACCCGATACGGGCGAATGTCCACTTTATTTTGACGCGCTAAATCGCGAACAGAGGAGGACGCGGTTACATGAAAACCGACAATAATCGCTCTGGAGGCAACTGCCAGATTGACGTCGTTTTCCGTCACTTCACCGATACTCTGATGCAATACTTTCAGCTTAATTTCCTCATTTCCCAATCTCAACAAAGCGTCGCTGATCGCTTCCACGGAACCCATTGTATCGGCTTTTATGATCAGATTAAGCTCCTGCATACCGGATTTGATCTGTTCAAAAAGATTTTCCAGATTGATTTGCGGTCTCCTCGCAACGTCTCGTTCTCTCCTCAACAACTGACGTTTTGAGCTGATTTGCCGAGCTGTCCGATCGTCCTCAACGACCTTAAAGGTGTCGCCAGTCTGTGGAATCCCGCTGAACCCCAGCACCTCTACTGGCATGGATGGTTCGGCACTCTCCGTTGGCTTGCCTATGTCGTCGAATATTGCCCGTACTCGACCGTAATAATCTCCAGCAATAAAATTGTCACCGACGTGCAAGGCACCTTTATTAATAAGGACTGTCGCTACAGGACCGCGTCCCCGATCCAATCTAGATTCTAAAATTACGCCTTGTGCCTTCCGTTCATAATTGGCTTTCAGATCCAGCAATTCTGCCTGAAACATAACCAGTTCCAACAACGTATCTATATTAGTTCCTTTTTTCGCGGATATTTCCACGGAAGGAACATCCCCTCCGTATTCCTCGACAATGACTCCGTATTTGGTCAAATCCTGTCGGACTCGTTCCGCGTGGGCTGTCGGTAAGTCGATCTTATTGATAGCGACAATAATCGGGACGTCCGCGGCTTTGGCGTGATCAATTGCCTCAATAGTTTGGGGCATGACACGCTCGCTTGCGGCGATAATCAGAATAACCACGTCGGTCACTTGCGCGCCTCTTGCCCGCATACCTGTGAAAGCTTGATGACCGGGCGTGTCCAAAAAGGTGATTTTATTCCCCTCGTACACAATAGAATACGCGCCAATATGCTGAGTGATACCGCCGAACTCTTTGGCGGTAATATTGCTATTTCGGATATAATCAAGCAAAGATGTCTTGCCGTGATCGACATGCCCCATCACAGTGACAATCGGGGGGCGCTCTCGGAGATTTTCCTCTTGTTCCTCTTCCTGCTCTTCTTTGGTTTGCTCGGCAAAATCGACAAAAGGATCAACCAAATTCGCTTCATAACCAAATTCGTCCGCCACCATTGTAATTGTATCTGCGTCCAGCCTCTGATTGATCGTGACCATTAAGCCCATTCCCATGCACTTGGCGATCACTTGCGCGGGCGAGACCTCAATCAAATTTGCCAATTCTCCTACAGAGGTGAACTCGCTGATATTGATCACATTTGCCACTTCTTCAATCGTAAAGCCTTCTTTTACCCGCTTTTTTTGTCGTCTGGGGCGAGAAATCCCACCGGGAGCCGACATTGTTTTACGGATCGTCTGGAGAGCCTCTTTCTTGCCGCGTTCCCGGATCTTCTTTTTTCGATCGGGCTTACTCTTGGAGACAGGTCCAGTTTTTGGAACGGGCCTACTCTTGGAGACAGGTCCAGTTTTTGGAACGGGCCTACTCTTGGAGACAGGTCCAGTTTTTGGAACGGGCCTACTCTTGGAAACGGATCCATCATCCGGCCTCTCGGGTCGTCTTCTCCTACTACGTTTTCTTTTTTCCTGAGTGGGAGGGGCGGTAACGACGGCAGATTCACCCAAGCCCTGTTTTTTTACAGGTTCCTTCGGAGATTCTTTTTTCTTATAACGCGGATCTCTTTGTCTAATTGGGCTAGATTTTTTATCGCTATCTTTTTTCTGACGATCCCTTTCCTTTTTCTCTTTTTCTTTTTTAATTTTCAGACCTTTTTCAGCCAACCGCCTCTCTTTTTCGACCTTCTTTTGGGCATGCTTCTCTACTTCTTTCCGCTTCGCTTCGAGATATTCATTGACTTTCGCAATCATAGCGATGTCAACGATACTCATTGGACCGCGAACTTTACCTCCCAGATCTCTGATAAGGGCCAATAGGTCTCTTTGAGAAATCTTTAATTCTTTGGATACGTCATAAACTCTCTTCTTTGACAAAACCCTCACCCCCGACTGTGATCTAAAACATCACCCGTAGTAACAAATATAGGAATTAAACCGAGGCTTTCGCATTTTTTGCAATTCGTCGAAAAAGGGAACAACAAAATTTTATTTTGCCGACGGTCAAAAAACAATTTCCAGCACTCTCTTGAGAAAGCCTTGTTTATTAAAACATAAAACATTACAATAGTATAAGAAAATGTCCCTTTCGTCAAGAACTTCTTTTTTTTAGAATGAAGTATTAAACAAAAAATGATTGAAAAGTCGCGCCCTATTTAATAAACCTCATTATTTCGGAAATTCTATGGCGAAATTTTTCGATCCTTTATCCACTTCTGCTTTCTTTGGAGCTATTCGGATCGTCTCCATTTTCTTCTTCAATTTCATCGTTATCGGAATCGCCTGACTCTTTCCCTTTATTCTCTTCATCCACGTCTTCTAAAGCGTCCAGCATTCTGTCCACAACATCAATAATGATATCCGCGTCTTCTTCATGCAATTCCTCGATTTGCTCCATCAGCTCTTCCGGCATCATATTCTCCAAGTCTTGAACCGTCTCAAAACCGAATTCAAACAGAATATCGATCAAATCATCTGATACGCCCTCCAATTCTCTCAGGCTGATTTCGGAGGCTTTGGCCTCGAGAAGAAGCTCTTCATACTGCGTTTTATCTAACAAATCCAGCCGCCAGTTCGTCAACTTTGCGCCCAGGCGGGCGTTCAGACCATTCTTTCCAATTGCCAGCGAGAGCTGGTCGTCATTGACAATGACAGTCATGGTGCGCTTTTCTGCAAAAAGAATGATGTTCGATATTTTAGCCGGACTTAAGGAGTTGGCGACAAACCGCTTGGGATCGCTATGCCACGGAACAATGTCAATCCGCTCGCCGGACAATTCTCTCACAACTGCCTGCACTCTGGAGCCTTTGTAACCCACGCACGCGCCGATAGGATCAATCCGAGGGTCAATAGAAAAAACAGCGATCTTGGATCGATGCCCCGGATCTCGAGCAGTGCTTTTGATCTGCACCATGCCCTCGAATATCTCCGGAACCTCCAATTCAAACAGGCGTCGGAGAAAATCATCATGGGTTCTGGAAATGACGATCTGGGGTCCCTTTGCCGGCTGAGTGACATCAACAATGACTCCCCGAACCGTATCGCCTTGGTAAAACCGCTCTTTTTGGATTTGCTCCTTCCGCGGCATAATCGCCTCGATACGATTCCCTATATTAATGATGACATTGCCCTTATCCACCTGCTGAACGGCTCCGGTCACCACCTCGCCGATTCGCTGACTATATTGTTTATGAATCTTCTCTCTTTCCGCCTCGCGTATCCGTTGCAGCACCATCTGGCGAATATTCTGAACCGCATTCCTGCCGAAATCATCAAACGGAATCAACATCTTGACCTCTCCGCCTATCTTTGCATTGGAGTTTAATTTCAATGCCTTGCGAAGAAGAACCTCGTAATTCGGATTTTCTATCTGACTCACAACGGTCCGATAACAGTAAACTTCCACCACCCCTGATAAATCATCGATCTTGATCTCAAGATTCTGCTCGTTACCGAACTTTTTTCGAGACGCGGCAAGAATACTTGTCTCCAGAATTTCAATCAAAAACTCTCGATCAATTTTTTTCTCTTTTATGATTTGAGCGAATGCCTCAAGGATCTCATAATTTACCATGCAATAATTCTCCGATCTAAACTATTTCCTTAAGCCGTGAATGAACGCAATTGCTATGATTGCTGATAGCTCACGCCTACTGTCCGGGTTTCATCATCGGTGTGAGAGTTACAAACGATTATTCACACTTTTTTTATATGGATAAAAATAAAAAAGTGGGTAAAAACCCACTTTTCCCATGTACCCATTTAGTTGTGCGGCGTAATATGTATCATTCGACCGTTGTTTGTCAAGTAAAATCTCTTGAAATAGGGCGTTAATGACGCTGGATCAAATGGATTGATACAGATTTTGAGGTTTTTTTTGACCGCTTGCGCGTTCAGCTCGCCGATATATCTGAAACAACCAAATGGCGCAGAAAAAAAAATAAAAAATTTCTTTTATTGATCCAACACATGAAGTGAAAAGCCGTCTATGCAATTAAAAATCGCTTATTGGCTTATAGAATTTTTTAAAAAAAGAGAAATTCCCCCGGGCCAGCAGATTGGTTTTGACGGTGCTTGCCTTCTGTGTCGTCATAAGGACTGATCTGCTGGTTTTTTTATATCAACTAATTCCGCAGATAAGTATGGCTCCGCTCTCCGATTCCACCTCGATCCCATTCTTTGCAAGCCGCTTTTCTATCTTGACTGGATGATCCGATATGTCAACAGCGACCCAGGTCTCATATTCATCGCTCGTTTCCTGTGGAATTTTAAGCTCTGTTATCCCCGCTCCGCCGTTCCAAGCCGCGGCCGCGAGCGCAATCGCAATCGCGTCCTCTTCTGGATTCTCCAACTGATCGACCTCGATAGAAAATTCAGCGATCTCTTTTCCTGTTTTCTGATCAATCAGGCTCCATATCACCAGACCATCGTCATTTGGGAGCAGAAGTGAATGGAGAAAACCGATTTCGTCTGGGAACTCGCTTTCTGGCAATAAATCGGCGAGCGCGTAGCTCCCAGCCCTATCGTCGGAAATCCTTGCCGAGAGATAGCGGCAGACAGCGGAGTGTTTTTTCCTTTCCGCGAGCGAGAGAGCGGAATCGCCCTCTTTGGTTTGAAGATCAGGATTCGCTCCGTTTTCTATAAGCATCTCGACTATTTCTATATGGCCGTTCTCCGCGGCAAACATCAGAGCCGATCGACCGCTCTCGCTCAAAGCGTTGACCTTTGCGCCGCTCTTCAAAAGCAAATCGACTGTATCTGGAGCACCAAAATCCGCCGCGATCATCAGCGGTGTGATTCCGCTGTGGTGAGAGAGGTTGGCATCCGCGCCTTTTTGGATCAAAAGCTCGGACACGTCAAAGCGTCCAAAATTTGCCGAGATCATCAAGCTGGTCCAGCCCAGATTATTTTTCTCGTTCACATCGGCTCCGAAGTTAATCCACTCTTTGGCGACCGCGGCGTCGCCGATCTCAGCGGCCCGCATCAAGCCAGTCTCGCCATGTTTTCCAGAAAATTTCATCTACCAATCGCCTTCATTATTTTATACATTAAGCCTGGATTATTCGTCATCACGGAAATCGGTCCGCAGATTACGCAGATTATCGCAGATTAAGAATTGATAATTAAAGAATTATATCTTTTTTGCCAAATTTTC
>NBMB01000065.1 GCA_002084765.1 Candidatus Cloacimonetes bacterium 4572_55 | reverse complement strand
CGGCGATGTGGATACGACCCTCACTCTTGTGACCAGCGTGGCTCAGAGTATTACCCTGAGCAAAATCGCTTTTGACAATGAATTTACATCGGGCCAGGATCAAATTTTTGGCATAACAGTCTGCAATACCGGATCCGATACGCTCACAAACGTCACAATACGCGACACACTGGACAGCCGTCTCACTTTTGTCATGTCCTCTCCAGACACGAGCGGATCTATCGCGGATTCGATTTATATCTGGACCATTCCGACCTTGATATCAGGCGATTCTGTGAGCGCGTTTGACTCGACTATGGTTCTGATCCACGAGCCTCTCTCTGCATTAGATATAGAAAAATCCTATCTGGGATCAGGGATTCAGGCTGGAGGTTACGGCTCGTACATGATCACCGCGACCAATGCGGGCAACCAGGTAGTGCACAATGTCACGGTTCAGGATAGCCTGCCCAGTTCGCTCATATTTGTGAGCGCGCAGCCGCCCCCCACCTCTTCTGTTGGGGACTCTGTTTATATATGGGTATTTCCTGAATTACCAATCGGTTACAGCGAGGAAATTATCCTGAACGTACACGCGAACAGCACGCTATTGCCCGGAGATTTTGTGCAGAACATCGATTTTGTGCAGAACATCGCGGTTGTCCTCGGAACCGACGATCAGGGTGATACGCTCATTGTGGGCGATGGCGGCGATGTGGATACGACCCTCACTCTTGTGACTGGACAGGTTTCCGGCATTCAGATCAACAAAATCGCTACCGATAATGAATTCACTACAGGCGAGGATCAAACCTACCTGCTCACCGTTTGCAATACTGGACAAGATAGCCTCTTTAACGTGACCGTTACAGACACGCTACCCGAATCGCTCACTTTTGTCGAAGCGGATCCCACGCCGCATACAGTCGAACACGGGGATATCTATGTGATCACCTGGAAATTTGACGCTATGGCGCGCGGCGAGTGCGAACAGATCATGCTCTCGGTTCTCGTGGACTCCAGTTATACCGGCTCCGAGATATTCAACGCGGTAGACGTCATCGGGGACGATGGCTTTGGCGTCCTGCTCACGGATCGAGATTCGGTGACCGTCATAGTGACTACGCCATACTCTGGAATCGACGTGGAGAAAACAGCGGATCGCAATCTGATCAATTCAGGCGAGACTGTGAACTACACCATCCAGGCCGCAAATACTGGGGATCAAGCATTGGTTTACGTCACGCTGGTTGATACCCTGTCTCTGGAGCTTGTCTATGTCACGGCAGACCCGCTTCCGGCAACAGTCGATGGACAGATCCTGATCTGGGAATTTGATCGATTGGAAATCGGCGAGACCCAGACCATCTTGATTACCGCTCAGGTCGTCTCGGAAACGCCCGCGGGAGTCTCGATTGGAAACAGCGCGCATCTCACCGCTATCAACATTCAAGGGCACACTGTGGGCGATCATGACTCCAGTACTGTGAATATTGTCGGGGATGGAACCTGTCTGACGATTCACAAATCCCCGACAAGCGCGGTGTTTGAGTCCGGCGGAACTGGCGGATATCTGATACACGCGGTCAACTGCGGAACCGTCCCATTGACAAATGTCACGATCTCTGATTATTTGAGTCCCTGGTTTGATTATCTCAGTTCATCGCCGCCCGCTGAAGTCAACGGCAATCAATTGACCTGGCAATTGGACCAGCTTAATCCGGGACAGAGCCTCGCGTTACAGGTTCATGTCGCCATAGATTCCGCGGTTGTTGACGGAACAATTGGCAATACCGCCTGGATCAGCGCAGACGACCCGGACGGTCACACAATCGAGGTCGCTGACACTGTGTGGGTTCTAATTTCAGAGCCTCCCTCTTCCCTTGATATCGAAAAAAGCGCGAATCAGGCTATGATTTCCGCTGGAAGCGAACTGACTTATACGCTTTTTTCGTTCAACAATGGGAGCCAGCCTCTGCACGGCGTCGTTGTGATCGATACCCTGCCTCCCGATCTGACCTATCTCGGTTCGGATCCAGAAGCCACTGTGGATGGACAAATTTTGACATGGAATATCGGCGAAATGACTCCGGGACAAATGGAGGCGTTCACAGTCACGGTTCGGGTCCATAGCAATGTGCCTCAAGGCGAGACGATCCACAATCAGGCGACTATCATAGGGCTGGACTCACAGGGCGACGTAGTGAGTCATACGGATCAAACCGGCGTAATCATTCAAGGCTCGAGTCCCTGTATCGCTGTGACAAAAATCAGTCTTGATCCAACTTACGACGCGGGTCAGACCGGCTCTTATTTGATCAACGTCCATAATTGCGGGGATCAACCTCTGACCGACATTGCCATTTTTGACCTGCTCGGTCCTTATCAGACCCTGATCCACGCGAATCCTCCTTTCGATTCCCAAACAGAAAATCAGGCAGAGTGGCATATTGCCCAATTGTTGCCGGGTCAAATCGAATGGATTCAACTTTCCGTTGCCGTCGATTCGGACGCGCCGGAAACTGTGAGCAATCAAGCGATCGTCGATGGATGGGATCAGAGCGGCAACTCGCACAGTGACAGTGTAATTATTATTGTGCCGGTTCATCCCCCGGACATGGAAATTTATAGCCTGAATACGGAAAAACTCGCTCGGGATTCAGAAATTATTCCGGGCGAGCTCATCAGCTACGATCTCATCGTCAATAACGACGGCCACGTTCCGTTGACCCACATAGTGGTTCAGGAGATTAATCCCGCCGCGCAAGGCTTGACCTTTCTTTACAGCCAATACGATACGACCCGTGTGATTTTCAACGGGCAAAATTTCGGTGGAACCCATCCCGACGACTATTTCTGGACAATTGAATCGCTCATGCCGGGGGGGATTGAAATCATCACGATCACATTTCGAGCCGACTCCACCCTCGTGACTCCGATCACGAACCGATTCAGCGCGACCACATACGTGGACAGCGTTGAAATTATCGACGCATCGACAGACGTCACGCCAGTCGCCGAGATCGGTAGCGGTTTGGATATCCATAAAATTGGCTCAGACGCGTATATGCAGATCGATCAATATTTTGCCTATTACATCACAGTGCGGAACACCGGCGATCAACCGCTTATCGATCTATTGGTCACGGATGATCTGCCGGAGGGTCTGATTCTCGACCATCTCAACTATCCAGATAACGTCGTCGAGGTTACTTCCATCGACGGCATACTTCGATTTCGCATAGACCAATTGCTCCCGGGTCAGGAAGAACTTATCGAGGTTGTCTGCTATGTCTCGCCAGAGCTTGCGGCTCTATATCCCGACGGAATGATCCCTAACACCGGAACCGCGGTTGCAGTCAACTTGGACGGTCAGCATATCAGCGATACCGATACCGAAGAGACGCCGTTGCAACCGGAGCGCGCGGGCATTGACTTGCAGAAATCGACTACCCAGCGTTGGATCGTGACTGGCGGAGAAGTTGTCTATGAACTCATGGTCACGAACACTGGGGGTCAGCCTCTATCGGAAGTGACGATCATCGACTCGTTGCCGGACGGTCTTTACTATGTTGATAGCGGGTATGACGAGGCAGACTGGGTCTTCAACGGGGCGACCCCGGATCCGTCGTGGAGTATGACTACCGATCTTTTGCCGGGGCAAACCGAATCCATCTATCTGATCCTTGAAGCCAGCTCCAACCTGAGTGATTTCCACCTCTCTGAATCCGACTCAGTGAGAAATACAGCGCGCGTCGCCGCGATTGATATGACCGGACAACAGGTCAGCGACATAGACTCCGAAATCTTGCCGATTCAGGTCGCTATGTCCGCGATATCATTGAACAAGGTCGCGTCTCAGGGCGAGATAGTCCCTGGTCAACAAGTCGTCTACACCATTACGGTTCAAAATATCGGCTCCCAACTCTTGACAGGCACTATGATTACGGATTTCGATCTGATCGGGCAGGGATTGACCTTCGAGTATGCGGAATTCGACACTGCGCACGTCGCGTTTGAATTTGGCGGACAAGATACGCTCCGATTCCGTCTCAACGATCCTTTTAGTCCTTTGGAGACCGAAGAAATCCGCGTCACGTTCCGAGCCGATTCCAACTATTACAATCTGGCGCATCCGGTCAACAACATCGCCTACGTCATAGCGATAGACGAATCTGGCTTGATAATCGGGGATCAGGACACCGAGTCCCTGCCGGTTCTTTATGAGCACTCCTCGATCGACGTCGTGAAGATGCCATTGACCCAATCTATTGAGCCAGGGAGAACGGTCAGCTATCTTTTGATAGTGGAAAACAGCGGGCTTCTGCCGTTAGATAATGTCGTGGTTCACGATCTAACCGACCTGGGGCTGCACTTTTTGAGCTGGTCGGGTCACGCGGTTTTTGACGGATATGTGGACAGTCTCAACGCCTATCAGTGGCGATTGATCGATCCGCTGCTCCCGGGCGAGCAAGAGGAAATACGCGTCGAATTCCTCGCGGCAGAAGAATACGACCTGCTATCCCAACCGACCCTGAATCGTGTAACCGTCATTGGCGACGATCCTTACGGCGGAACTGTAACCGACGAGGATCAAGTCGAGTTGCCGGTGGTTCTGCCGCGGCCATCCATCGCGCTGCATAAAAGTTCGATTCATACAGCCGCAATTCCTGGAGGTCTGATCGCGTACAATCTGGTATTGCGCAACAACGGCGACGCCAATCTGACACAAACGACAATCACAGATATCATTCCCCCCGGATTGATTTACGTCTCCTCGCAATTTGACGAGGATGAGGCGAGCTTGAGTTTTGATCCAGACGGCAATCCTATATGGACTCCTATCGACCCGTTCGAGCCCGGCGAATTTATCGAAATCATTCTGTTCCTCCGGGTTCCATCTGGCGAAAATATCGGCGAAAATATCCAAAATTGCATGTACGGTTCTGCTTTGGATCCCGCTGATATTGCCGTAACTGACAGCTCATGTCTGACATTGCCGATACAGATTCCGGAATCTGCGATCTCGTTGCACAAGGTATCTCGAACCAGCGCGGTCCGACCGGGAGACATCGTGTTATATGACGTGACTGTGACAAACCCAGGAAATCAAATACTCTACGATTTGGTAATTACGGAAGAGCCTCCTCCCGGACTTTCTTTTATCGACGCGGATTTTGATACGACGCTGGTGACTCAGACCCACAGTTTGAGCTGGACAGTAAGCGAACTCAGTCCGGGTCACGGGACCATCATCACCTTGCGCTTTCGGGTTACGGACGACTATTCCCTGCTGACGAATCCGATCTGCAACCGCGTAACCGCGCTCGGAAGAGATGAGGTCGGAGAGACGATACAGTCTCAGCATGTATCCTGCGTAGATTTGCTCCTGCCCGACACCCATGTCCAAATCAACAAGACCGCTGACCAGAACGTGATCGTTCCGGGCGACATGGTGAGCTATACGCTCTTGGTCACAAACGATGGCGAAAGTCCGTTGGAATGGACGCGTGTGTGCGAGGAAAATTTGATCGGCGATGGGCTGACCTATCTTTCCTCGCAATTCGACGTTGCAAACGTGACCTTCCTTGATACTCTTTACGTCGCGACCGACAGCCTTTGTTGGACAATCGGCTCACCGCTTCACCCATTTTTGCCGGGGCAGATCGAGGAGATCGAAGTCGCATTTCTTGCTCACGAGAACCCTGATAGTATCTCGAATCCGCTGGAAAATTGGGCACGGGTCTGCGCACGGGATCCAGGTCACGATATTTTCTGCGATCAAGACGACGCCGTTTTGCCGGTGCAGATACCTGAACCGCGTCTGAATATCGAAAAGAGCGCGAATCAAAACAGCTTAGTTCCTGGGGAATTGGTCTCGTACACCCTCTCCGTGACCAACATCGGAGATACGGATCTGACCGGCGTGGTTGTCACGGATCAACCTCCTCCGGGTCTGACTTATTCGACAAGCTACTTTGATCCGGTGCATATCTCCTTTGTCGGATATACGCACCTGCCTCAATGGCGAATTTCCGATCCATTCGAGCCTGGCGCGATTGAACAGATCACCGTAATTTGGGAAGCATCCGAAGATTATACGGAATTGAACGATCCCACAGAAAATATTGCCAGCGCGGTGGGATACAGCTACGGCGACACTTTATACGACGCGGACAACGACCTTCTGCCGGTTGTTGTGCCAGATTCCGAGATCGACGTGCAAAAAACAGCGTCTCAAGGCGTGGTCGAGCCGGGTCAACTTGTCACATATCAGCTCTCAGTCACCAATATTGGGGAGCAAGACCTTTATCAAGTCGTCCTGATCGACACCATTCCCAAAGGATTCCAATTCGAGTCCGAGGACCATGAATTTAACGTGGCTTTTGATCCGAGTTACGACCCGATTTTGCGCTGGCTCATCACGGACGAGGACAGCTCCACATATCTATCAGAGCGCTTTCGCAGTCAAGAGTTACGCCAGATTCGACTCACGTTGCGCGCGCATGATCATCCAGACAGCATTGCCTCGCCAATTATCAATCGGGCTTATGCGTCTGGTTTGGACCGGGGCGGAGTTCAGGTGGAAGATTGGGCGTTGGAACGGCTCCCGCTACAACTGCCCCACGCGTCGATTGATATGGAGAAGCGATCCACTCAGGGAGAAGCGGTCGGGGGCGAACTGATCACCTACCACCTGACCGTGACCAATAATGGCGCTGCAAATCTGGAACAGACTACGTTGTGGGATACTCTCCCACCGGGCTTTACATTTGTCTCTGAATTTCATGATCCGCAGACCGTTTCGTTTGACCGAGGGAATACCGTCCTGCGCTGGACAATTCACGATCCCATATTCGCTCCATTAGAGACCGAAGAGATGCGGCTTACTGTCCGCGCGCCTTATGACACGATCGGGTTCGGAAATTCGGTTGTCAACAGTGCTTATGTTGAGGGCTATCCATGGGGTGGGGGTGAGAAGGAGCAGGATCACGCCAGAGATGAGATACCATTTCGGCCCGCGCCGCCATCGGTTCAGATACAAAAAAGCGCAACTCAGGCTCGTATCGTGCCTGGAGGCTACGCGACATATATCCTGACAGTTTCCAATACCGGCGTGCAGGACTTGGGATCTTTGGTTGTGACCGATCCGATTCCACCGGGGTTGACCTATTTCAACACCGATTTCGACGTGACCGGAAACGTAATTTTTCTCGGGGCGGACCAGGATTCGGTTCGCTGGCGCATCAATGAGTTGGACGCGGTTACAAGCGTTGGGGGGCAACAGTCAGAAGAAATTCGGGTCAGCTTTTCCTGTTCGCCAAACATGAATGATTATGAACCGGACGATCAAAATCGGGTCTCGAACCGAGCGCGAGCCATGGGTTATGCGGAATCCGGAATCTCTGTATCCGATTTTGACGACGAAAAACTGCCTCTCACTTATTCTGTCCAGTTGAACGGGCGAAAAACAGCGGACATCGCTTGCGGGCGTTCGGGCGATGCAATCACTTATACGATCCATTACGGGAATAGTGGCATGAGTCCCGCGACTGGCTTTGTGATCGTGGACAGCATTCCCTCTTATACGACCTATGTGCCGGGTACTGCGTCTCATAGCGGATTTTTTACGCAGGCAAATAACACCGTTTCCTGGTATGTGGACAGGCTTGACCCCTTGCATACCGGCAGCGTGACATTCCAGGTGCGGATCCACGAAGAAGCTCCGGGTCATGTCGAAATCGTCAACAGAGCGCGATTTTATTCCAATGAGACTGAAGAAGCTCTTACCAACAACGTCGTCACATGCATACAAACTTATGGGTTGCAACTGATGAAATCGGTGGATCAAACCCAGGCAATGGCAGGCGATACGCTGACATACCATTTGACGTATATCAACACGGGACCAGAGCCTCTGACTAATGTGGTGCTCGAAGATGTGGTACCACCTCGGACCACTTTCGTGAGCCTATCAGCACCTGGAATCTACGATCCGGGGCAACAAAAAATGATCTGGAATATCGGCTCGCTCGCTGTGGGAGCGGCTGGTCAGGCGAGCTATCAGACCGTGATCGACTCCGATGCCCAGGTGGGCGAATGGATATCCAATACCGCGATCATCCGAAGCGACGAAACTGGCGATATGCTTAGCAATGAGACGCTCACTCTTATTGTGCAGCCGACTCTTTGGATCAATAAATTGGTCAATCTCGCAATCACCTCCCATCTCGACACGCTGGTCTATACGCTGACTTATGGAAACGACAGCGATCATCCCGCTTCTGGCGCGGTGATAACCGATCAACTGCCGGATGAGGTGCTATTTGTTGACGCGATATCCGGCGTTGAACCGGTCTATGACGCGGATACGCGCACTCTGACCTGGCAAATTGGACTGCTGCTTTCTGGGGAAACGGGGTCCGTGAGTTACCGAATGACAATTCAGGAAGGAGCCGAGAGCGGGAGCCGAATCGAGAACAACGCGCAGATCAACGCCAACGAGATCGAGCCGGTTCTGAGCAATACTGTGATCACTATTCTGCGTTATCCCGACTTAGAGTTGTTTAAATCTGTGGACGCGGAGGTCGCCGGTCCAGGAGACATTTTGACCTATCATCTGCGGTTGTTCAATAGAGCTTCTGGAACCGCGTACGAGATCACGCTATCCGATTCTCTCCCGGAAGGCATGTCCTACATCAGCGGCTCCTCTTTTCTAAATGGCGAGCCCATGCCTGATCCGATTATGCCAGAATCTTATCTCCTTGAATATCTTGACTTACCTGACCTTGCCGGATTCGATAGCCTGCATGTGGTCTATCAAGTTCAGGTGGGACCGGAATGTCGCCCTGGACCAAATCGAAACGTGGTACTGGTCTGCGCCCAACCAAATCCGGGAGAATCGTCTCAAGCAGACCTCGGTTCGCCGAATCTGACAAATTGCGAATTGGTGGACAGTGACAATGCGATAATCCTTATCGAATTCCCAGAACTCTTGATCACCAAAGCAGTCAGTCGCAACAGTGCCCGATTGGGAGATATCCTGACATGGACGATCAAAGTGCGAGCCACCAATGAATTCCCGCTCCGTCGTGTGCGAATCATAGATCCGCTTCCGACTGGGCTGAGTTTGATTCCGGGAACGTCGCGACTCGACGGTCAATCGATTCCTGATCCCCTTGGAAATAACCCATTTACCTGGGCGATCTCGGACAGTCTTCCGGGCAACAGCTCCGTGACGCTCACATTTCAAACATTGGTTGGCGTCAACACTGGGGCTGGTCTGATGGAAAATTGCGCCTCTGCTGTAGGTTATGATGGAGGAGCGAATCCGATCTATACCCTTCCGGCATGCGCGACTGTTAATATCATCTCGGACGTGCTTCCCGGGGCGATTAACGGCAGAGTTCTGCTTACCTGCGACCGTCTTCCTCAGTCGAGCGCGACGGGTTTGCCCGGAGTAAGGGTCTATCTCGACGATGGACGTAAAGTCAAGACCGACAGAAACGGCAGGTTCTATTTCTATCCAGTAGATCCGGGAGATTATGTAATCGCCCTGGACGAGCGGGATTTGCCCAAAGGATCTAAGTTCTTGTATGGCAACCATTTGAAATTTGAATTTGTGATGGAAGGCGCGGAGATGCGTCCGGTATGACCCATATCGAGCGTGTTATCCGGATTGGAGATGTTCTGTTCGACACAGGTCTCTCGGATTTAAAGGCGGACGCAGATCCGATCCTGAAATCGGCTTATGAGATTGTGCGCCAATATCCTTATAGCCGGATTCGAGTCGAGGGACATACGGACAAGCGGCCTATCCAGACTGAAAAATTTCCGTCTAACCAGGAACTGTCTCAAGCTCGAGCGCGGGTCGTTGCCGATTATCTGATTCAGTTGGGAATCGACAACACTCGTATCGATATTCAGGGATTTGCCGCGACTCGACCTATATATACCGGATCGGACATGAGCTCCAAAGCACTTCAACAGAACCGGCGCACAGAGATTCGCATCTTGCCTTACAATTCGGAAATTGATGGGAAGGATGGGCTGCCCATTGTGGAATACCGGATAAAAATCGTGAATCACGGCGTCAATTTGCCGATTATATTAGAAGATCGGATGCCGACTGGTCTATCGATCCTTCCGGGTTCCGCAACCATAGACCAACGTCCTTTCCATGATCCGCAAATCGACTCGTCGCTCTACCGCTGGGAAATCGCTCCATTGCCTGGAGGGGATCAGTCCATAGAGTTGCGTTATGAGGCGCAGTTCGACAGCTTGCCGGAGACGAGTCGCGCGTACGTCAATCAGGCGTGGGTAACGGTTGGGGATTCGACCTCTCAGAAAGTCGGAACCCAGTTGACTTTTGCGTATAAAGCAAAAAAAATCACTCTTGGAGATCTCTTTTTCGACACGGGAAAAGCCAAACTTCGACTTCCGGAAGCGACTGCCGATTTGATTCTGGCACTGGATCAAATCAATCAATACCCAGATCGATCGGTTCGTATCCAGGGGCACACGGACAGCCGTCCCATTGGGACCGGCGAATTTCCATCCAATTATGAACTCTCCGCGTCTCGAGCCCGCGCGGTCAGAGATTGGTTGGTAGAGAATGGAATCTCGGCTGAGCGGATCGCAACAAAGGGATTTGCGGCTTCACGTCCTGTGGCTCCGAACGACACGCCGGAAAATTTACAGAAAAATCGTCGGGTGGAGATATATCTGATCCCGCAGGATAGCGCGCCAGATACTGCTCCATTCGATCTTCCTGCGAAAACTCGGCTCGATTTTGGCGAACTGGGCACCGATATCCGGGACTATCAGCCGCTTACAGGCTCTGTAAAACCGGGGGATTGGGTCGCGATTAAGGGCAGAGCGATTCATAAAAATGAGGATCAAGGGGACGATGGCAGGATGATTGCTTGGTGGTTTGATCTGCCGGAAGGATTATCTTATGAGGCGGGAAGTTTTTCTCCGGCTGAGAAATCTGTCGAGTTGACCGCGGAAAATCGACTGATCGTTTCCTGGGGTGCTATGGAGGAAGAGACTATTGATTTTCAATTCAAGGCGCGGATTAAAGAGTCGGCAGTCGGCTCTCAGTTGACTGTAGAGACTCGTCTGTTTATGAAAGACCGCCAGACCGGCAAGGTGATGGAAACCGAGCCGAAAATAATTACGATCCGCGTTCAATAAGGGGATGTTCTCGGTCAGTCCAAATTTTGATACGCTGTGCGGTGAATTTGGATATTTCGTTTTGTCGCTTTTTCTTCATAGTTGGTAATAATCCGGTCTGGGTCATCTGGAAAATCAGGGAGACGAGCCAGACCGGAATACGCGTTCATGACCTGCACAATGGATCGAAAATACTCCTCAACGTCAGTCATAATAAACACATGTCCGCCAGGAACAAGCCCTCTCTTGAGCATGGAACAGAATCTCGGTTGAAAAAGTCGCCGTTTGCGATGACGTGTTTTTGGCCATGGGTCCGGGTGATGGATATGGTAGTTCAGCACTTGATTTTCCGGTATAAGGGACTCCACAAGGAGTTTTGCATCCGCGCACAGCACCCGAATATTGGGCAAATTTCGCTTGATGACGCGAGACCGTATCAACTTAAACCACTTCAGTCGGAATTCTACCGCGACATAATTGTGTTTTGGGAACCGCGCAGCGCAGTCTAAGATAAAACGTCCGGTTCCCGAGCCAAATTCAACCTCAACCGGTCGATCGTCGTCAAACAAATCTTCCCATCGAACGCGCTCGGGGTCCACTACCAAGTCGAATGCGATATCTTCTTCTGCGAAATTTGCAGATTCTCTGAGGATTGGTTTTAAAATATCTAACTCCATGCTTTCTTACGATTTATTTCGGATTAGAGGGTCAATTTCAATTTATTCAGCACATGCAGAAAATTGGAATCGCCCAGTTCTCCCCATAATCTCAAAAAAATCGGGAGCATATTTTCCGTATCGCGAGAACCGGTCAATTTCGACAATTGCTTCTTGTAAAACATCGGCAAGTTCGGATAGATCACCGCTGGGAAAATTGCCAGCAGACGATCCTTGGGATGCCGGAACTGCCATCTGTTGAGCCATGGTCCAAACTTGATGCTGTTTTTCAGAAAGAAATAGAAAGGCTTGATAGCGGCTTTTAGCTTTTGTTTGGAACTGGAGAAGACTGGTCGCGCCTCTCGATGCTCGGAAAGGGTCTCCAAATATCCCTCCCACGTCAGATTTTTCCCCAGACGCACAGATTCAAACCAAAGATGAATCGGCTCAAACGCCTCAACCAGTTCTCCTCGCCATTTGAGAAGGTCTTTCTTGAGATAGGTTTCGTAGTCCGGTTTGAACCGAAATTCTGCGGCTGTGCCATATAATTGTCTTAGCTTGGCTTTATTCGGTACACCGGTCAAATCAACGGATTTAAAACGGCGCGCCTTCTCCACATAGCTTTGATGATACTTTCCCTTTGCCAACAACACCGCATCGCCGTACCCGATAATCCCCTTAACCGTATGTTTGATAATCGTTTCTTTATCCGATACCGTGAGATTTTCGCCCCGCTGTTTGAAAATTAGCTCGTTTATCGCCAGCAGAGTTCCTCGATTCAACAGCAGCCGCGCCGCGTCGGCTAACAAAATGTCGCTCGCTGTCCGTTCCGGCATAGACTCCAATATCCGGCTATCTCCTATGATCACTTTATGCGCGTACTTCATATCAAACCAGATCACGAATGGAGGCGCGTCTCGTAGATAAGCTGAATCCAGTACCGAAAAATCACAGCCTACGCCGAGTTTTTTCGGCAGCTCAATCGAAAGTTCATGCGCGGCGGCTTCTAATTGGTAACGCTTGCTTATCGGCACACCATCGAATATAAGGCAGAAGTCAAAATTATTATGAGGCATTAAACGACCTTGACGTTCAACCACGCCTCCTTCGCCCCGTCCATACCCCCCAAGCAGGATCAGAGCCACCAAATTTTCACTGACGAACCTATCTATTACCTTGTCCGCCACATAGCGCATTTGCTTACAGATAACTTCTTCCACCTCGTCATTACCGTAAACGGTAAAGCGGCCCCAATCCTTTTCTTCTTCTCTTCGGGTCATCGGACGTTTCCTCTATCAAATAAAGTCAAGCTAATAAAGTCAAAAATCGATGTGCGTCATCGTCATTTTATAGATTGTCTCGCCATCCTTATGTTCGACGCCAAGATCCGGCATTGCCAGAGCCAGATTTTTCTCTCTGACCTGCAACAGCCCGGATGTTTCCTTTGGTTTGGACGCATTCCATCCGATTGCTGCGCCCATACCTATGCCGATCAAACCGGTGATTAATACGACATCGCCGTCGCTATCTTCGTTATTGCTAAGAATTAACCCGCCGATTAGCATTCCAGCGCATCCTCCCAACAGTCCGGATCCGATGGTCATTACCGACGATCCCACACCCACGCTTTGATCCGTATGCGACAACTGGACGTCCATCTTTTCCGGCATATCGACATGAACTTCTACATTTACGTCTTCTTTTTCGGCCGGAACTGTTTTATCGTACGTGACTTTTTCAATCTGCGAACGCTTGATCAACACCTCGCCGAAACTGGTCTTGACTGTGTAAGAGTGATCGTCAGACTTTTGGATTGTTCCCTTGATAATAGTTCCGTCTTTCAGATAAAACGTTTCCGCTTGAGAAATCCCACATAGGATTCCACAAAAAAAGATAAAAGCTAAAAAAATCGAAATTACGTATTTCATTTTTCCTCCAAAATCAAATAGAAAAATTATGAGATGAATTATACAACATCCTTACAGTCTCGTCAATGTTCAATTCCAAAATATATGATAAAACTTGATCCAAAACCGATAGGAACAACTCACGGACTCGACTGTAGTTCGATTATTCTGTCGTTTTAGTTTGTGCCGTTAAATCTTATTTAATTCGAAAAATGAGAGGAAAATGAGAATAAAATGAAAAAAGTTATTACTATCTTTACAATACTTTGTCTGATTGGTTTTTCCTTTGACCTGCCTTTTGCTCAAACGAAAAAGCAACAAGCCGGTTATAAGTATCATTCTGAAGAGTTTATTTTTTTTAATTGGAACGAAGCTAAGCCTGTTATATACATTTTTCAAACCACAACCAGCTTTGATGGTCCGAGGATCATTCGTTTTTATCGCGGATGGTATTCGTTGGACGGTCAATGGTCCATGTTTGTAGATGAGCGGATCGATAACAAACAGCCCTCGGATACGCCACTGGAGGACGCTCTGAAGGTTACTCGTCAGCCGAATGGACATCGTCAGATTTCTTTTAAATATAACCAGGCCGATCTCGAACTTCAGGTTCAGGATATAGTCACCGATTTTGAGGTTGAGACGAAAACAAAAGTCCTCGAACATACCCGGTCCCTCCATCAGGGCGTTTTGATCAATCAAGGCGTGCACATGGGCGGCTATGTGATTCATAATTATAGACATCTGAGAAATGACAACCCAATTATCGAAAATACCGGGCGGAAATATGGTAAGTATGACATCGCTTATCTTTTCAACGAAGCCGGGGATGTGATGATCGCGGGTTATTCTGACATCTTTGATAATAAAAACCGAAGTTATTTTTGGGTGGACGAAAAGAACAACCAAAGCGTATCCACATTAATCGATTGGACGAAGACGGTCAAGGATACGACGGCTCATGTCGTTTATCCTGTGGGCTGGGATATCGAGATGATGGGTCGCGGCATGGATGCACATGTCTTGAATATCGGTTCGTTTATTTTGGCTGGGGATCCTTCAGTCCCCCAGACGCCGGATTTATACGGACTTTTTGTAGTGCGAGGGTCTCTTGTCCTCAGCGACGGGAAAGAAATTTCGGTTTGCGGATTGATCAATCACATCCAGGATTGATTCTTTTTATCAACTTTTAATCTGTGATACTTTGCGGATCAAACTATTCAGGTTAGAGAATGATTTCCATAAAATCCCTTGCCAAATCGATTTCCAAACCGTGATATCCGGCGTTTAAATTTTTGCAATATTCCAGCATATTATCTAAAAATTGATCATTATGCGATGGATCATGGTGGAACAGAATCAGCTTTTTCGCCTCGCTCAATTGGGCGGTTTGCAGTGCCACTTCCGGCACGCTATGTCCCCAACCGACTTTATTGCCAAAATATTCGTCCCACATAAACTGTGAGTCATGGATTAACAGGTCGGTTTTTCGGGAGAATTGGATCACCTTATCGTCGGCTACGGCCGAGGGGATGTGTTCGTTGTCGGAGGCATAGACAAAGGATTTGCCATGGTAGTCGATCCGAAACCCAAAGGTCTCGTCGGGATGGTTCATATAAGCGGTTGTGATTGACAGATCGCCGATATTGAATTTACACTCTGGTATTTCTCTGATATTGAACTCTGCGCCCATCTCAAAAAATCTGCTTGGGAAATAAGGGCACTGCATTTGTCCAACCAACGATTTTTCCAACGTTTGATAAAAACTGTGCAATCCATAGATGATAAAGCGGTTGCCTTTGACATAAGCCGGGCGAAAAAAGGGCATCCCTTGAATATGATCCCAATGGCAATGGCTAAGAAGGATCACTGCGCTACATCCACCCTTGTCAAACCCCTCTTCCATCAGTTGATAGCCCATCTCCCGGATACCAGAGCCGCAATCGATAATGATTAGATGCCCTTGATCTGTACGGACTTCAAGACAGGGCGTATTTCCTCCGTACTTCACATATTTTTTACCGCAAACCGGGATCGAACCCCTTGTACCCCAAAATTTAATTTTTAACACTGATTAATCCGAAGTATGGTAAAACATTAATTAACGACGTATTCAACTTTGGCATTAAGGCACTATTTTTCACTTAAAAATTTCATATTAATCGTCGAGATGACCAGGGTGATGATTAACAAAACATAAGATATTGCCGCGGCGTATCCGTATCTGGCACTCTCAAAAGTGCGATAAAGATAATAACCCGACAGATTTGTGACGCCGAGTGCTTGGCTCCCGACGCTTTGATAGGGTCCTCCGGACGTCATGGCGTATATCTCCGCAAATGCGTTCAGGGCAGTGATGGCACCTATAACCGAAAGGAACAGGACGATCGGCTTAACCAACGGAAATGTGATCTGGACGACTTTTTGCCATGGACTCGCGCCGTCAATATCCGCGGCTTCATAGACTGATTTGGGAATATTCTGGATAGCCGCGAGGAATAAAATCATGCCGAATCCCGCGCTTTTTAAAACCATTGCAAAAACCACCGCAGGCATTGCGGATAGAGGATTACCCAGAAATCCGGTACTGGAAAAATTGGTAATGCCTATCGCGGATAAGATATGGTCTAATGGTCCGTTCGGCAGGTAGATAAATATCCAAATCACGCCGACTACGAGTGTATCCAAGACATTTGGCATAAAGTATGCCGTGCGGAAAAAACGGCTGCCTCTCAGTTTGTTATGCAGTAACACAGCGAGGAAAAAGGAAGCCGCAATATTTAACGGAATGAAAAGCGCAGCGTAATATAAAGTCATCAGAATAGACCACCAAAATTGGGAGTCGCCCATCAGCTTGATATAGTGCGCAAACCCGACAAATTTCATTCCACCGAACATATCGTAATAATCGACGACTTGATGAAAGCTGAGGTAAAAGGAATAAAAAACGGGGTAGCCCATGAATATGACAAATATAATCATAAACGGGGCGATGAAAAAATAGGCACTTAACTGAGATTTGGACATTTTTTAATTTCCGCCACGGTGTCTCTCGTCAGTCAATTTAAAAGACAGCGTCTCTAAAAAAGGGAAGGGATCCACGAATCGATAAATAAAGTATTGCTTACAGAAGCATTTTAACTTAATATTACCGACATGAGTTGTCAAGTTAAATCGAAAGGGTTGCTTTATGGGTATGATTTCTTGGGTATAAATAGTAGGCATGATTATGAGTATGATAAAAGAACGGCGCCATCGGTTACGCCTTATTCGACCGGAAATGGGATGGTTTCGTATATTTCGGAATATTCTTTTTTTGTTTTTGATCTTTGTGGCGATCCTATTTTTGAATCATTACGTCCAATTTCTGCCGTAGTTCGTAAATTTTCCGAATCAACACGACCATACACTCGCCGTTTGGAAGAGATATATGATACGTCGGTCGCTTTCATCTGTGATATTTTTTGGTATCTGTTTGTCGACTTTATACTTATTGGAAAGTCCCTGCCACGCAGACGACGAACGAATTCCCCTCGGCGCAAGACCGATTTCTCTTGGACGCGCTTTTATCGCTCCTCCTGACGATTGGGCGGGTCTCAGTTGGAATCCAGCAGGTATGGCACGATATCGCTATCATCGCTTTCAAGCTGATTATGTCGAATTATTTCGGGATGGAATCCATTATTCAAATATGAGCTATATTGCGCCCTCTAACCGTCATGGTTTGAACTATGGATTCGGTTGGGCGCGGCTTTCTCTCTCCGATGATTATTTTAATTATAGCGAGGATGATTTCAGTCTGGGAATCGCCAAAAATTTCCGGAGTAAATTAAAAATCGGCTTTCAATTGCGTGCGATTCGCGTTGGTTTTGATCCGGCAATGACGTCGGATATATCTGGATTCGGGCTCAGTTTAAACGCAGGCATATTATTCAAACCCTTCCGAAATTTGTGGTTAGGGGCAAAGTTGAGCGACATAGGGGACGCTTATATGCGCGTGGACGACGAGACCTCGTACAAGCTATTCGGTTTTCGTCAAGCCGTCGGGTTCAACTATCTCGTGGGTCCAGCCCGATTTTTATTCTCGCTCACGCAGGATTCCGCGCATACCGGTTTGGAGTTCCGCTATCACCCTTGGTTATGGATTCGAGCCGGGTTTGAGGAAGATTTTGATCTACAGAACGAATATAAATTGAGCGGCGGAATCGGCGTATCTTACAACCGTATCTGTTTAGATTACGCGTATCAACATCACAGCTTACTTGCGGACAATCACTATTTGTCGATCTCTCTATTGCTCCCCAGAAGGACTCCGCCTATTGTGATCGAAAACATCCAGATTGGGGATATTTTTCCGGTCCTTTATAAAAATTATTCTGTTCATCCAATCGGCTATGTTCAAGTAAAGAATATCAGCCAGGAGAGTTGTCGGATCGGCGCGATTCTTTCCTTGCCGCCTTATACCGTTGAGAGCGTGAATCCGTATGAATGGTATGATATTGAATCAAACAAAACTCGAAGTATTCCTCTCTATTTTTTCGGATCGGATAACATATTAAACGTCCTGGAAGATCAGCCAGTGAGCGTCTCGATTCACACATATAGTCTGTGCCAAGAGGAACGGGTGACCACGACAAACGGCGAGACCCTGCTCCATCAACGAAATGCAATCACTTGGGAAGATCCGAAAAAGATCGGCGCGTTCATCTATCCAGGTTCCGAGATTGTGGATAAATTCGTCAGAGAGACACTCAGGAACTATGAACAGGACGTTCCCACCTTTCTGCCGATCCCGTTTGTTTACGCGGTTCAAATTTTCGACGAATTGGGAGAGTTGCAGGTGCGCTATAAATCGGATCCGAATCATCCTTTCGGAACCATCCTCCGAGACAATCAGATCGATACGGTGCAGGATCCCTCCGAGACTCTCTCCAAACGAACCGGCGATTGCGACGATCTGGTCGTGCTTTATGCGTCTTGTTTAGAGAATATCGGCTTGAGCATTGCGATTGTCGATTTCCCGGGACATCTTTTTATGATGTTCAAGATTCATAACCAGGATATATCCGATTATATTGAGACATTATACGGCGTTGAATGGGAAGAGGAGGTCTGGTATCCTGTAGAGGCTACCGCAATCGGCGGCGCATGGGTGGAAGCTAATTTGATCGGTAAACAGCAATATGAAGCATGGCGAAATCGTTCTGAGTTACAGATATTCACACTCAGCGAGGCCTGGGAGAAGTACCCTCCGGTTCGGTTTCCAAATTCGATCAATGTGCTGACAGTAAATCCCCTCACCGAGATTTTGGAGAGAGATTATCAAATTATGAAAGAGCAATTGATCGCGGTTATCCAACAGCGGAATAAAACCGAAGAATATCCGGATCCGATCAGCGCGCTGGGTATGACCTTTGCCGGAGTCGGGCTATATCAACAGGCGGCTGCGACTTTTCGGAAAGAGATTATCAAGAATCCAAAATCTGTCAATTATCACAACAATTTAGGCAATGTGTACGCGTTGGCGGAAGATTTTGAGCAGGCACTTCATTATTATAACCGAGCTCTGGAACTTGCCCCCGACGATCCAGATTTAATGCTCAATATTTCGCTCATGTTGCATCAATTAAACCGGTGGAACAAGGCGCTATCTATCTATAATAAAGCAAAAGAGTTGAATCCGGATATGCCGGTTCACCCAGCGTTGGAAAATTTAAAACGCTTGCGGAAAAAAAAATTTGAGGATTAATCGACCTGTTTATTCTATCAAGAAATATATTCACTTACTGTTTACTCTATAAACTTTGGGAGCCTATGAAGCAAATTGGTCAAGTTATTCGAGGACATGGAAGTCACTATATTGTAAAAAATATTGTAAAAAATACTGAAGTTGGCGATGAGACGTACACATGTCGATTGCGTGGGAAATTTCGGATTCAAAGACAGGGCGAGTCGAATCCGATTGCAGTTGGGGATTTGGTAGAATTTTCTTTGTGGCGGGATGAAGGCGCGATCGAGAAGATTCTACCGCGGCGCAGCAAACTCTCCAGGCTGGCTCCGGATCAGCGTCTCGAGCATGTGCTTGTGGCGAATCTGGATCAGGTAGCGATGATCACATCGACAAAGCAGCCCAAGCTCAACTTCAATTTGATTGACAGATTCTTGATGGCCGCCGAGTATCAAGACCTGCGAGCCGCAATCTGTATTAATAAAATCGATCTGAAAAACGATAAAAAAGTTCAGACCGCGCAACGGCTTTACTCTGAGTTGGGCTATTCAGTTTTTCTCACCAGCGCGGTGACGGGTCAAGGAATCGACCAGTTTAAATCGTATCTGGCGGAAAAACTGACGGTTTTTACTGGGCAATCCGGCGTGGGAAAAAGCTCTTTACTCAACAAAATTGAGCCAGGGCTGGGGCTGCGAGTAGGGGATATCTGCCGTAAATCGCGCAAGGGACGACATACTACGGTCTGTACCGAGTTGCTTCCATTATCGATCAGCGGTTATGCTGCGGATACGCCCGGATTCCGAGAATTCGGACTGCTCACGGCTCATCCGGATGAGATCGATAATCTGCTGCCCGAGTTTCGACCTTATCTCATGCAGTGCCGATTCAATGATTGCAGGCACGGGGCTGAGCCTGAGTGCGCAGTTAAGTCCGCCCTTCTTCGCGGGGACATTTTGCCCTCGCGCTATCAAAGTTATCAAAAAATATTTGAAGAGATGAAAACTAAGCAAAAGCTATATTAGTAAACACGTTACAACACATTATAAACCTCGCCCACATCTTGCGGATTATGGGCGTTTTTTTGAACGTACATTTTTTGAAAGTAAAATAGGAGTAAAGAAATGTGGAAACGTCTGCTTTTTTTCATAATTCTGATTCAGGTCTATCCCGCGTGGGCTGACAGTGTGATTTCGATTTCGGCTCGGGAATTTTCCGCTCTGTCTCGATCTCAGCGACAAACTGGAGAATGGGACGCGATCTATTCCGAATCGGGTCAGATTTGGGTGATTGTCAAGCCGTATCAGAGAGAGAAATTGGATGAGATCGGGATCGATTATGAGATAATTGAGCCAGATTTAGGAGAACTCTATCGCGCCCGTTTTTCTGATCGGGACGATCTGGGAGATTATACCACATATCAGGAATTGACCGACCATCTGACGACTTTAGCCGCGGAATATCCAGATATTGTGCATCTGACTACGTTGGGACAGAGCTGGCAAGGTCGGGAGATATGGGGCGTGAAGGTTTCGGATAATCCGACTGTCGAAGAGGATGAGCCGGAAGCACTTTATATGGGTGTGCATCACAGCCGCGAGCTAATCACTGTCGAGATCCTGCTCTATTTCTTAGACTATCTGACAGAAAACTACGACGCGAGTGAGGAAGTGTCGGATCTGATCCAAGAGCGGCAGTTGTGGTTTATCCCCATGCTCAACCCGGACGGTCACACCGTAGTGGAGGATCATCACGAAGGAACTAGCTGGGGCTGGTGGAGAAAAAATACCAGAGATAATAACGGCGACGGCCAGTTCAATCAGACTGACGACGGCGTAGATTTGAACCGAAATTACGGATATCATTGGGGAGAAAGCTACGGATGCAGCCATGATCCTTCGTCAAATGTTTTTTGTGGTCCCGAAGCCTTTTCCGAGCCAGAAACTCAGATCGTCCGGGATTTTTGCGAGGCGCATAACTTCAGCGTTGCGCTTTCCTATCACTCGTTTGGAAACGATCTGCTCTATCCCTGGTCATATAATAATCTCCATACGGATCAGCATCGTCTGTTCCGAACAGTCGCGGAAGTCATGGTCGAGGAGAATGGATATGCATATGGAAACGGTTGGGAAGTCTTGAATTACCTGATGACTGGCGAGGCGTGCGACTGGCTCTATAGCGAACTCGGGATCATCGCTTTTACGCCGGAAGTGGGACCGGACGAGTATCTTTTCTATCCGCTGGAATCGGAGATTGAGCCGCTCTGCCAAGAAAATTTGCAAGCCAACTTGATCCTTGCCGAGATCGCGGACAACCCTTACAGAGTCTGCCCCCCTCAGTCGATCCGCATGCAGCCGGTCGATGAATCGGGAAACCAATTTACCTTAAACTGGATCGTCGAAGATCCAGCGGACGCCTATTCCGTCGCCACGTATGCACTCCAACAGATGAGCGAGTTTTCACTTGTTACTGAAGACGCCGAGGGCGAGATCGACGAGTGGACACGAGATGGATTTTATCGAACCAGCTTCCGATCTTACAGCGGGCAATATAGTTTCTATTCTGGATATGGCGACCAAGTCGACCGCGCGTTGCGCCATAATTTTTCTCTCTTTGTGGCAGAAGAGACAGAGCTGATTTTTTGGACATGGTACGAGATCGAGCAGGATTACGATTACGCGTATATCGAGGTCTCAACAGACGGCGTGATCTACGAGCCAATAGCCGGAAATATCACCACAGAACAAAATCCATACGGATCCAATTTGGGACACGGCGTCACCGGTAGCTCCGACGGCTGGGTAGAGGCTCGCTTTCCGCTGGAGGACTTTGTCGGGCAATCCATTCGCGTCCGTTTCCGCTATCTCACCGACGAGCACACCTCTCTAAGCGGCATATATATCGACGATATCCATCCAGTGGCGCATTATGAACAGGTGGAGATTTTAGACGACGCGCTTATGGAGCCGAGCTATGAGATCGTTGCCTTGGAAATCGGCTCATACGCCTATCGAGCGCGAGGCACAAGCGAATTTGATCGGGTGGGACAGTGGAGCCTACCGATCCAGGTTTCTGTCGAATATCTGGATATCGAGGCCGAGCAGTCGGAGAAAATTGACTGCGACGTCCGCGTCTATCCCAACCCTTTCTCGACAAAAACTCGGATTGAATATGTTCTTCCGAGTCCGAGTCCAGTTCGGATCGCGCTCTATAATAGTGCTGGGCAATCGATACGAGAATTGTTGACGGAAAAAGAACAACCAGGCGGTTATCATCATTTGATTTGGGATGGTAAAAATCAGGCGGGACAATGGGTCGGTAACGGCGTTTATTTTATCCGAATGACCGCGGGGGAACATGAATTAAGCCGGAAAATCGTGCGACTCCGATAGGGGGATCCGCGGATGAATCAGATTTCAGAGATTTGGGATAGTAGAAGATGGAACAGATAGCGATTATAGACCAGATTGTTTTCTTTTATGTCAATCACGGCTTGCAAAACCGATTGTTTGATGTGATAATGCCTTTTATCACGGATCTGGATAATTGGACGCTGCTTATTGCGCCGCTGGTTTTGTGGATGGCGATCAAAGGAGGAATCCGGGAACGGACGATCTTGTTGGCTTTGATTCCGACTATTTTGATCAGCGATCAGCTCAGTTCTTCGGTGATCAAGCCGATCATCGGACGTGTGCGACCTTGCAACGATCTTGAGAATGTCCATCTGTTGATTCGCCGCAGCAAAAGTCTCTCATTTCCATCTTCCCATGCCGTAAATATGTCCGCGACCGCAATGATTTTTATCTATCATTATCGTCCCTACTGGCTGGGATTTGCCGCGTTTGCCGGACTCATTGGATTTTCCCGCGTCTATGTTGGAGTGCATTATCCGATCGACGTACTGGCTGGATTTGTGATCGGCGGCGGATGCGGCGGCTTTGTCCTGATCGCCTATTACGAATGGATCCGGATGTGGATCAAGAGAAGGAGAGAAGCGAAACGCCTCAGAATAAAATGATCAGAATCGCGCCGCCGACCATCATTGCTGTGGAAATCGCTTTTCTCATTAAATAGCTCTCATGGAAAATTTTCCCACCGATGACCGTCGCAAAAAATATCGAAGTTCTCTTGATGGAAAGAACCAGGGCTATGGGTCCGGCTTTCACTGCCAAAAAATGGGAATAGCGATACACAATCGTCAAAAGAGCGATAACGAAGATAATTCGTCCCGATTGTTTTAGCGTCTTTCGGATCGCTATTGGACTCTTTGTCGAGATGGAAAAAAACGCAAAAAAAACGATTGCCAGAAAAAGATGCTGAAATCCCATCATCACATTGATCGAGGTCTTGAAGCGGCCGAGAAGTGCCTTATCTAATATAGAAGTGACGGTAAAGAGTAGGAGCGCGCCGATAATATAACGGTGTCCTTTGGAGCGATAAAAAACCTTGAATGGCTCAAAAATTCCTTTCTGCGGTCTTTTTGTCAAAGAGGCCATCGTAGATATCTGCAGGATGTATGTGCCGGTCAGGAGAAGTGCCATTCCAGATATTTCATAAAAAGAAAGTGCTTCATTCAACAGGATAAATGCGATAAAGGCAACGATCCCGGGTGTTAATACCAGAAGCGGTAAAGCACCGCTCAGCTCAAGATTTTTTATGCCCGACATCACGCAGAGAAATGCCAGCGCGCCCAATATCGACTTGAATAACAGGACTGCCAACGGGAGCGCGGATAGTGTCGAAAAATCGATCCGCAGAAAAAAAGGAATCGATAAAAAAAGGTTGAATATTGATAAAAGCGTTGAAAATGGAAGCGCGCCTTCTTTAAACAATGCCTTTTTCTCGGAGATAGCGGCTGTCGCGGAGAAAAGGGCGGATATAAGAGCAAAGCTGTACCATTCCATTGATTGTCCTTCCTGTCTGTCCATATCAACATGTTATTCACCCTTTTATGTGTTGTAAATTATTTTTTGAGGAATGGTGCGGGGCACTCACCATAAATAATAGTTCTTTGACATTCCAAATATGATCAGTCAATTTGGCAGTATCCACTCAATAATCTCTGTTTAAGCAGTTTTCATTTGGATTATTTTATGTAACGGCATCATATTGAATTTTTGACTGATCCGGTCTTTGATATAGTTAAAG
>NBMB01000025.1 GCA_002084765.1 Candidatus Cloacimonetes bacterium 4572_55 | reverse complement strand
CCTCCATTCCCGTCGTCAGCCTGGACATAAACGGAATCCTTGCCGCTTTGATTCGGTCGAGAATGGATGATTAAGCTGTCGTTGCGGAAAAACGCCCGGACAATTGTGGTATCGGTTGGCGAGACAAAGCTGAAGCTCAAGGGATCCCCTTCTGTATCGTTGAAAACAGAGGTCAAGTCATAGCTAAAATAGCTAAAATCTTCTGGTCTATTGACAGAGCCCATCGTCGCCGCAACTGTCGGGTCGTCGTTCACCGCGGAAACGGCGATCTTGAGAGAATCGATCACGGTTCCTCCATTCCCGTCGTCAGCCTGGACATAAACGGAATCCTTGCCGCTCTGATTCGGTCGAGAGAGGATGATTAGGCTGTCGTTGCGGAAAAACGCCCGGACAGTCGTGGTATCGGTTGGCGAGACAAAGCTGAAGCTCAAGGGGTCGCCGTCTATGTCGTTAAACACAGAGGTCAAGTCATATCCAAAATAGCTAAAATCTTCCGGCTTATTGACAGAGCTCATCGGATCCGCAACTGTCGGGTCGTCGTTCACATCGGAAACGGTGATTTTGAGAGAATCGATCACGGTTCCCCCATTCCCGTCGTCAGCCTGGACATAAACGGAATCCTTGCCGCTCTGATCCGGTCGAGAATGGATGATCAGGCTGTCGTTACGGAAAAACGCCCGGACAGTCGTGGTATCGGTTGGCGAGACAAAGCTGAAGCTCAGGAGGTCCCCGTCTGTATCGTTAAACACAGAGGTCAAGTCATACCTCCATTCCCGTCGTCAGCCTGGACATAAACGGAATCCTTGCCGCTTTGATTCGGTCGAGAATGGATGATTAAGCTGTCGTTGCGGAAAAACGCCCGGACAATCGTGGTATCGGTTGGCGAGACAAAGCTGAAGCTCAAGGGGTCCCCGTCTGTATCGTTGAAAACAGAGGTCAAGTCATATCCAAAATAGCTAAAATCCTCTGGTTTATTGACAGAGCTCATCGGAATTGCAACTGTCGGGTCGTCGTTCACATCGGAAACGGTAATTTTGAGAGAATCGATCACGGTTTCTCCATTCCCGTCGTCAGCCTGGACATAAACGGAATCCTTGCCGGTCAAGTTCGGCCGAGAGAGGATGATCAGGCTGTCGTTACGGAAAAACGCCCGGACAATTGTGGTATCTGTCGGTGAGGCAAAACTGAAGCTCAGGAGGTCCCCGTCTATGTCGTTAAACACAGAGGTCAAGTCATATCCGAAATAGCTGAAATTTCCCGACTTCTTGACAGAGCCCATCGGATCCGCAACGTACGGCGCGCTGTTTCCGAAGTACTCATACGGTCCCATATCCACGGTGGCACTAAAAATACGGGCATTTCCATCCAGATCGATCTCGACTGGTGCCCCTGGGTCTGGGTTGGAGTCCACATTCGCGGAATCAGGAGGAATCAGGCTGTTGCTTCCCACGTCAATCGCGGGCGACCCGCTTTGCAGATGGAAATTTCCGTCCACGGTCGGAGCGTCCGATGAATTGATATCTGTGACGAAGAGAGGGGTTGTAGTCTGATTATCTCCGCCAGGTCCACTCCATCCGCCCATCACTGTGGAATAGTTGACTGTGACGCTGTCGGCCACATCTGAGTAAATCTGAGTGCCGTTGTTATCCCACACAATGCAATTGTTCACAGTTACAGAGCTATTATCAAAATTATATATCCCGCCGTTTTCGCCGTCTCCACCCGCATAATTACCGGTTATCGTGCAATGGCTCATCAAGACATTGCTGTCGGTGCCGCAGACAAAACCGCCTCCGTCCCCACTGGTAGAATCCCCGCTTATGACGCAATGGCTGACCGAGCCGTGCGCGTCGTGACGGAACATCAACCCACCGCCATAATCAGTCGTGGAGTTTCCTTGAAAGAGGCAATGGCTGATCGTGATATTACAGGGGATCCCTAAGCCGCGGTTATACATACCCCCGCCGTATCTGGCAGAATTGTTGGTAAAGTCACAATTACGGACGATCGGACTTGCGCCATTATCATTTTGCATCCCACCGCCCAAAGCCTCGGCGTTACTGCCGTTTGCTGTGTTGTACTCAAACGTGCAATTATCGATAACAGCCACGCCCGGATAACGGTTGCAAAGTCCGCCGCCGAATCCACCCTCTGTGCTGTTGTGGTCAAATCTGCAGTGAGTGATAGACGGATTACAAGCACCCTGTTGGCTGTCGTTATACATACCGGCACCATGATCCGCTGAACGGTTATAACTGAATATGCAGTTGGTGATTACCGCATGGCTGTCCCTACGATTCTCCATACCGCCGCCGTTGTCGCCCGCGTAATTGTCTGCAAAGAGGCAATCAGAAATAATTGGACTGCTCTCTCGATAGTTATACATGCCGCCCCCCTCGTCTTCAGCATGATTTCCGCGGAATGTGCAGCTACGAATAGTTGGACTTCCTATGACGTTATACATACCGCCCCCGTCGCTTCCATCACTGTTTGCACAACCTGCGGTCACGGTGAATCCGTCCAGGAGAGCACTGGTGTCGGTATTGCTCCCGGTTACCACATGCAGACTATTGGTTGTATTTCCGGTGACCGTAGAAAGATCGGTTATGGACGGCGTTTGGCTATCGTTGCTGTCAATATCCCCGCTAAGAATAGTGGAATAGGCAGAGACATCCCGTGCGGAAAACGTCCCATCTCCGCCACCAGTGGGAAAACCTCCAAAAAGCGCAACGCCGTTGATCAACTGAAAGGTAGCGGTTCGATTTGTTGAAGTCGCAGTCGGTTTGTACACGCCTTGCGCCACCCATATCGAATCGCCGGATGAAGCCGCTGATAGCGCGGGTTGCAAATCTCCATAAGCCGCCGCCCATGACGACCCGGTGCCGGTGACGCTTTCGTCTACGTAGATAACGGTGGCTTGGGCATGGATAGAAATGAAAAGGACAGTGATAAAAATGATACCGAAAAAATAAAACCGGGTTACGAAACGCATGGCAGTCCTCCTTGCTATTAAAAGCAAATTTAAAAATAGAAAGTAAGAATAATGAGACAGCAAGTCAATTTTATATTAAAAATATCAACTTTGTTCGGCAGCTTCGAGAACAATCTAAAAATTTACTTGATTAATTCGTTTTTAAAATATATAACCTCTTATGCGATTACGGTATATAATTTTACCCTTAAAATAACGTTTATTGGATAAAAACATATGATTTATTATTTGAAAAAAATAGCGATAGGGGTACTTTTATTATGTGCATGCCACCCCCACACCTCTCAAGACGTCGCCCGCTTCTTGAGACAACCGACCCATACCGCGCGGGCTTATGACTATATCGGTCATATTGAGGGTGCTGAATATCCGTGCGGGAGCTTCAGCCGGCCCTCGGGGTTGGCTGTAGATTTGGACGACCATCTCTATGTCGCGGATTCTGGAAATCACCGTGTCTGCAAGTTCGGACCGGATCGGCGATTTCTCCTCACATTTGGAGAGTTCGGATGGGACGCCGGACAATTCCAAAACCCTGTAGACATTGCAACGGATCGATCCGTTCATATTTATGTGGTGGACTCCGGAAATAATCGCGTGGAAAAATATAGCCATCAAGGCGTGCCCCTCTCCACCCTATTTGACGAGGATCACGCCTCTTTTGAACGCCTGGCAGGGATCGGGTTCGGACAACAGGGCGAAATCTATGTCACGGATCAAGACCGGGATCAAATCCTGCGCTTTGACCTGTTCGGAAATCTCCTGGGCGCAATCGGCGGGTTTGGGTATGAGCCTGGAAACTTGAACCGCCCGCGAGGAATTTGGGTCGCGGAATCTGGAGATATGTATGTCGCGGACGCGGGAAATGAGCGGATTCAGGCATTCAATGCGATTGGAAATGTCAAAAGGGAGTTCCTTGCCGTCTCGCCCTCTCTGAAAAAACCGACAGCAGTGACCGGTGATCAAAACGGAAATATATTTGTAGCGGACGCGATCGAAAAAGCTATATTTGTCTTTGATCAAAAGGGCGAACTTCTGTTGACAATAAGGGATTATCGAATCCAAGAGGTCGCTGACCTGGCTATCGATCGCCAGGGCGTGTTATACATTGCCGATATTGGCATGGAGCAGATTCATTTGCTTCAGATTGAATATGAATTATAATTTATAAATTAAAATATTATTTTAATTTACCCAATAAAGGAGAATTGTATGTCTCGAATTGAACCATATATGGAATCAATGCTTGGGGACGAGGGTTTGACGGACGGGCTTACCGACTCTATCGCCCAGATTGTCATAGACCGATGCGAAAATCATATAAAGTATTTAGATAATCCGCGCTTGACCGACGCTGAGTTGGCGAGCCAGTTCCAAATCATGCGCAAGCATATCCGTAAGATCAATAAAGCACTCCAGAGGTGGGAGATCGAAAAGGATTCGCCAAGAATTCGGCGTGAGTTGTCCAAAGTCTGGGACGACCATGATCCAAAGTTATCGGAAATTGTCAACGGCTTAAGTCGGCTGACGACTGTCGAGCAGGCGGCGAACTATCTGTTGGATGCGCTGTTTATGGATTCGTTGGATTATCCGATTTTTTCCTGAGAGTCGCGAGGTCGAAAGACAGTTGATTTACACTTAAAAAGGTAATAATTTATGAGCAATTCAATCAATCTATATAAAACGAATTAGTTTGAATCCAAACATTTGTCATGGTAAGCCTTGTATTAGAGGCTTACGTTATCCTGTGGAAACGATTTTAGAATTGTTAAGTGCGGGCATGTCCTTTGATGACCTTTGTTTTTGACATACAGCCAAAGAGCATCAATTTGGGCTCGATTGATGCGGTGTTCTTTCATCAATATGGACTCAATTTCATTGACATGGTGCGCCGCCGCAACGCTGGCAACCTGCTTGACTTTTACCAAATTTTATAATATTCTTCACAAATTGATCCTGCTGAAGTTTCCCAGTTGTTACACATAGCCGCGACCTCAACATGTTATAAGTAAAATAATGGGATGCGATTACTTAAGATAATACGTGAAGCAACAATATGCAATAGGGTGACTACCTGAAGTCGTAACTGATAAAAAAGATTACCTTTGTTCCAGATCGATCAAATAAAAAATCGACCTTTCCTATAAGACTTTTCATCAGAAAGATGCCTCGCCCGCCTTTTTTCAATAGATTATCTTCATGCAGGGGGTCGGCGATACCATTCATGTCGAATCCCTCGCCATGATCGGAGATCACGATTTTTAGTCCCTCTTTTAAGACAAAAAACTCTATTGTGGAGCAGAGGTTCGGGTTATTTTTATTTCCATGCCGGATCGCGTTTACCAACGCCTCGTCCACTGCCAGCGCAACATTATCGACGATTTGCCGATCAAATTTTAAAAAAAGACACAACTCTTCCGTAAACCGGACAAAAGGATCGGTCAATTCAATCATACTCGGAAAAGATACTTTTATCGGATGTTGTTCCGTTATAGTCATCAGTGCCTACCGTTGTTGAGAAAATGTCGGGAAGTTTAACAAAATATTATCTGTCCAACCATCTGAATAAATAAGATGATTGAGATTTGTCAAGAAAAAATATTTTTATCGCTATGCCAGGATCGAAAATAGATTTTATCTCATTGGAAACGGTTATGCAGTCAGCTATTGCAACTGGGCGTCATCGATATAGCAGGAAGTAAAAAGCGACGATCCATCCAAAAATTGTGATTTGGATAAATCGATCTTTCAGTAAAATTTTTGTGGGTGATCCGCTGTCATTATGCACCAGACTGATCTGGAGATAGCGAAGCAAGCCCAGCACGACAAAAAATACGGTTAGATAGAGATCGTCGTGTCCGATCCGACTGATCACCTGCTCGGAAACGGTGTACATGATATAGGAGACGATCAGAACGGACGACATCATCACCATAGAGGCGTTGATAAAATCGAGATTATAGCCGTCTATAGACCTTCTCACCCGATCCCCGTCCCGACGAAAAATCAACACATCGTCCCGGCGTTTGGAAAGCCCCAAGAATAGAGCCAGCAAAAAAGTCATCAGAACGAGCCAGTTCGATATGGGCGTCTCTGTCAGTGCGCCGCCGGCAAATATCCTCAGGATGAATCCGATAGCGATAATCGTCAGGTCTAAGATTGGGATATGTTTGAGTTTTGAAGAGTATAAAATATTATTTATCAGGTAAATAGATAAGATAATCACAAATTGATTATCAAAAGCAAACGCTCCCCCCAAGCTGACAACGACCGAAAATCCAGCGAGAGACAATGCCGATATGGGAGTGATTTCTCCGGCAGCCAAAGGGCGATTTCGCTTCTGATTATGGAGCTTGTCGGATTCTATGTCCATATAATCATTAAAGATATAGACAGCCCCAGAGCTAAGTGAGAAACAGAAAAATCCGCCGATCAGCCGCGCGACTGTTTCCCAATGGAACAGATCGCCTGCAAAGAAAACAGGCAAAAATAGAAACAGATTTTTAACCCAATGGGATACCCGTAAAAGTCGAAGATAGCTTCTCATACAAAAAGAAATCCGATATTTAGTTGGTCTTTGTCAACATACCTTGTGCCGGCACAATCGGCAAGGTGAAGGTGAAGACGCTGCCTTCATCGATCGTACTCTCCACCGATATTTTTCCGCCGTGAACCCGAATAAATCGTCTCACTTTTGCCAGACCGTATCCTATCCCGTCGGAAACCGCGAATTTCGTCTTCCGAACCTGATAAAATGGTTTGAAGATGTTTTTAAATTCGGGTTTGGGAATACCGACGCCTTTATCCGCTACGGAAACCACAAGATTTTCCCCTTCGGGATAAGCCGATAGGGAGATAGAGACTCGATCCGGCGGTGAATATTTGATCGCGTTTGTCACCAGATTTTCGATCACCATGTGAATTCGATCGGGGTCCACTCGGATATAAATATCTCCCAATTTGGGCGAAATATCACTGTTATACTCATACTCGTCGTATTTGTACCGCTCATTGATCAGCTTCTCTATCAATATCTGAATCTTTTGGTCGATCTTCAACAAAAGACTATAGGGATCGACTTGAGCTAATTGGTATGTTTCTGTCCCGCTTTCCAACTGCACAATCGTAAACAGTTCATCAACCAGCTTGATCTCTCTACTCACTGAATTTTCGATACCGTCAACAAACTCTTCCAGATCGTTGCCTAACTCAAGGCTCTGCAACAATTGCGTATTCCCTAATATCGAAGTCAGCGGGGTGCGTAACTCATGGCTGATAGCGTTCAAAAAGCCGGCCTTAGAGAGTTCTAATCGGCGGGTCTCGGTCACGTCCTGAAAAACAAACAGGATGCCGATAATCTGATTTTGATTGTTCCGCATCGGCGCCACGGTTATCTTGATTACATATTCTTGATTTCTTTTTGAAACCAAGATAAAATGTCGGTCATGAGTGATGGATTTACCGGTGCTCATCACCTTCTTGATCGGAATCACAAAAGGAGTTCTATGCTCCTCATCTAACAATTTTAGTGCTTCATCCAGGGGCTTTCCGACTGCTTCTTTTTCCGAATAACCGGTCATTTTCTCGGCAACTCTGTTGATCAAAACAATTTTTCCGGTCGCATCGGTCGTGATCACCCCGTCGGCAATGGAGCGTAGGGTGACGGACAACCGCTCGCTTTGTTCCTCCAATGCCTCCTGCGCTTTTTTACTATCCGAGATATCCTCGATAATTATCACCGCCGAGTTTATGGGCATCCATTTCATCAGCCTATGCAGAGGGCGAAGTCGGACCAGCAGATGACTCTCCAAGTGGTCGTTATAGTATTCAAAGCTGACGCGCCGTCCTTCTCCCATTCTTTTTTTCGCTTTGCGCCAATATTTATTAAAGATGTGCGTTGACATCGAATCGCGAGGGTGTAAAACTCGTTGGATTTTTTTGCCTTTAACCCGATGCACACGACCCAGTTTCCATTTTTCCAGTGTCCGATTGGCTCGATAAACCGTTCCGTTTGTGTCCACTGTACAGATCAAATCTGGAATGGAATCCGCGGTGATCTCCCATTCCTCTTTCGCGTTGAGAATGGCGTCCGGGTTGATTTCGGGAGCTTCCCGCATATCCTTTTTCCAGACCACGTCTCGGACAATGATCTGGGAAGCGGGTTCCCCAAAATAAGTGATTGGTCCGCCCCATATCTCCACATAAGGCTGGCTACCGTCACGGCATTTCAGCTTGGTAATAATCGGCTGAAACGACTGATCTTCATTGATAATCACGCGAATCCGTTCTTTGGCGAGTTCCACGAAGTCCGGATGAAGGAAATCAAAAAAAGATTTGTCTATTACATTGTCTGGCTCGGAAAATCCCAATAAATTCGCCCCGACCTGGTTTGAAAATTTTATAACGCCATCCACATGAATAAAGACATTCTCCGGAGATTTTTCAACCAAAAACGGATGGAGAATATGCCCGTCTGAATCAAGAATATCCTTTTCCAATTCTGGACGCAAACCCGGAACCAACCGAATCAAATCCTCCCGTGTGATCTCCTTTTTAGGGTTATCCCAGTCGAACATGGCAATCCTCGCAAATTTTTAAGTGGTTCAATGTGAAAACGACATGGTGAAAAGGTAATCAAGTCGCCCTGTCGTCCCGTCGCTTTTTCACCTATTATGAAGCTTGATGAAACGAACTTGGCTCATGCTTTACAATGATAACTCACTTCAACAAATATGTCAAGAAATTACAACAATACGCGCTTAGGATCATGGATTCATGGAGTTTTTGGGGACAAGCCCGATTTTTTTCGTGAATGATTGGAAATTTAATATATCCTCACAAGCATGTCAAGCGGAAAGGAACAGATCGGTCTCGCGCCGTATGATTCATTGCGCTAAAAAAGCTGTTTAAAAAAACTACGGCAACCCCTGCAAAAATATGAACGATACATCCATTTTCCTGTTGACAAGTCTCTGTTATCTCTTTATTTTTCGGCTTTCATCGAATATGCGTCTCAATATGCACGCGATCCCGCGACATGAAAAGAAGATGCTTTTTTTTAAATCAGATAATGAAAAAATTTTAAGGACTATTTTTAAGGAATAGAGGACTTTTTTCTATTCCTTTTGTGTCAGTAATGAAGTTTTTATAATTATTTTTTTTCGAATAGTTGAAAGCACATAGACAAAATATTTTGAGGAGTGCTTATATTTGAGGAGTGCTTATATTTGAGGAGTGCTTATATTTGAGGAGTGCTTATATTTGAGGAGTGCTTATATTTGAGGAGTGTTTATAATGGAGTTAGTAGAATTAGCGACCAGTAAACGGGATAGCTACAAGAAAGGTCCGGCGAGACGGATGCGCGCTCAGGGAAAAATTCCCGGGGTGATATACGGACATGATTTGGAGAGCGTTCCGATTGTTATCGATACAAAAAAATTGAATTGGGTTCTCCGTCATCACATCGGTCGGACCTACATTATTGATGTGAAGATAGAGGGCGACGCGGCTGTTGAAGATCGCTGGGCCATTATCAGGGAATTGCAGCGGGACCCAGTCACGGACAATTTGGTTCACGTTGATTTTTATCAAATCAAGCGCGGTGAAGAAATTTCAATAGGTGTGCCGATTCATTTCGTGGGTAGTCCGATCGGCGTAAAATCCGGCGGCGTGCTTGAAGTGATCTTGCGTTCGATCGAAGTGAAATGTCTCCCCAGAGATATTCCGGAATTTATTGAGGTGCGTATCGATGAACTGAATATCGGCGACGCAATCCATATCTCAGACATCGATCGAAAAGATTTTGAGATGTCACTGGACGAGAGATCGATTGTAGCGCATGTGGTTGAGCCTCGAGGGATACAAGAGGAGAAGGATACTACCGACGAAGACACCGAAGATGGAGCCGAGGGAGAGACCGAGACTGAAGAAACTTCGGAATCCAAATGAAGTTGATTGTTGGGCTGGGAAATCCCGGTCCCAAATACTCCGCTACAAAACACAATGTGGGCTTTATGCTCGCCGATCTTCTTTCCAGCCGGTTTCGATCAAAATTCAGAAGCGGCAGGGGAAATTATATCTATGCTGATTTCATGTATGAGGGTGAGAAATTATTAATAGTTAAACCACTGACTTACATGAATTTAAGCGGAGAAGCTGTTGCACATGCGTTATCTTATTGGAAGATTGACAAAGGAGATATGCTGGTCGCCGTGGATGACCTCAACCTACCGTTGGGAACACTTCGTGCGCGGGCAAAAGGCGGTTCAGGCGGACAAAAAGGGCTTGACTCCATTATTCGTTGCTTATCAACCGAAAATTTTTCTCGGTTTCGGGTCGGTATCCATCGACCGGAGGAGAACGAAAAGTGGGCGAATTATGTCTTGACTCCCTTTTCTAAAGAGGAGACGCCGGTGATTGCAGAGACCATAGAGCGCGCGGGCGACGCGTGCCTCTATTGGGTGAAAAATGGAATTGATTTGACAATGTCGAAATTTAACGGTTAATTTTTTTTCCTTGAAAAGACCCTACCCTGATTTGTTTATCAGGGTCAAAGTCCAAAGGGAGGATATTTTAGAATGCGTTTGTATGAAGGAATTTTTATTATCAATCCAGAGTGTCAGGAAGAAGAAGCGGACGCTCAGATTGAAAAAATTAAAGAAGTGATCATCGCCAATAAAGGCGAAGTGGAAGATGTGGAAAAGTGGGGCAAAAGACAATTGACCTACTCAATCCAGAAGAAAAGCGACGGAATATATTACTATATTTTATTTAAATCAGACCCGTCCGCTATGAAAGAATTAGGCCGCCGCTATAAGTTAAACGAATTGCTCATGCGGTTTTTGATTGTCTTGCATGATCCCAAAGTTCGGAAGATATCGTTAAAGAGGAGAAAGCGGGACTATATCAAGATTTCGCCAAATATGGATATGTATATTGACTATAAGCGTCCGGATATTATCGGCAGATTCCTGACCGATCGGGGTAAGATCGTTCCCCGCCGTATCAACGGATTGTCCTCCAAAGACCAACGGAAAATTACAACCGCCATAAAACGGGCGCGCTTCCTGGCGATGCTGCCTTATGTGGATGAAGTGTATCGATAAATCATTGGAAATAGCGAGCGACTTAATTATAAGCGTGTAGGAGAAAAAATGGAAGTCATCTTATTGGAAAATGTGGCGCAGTTGGGCGCCTCCGGAGAAAAGGTCAAAGTGGCGAACGGTTATGGACGCAACTATCTTCTTCCCCAGAAAAAGGCTCTGCTGGCAACGAAATCCGCTACTCGGGTATATGAACATCACCAAAAAATGAAGTTGATCCGTGAGAACAAATCGTTACGACAGGCAAGGCAGTTGACAGAGGAAATCGAAAAAACTTCGATCACCGCCACCGTGCAGGTCGGCGAAGATAACAAGATGTTCGGCTCTGTCACTTCTATCGATATCCATCGGCTACTGACCGATCAGGGTGTTGATGTGGATCGGCGTAAAATATCGCTTCCCGATCCGTTGAAAGAATTGGGCGTTTTTACGGTGCCGATTAAACTGCATCCCGATGTGGAAGCAAAGTTGAAGGTCTGGGTCGTGAAGACGTAGCGACGCTGAGATAGATACCAACTTTTCTGCAAATAAAAACGGGCTTCGGCATCAGCTAAAGCCCGTTTTTAGTATTTCCGTAACTAATCAAACCGTTCTTATTATTTGATTCCCAGCTTTCCCATCCGAAAGAGTAAAGTTGTTCGCTTTAATCCCAGAATCTGGGCTGCCTGAGAACGATTCCCGCCGCATGCTGCCAGCGTTTCTTGAATATAATAACGCTCCATATCTTTCAGCGGAACCATCTTAGCGAGATCGATTTTTTCGGAAGAGGTAGGCGAACGCTCTTGTCGATATGTCGGCGGAAGATCGTAAGAAGTCAGCTTGGTGCTTTCGGAAAAGAGGCACATTTGATGAATCATCCGCTCCAATTCCCCCACATTACCCGACCACGTCTGTTTTTGCAAATATCGCAGCAACGACGGGTCCGCGCCAGCTATCTGCTTTTCGTATGCTTCGTTGTTGATCTGGATAAAATGCTGGACCAACAGAGGGATATCCCTTCCCCGATCCCGAAGCGGCGGAATAGTTATGGAGATCAAGGAAAGTTCCGCGTAAAGTTCCGGCAAAAATTGATTGCTGTCCGACAATTCCCGCAGATTTTTCGCTGTAGTCGTCAATATTCGGACGTCTTGTTTCACGTCGGATAAAACGTTTCCACGCGGAAGGCGACCCGTCTTAAGAAAGCTCAATAGCGTCTCTTGGAGATTTCTGGGCAACCGGTCGATATGCTCAATGACCACTGTGCCCCGATGCGCGGATTCCAGCAAGCATTTTTTCTTTTTATCCTCAAAAGTTCCAAAGATATCATCCCTTAATGTCTGTTCTGGAAGATGCGCGCAGTCAATAGAAACAAAAGAATTCTTTTGCCTTAAGCCGTTTAAATGCAACTCTTTACAGATTGTTTTTTTTCCTGTCCCCATTTCTCCGCCAACCAGAACAGTCCCGTCGATCTTGCTCAAAACCTCCAGTTGATCAAAGACGGTCTGCATGACCGGATCTTGTCCCCCCACCAGTCCGGGATAACGCTCCCGCCGTTTCAGGATAAAACGAATCAGCTCAATATTTTGAAGAGCCAGTTCCTTATTTTGTCCCTGTAGAGCGATATTTCGCTTATCCAAAACCGCGGATTTCTCCTTAAATTGTGAGAGAAGCATCTTGTTTTCCAGCGCGCTACGGATCACGAATTTCAACTCGTCGTCTTTAACCGGTTTTTGGAGATAGGCTTCCGGTTTGACAGTGTTGACCGCTCGCAACGCGCTAATAATATCCGCTTTGCGAGCGATCAAGATCGTTGGTGTGTCCGGATAAATTTGTTGGATTTTTTGTAAAAAGGTAAGCCCGTCCAAATCCGGAAGCTCCAATCCGGCAATCGCAAGAGAGATCGGAAAATCCCCAATCAATTGCAACGCTTCCGACGGATGACGGAACCCCAACGGACGATAGTTCCATGACTTGATCAGTTGCGTGAGACGAGTTAGATCGTCAGGATTGCTCTCGACGATCAGAACAGCCGGTATTTTTTCCATGAAAATTCCTTATTTCAGCCCAAAAAATTAATCAAATTATTTTTTGTGATTGTAAAAATTGTACTGAATTTTGTCAAGATTTTTTATACCGAAGATAGAAAAACAGGGAAAATCAATCCGCGTGTTCTTTTCGGGACGCCCACTGAAAAATACCGGTAAAAGTGACATGCCCATTGCGGTCGATAATCACTTCGGATGCCGGCGTTTTGATAATATCGGAGAGCCGGTACCGGTCTGTCAGGAGATGAATCCGCTGATTGGTGGATCCGATCAGCCCCATACCGCGCCCGAGCCCTGACTGATATCGTCCGGCGATCAGCGTATCGATATGACGAAGAATGTCGTCGCCGTGAGGCTGCTGTGCGATCTCCGACAGGGTGAATCCGGAAAATACCAGGATCGACAGGTCGCTCTCGCCGCGTATTCGTTGCAACAAGCCCAGCAAGCCCGCGGGTTGTCGAAACGGCTCGCCTCCACTGATCGTGATTCCCTGGACCAGATCATCCGGCAGACATTTCCGAACTGCAAAATCGATCCGCTCATACACCGCATCGACGGAAAATAGCCGGTTCGGTTCCGTAGAGCGCGTCTGTGGATTGTAACATCCGGGGCAGTTCAACACGCAGCCTTGAAACCAAATAGCGGTTCGCATCCCTGGTCCGTTTGCTTGGGTATAGGGGATGATGGAATGCACATTAATTATCAGATTTTTCATTATTTTTATCCGTGGTATTAAGAGTCCGAAGATTACGCTAATTTTTGCAAATCACGTTGATTACGCAGATATTGGCACTCCAGTTCCCCCTTGACTTTTTTCCGCCCGAATATTATTTTTCTCGGGCTCCATCACATTCATTCATGTGTATTCGCTGTGTATTTCACCGGAGGATTCAGACTATGATGTAACGAAATAGGTAGCGAATCACCCGCGCTTGACGAGTTCAATTTCAGATAGCGAATGAATCTTCTTGACATTGGCAGTGAATTTTATAAAATATTATAATAACTATTATGAGACCCTAAGAATCTTCAAAACCCTTAGGATCTTGGGTTAAAAAGTGTGACGCTATATTTTGAACTTTTGAACCGGAGGGGAGGCTATAATGGCAATTGATTTGAGTCATCCCGATCAGTTTGTCCGGCGGCATATCGGGCCTGATCCACATGAAATTGAGGAGATGGTGGCGTCTTTGGACCATCCCATATTGGACTCGTTGGTGAACGAGGTTGTTCCGCTGGCGATTCATCTTCAAAAACCGCTGCGGCTTCCCGCGCCGTTGAGCGAGCATGAGTTGTTGGGAAAAATGCGAGAGCTGGCGGGAGAAAATAAGCTCTGTCGTTCCTTGATCGGCATGGGGTATTACGACACGGTTTTGCCGGCTGTGATCCAGCGTAATATTTTGGAAAATCCGGGTTGGTATACGCAATACACCCCGTATCAAGCCGAGATTTCTCAGGGACGTCTGGAAGGAATTCTGATTTTTCAGACCATGATCAGCGACCTGACTGGTATGGAGATCGCGAATGGCTCTTTGTTGGACGAAGCCACTGCGGCTGCGGAAGCCATGACCATGTTTAAGCGGCTGAAATCTCGGAAACAGGGTATAAAATTTTTCATCTCCGACGCGTGTCACCCGCAAACGATTGCAGTGGTTCAAGCCAGAGCCGAGCCGTTGGGTATCGAGGTTGAGGTTGGGGATCATCAGACTGTCGAGCTATCTTCGGATTATTTTGGAGCTTTGGTTCAATATCCGACCACCGGCGGCGCGATCCACGACTATGCCGATTTCTGCACGCAAGCGCATAAGGTCGGAACCTTGACAGTCGTTGCCGCGGACCTGATGAGCCTGGTCATTCTCACGCCGCCCGGGGAGTTTGGCGCGGACGCGGTCGTCGGCAGCAGTCAGCGGTTTGGGGTGCCTATGGGATACGGCGGACCTCACGCCGCGTATTTCGCTACTCGAGAGTCGTACAAGCGGCAGATTCCGGGGCGTCTCATCGGCATATCGATCGACTCGGAAGGGAAGAGGGCACTCCGTATGGCTCTCCAGACCCGAGAGCAACATATTCGCCGAGAAAAAGCGACCTCCAACATTTGCACTGCGCAAGTTCTGTTGGCGATAATTTCCGGTATGTACGCGGTCTATCACGGCGCAACGGGATTGAAAAGAATTGCGGGACGCATCCATTATCTCACCAAAATTTTGGAAAAAGGCTTGAGGGAGCAGGGCTATCAACTTGCCCATGATGATTTTTTCGACACGCTTCGCGTCATGGTTGGGGACCATTCCCGACCTGCGATCCTCGCTGCGGCTTCCACCCAAAAGATCAATTTTCGGCGCTTCGAGAGAGGCTGCATTTGTCTTTCCTTAGACGAGCGTAGCGACGCGGTTGAAGTCAAAAAACTTCTGAATATTTTTGCCCTTGCCGCTCCTTATAATCGGTCTGTCATGGATTTGGCTGTCTCGGTTTCGGATCAATATCAAGGAAAGATGTGCCGAGATTCTGAATTTCTCCGACATCCTGTTTTCAATTCGTATCATTCTGAGACCGGGATGCTGCGTTTTATCAAGTCATTGGAACAGAAGGATTTATCCCTGACAAGCAGCATGATCCCTCTTGGATCTTGCACCATGAAACTGAACGCCGCCGCGGAGATGATGCCTATCACCTGGCCGGAATTTACCGATCTGCATCCCTTTGCTCCTGTCGAGTTGGGCGCGGGGTATCACCGCATTTTTCAGGAAGTCGAGAAGTGGCTGTGCGAGATCACAGGTTTTTTCGCGTTTTCGGGTCAGCCCAATTCTGGCGCGCAAGGCGAGTACGCGGGTTTGATGGTGATTCGCGCATACCACAAACATCGTAACGAATCCATCCGAAATGTCTGTCTGATCCCTACATCGGCTCACGGGACCAATCCGGCGAGCGCGGTCATGGCTGGTATGAAAGTGGTTTTGGTGGGCTGTGACAAGAACGGTAACGTGGACATCGGCGATCTGCGTAAAAAAGCAGAAAAGTATAAAAAAGTTCTCTCCGCGCTGATGATCACCTACCCCTCGACTCATGGCGTGTTTGAAGATAATATTTATGAAATCTGCGACGTCATCCATGAGTACGGCGGGCAGGTCTACATGGACGGTGCCAATATGAACGCCCAGATCGGTCTATGCCGTCCAGCGGACATTGGCGCGGATGTGTGCCATCTGAATATGCACAAAACATTTGCGGTTCCGCACGGAGGAGGAGGACCAGGAATGGGTCCCATTGGAGTCAATCCGCATCTGGCACCTTTTTTACCGGGGCATCCAATAATTTCCACCGGTGGATCCATGGGTATTGGTCCAATAGCCGCGACGCCATGGGGCAGCCCAAATATTATGTTGATCTCCTGGGCGTATATAGCGATGATGGGGTCGGTCGGACTGACCCAGGCCAGTAAGACAGCTATCTTGAATGCAAACTATCTCGCAAAGCGTCTGGAGCCGTATTATCCGGTTTTATACAGAGGCACAAGCGGCTATGTCGCGCATGAGTTTATCCTTGATTTTAGTCACTTCAAGCCCACTGTCGGCATCGATGTCGAAGATGTGGCAAAACGGCTGATGGATTACGGCTTCCACGCTCCAACCGTTTCATTTCCAGTCCCGGGAACAATGATGATCGAACCGACAGAGAGCGAGGATAAAGAGGAACTGGATCGCTTCTGCGAGGCAATGATTTCTATTCGGGCAGAGATCGAGGAGATCGAAAAAGGTCAAGCGGATAAGGAAGATAATCTGCTCAAAAACGCTCCGCACACCGCTGAGATGGCGGCGGCAAATGCGTGGAATCATCCGTATGAGCGGGAGCGCGCTGTGTTTCCGACCAAATGGACTCGAGAGCGTAAATTTTGGCCCCCGGTTTCTCGAATCAACAACGCGTTTGGCGACCGGAATTTGGTCTGCTCGTGTCCTCATAATTAGCCAATTAGCCATATCTTAGAGTCGGGAGAACTATGACAAATCAACCTAAATCGACGATGAACTCACAGCCGGTTCCTATAGCCGTTATTGGGATCGGCTGTATTTTTCCTAAAGCCCGAAATCGGGCGGAATATTGGACAAATATCAAGAACGGCGTGGACGCTATCACCGAAGTGCCTCCTACGCACTGGGATCCAGCCGACTATTATCATAGCGATCCCAAAAAACGGGATCATGTTTATGGAAAGCACGGGGGCTTTTTGCCGCCGATTGATTTTAATCCCATAGAATTCGGGATTCTGCCTAACGCGATCGAAGCGATCGACACCACCCAGACGCTGAGTCTGGTTGCGGCTCGGGAAGCGTTGTTAGACGCGGGTTATGGACCGGATCGAGAATTTGACCGCGACCGAGTCAGCGTGATCCTTGGGGTGACTGGCGCGTTGGAGATGGTGATTCCTCTGGGTGCTCGCCTGGGTCATCCGATCTGGAGACAGGCTCTGAAGGAAGCCAATATCGACGACGACATAGCCGAAGAGGTTGTCAGCCGTATCAGCGACGGTTATGTGGAATGGCAGGAGAACTCCTTTCCGGGACTGTTGGGCAATGTGGCAGCGGGCAGGATCGCCAACCGATTCGATTTTGGCGGAACTAATTGTGTGGTCGACGCGGCGTGCGCCAGCTCCTTGAGCGCGATTCATCTTGCTGCGTTAGAACTGAACGCGGGTCGCGCGGACATGGTGTTGACAGGCGGCGCGGATACGTTCAACCATGTTTTCATGTATGCCTGTTTCAGCAAGACGCCCGCGCTTTCTCCCGGTGGACACGCCCGATCCTTTGATCGCACAAGCGACGGCACGACTCTCGGCGAGGGCGTTGGGATTATCGCTGTCAAACGGCTGGCGGACGCGGAGCGGGATAATGACCGCATCTATGCGGTGATTAAAGGTATCGGAACCTCCAGCGATGGGAAGGGAAACGCGGTTTACGCGCCCAGTTCCGAGGGTCAAATAAAAGCTCTGCAAAGGGCTTATGATCTCTCTGACGTGAGCCCCGACACGATAGAATTGATGGAAGCGCACGGCACCGGCACAAAAGTGGGAGACCCCATCGAGGTAAAAAGTCTGAATAGCGTTTTTGGAGCCGACGCCAAATCGGCATGGTGCGCGTTAGGTACCGTTAAATCTCAGATCGGGCATACAAAAGCCGCGGCTGGCGCGGCGGGATTGATCAAAATCGTTCAGGCTCTCCATCATAAAACGCTGCCGCCGACTATCAAAGTGGAACGACCTATCGACGAACTCGCGCCGGGAGCGTCGCCGTTTTATATTAATACGGAGAAAAGACCGTGGCTGAGCAAGGAAAAACATCCGAGACGCGCGGCTGTCAGCTCATTTGGTTTTGGCGGGAGCAATTTTCATTGCGTATTAGAGGAATACCAACCAATCAAAAAAGTCGCTGATTGGAGCGGTCACGTTCAAATCCTGGCATATTCCGACAACGATCCAGCGCAGATCGCACGCGCGCTCGACAAGTTGGACTCGGATATGACGTGGGACCATATCCGACGATTAGGAACGAAGTTGTGCCGGAAGTTTGATCGTCAATCGCGCTGTCGGCTGCTGATCGCGGTGGATCGAGACGGATCGGATATGAAAAAAATTCGCGAGACGGTTCTCGATATGCTGGACAAACACCCACCCGACTCCTCGTGGAATACGCCGGACGGTATCTATTACAGAACCGGTGACCCCGCGGGAAAATTGGGTATCGTGTTTCCTGGACAGGGGTCCCAGTATGTGGGAATGCTGCGAGAGTTAGCCTGTCTATTTCCGCAATTTCAAAAAATTCTCCAGGCAGCAGGTTCTGTTCAGTATGGCGATCCCGACTCGCCTGATTCCGACCGACTGAGCGATCTGATCTATCCGCATTCTTTGTTTACCGCAGAAGACCGAGATCGTCACAACGCAGTCCTGCGATCGACACAAGTGGCACAGCCCTCGATCGGCGCGGTCAGTCTGGCACTGCTCAAAGTTCTGACCCACTTCGGTGTGGGACCTGCAGCCGCGGCAGGTCACAGTTACGGCGAATTGGTCGCTCTATGCGCCGCGGGGTCGCTCGATATGGACGCGTTCTTTTCGCTATCAAAGTTGCGCGGCCAATTGATGGGCACTCGCAAGGGGGATAAAGGCTCCATGCTCGCGGTTCAAAGCGAGATAAAAATAATCGAGAGGGTCATTGCCGAAGAGGGGATCGATCTCGTCATAGCGAATAAAAACGCGCCCAGACAGACGGTTTTGTCTGGAGGGACAGATGAGATTAAACGGGCGGCGAAAATATTTAAGGCGCGTAAAATGCGCTGTAAGCAGTTGAATGTGGCAGCGGCTTTTCATAGCCGATACGTGTCCGACGCAGGAAACGCATTTCTCGAAGCACTGAAAAAGACATCGATTCAACCGCCGAATATTCCTGTTTACTCGAACAAAACCGCGACGCCCTATCCAAAAAACGCGGAGGAGATGCGGCGCATACTTGCCGGACAATTGGCAAATCCTGTGGAATTTGTCAAAATTATCGAGGGTATGTATGCCGATGGGGTGCGAACTTTTCTGGAGGCGGGCCCTTCTTCAAACATGAGCGGGCTGGTCAAATCGATTCTAAAGGGCAAGCAATTCGACCTTCTTTCCGTGGATTCATCCAAGGGCAAACAGTCCGGTGAGGTTGACCTGGCGCGCGTGTTATCTCGATTAGCCGCGATCGGCTATCCCATACAGTTGCCTCTTTGGAATGATGGAGAAATTGGTCTCAGAAATTTGGATTCCGATAAAAAACCAAGTATAACGGTCACGCTGACCGGAGCCAATCATTTTGTAAAAAAATCCACTCCGACTCGACCGCGGGCAAAGAAAAAATCGATCTCCAAACCTGTTCCGTCAAATTCTGACTCGGGGATCATAGAAACTCCCCGGCAGAATCCTCAACCCGAACCCACACCTGTAACCCAATCCCAATCTTCCGCGTCCGGGGACGACATGAGCGAAGCTCTGCGCATCACCCAAGAGAATTTGGTTGTCTTACAGAAGTTTCAACAGCAAACCGCGGATCTACATCGACAATTTTTAGAAGGGCAAGACTCGATCCGACAGACGTTTGACCGCTTGTTGAACCAACAGCGTCAGTTGTTGACAGGAGTTCCGGTATCTCCTCAGATTTCAGAGCCTCCCGCTCCAGTTCCGAGACAACCCGATCCTCCAGCGGATCCTCGTCCGGATTCTCGTCCAATTCCTCGTCCAATTCCTCGTCCCACTCCTCAAGTCACGCGGGCGGATCAAGATGTCGAGGGGATTCTGTTGGAATCTGTGGCGGACAAGACCGGCTATCCGGTTGATATGCTCAATTTGGATATGGGATTAGACTCAGATCTGGGCATTGATTCTATCAAGCGGGTGGAGATATTGTCTGATTTGCAAGAGCGGCTGCCTCACGCTCCGGAAGTGAGCTCGGATCAGATCGGGCAGATTGAGACCCTGCGGCAGATCGTGCAACTGTTGCAAGTCAAAGCCCAACCATCGCCTCAGGATGAGCAGACAGATCAAAATCCAGATCAAATCGAGCGGGTTCTGTTGGAATCTGTGGCGGACAAGACCGGCTATCCGGTCGATATGCTCAATTTGGATATGGGATTGGACTCGGATCTGGGCATTGATTCTATCAAACGGGTGGAGATATTGTCTGATTTGCAAGAGCGGCTGCCTCACGCCCCGGAGGTGAGCTCGGATCAGATTGGGCAGATCGAGACCCTGCGGCAGATCGTGCAACTGTTGCAAGTCAAAGCCCAACCATCGCCTCAGGATGAGCAGACAGATCAAAATCCAGATCAAGTCGAGCGGGTTCTGTTGGAATCTGTGGCGGACAAGACCGGCTATCCGGTTGATATGCTCAATTTGGATATGGGATTGGACTCGGATCTGGGCATCGACTCCATCAAGCGGGTGGAGATATTGTCTGATTTGCAAGAGCGGTTGCCCCATGCTCCGGAGGTGAGCTCGGATCAGATCGGGCAGATCGAGACCCTGCGGCAGATAGCGAATCTTTTGGGCGGCTCTGCGCCCGCTGCAAAAAAAAATGAAATTTCCGATCAGGAACAGGCTGATGATACGATAGCCGAGAAAAAGGAATCGCATACCGTACTGACGCGTCAGGTGTTGACCGCTGTGCCTCTCAATCGCGTGGGAATTTCGGATGAGATCAAACTCCCGTCAAATGCGGTGATCTGGATCACGGAGGATGGCTCGGATTTGGGTGCCGAGATTGTCTCTATGCTCAGAGAAAATCGCCTTGAAAAGGGAAATAAGGTGCAAGCCGAGCTGGTCTCCATCTCGCGGCTACCGGAGCGCGTTCCAAAACGATTGCACGGATTGATCATTATCGCTCCTCTTGACGCAGATGACAATTTTCTGAAACGCGCGTTTCGACTGATGCAGATCGCGAGCAAAAGTCTGAACGCCGCCGCGCAATCGGACGCGGCTATTTTTCTCACGGTTTCCCGATTAGACGGTCGATTTGGACTCTCCTCTATCCGATCGAAATTTTCCGCTCAAGGCAACCCTGTGTCAGGCGGACTGGCTGGACTGCTCAAAACCGCGGACAAGGAATGGGATAAAGTCCATTGCAAGGCGATTGATTTGGCGAACGATTTTTCGGATTCCCAGGCCGCGGCTGAAATCGTGACCGAGATGTGGATCGCGGATCCTCTGATCGAGGTCGGCGTGGCTCCGGGCAAGCGGTTCCGACTGGAGTTCGAGCCACGTCCATTCCCAAAAGATCCGATCGCCTCACAACTGACGCCAAAGGATGTGATTCTGATTAGCGGGGGCGCGCGCGGCGTGACTGCCGCGTGCGCAATCGAGTTAGCTCGGTGGACTCAGTCAAAACTGGCTCTCATCGGTCGCAGTCCAGAACCGACAGAGGAACCAAATTGGCTCTCAGGTTTGACGTCGGAACGTGAGATCAAACGGGCGATCGTGAATCAATCCGAACAAAAATTGTCGCCAAAAGCAGTGGAAAAAAAATTCCGCAGCGTGATGACGAATCGAGAAATACATAGGACTCTGAGCCGAATTCTTGAGCTAACGGCTCAAAGTGGCGGGACTGTTCTCTACCGCTCGGTTGATGTGCGAGACAAGAAGGCGACCATTGAGGTTCTCAAGGATATTCAGAAAAATTTGGGCAAGATCACCGCGCTGATTCACGGCGCAGGGGTGATAGCGGATCGGCGGATCGAGGATAAAACCGTCGAGCAATTTGACCGAGTCTATGACACAAAGGTGATAGGTCTACGAAATTTATTATCTGGGTTAGGCGATTCTCAGCTCAAGGCACTCGCGCTTTTTTCATCGACTACAGCCCGTTTCGGTCGGATCGGGCAGGCGGATTATGCAGCGGCAAACGAGGTGTTGAATAAGATCGCCCAATTAGAGGCGCAAACTCGTCGCGGATGTCGAACGGTTTCGATCAATTGGGGACCTTGGGCAGGCGGGATGGTAACGCCTTCGCTGGAAAAATTGTTCGAGAAGGAGGGCGTGGGTCTGATCCCGCTGCCCCATGGCGCCCGCTATTTGGCCAAAGAAATATATCCCCAGCCAGGTAATGCCGTAGAAACAACGGTGATAGCGGAGTCTTCGTCGCGTGTTCCCGAGCCGGATAAACCCACAGTGTCGAAGCCATATAGCCTGACTCTTGAACGTCGGCTGAACATCGATCAATATCCTTTTTTAAAGTCGCATGTGATGAACGGCAAACCGGTTCTTCCGACAGCAATTATCATGGAGTGGCTGGCGCATGGCGCGTTGCATAATAACCCTGGATTTGTTTTTTACGGACTAAACAATCTGCGAATTTTGAAGGGCGTAGTTCTGGAAAGCGCGTCTCCTTACACCCTGCAGGTCATGGCTGGCGATGCGAAAAAAGAGCGGGATTCATATATGCTGCCAGTCGAAATGCACGGCAGGAATCGTGCTGACTCTGTTTTTCTTCATGCCGACGCCGAGGTGATTTTGAAGACAAAGCACCCCCAAGGAAAACGAACGATTCGCATTCGGAACAGAGCTCCCTATCCTCGTTCGGAGGAAGATATCTACAAAAAATATCTGTTCCACGGACCGGATTTCCAAGGTATCGAAAAGGTGGAGAGCTGCTCGCCTGACGGCATTATCGCCACGATCAAGCCCGCGCCGGATCCGTCGGCTTGGCTGGAGAGTCCTCTGCGCAGTCGCTGGCTGACTGACCCGCTGATGATCGACAGCAGTTTTCAATTGATGATCCTATGGAGTTTTGATCAACACGGACAGGGATCGCTGCCCACTTCCATTGGTCGCTACCGGCAGTTCAAATCCAGATTTCCGACCGATGGGGGACGGATTGTCGCACAAGTGACCAAAAACGACGGTCGCCTTACTGTGGCAAATATTGAATTTTTGAATTTTGATAATGAATTAACCGCGCGAATTGAGGGTTATGAATGTGTGATGGATCCATCGCTGAAACGGGCGTTCAAACGCAACCGGCTGACCGATTGATCCTTTTTCGCAGTTGAATAGCCAACAATTTCGCCTGGACTTATTGGACGAATTTAGCTGGTTCCCTATCCTTAATTTTTGGGGCGAGTGAATCAGCTAACTCGGATATATATTTACAAATATGGAAAGGATGAATGAATGGAAAATTCTCGTGATTATAGCGACGCGACAAAATCGGTTCACGCAGGCGTCGGAATGAATGAACATTTGGCGGTTGTTCCGCCGATTTACCAGACCTCGACATTTAAATTCCATGACTCGGATCACGGAGCCAGTCTGTTCGCGGGTAAGGAAAAGGGCTTTATCTATAGCCGAATGCTCAATCCGACGGTATTGGCTTTCGAGGACGCGGTCGCTGAATTGGAGCGGGGCCATAAAGGGATAGCCTGCGCTAGCGGCATGGCTGCGACCCATACGATTTTTACTGCTCTGTTGGATCAAGGCGATCATGTGATCTGCTCTAAGGCGGTTTATGGACCCACAACCACGCTGCTCAGTGAGATTTTCAGCAAATTCGGCGTAGAGACGACATTTATCGATACGTCGGACATCGCGGCAGTTAAGGAAGCAGTCAAGCCAAATACCAAGTTGATCTATGTGGAGACGCCCGGAAACCCGACGCTCGTGATCTCCGATATTGCCGGAATCGCGGAGATCGCTTGCGATGTGGGCGTCAAATTGGCGGTTGATAACACCTTTATGAGCCCTGTGTTGCAAAAGCCGTTGGATCTGGGCGCGGATATCGTGATGCACAGTTTGACAAAATTTATCAACGGTCACGCGGATGTCGTCGGCGGGGTGGTCGTTGTGAAAGACGAGCGAATGTATCAAATTATGCGACGAGCGTTGAATCATACCGGCGGCATGTTGGCTCCGTTCGACGCATTTTTAGTCCATCGCGGGCTCAAGACATTGGCGATTCGTATGAAAACACATTGTTTGAACGGTCAGAAAATTGCAGAATTTCTGGAGGCGCATCCCAAGGTAAATTGGACGAGTTATCCGGGACTGCCCTCTCATCCACAGTATGAGATAGCGAAAAAACAGATGAGCGGTTTTGGCGGTATGATCGCGTTTGGGCTGAAAGGCGGACTGGAATCCGGTAAGATATTAATGGATAACGTGCATCTGCTGCAACTCGCGGTCAGTCTGGGCGGTGTGGAGACGCTGATTCAACATCCCGCGTCCATGACCCATGCTATTATGAAAAAAGAAGCGCGGGAGTCTGCCGGTATATCAGACGGATTGGTGCGTATCTCTGTCGGTATCGAGGACGTGGACGAGTTGATCCAGGACTTGAAACAGGCGCTGGATATGATCTGACTTAAGAATCCGCAGATTTCACAGATTTCACAAAAAAATTCTCGCCGTCATAGGTAAAGTTGGTGGCTACAAGCTAATTATCCGCGCTTCTTGATCGGATACATCTGATTTACAATGCCCGGCTTACGTCCTGCAGGTCGGGCATCTGAAACAAAGCGATCACCATTTGAGGTCAAATTTTTTGATGAAAATACCAAAGCCGAATCCTGAAGGATCGAAGACAAATTCGCATCTAATATTTCGTCTGCACGAGTCGCTTTTTGCGGTAAACGCAGGTGTAGTTCGAGAGATATTTCGACTGCCAGAATTGACTCCGATTGCCGAATCCATGCAATATATCGAGGGGGTAGTCAATCTGCGAGGAGGCATTGTTCCGGTGATGAATCTGGATATGCGCCTGGGTCAGGAATCGGAGCGCTATCGAATCTCGGATAATGTCATTGTTCTGGAACAGGAAAATCGGGATTCCCTGCTAGGCATTATTGTGAGCGAGGCGATGGACGTGCGCTTGATTCAATCGGAAAATATCGAAGCCTCTTCTCTGGAACGGAGCGGACATTATCACGTCATTTCATATCACGCCAAACTCGACGATGATATTATCATGTTGCTCGATCACGATAAGTTGCTTGTGGAGAATCCTGCAGACACCAGCTTCGAGAAAACGCCCACTCCGCAGAAAAAAGAAAAGCAGATTTGGAAAAAGCATCATGTGTTCTGTCCAGAAGCGACGCAGGAGGAACGGGAGACCTTCCGGGAACGCGCTCAAAGTCTGCGCGTGTCAATAGAAAGTCAGGATTTGTCGGATTTGACGCCGCTTTCTGTGGTCGGCTTGAATCAAGAATATTTTGGGATCGACCTGGACCTGGTCTGCGAGTTCGCGGATATGCAGGATGTCACGCCGATTCCCTGCTGTCCCAGGCATATCATCGGAAATATGAATCTGCGCGGGGACATTCTCACGTTGATCGATGTGAGAGGAATCCTCAATATGCCTATGACCGACGTCCAGCATCAAGGAAAGGTGATCGTGGTGCAGACAACAGATAATGAGGAAATCTTGCGGGTGGGCATCCTGGTAGACCAGGTCTTCGATGTGATCTATGCGCGATCCAAAGACATTGATACGATTCCCGCAGCAATAAAGTCGATCAGCGAGAAATATCTGAAGGGAACCGTGCCTTACGAAGACAAAATACTGACGGTTATCGACCTGAAAAATATCCTGACAAAAGGGGAACTCGTTGTAGATGAGACAATCTGAAAACCCTTAGGATTTTTGTAAATCCTAAGGGTTTTTTATGAATAGACTTATTGAAAACGATCTGCGTTTTTTTTTGCGTATGCTTCCCACTCTTCCGGTAGCTCGTCATCAGCGAAAATCGCCTCTTCTGGGCAGTCGTCCGCGCACGCGCCGCAGTCGATGCACTCATCCGGATCGATATAGACTTGCTTCCCTTTCATTTTCTTCTCATCGTCCTCATTCTCATCGACAAAATCTCTGAAAGCGTCGAGATCATCAAACTCCTTGGGTTGATGAATGCAATCCGATGGACAATTATCAATACAATCAAAACAGCAGACACAGTTACCAGTAATTACATAAGCCATAATTTTGACCTCCGATATTGATATAAACAAAGTGTGTAAGACAGAACATAAGGCGAATCATTTAATTTCGTCTCGCTTTAAAATAAACGATAAAAAAAATTTTGCAATGACATTTTACCTCTTTTACCTGAATAATTCACCACAAGAGACAAAAAATAGGGAAAAGAGCTATAATAGGGTTTTGAATGCTATGCACACAAAAATTCAATTTTCCTTAAAATCCGCCAAAGGCTCCATATAACTCTTCAATTATCAATTCTTAATCTGCGTAATCTGCGGATCGAATTCCGTATTCTTTCGGTTTGATCAGCAGACCCAATTCTTCCAAAAGTCCCGGTTCTACCTCGCTCGGCGATCCGTCCATCAATGACAAAGCGCGATTTGTCTTGGGAAACGCGATTACCTGACGGATATTATCCTCTCCGACCAACAACGCGGTGAGACGATCAAATCCCAGAGCAATTCCACCATGCGGGGGCGCGCCGTAATCAAAAGCATTCAGAAGAAATCCGAACTTTTCCTCGGTCTCCTCCTGAGTCATCCCCAAAGCGTGAAACATTTTGTCCTGCACTTCCCGGCGATGTATTCTGACGCTGCCTCCGCCTAATTCAACACCGTTTAAAACAAGGTCGTATGCCTGTGCTCGAATAGCTCCCGGATCCGTCTCGAACAGGGAAGCGTCCTCTTCCATTGGCGCGGTAAATGGATGGTGCATAGCAGTCCAGCGTTCTTCCTCTTCATCTCGCTCCAGCAGAGGAAATTCTGTCACCCAGAGAAAGCAAAGTTTGTTTTCGTCGATCAATTTCAGCTCTTTTCCCAATTCTAATCGGAGCCGCCCGAGTGCTTCAGCAACGATTGCCGGTCGATCTGCGACAGCAAGTATCACATCTCCAGAAACCGCGCCTGTAAGCTTGATGATATCGGATTTGGCTCGGTCCGTCAAAAATTTGGCAATAGGCGACTTAAAATTACCGCGAGACAACTTTATCCAAACCAATCCCTTAGCGCCGAATTTCCTTGCGATTCCCGTCAATTTGTCCAATCGAGAACGGCTGAGCTTCTCGCCTCCCTTTACCGCGATCGCCTTGACCTGTCCCCCTGCGGCAACGGTATCGGCAAATACTTTAAACCCTGATTCCGCAGCGACAGAGCTGAGGTCGGTCAGTTCCATATCGAACCGAATGTCAGGCTTGTCGGATCCATAACGCGCCATCGCTTCTTGATAGGTCATGCGGGGGAAAGTCGATTCAAGCTCAACGCCGAGGACGTCCCGATAGACCCGGCGCATCAATCCTTCCGTGAATTCCAGAATTTGATCCTGACGGAGAAAAGAGGTCTCAATATCGATCTGAGTGAATTCCGGTTGCCGATCCGACCGCAGATCTTCGTCTCGAAAGCACTTAACAATCTGATAATAACGGTCGTATCCTGCCAACATCAAAAGTTGTTTGTAAATCTGAGGTGACTGGGGCAGCGCGTAGAATTTCCCGTTATATAACCGACTGGGAACCAGATAGTCGCGGGCGCCTTCCGGTGTTCTTTTCATCAAAAAAGGCGTCTCGATCTCCAAAAAATCATTCTCATTCAGGAAGGATCGAGTCGCTTGAGCCGCTTTATGCCGCATGATCAAATTGCGCTGCATTTTGGGATGGCGCAAGTCCAGGTAGCGATAGGTGAGGCGCAAATCCTCTCCAATATCCTGCCGCTGATCAATGGTGAAGGGGGGGGTCTTGGATACAGAGAGAATCTCCAAGCCGGTTACTTCCACCTCGATCTCGCCGGTTGCCATGTTCGGATTTACCAGATGAGACGGTCGAGCGCAGACCTGGCCCGTAATCGCCACAGTGGATTCCGGTTTCAGATGGCGAGCCTCTTTATGCAACGCCGTGCTTTTCTCCGAATTGAAAACCGTTTGGGTCACTCCGTATCGATCCCGAATGTCCAGAAAGACGATATTTCCATGGTCCCGCCGACTGTTTACCCAACCCATGATGCAAACAGTCTGATCCAAAAGTGATTTTTTGAGCTGTCCGCACGTATGGGTTCGTGTGAGCTCCATGCGATAACCTCCTAATTTTTCTAAAATCGTTCTCAAAGCCATACAAAACAGGATCAAAATACAACCTCTTGGAGAAATTTCAATAAAAAAAATCGATGGATCGTCGAGTTTATTGCCGAGCCGGCTTTTTTATATGGGGAGGGGCAAGAAAATTGCCCTGTGATCTTTTATTTCGGATAAGAAGAAAAATTTTTATTGGATTGAGAGGCAATATCTGAAATAATATAGCAGGGGGTTTATGAAATCGAGAAATTCAAAACCTGAGAGGTTGGCTCTTATCGTAATCCTTCTTGGATATCGATCTCTCGTAAGTCGCCCATTTTTGACCTTGTCGCGCAGCACTGTTGTAGAATCCCCCCCCAAAAATAGATCGGCGGCGTAAATATTCTAATAGCGTCAGAAAATTGTATGTGGGTTTACCTTGATTTTAATCGAGAATTTTCGTAAATTATAAAGATCGAGTAGCGACGGCTCAATTGTCATATTGGATCACGGCAGAACAGGGTTCTGCGCTACGGTCTTAATTGGTTCGTATGAAAAAAAAAGGAATAGGTAAGAATGGCTCTGAAAACAAGTGAAAAGTTGAAAATAATAGCGGGTATTTTTCTGATTTTATTTGGCATGTTCTTCTCGTTAGGGGGCATAATCAATTTTACAGATCCGAGCAAAGCTAATAAACTGGGCAACCTCGCGCTATTGATCATTCTTGGATTTGCGCCGTTTTTTGTCGGGGGCTCCTTGCTGTATTGGGTCAAAAAAGCGAGTCTCCACCGCAAAAACGAACGGATGGAAGGCATGATACTTCGGTTGACTCGAGAATATAAGGGGCGGATCACAGTCGAGCAGATAGCAATGCGGACAAAGTTGACTCTATCGGAATCGGAGCGGCTTTTGGAGAATTTTGTCGATCGGGGATACGCGCAGATGGATGTGACCGAAGGGGGCGCGGTGGTTTATCATTTCAGCGGATTGACGGATCCATTGTAATCCACCTAATAGGGAATTAAAAATATGAGATCGCTAAAAAATTTCTATATTAAGCTGAGGACCCTTCTCAGGGTCTGACTTTAAAAAAAGGAAGGTAAGATGCTAACAAAAAAGAATTTTGAGATATTTGCCCAACCTTGCTCACAAGTCCGCGCCGACTTATTGGTTGCGCTGAACTTCCAAGATGTTGATCTATACCGAATTGATCATGACGCGATCAAACAGACGGTCCATAAAGCGAAAGAGGGTATGCAGTCCAAAAAGTTCAAGCGCGATTTTTTTACCGCGTTAGGCGATGGAGCTCCCGCGAAATTTTTGTTGGTCAAGTCGGCTGAACAGATCAAGATGTTTGATAGAGATGAATCCGCGCGGATTACAGCCGCTTCGATTTCTAACTATGCCGAGAATTATGGCTGCGGACGCGTAGCGATCCTGCTCAACGGCTTGGACGGTGCCAATTTTGTTCAGCCCGTTGTACAGGGGTTGATCTGGGGAAGCTACAAATTCAACAAATATTTTAAAGAGAAAAAGAACGTCGATTTTCAGGTAGATCTGATTATCAACCCCACTGAGAAAGACGCGATAGAATCAGCACTGTATCACGCTCTGGTCTCGGCTGAGTCGGTCAATCTGGCTCGGGACATGGTGAACGAGCCGTCCGAAACCATGACGCCGGAAGCGATGGCGCAAGCGGCTAAGGAGATCGCAAAAGAGTTTGGGCTGAAGTGCAAGATATTTGATGAAAAGCAGTTGCAGAAGCATAATTATAACTGCTTGCTTGCCGTGGGACGAGGAGGTGCCAATCCCCCGCGTATGATCACCCTGGATTATCATCCTAAAAAATCGAAAACCGATATGCACCTGGGTTTTGTTGGAAAAGGGATCACTTTTGACACCGGGGGTGTCTGTCTGAAACCTGGATCCAATATGTGGGCCATGAAAAGCGATATGGGCGGAGCCGCCGCGGTCTTATACGCGATGAAAATAATAGGGGAACTTGCGCCGAGTCACCGAGTTACCGGAATTATCGCCGCGGCGGAAAATAGCGTTGACGCGACCGCGCAGCATCCCGGAAATATTTTGAAGGCGAAAAATGGGAAGTCTATTCATGTGGACAATACCGACGCGGAAGGTCGGTTGGTTCTTGTCGATGGTTTGGCTCACGCTGGGGAAGAGGGTGTGACGCATCTGATCGATATCGCCACGTTGACCGGAGCCTGTGTGGTCGCGTTGGGCGGACAAATCGCAGGTGTGATGGGAGACGACGACATGACGCAAGCGATTATCCGAGCCGGCTCTGAAGTAGGAGAGAAATATTGGCGCCTTCCGCTTCCTCTGGAATATCGAAAAATGCTGGACATCCCCATTGCTGATATAAACAACATGGGAGGACGAGAAGGATCGTCTCTGCTTGCCGGTCTTTTTCTGAAAGAATTTGTGCCGGAAAATGTCAAATGGGCGCATATCGATATCGCGGGACCCTCTTTTACATCGAAAAAATGGAAATATTTTTCCGCAAAAAGCGGGACAGGGTTCGGTGTGCGGACTTTGGTCGAGATCGTTAGAAGACCTGAATTGATCACAGGTTAGACGGAGCAATGCACACGGATGAAGAATAATGAAAATCCGGCCGGGGTGGAATTGTCCGCCCCGACGCCTGAGCATAGGCAATGGAGAACTTGTGAAAAATGAGAAATAGGCTGCCAGCGGCTCGATTATATTATACGCCAGACGCTGATATCGACCCCTATCTCCCTGCGCTCTCAGAATCGCGCTTTGAGCCGATTTCCATTCAAAGCGTGGCCTGGGAGCGGATCGTCGGGGATGACGCGCCGAAAATTTTCATCGTGGGGCGGAAAAACCTGCTCGAATACCATCAGGATTTGGCGCGGCTATTGATCGAGCGGAAAGAGCGCGACGTTCTGTTGATTCGGGTTGTCAATTCAGACTGGATTGAGGACAGCCGCGAGGATGAGCTAATCTATGATTATTTGATCAAACCTTTTCACAAAGAACAGGTGCTGCGCTTGATCTCCAATGCGGCAAGCCACGTCCGTCTCCGAATTCAGACCGCCTATACCGAATCGGAACTGAATCAACGGCGCAAGGAATTGACCGAATTGACCCGTATCGGGATCGCGCTTTCCGCTGAGAGAGATCACCACCGGCTGTTGAATATGATCTTGGAAAAGAGCAGAGAGATCACCAGCGCGGATTCTGGCACGCTTTATTTGATTGAGAACGGAGACACGTTGCGTTTTAAGCTCTCTCAAAGCAGTTCGATGGAAAATTCTTACACGGAATTTACCATGCCGATGTCCGAAAAAAGCATCAGCGGATATGCCGCGCTCACAGGGAATGTGGTCAATTTGGAGGATTGCTATTATTTGGCTAAGGATAGCGAGTTCGGATTTGACCGCAGTTGGGACAAACGGTCGGGATATCGCACCAAATCCATGCTCGTCGTACCTATGCGAGATCATAAAAATTCGGTGATCGGCGTGATCCAATTGATCAACAAAAAATCACTGCAAAGCATCATCCTCACCTCGACAGAAATGACGGAAAAACGGGTCGTTCCTTTTGATAAAAACGACGAGGCACTGGCGTCCTCCCTTGCCAGTCAAGCCGCTGTTTCTATCGAAAATAATCTGCTTTATGAAAGTATTCAGACCCTGTTCGAGGGATTTGTCCAAGCCTCTGTCACAGCGGTCGAGTCTCGCGATCCAACTACATCCGGTCATTCAGAACGCGTCGCAATTCTGACGACTGAGCTTGCGGACGCAGTTCAGCGGAGCAATCATGCCCGGTTCAAAAACGTGCGCTTTAGCTCTTATCAGATGAAAGAGTTGCGCTATGCCTGCTTGCTGCATGACTTCGGCAAAGTCAGCGTGCGGGAAAATGTTTTATTAAAAGCTAAAAAACTTTATCCGTATGATCTTAATATTGTTAAACAAAGATTTGAATTTGTGAAATTGGCGTTGCGATTAGAATTCGAGCAAAAGAAGTCGATGTTGTTGCAGTCGGAGAATTGCGATAAATGCGAGGAAAAATTCGCCAGTCTTCAAGAAGATACGGAGCGGCAGTCCGCGCAATTGGACGAATATCTCGACTTTATCATAAAAGCCAACGAACCAACTGTCATGGAGCAGGGAGGTTTCGAGAAATTGAAAGAGATCGCTCAGTATTATTATAACGATTTTTCCAAAAAACGCCGCCCCATTCTTACCGAGAGAGAGGTCAAATCTCTTTCTATCCGCAAAGGGTCCATAGACGATGAGGAGCGAGAAGAGGTCAACTCCCATGTCATTCATTCACAAATATTTCTCTCCAAAATTCCATGGACAGACGAGCTCAAAAATATCCCGGAAATCGCTTATGGGCACCACGAAAAATTGAACGGCTCCGGCTATCCAAATAAATTGACGGCAGAGCGTATATTATTGCAAACCCGGATGATGACCATTGCCGATATTTACGATGCGCTCTCTGCCAAGGATCGTCCTTATAAAAGCTCAATGGATACAGGCAAAGCCTTAAATATCCTCAAATTGATGGTCAAAGACGGGGAACTTGACGCGGGTTTGGTTCGACTTTTTATCGATGAAAAAATTTATGAACGTACGAAAAGCCCAACTTAAGGAAGGGTAAAAATAATATATTTAATTAAAGGGCAATTTGTCCAAAAATTTGAATAAATTTTGAATAAATACGAAATTAAGTAGAAAGGTAGGCGCAATGGAGACGTCAAAAAAATTGAATTGGAAACCAATCATAGCGATGATCGAAAAGTATCAGCGGTTTGTGATTTCTACCCACATATTCCCGGACGGGGACGCAATCGGTTCGCAAATGGGATTGTATTACATGCTTCGAAAACTGGGGAAACAGGTCGTGCTTCTGAATAACGACCATACCCCTGCAAATCTTCGATTTCTTGATCCGGATCGGACCATTTATCGATTTAACCCCATGCAGCATAATCATTTGTTGACCCAATCCGACGCGCTGATAGTTGTGGATACAAACAGCTATGAGCGCATCGGATCGGTCGGATTGGCTGTGGAAAAAATAGGCGTCAAAACGATCTGTATTGACCACCATCTGACAAAAACGAACTTCGGCGACGTCCGAATGATTGATACAAAGGCTTGTGCTGCTGCCGAACTCGTCTATCGGCTTGCCAAAGAGATGGAAGTTCCGCTTGATCTCCAAATCGCTCAGCCCCTATATGTGGGCTTGCTGATGGACACTGGATCATTCCGATTTTTCAGCACAACGCCGGAGACACATCTGATCGTGTCCGATCTATTGAGTTGCGGCGTGAGACAAGATCAAGTCTATAGCCAAATTTATGAAACATGCACCGACGAGGCAATCCGGCTTCTGGGACTAACTCTCAGCAAGCTGAAAAAATTCGGCGGCGGAAAAATCGCGACTCTGACCGTAACTCATAACATGTCCCGGGAAACTGGAGCGGATCCTTATGAGATCGAGGGACTGGTCAACTATACCCTGAAAATTTTTGGCGTCAATATCGGCATCCTTTTTCTGGTGGAAAAAGGGCCCGTCGTAAAAATTAGCCTGCGCTCGAAAGGAAACTATAATGTGTCAGAAGTAGCGAAAAAATTCGGTGGAGGAGGGCATTATCACGCCGCGGGCATCCGAATCGATAAGCCATTGTCCAAAATCCGATCCGATGTCATCCACGCTTGCGAGCAACTCTTAGCCGATTAGACCTCTCTCAGCGGTCAGCTTTTTGGAGTTCCATTCCGATTAGCCTCCTGGCTGACCGCTTTTTCTATGCCTGAACAAAAATCCCTTGACATTCAGAGACGAAATTCTTATAGTTCCCCCGTATTTTACAAAGAGTTTGGGGATTTTTCACGTTTTCACTACAACAAAATCTAAGAGCAATATGAATATAGGGAATAATATGCAAGATATAGGAAAAATTCTTTTTAAAGAGAGTTTTAACTTTCAGTTCTTTCAGGCCGTTTGGTTGTTAGAACGATTTCTACCTGACGCCGACCCGCCCGGGGAATCATTTTCCTTTAGAAAAGAGCGGATTCTCTTTCGCCCGCACAATAGTCTCGCTTTTCCCCCGACCGATATCAAATCCATAGATAGAATCGAGAACGATCTTATCCGACGCGATCCATACGTTCGTATGACCTTATCTTTCATGGGATTATACGGTATCGCCTCCCCATTGCCGATCTGTTTCCATGATAATATTGTATTTGAGGAAGGGGAGTATCAAGCACTTCAACATTTTCTGGAGATGTTTGATCATCGATTTTATTCTTTTTTTTATCAAGCATTGAAAAGATTCCGCCCTATCTACTATTTCATTCCGGGACAAAAAAAGACCCACACACATCTTCAACAACTTATTTGCTTGACCGGATTGGGCGTGCCTCACACGTTGAAACATAGTCCATTCCCACCGCTCAGCTACCTCTCCTTCGTCGGCCGTCTATTGGACCGTGTACGGAATGCTGAGGGGCTGCAGTGTTTGATCCGGAATTTCTTTCAAGGTATTCCGGTCAAAATAATTGAAAATTTCGACCGGTGGGCACCGATTCCAAATCGGGCGCGGTTGGGCGCGGATATGTGTTTGGGCGAAGATTCTCAGCCTATCGGGGCCACGCTTTTTGATCTGACAAGTAAATTTCGAGTTCTTTTGGGACCGGTTCCCTTTTCTGTTTTTTCCGAATTTATCACGAACCGGGACGCAATCGAAAGGTTAACATATTTAATTAGACTATATCTCCGAGACTATCTGGATTTTGATGTAGAGGTTCGAATTCGATCGTCCGACATACCCTCGACCCGCTTGGGAAACTCCGACACCCGCCTGGGGCTATCCACATGGATCGGAAAGCCGGACGCTGATATAATCTCTCGTGTGATTCAATTTGATTGAACAAAAAATATCGATATTCACAAAATTTCTTCGAATATACAAATAACTGTAACTCAAAGAGGGAGTTAGATTTATGATGACAAAGGAATTGAAAAAACTGTTGCTCAAACTGAATGACCATACCACTCGCGCATTTGAATCGGCTGTAGGATTCAGCATCTCCCGCACCCATTATGAAGTGACGGTGGAACACCTGGCACTCAAATTAATGGAAGACGGGACTGGCGATATTCTGCGCATCCTGCATCGCTATGGCATTGACAAGGGTCGCGTTTGGGAAGCGTTTTTGGGGCAACTGGAGATCTTCCGGTCTGGCAATAGCGGACGTCCGGCTTTTTCTCCTAAGTTTTTAGAACTGATCGAAGCTAGTTGGATAGTCGCCTCTATCCACCATCAATCTGCGGAAATTCGATCTGGTCATTTGCTGGAGGCTCTATTGAGCTTCGGGACGGTCCAGACCGAAGAGTATTTTGATCTGCTTTCCGAGATTTCGGCTGACGATCTGCGACGCAATTTTATGGAAGCTGTCGCCGGCTCGGTCGAGGATAAGACCGCAAAAAGGATGACTGAAGCTGCGGCTGAAGTTCCAGATCGAGAGGGCGAGACCGCTCTGGACCTCTACACGACGGATATTACCGGAAAGGCGAGAGCAGGCGAGATTGATCCTATATTCGGGCGAGATAAAGAAATCCGGCAGATTATTGATATCCTCAGCCGGCGACGAAAAAATAATCCAATTCTTGTGGGAGAACCCGGAGTAGGTAAAACCGCTGTGGTGGAAGGGTTTGCGCTACGAATCGCTCAAGGTGACGTCCCTGACAGCCTGAAAGATGTGGATGTGCGTGGACTTGACCTGGGTCTGCTGCAAGCCGGCGCAGGAGTCAAAGGGGAGTTTGAAAATCGTCTGAAATCGGTGATTCAACAGATCAAGGAAGCACCAAAGCCGATCATCACTTTTATCGACGAGGCGCATACGCTGATCGGAGCGGGCGGGTCAGCCGGAAGTGGAGACGCGGCGAATCTGCTGAAACCAGCTTTGGCAAGAGGCGAATTGCGCACGGTTGCAGCGACCACCTGGTCGGAGTATAAAAAATATTTTGAGAAAGACGCGGCTCTGGAGCGCCGTTTTCAGATGGTCAAAATCGACGAGCCTTCCGCGGAAGTCGCGACTGGTATGCTGCGAGGCATTAAGACAATCTATGAGGCGCACCATAAGATTCATATCTCAGACCAGGCGGTTGTCGCAGCCGCGCAACTCGCAGAACGCTATATCTCGGGTCGCTTTCTGCCGGATAAAGCAGTCGATCTGCTGGACACGTCCGCGGCTCGGGTGAAGATGGCGCATACGTCAAAACCGGGAGCTTTGGACGATGTGGAAAGACGTCTGCAAGACTTGCAGATTCAGTTAAAGGCTATCCAGAGAGATTTCGACGCGGGTATCCACAACGACCAACAAATGATAGAGGACGTCGAGGTTCAGATCGAAGAAGTTGAGGCTAAAAAGCAAGAATTGGAAGAGCGTTGGAAAAAAGAGATGGAGCTAATTCTGAAAATGAATGCGACGCGCTCCCGATTAGCCGAACCTGAACCGCTGGACTCAGACACGGAACCGGTTGACGAGGATCAACTTCGCTCGGAATTGGATAGCTTAAAAAATGCGTTGGAAAAAATTCAAGGCGAGGAACCACTGGTTCATCCAGAAGTGAACTCCGCTGTCGCGGCTCAGGTCGTCTCAGATTGGACTGGAATTCCGGTCGGGAGCATGATGAAAGATCAGGCGAATGTCTTGCTCGATCTGGAAATCTTGTTGGAGGAATATATTTTGGGACAGGGCGAAGCTGTCCAAGAAATTTCAGACACGATTCGTACGGCAAAAGCCGGTCTGCGCAGCCCGGACGCGCCGATCGGAGTATTTCTTTTTGTCGGTCCCAGCGGCATTGGGAAGACTGAGTGCGCCCGAAAAATCGCAGAACTGCTCTTCGGCGGAGAGCGATTTGTGATCACGATCAATATGTCCGAATATCAGGAGTCGCACACGGTATCGCAGCTCAAAGGCTCGCCTCCTGGCTATGTGGGGTATGGCGAAGGCGGGGTCTTGACAGAGGCGGTTCGTCAGCGACCCTATTCCGTGGTGCTGTTGGACGAGGTGGAAAAGGCACATAGAGATGTGTTGAACCTTTTTTATCAAGTGTTTGACAAAGGTTTTATGCGAGACGGCGAAGGGCGTGAGATTGATTTTAAAAACACCATTATTATGCTGACGTCGAATCTGGCGTCTGAGAAACTTATGGCGACTATCACCGACGAAAATCGCCCTCCTGCCGACGCCATACGGGATCTGATTCATCCCGATCTGGTTGCACACTTCCAGGCCGCGCTGCTCGCAAGGATGAAGGTGATCCCCTTCTATCCATTGAATAAGAACGCCATGCGAGGAATTGTTCGGCTGAAGCTGGATAAAATCGGGAGCCGGTTAAAAGAAGTGCATAAGATGGATTTTGAATATGATGGAAGCATGATCGAAATATTGGTTGATCGCTGCGTCCAAGCTGATCTGGGTGCTCGCAATATCGACTACATTATAGACCGACATCTTCTTCCGGAGGTTTCGAAGGAGATGCTCGCGTTTATGGCGGAAGAACAGGAACCGATCAAGCTGACTCTCGGTATCGACGAAACTGGAAATTTTTCGTATCTATTTGAATTTACAGAAGATACAAACTGATAGTATAGAGGGTTCATGATCCCCAAACCGATCGTGAACCCTCTGGAGCGACTCACTGTGAATCGGAAAAATATAACAAAATTATGTTAAGTCCTATGTTTTGGCATCCAGCTCTTTATCGGCTCACTGTGCGCGTGATGTACGGCACTGGGTTTCATCGTCGCTATCAAGCGGTAGCCGATCTCACGGACGGACTTGAGACGCTTGACGTCTGTTGCGGGGACGGATCGCTGGCGAATTATCTTCCAAAGAATCAATATCGAGGTGTAGACCTTCATCAAATTTTTGTCTCACATTGTCAGCGGAAAGGCCTGTCAGTCATGCAGTTGAATATCCAAAATGAACCGCTTCCAAAAACCCCTTGTCTGGTGATGATGGCAAGCCTTTACCAATTTATACCCCAGCATAAGAAGATCGTCATTGAATTGATTCGATCCGCTGAGCACCGGGTTATCATCTCTGAACCGATTCAAAATTTGGCGACCGGTAAAAATTCGATGGTCGCCTGGTTAGCCAAACGGTTGGCAGACCCGGTCGGAGGCGCGGCACCTTATCGATTCGACGAACAAAGTCTGCGCATATTTTTCGATCGTTTTGGATTTCAGCGGATCATCCCGAACGGACGCGAGCTTATCGGCGTATTGGATAAGATTTCTTAATTTCTTAATTTCTTAATTTCTTAATTTCTTAATTTCTGGTAGTCACCCTATTGCATATTGTTGCTTCACGTATTATCTTAAGTGATCGCATCCCATTATTTTACTTATAACATGTTGAGGTCGCGGCTATGTGTAACAAC
>NBMB01000024.1 GCA_002084765.1 Candidatus Cloacimonetes bacterium 4572_55 | reverse complement strand
AAATGTGATCCATGATTTCATTATCTCGCAAAACCTCATTGATCTAAAAAATCAATGAGGTTTTTTTCTTGTAGCTCGAGCTTATCGAAAAATTTACGAAAAAATCTTGACATAAATCAGGAGTCATTTTAGAATCTTGCGCATGGCGAATATTTTCTGTAAAAGACGATTGTAAAAACGGACTATCTTCTTGCTATGAATAATCTCTTCTATTCTCGACGCACCATATTATTTTTTATTATATTATGCGTTCTTTTCTTATCCGAATTCGCGCGTAGTGTCCAGAGCGCGGCGGATTCGAGATCGCGCATTGTCCTGCTGAAATCACAGGTTCATATCGCCGCGCTCAAATCCGGGCATGATCACTACGATATATCCCGGCAGCGACGGCATCAAGAAACAGTGGAGGCACTACAAAATTGCGCGCTCGCGTCCCAACCCGACTTGATCCCATTTTTAGACAAACGACAGCGAGAAGGTCGCATCCAATCCTACGATCCGATATGGATTATCAACGGATTTTTGGTCGTGGCTGACACCTCGGTATATGCCGAATTGCGAGCGCATCCCGCAGTGTCCGCGATCTATCCCGATAGCGAGGTATCGCTGATTTTTTCTACGGAATCGGATTCTTGCGCGCCTGAGTCTCGTTCAGTCGAGCCGGGACTGGAGCAAATTCGAGTGCCGCTTCTTTGGCAAGATCAGATCACGGGTCGTGGACGCATTGTCTGCCATATCGACGCGGGAGTGGATTGGCAGCACCCGGCTTTGATGTCCAAATGGCGAGGTCTGAACGGAGGAACCACAGACGCGTCCTGGTTTGATCCGGCATTTCATACCGAATATCCTACCGAACCTGGAATCGCCAATGGACATGGCACTCATACTATGGGGATTCTCTGCGGCTGCGATTCAGCGACAGGCGACACAGTGGGCGTGGCTGTTGGAGCGCAATGGATTTCCGCGGGAAATTTTTTTCATGCGACGGGGTCCACAGGTCAGGTTTCGGACTGTATTTTGTCATTCCAATGGGCTATTGATCCAGATGGAGACCCGGAGACTGTTCGAGACGCGCCGGATGTGATCAGCAATTCTTGGGGATTCAGCGAGGAATCGGACGACAGTTTTGATGCGTGCAGCCATTTTTTCAACGATGTGATCGATGCTGTGGAGACTGCTGGGACTGTTGTGATCTTTGCCGCGGGAAATCGGGGGGCTAATGGACTGACTTTTCCTGCAAATCGGGCGGATTCCGAGACCAGTTGCTTTGCAGTCGGCGCGCTGACGACAACCGGCGGAACCACTGCGACAATGTCCAGTCGAGGACCTTCCCAGTGCGACGCGTCGGATTCGCTACGTATCAAGCCGGAAGTGTCGGCGAGAGGTATCTTTGTCCGATCTTGCGTTCCTGGGGGCGGATATGATGAGAAAAGCGGAACTTCGCAAGCCGCGCCTTATGTAGCGGGCGTTGTCGCGCTGTTGCGCCAGATTAATCCAGACGCGACCGTTGATGAAATCAAACAGACATTGCTTGATTCCGCAGCGGATATCGAACAACCGGGGAATGACAATAACAGTGGGTATGGACGGGTGGACGCGTACGCGGCGGCGTTGCTTATGGGACAACGGATTACAGGTCGAGTCGTTTTATCCGATAGCGAGGATCACAGCCGGGTACACATCACAGTGGACGGTGTGAATCGCCAATCTGAGAGCGACCGCGATGGGAATTATCGACTGTACGGCTTACCAGCGGACACCCTGTTGGTTCAGGCGTCTAAACTCGGTTATAGCTTTGGCAGCCAAGTGGTTATCTTGTCTCCAGGTCACGACGCGGCGGATATCGATTTTACCCTATTCCCGACAGGATCGCCGCCAAACAGCTTGACAGCGATTACATCAGGCGTCGGCGTTCAGATCGATTGGCACGCACCGCCTCAATTTGTTTCCGGCTATCACATATACCGCCGTCCCGCGTACCAGCCAGATTTCGCTCCCTTGATCGCTGTGGACTATACTGTCACAAGCCATACGGACAGCGACGCGGTTCCCGGAGTTCCATACGACTATATGGCGACCGCTCTCTATAATTTCCCACAGGGAGAAAGCTCGCCATCTGACACGGCTCGGGCAGTTGCCGGTCCCTTAGCTCAGACCCCGTGGTCTACGGATCTGGATAGCGACGACGCTCATTTTCAGATACAATTGACCCGGGTCGGACAAGATGGGGGCTGGTGGGAATGGGGCGAGCCAACTGTGGGCCCAGGGTCTGCATATTCTCCGCCTTATCTTTGGGGCACAGACCTGGACGGCAGTTACGCTAACGATTCTGACCAGCGGCTCTTGACCCCTTTTATCGATTTATCTCAGACAGAAAATCCGATCATCGCTTTTTATCATTGGTATGATTTTGGGTCGGACTCCTATACCTTTGATGGAGGAAATATCTCGGTCAGCAGCGATGGGGGTCATTTGTGGCGAGTCGCCGAGCCAGATTCTGGATATCCGGCTCAAGAGATTCGAGGATTGGGGTTCCAGCCCGGATTTCATGGCAGATCCGAACAATGGCGCGGATGTGTGATCCCTTTGGACGAATATGCCGGGCAGGTCATACAAATTCGTTTTCGTGTGGGGACAAACAGCTTTTTGAATTTCTCTGGTTGGTATATTGATCAGATTTTTATCGGGAATCGAAACGACGTTGCCGTGGAAAACGATGCACAAACAGGATCGGATACGCCCATATTGCGACAAAACTATCCCAATCCTTTTAATCCCTCCACAATTTTTCGCTTTTTTATCCCTGGGGACGCGGCGAGACTGCCCGTCTCTTTCCATATTTACGATGTGACCGGCCGCATGACCAAGAGCTTGATAAATAATCAGTTATTGTCATCTGGAGAGCATACTATTTGTTGGGAAACCGACTCTTCTTCGCCCAGGAGAAATAGCGGAGTCTATATCTATCGGCTACAGATCGGAGATCGCTTCTCGATCAGCCGAAAGATGGTCTTGCTGCGATGAATCGACCCACAACGCCGCCATTTTTTTAGTCGCATTTACCATGAACCTAATTTATTTATCCCATTATTGCGCACAAGTCAACTGATTTTTTTTTTATAACCAGTAAAGATAAAATAAAGAGTCGAAAATATTGACAAATTTCAAAAAATTGCATACAATATGACCGCTATGCTATATTCCGTTGAGATAGTGCCTGCAAAAGTGAGAGCATGAGTTATTTTTATTACTATTAGATTAATATTAATCTAATAGTAATCATAATTCTTTAATTATCAATTCTTAATCTGCGATAATCTGCGTAATCTGCGGATCGATTTCCGTGATGACGAATAATCCAGGTTAAAAGGGAATTCATTAATTTTTTAAAAGGGGGTAGTTATTTGCGATATATTTTTATTATTTTTATAAGTGTCTTTTTGTTGGTCGGATGCAAAGAGCAAACCAAGCAATCCACAACGAAAAAGAACGATGGAGAAAATACAGAGCCTGCGTTGGCTCAGATGGACAAGAAGCCATTATCAGCAAGTCAGGTGGATAGCTCCAAGAGTCATCAGCCGTCTGAGGAAAAGCTGAAGGTTGAGCCCGCATTGAAGCGGCTGATTTCGAAGCTGACGGAAAATGACCAACCAGACTCGATGGTGAAGATAATCGGCAAGTTTGCCAATATAACCGAGGATTCACTCCGTAGTAGAATGTCTGATGCGGGCGTGACAGTTGGGACTGTTGTGTCTAAAATTTTTACGGCGGAATGCCCAGCTGGCGAGATTTCAAAATTGGCTGATATGAAATTCATCGAGTATTTAGAGTTGGCAAAAAAGCGGAAATTCAATTAGTGTTTAAGATGCAGCGTGCTATTGGTATTTGGAATATAGCTATTTGATGATTATAGATTGTTTCTATTAGGATTTTTAAATTTAAAGGGAGTCATTATGAGACGTTACAAGCCGATGTTTTTAATTTTAACAATGATTTTTTGTCTGCTCTTGGCGACAAACGCGGTTGCCGAGGCGATATTTAGCCCCTCTTTAAATAGGGTTATCTCAAAGAATTTGGACGAGACGTCCATTTTCTCAGAGCAGTTCTCGATTTTTTCTCACCCTATCACCGGGGAGACAACCGTTGCAGTTTTGCTAAAATTTGAGAGCGCGGCGGATGCTTCGGGTTTGGTTACTTCCGGCGTTGAGCTTCATACTGTATTGCCGTCCGGCATCGCAACAGCCTGGATTCCTGTTTCCAGCCTGGACGCGTTCCGCGCTGAGGAACACGTCGAATATGTCGAGCTATCGGCTGTTCGTCAGCCTTTAATGGATATAAGCCGACCTGAAATTGGAATTGACGATGTGCACGCGGGTCAGGGTCTGCCCCAGCCATTTAAAGGCGAAGGCGTTATTGTCGGCGTTATTGACACGGGCATCGATTACGATCATCCTGATTTCAAAAATGCCAATGGTTCGACCCGGATTTTGTATATATGGGATCAATGCGCTACTGGCGGCGTGGCACCGGCAGGCTATAATTATGGAAATGAATGCGACTCTGGAGAGATTAACGGCGGAACCTGTTCCGAGGGCGATAACAATGTCGAAGGCGGCGGACATGGGACTCATGTTGCCGGAACAGCCGCGGGAAACGGACGCGCTCCCAATCCCAATGCGGATTATACTGGTATTGCGCCGAAAGCGGATATCATTTTTGTCAATAGCGGGTGCCCTGGCGTCTTTAGCGATACGTGGGTGATTGATGCAACAAATTACATCTTCACGAAGGCACAGGCATTGGGTAAACCGGCTGTGATCAATATGAGTTTTGGCGGACACGATGGTCCCCACGATGGCACATCGCTGTACGAGCAAATGCTCACAGAAATGACTGGTCCAGGGAAAATACTGGTCATCGCCGCGGGAAATGAAGGGGCGAACCCTTTGCATCTGGGATATCAGGTCGATTATAACGGATCTTTCTCAATTTTTCAGGCCGACCCCGAGACTGAACTTGCCGGGTGTACTGTCTGGTACTCTTCAGACTATCAAATGGATGTTATGTTAGGCATTGTCGATCCCACGACTATGCAAATTGTCGAATATACGGGATGGATTGCACCCGGTCAAAACTTTGAGGGAATCTTTTCCACGGGTCATCTGGTCATTATTGACGCCACCGAAATTGCGAATCCGCAAAATGGCGATCGCCATGTAGATGCTGCTATTGTCGGCACTGGGTTGAACCAATATATGTGGGCAGTCGGCTTTTCTGCCCATAACCCGGGAACCACAGCTGAATTCGATTGCTGGGCTATAGGCGGCACATATGGGTCCGGAGATGTCCTGAAAACAGTGGGCATACCGGGAACTGCAAACAATGTCATAACTGTCGGCGCGTATAATACCAAAAATCAATGGGTCGATATGAACGGCAACGTGCAGGATTTTTCCGAGGGAAACGCGATTGGAAACAGGGCGTCGTTTTCCAGCGTGGGTCCCACTCGAGACGGTCGCTTAAAGCCAGAAATCTCCGCGCCGGGGCAGTTTATCGTTTCCGCATTAACTTCCGACATTCCGATCGGCGGCGGCGGGATTCCGACTGAATATGTGGTCTCGGGGGGATATTATCAGAAGATGCAAGGAACCAGCATGGCTTGCCCCCATGTCGCCGGTGTGGTTGCCCTGATGTTACAGCACAATCCCTTGCTTAGCTCCGGCGACGTCACGGCAGTCCTGGCTAACACGGCTCGTTCGGACGCCTGGACTGACGCTTATGAAGATATCGTGGGTCCACTTCCAAACATTGTCTGGGGATATGGCAAGATAGACGGTTACGCCGCGGTCAGCACTGTGAGCGGTGTTGCCATCGAGGATGATCAGACGCTGGAGATCCCGCCTGAAGCGTGTCTTCTGCAGAATTATCCAAACCCGTTTAATCCAACGACCACGATCCAATACGCTCTGCCTGGTCCTGGACATGTGACTTTAAAGGTCTATAATAGCGCGGGACAGCTCGTCCGATCTCTCGTTGATTGCAAAAAGACGAGCGGTTTTCATCGGGCTATCTGGGACGGCGCAAACCAGAAGGGAGCGTCTGTCACCTCTGGGATCTATTTCTATCAAATCGAGGTAAATGGAGCCGATGATCGTTTTGTGGATCAAAAACGGATGGTTTTGCTGAAATAAGGCTATTAATTTCGGAACTAAGGAAATGATCGGAACGCGTATCACTTAGCTTTTGCGCCTATTCAGGCTCGGATTTAGAGACTGGATAGGCGCCCACTTTTAATCGGAATTACAAAAATGAACTGGAAGTTACTCATCTCCTTCATACTATTAATCGTAGGCGGCTTGGTGATCCTTTTCAGCGCGACCCAGGCCAATAGCGGTCAATATGAAATATTCTCTAAACAGATCATTTGGACTATATTGGGCATATTCAGTTTTATTGCCGTTTATTCGTTACCATCAAGAACCATCGCCTTTTTTACGCCCATTTTGTATGGGACCATATTACTGACTTTGGTTGGCGTACTGATATTTCCCGCATCGGTTGGAGGAACGCACCGTTGGTTATCCATGGGCGACATGAGATTTCAACCGTCGGAATTGGCAAAACTTTCGGTCATCTTGATGCTGTCCTATTTCCTTTCTAAACGGGATCGGCTGCTCTCCAGACTTTCGGAAGCGTTTTATCTATCGCCTATCGCGCTTATTCCTATGATATTAATCTTTTTTGAGCCAGACCTCGGCACGGCTTTGATAATCATTCCGCCGGTATTGGCTTTATTCTATTGGGGGGGATTGACAGGACTGCAAATCATACTGATCATGGTCCCTGCGGTTGCGATTGTATCTGTTTGGCACCGTTGGTTTTTGGTGATCTACCTGATCTTAATTGCTGGACTCCTATTTCTGAGCAAAGCCGACCTTTTTGACAGCCTGCTTATAGTCGGGATCACCGCCCTTGTCGGTATCTTCTCGCCTCTTCTATGGACACACTTAGAAGATTATCAAAAACAACGAATTTTTACCACACTAAACCCGGGCGAAGACCCGCTGGGAGCAGGGTATCAGATTATTCAGTCACGAGTCGCTATTGGATCAGGTGGATTATTCGGGAAGGGATACTTGCACGGAAGCCAGAAAAATCTCTCCTTTTTACCGGAGCAACATACCGACTTTATCTTCTCTGTTTTAAGCGAAGAGTTCGGGTTTATGGGTGCTGTCATTTTTTTCACATTATATACTTTTCTTCTTATTCAATTTATCAACATTGCCTTAAAGATGCGGAATCGTTTCGCCAGCTGCGCCATATTGGGCATATCGGTGATGCTATTGACTCAAGTCACAATCAATGTATGCATGACCCTGGGCATATTGCCAGTCGTCGGGTTGCCCCTACCGTTGGTCAGCTACGGCGGATCTTCCTTAGTCGCTACAATTTTTTCAATCGGACTGATTTTCTCTTTTCAACGAAAGGAAAAATGGCTGCAAAATGGCTCCTGATGAATTTATAAAGTTGTTTAGATCCGCAGATTACGCTGATTATCGCAAATTAAGAATTGGTAATGAAGTTATGCTGAATTTTTATCGAAAATAAGAAGGAAACTTTCATAGATCACAACAAAAATTGGTAGGGTGATACGATGGGTTATAAACGATCTTCTGGTCAAAAAAATAAATTTTTTGCATCTCACGCAATAAAATTTTTCGTTTTTTTTCCGTTTCTATGCTCGATCTATTGGGGATGGCAAGAGAAGGAACCTCTTGCATTTATCGGATACCTTTTCTTGAGTATTATCTCATTTTTGCTCTATTATATCGATAAAAAACGAGCGGAAAATAAGCAATGGAGAATATCAGAAGTCGCCCTGCACATCTGGGAATTTCTTGGTGGCTGGCCAGGCGCGTTGATCGCTCAACAAAAAATACGGCATAAAAATAAAAAGAGGTCATATCAAATCGTGTTTTGGCTCATCGTCTCGGCGCATATAGGATTTTGGAGCTATTCTCTTTTCGTTGATGCAACGGCAATGCGAATGTTTTTTCAGGTCATAAGAAAATTTGTGGATTTGGCGACATTTTGATTCGTAGAATCGTGATTCAGGATATTTAAAAAACACCACCTAAGCAACTTTCCAATTTACGGAAATATCGGAGGTTAATAACCAATAATCGCTGGAAATCCCTAAGCCCTTGTTTTTTTTATATGCCTTGTATACCTTGATTTTTAAGGAGATAGGGTATAAAAACCTGGCTCCGTTGGTGCTAAAAAGAAAATGGGTATATCAATTGCTTTCCCTGAGATGTATTTTGTTATTCACTAAGGAAAGCATAAAAAACGGGGGTGTAACCATGCGAAAATTCATTTTTTTTCTCGCTTCATTTTTAATCCTATCCGCTTTATTTTCAAATTCTTCCGCACAATCCCTGCATCACAGCCGGGACCTCATGTACGTCTCGTCGCCGGAAACTTTTGGCAAATGGGCAGCGTCAGTCCGCGGCTTTGTTATCGCTGGGAAGTCTCGGGCGCAAACCGACGCCTCGTTTGCATTTGGCTTGAGCGATTATGTCGATTTTGTCGCGGCAATGGACAATACCGACTCTGCGACCCCTCGGATGAGTTTCAGCTTGAAGATCGGAGACCCGCCTTTTTTGGGTCATCATCTTGGATTAATGCCGATCATACGGCTGCCGCTTTCAGGCAAGGAAAAGTCGATTGTGGGACTGCGGTTTATCCATGTGCTGGCACCGGATTTTTTTGATTTACCCACAAAGTTTTATCTGAACTATGGCTACATGTCGCAGGACAATGCGGAGAATGAGTCTGACGCGACAAACAAGGATTTTTTGGAAACTGGAGCTGGAATAAAGCTGGCAATTTCGAGTTCGGTCATATTTGGCGAATTTTATTTCCGCTCCTATCTTGATTTTGACTATGCCTCTTTTATCGAAAGCCGCTTTTACGCCTCGCTCGGCACACGTCTCTCAATTGGTTGGAATACCTCTCTTGGAATCGGCTTGACTTATAACTTTTCCGGTCAGGATGAGAAAACCTTGTATCGCTCGACTCACAAAGGCGTTGGTATCTCAATCGGGCTGACCAAAGCCTTGTTTCCTGGACAGTCGAGCTGTCTTAGCAAAGTGCGCTTGGAGCATATCGATCCAAGCGAGGAGGATAGCGAATTTTCTGAGATCAAGGCGAGACGCGCTTTGACCAAACAGGATATCGACGCGCTGCGACTCTTGCTAAAGGGTTTCCAGGCTCGGGAGGAAAGCCGATGAAAAAATTTATGTGTGTGATTTTTCTTATGGCTGTGCTCAATGTCTTGTCTGTCGCTGGCGAACGCATCTATTTTCCAAGAGATTACGATCCTGTCGCGGTTCTATTTGATCGCGCCGGCTATTTTCTTGATCAAAAGCTCTATTACGCGGCTGCCCGGCAGTTTGAAAAATGCGCCAACCGCTACCCAGATAGTTACTTAGCAACAGAAGCAAAAATACAGGCTGGGGTCTGCTATCTCCGCCTGTATCGCTACAGAGACGCGGACAATCTTTTCTTCGATGTGCACGCGGAGCTTCCCCAATATCGCCGGGGCAGATTGCTGAACGACCTTTATTTGAATTGGATCAAAACAAAAATTAGTCTGGGGGAAATCGAAAAAGCGCAAGAGTTATACGCCGCCTTTTCCATGAGCGACCCAGATCGTTATTTTTTATCGGAAGCGACATTTGCCATTGCCGAATATTTCTATTTGGTGGGAGAGAAAGAATTTGCTACCGCCTATCTTAATTATCATCAAATATTTGGAACTTCAAAGTGTTACGCGCTCTACCTGTCTGGAATTATCGCTCTGGAGAAAAAAGAGGATCAACTCGCCGCGGAATTGTTTCAACAAGCCGCAGATTTTCAGATCGATATGCGGGACAAATTGGACGAGATATTGATGATAAAAGACAAAGCTCGATATAAATTGGCACTGCTTTATTTTGACCATCACGATTATGAGCAGTCGATTCGTTATTATCAGGAATTGGAAAACATGTCGCTTTTTGGCGCAGACCAGACCCTGGGTTTGGCATGGCTCTATTTTTTGACGGAGCAATACGACTTGGCTCATGGTCAACTGCAAATGATATTTTCCGATTATAGCGCGCATCCGGCAATCTCCGAGGCGCGTTTCCTGAACGGGATCGTGAGCTTATATCGAAATAATTTCGATCAAGCGATTCGCTCATTCGATGAATTTTTGGACATGTTCGGCAAATATGTGACCGCGGACAGTATTCTCGCTCAACGAATCGCGCTGGAAGAGGAAGGGAAAAAGCTATCTGAACAGAGGCGGAAGTTGGTCGAGTTAGAGGCGCGACTGGTCGAATCCAGCGATGAAGAAGCTGTCCATTTTGCTCGAGAAATTTCGAGTCGCCGGGATCGGATTGATTTTGATTTTGCGACAATCGAGAAATTATCCAATATGCTGAACCAGAGAGAAAGCGAACTTCCATTGTTGATTGAGGCGGAATATGGACGAGCAAAGGCGCAGCTCCGGATGAGTCTTCTGTCTAAATCAGAGCGCGCCTCAAAAGGCAATTAATACGGATAAAATAAGGAGGAAATCGCCATGAGTAAGAAACTATGCGCTCTCGGAGTGCTGATGATCTGTTTGTTTTTCGCGACGGGACAAATCAGTGGGGAACAGGAAAATTCCGAAGTGCAAAAACCCAGTTGGATTCCCAATCAAAGGGTAATTTTTTTAGATGAAACAGAGGTTCTGGGTCAGCGATCACGCCCAGCTTCTCGTTTCGGCGCGGATCACCTGGCTCGCGGAATTCGCCCGTTTCATATCCGTAAAGAGGTTCGTTTCGAGCTGGAGTATTATGAGCCTCGCTCCCGGATGCAATCAGATCATGTGGATTTATACGACGACCGGCCCATACGTCAAAATTGGTAGAGCTTCTCGACATAAGTTGTTCAGTCTCAAAGATCACACATTTTCTGCAAAGTTTATCGGAATTTGTTCATAATTTTCTTGACAGGAAAGGGTAAAAAATCTATTTTGGTAAAAAGGATGTTGGGTATCGGAGGTTTGATTTCGATATCTTCTGATAATAATTTTGTCAATTGGGGCGTAGCCAAGTGGTAAGGCACCGGGTTTTGGTCCCGGCATGCGATGGTTCGATCCCATCCGCCCCAGCCAAAAAATTAAACCCGTTCTAACCAATATAGGGATTTAGGACGGGTTTAACTTTTTTCAGGTATATAAATGAAGTTGAATTTTTTCGAAAATTTATTAGGCAGAAGAAAGTCGAGACCCAAATCGACGGATCAATCTTCCGATATGGACGATCTTCTTAAGCAGATCATGCAGCCAGATATTATCTGTGATCATTGCTTTTTTGACGGTCGCCAGAGTCACGTAAAAGTCGAGGGAATTGAGATCGTGTGTCATACCTGCCACAATAAATTGGAGCAAATTATCGTCAGGGACAAGGGCGCGCAATTGGCTTTTTATCTTCCGATGCACTGGTCGGCGGAAAAAAAAGATCAGTGGGTTCAGTCCTGGAAAGTCAAAAACTTCTCTGGATAAAAAATGGATCAAATTAGAGTTCATATTGATAGCCTGTTGAGTTATATTGCGAGCAATCCTTATATTTACTATCCAATTTTGATTATTGTAGGGTTCATCGTGGTCAAAGCGATTCTCAATTCCTTGCGATCGTATCATTAAATCGAGGCGATTCTGATCGTTAAGATCAGTCAACATCATTGTAGCAGGTCATCCGTTTTCCTTCCTCCTTCTTGGTATTCAGAATATGCCGAAAATATTAATAGCCGACGATATTCAGGTAAACCGCAAGCTACTTACCGCTATCCTTAAAAACCAAAAGCTTGATTATGATCTTATAGAGGCAGTGGATGGCGCGGACGCGTTGGCAAAAGCGACATCCCATGCACCGGATATTATCTTGTTAGATGTGATGATGCCGCGTATGAATGGCTTCCAAGTCTGCAAAGCACTGAAAGAGAACAAAAAGACGCAATTTATTCCAGTGATTATGATCACAGCACTGAGCAACCTGAGGGACCGGGTTAAAGGTTTGGATGCTGGCGCGGATGATTTTCTTTCCAAACCGATTCGACGGGAAGAGCTGATGGCGCGGCTGAAATCCTTGCTGAAAATGCGGGAGTTGCATTCGCAGTTAGAAGAAAGCCACCGAACTGTCCAGCGACAAAAAGAAGAGATTCAGAAAAAAAACGATCTTTTATCCGAGATATTGAATCGGTACTTGTCCGAAGAGGTCTCGGCTCAGATTATCAGCAACCCGGATAAATATCTGAAATTGGGTGGCGAGAGCCGAAAGATCACGACTTTGTTTGCTGATATTCGGGGATTTACTGCATTTTCTAATGTGCGTTCTCCCACTGAAGTGGTCAGTGCTCTGAACCAAGTATTTGATCGATTGACCCGAGTGGTGTTTGCGTATAAAGGCACGTTGGATAAGTTTCTTGGAGATGGTATGATGGTTTTCTACGGCGCGCCGATCTCCTATAAAGACGACGCTTTCCGAGCCTTGAAGACCGCTTCTGCCCTGCAGTTGGCGTTCGGGGATTTACAAAAACAGCTCAATGATCCGCTTTTCTCTAAATTGGGTTTGGGCGTCGGCGTGAACACCGGAGACGCAGTGGTGGGAAATATCGGCTCTGAGCATACTCGGATGGATTATACGGTGATCGCGGACAGCGTCAATATTGCTTCTCGCCTGGAAAGCATTGCCCAGAAAGGAGAAATTATCATCAGTCAATCGACCTATGACGAAACTTCAAATCGGGTGATTGCCGAGCGGATGCCTCCTAAAAAAATAAAAGGTATCATCGATTCCTTGACGCTTTATCACATCGTACAAATATTGGATTAGGGGAATGGAAATGCCTATATTCGGCGCGCATGTATCTACAAGCGGTGGAGTCTCCAAAGCACCCGGCAACGGAGCCGCGATTGGATGCGAAGCTATACAAATATTCAGCAAAAATCAACGCCAATGGCGGACAAAATCGCTCTCTGAAAAAGAAATTGCCCAGTATCATGTGAATTTAGAAAAATCCGGCATTCACTCAGTCATAGTGCATGATTCTTATTTGATCAATTTGTGCTCGCCTAAAAAAGAGACATACCAAAAATCACTTGTCGCATTCAAAGATGAGTTGGATCGGACGGAAGTGCTCGGCATTCCTTATCTGGTGTTTCATCCCGGATCGCATCTGAAAAAAGGAGAGGACTGGGGAGTTCGGGTCATTGCCGACAGCCTGAATGTTGTCCATGACCAAACCGCCGGGTATCAGACGGTAGGTCTTCTGGAGACGACCGCGGGACAAGGAACCAATATCGGCTATCGATTTGAGCAGTTGCGCCAAATTATTGATCTATCAGAACATCCAGAACGGCTTGGCGTCTGTTTCGACACATGTCATGTTTTCGCGGCGGGCTATGATCTGCGATCGGATTACGACAAAGTTTGGGAAGAGTTCGGCGATGTCGTGGGATTCGATAGGTTGAAGGCTTTTCATCTGAATGATTCCAAAAAAGAATTGGGGTCCCGAGTAGACAGACATGAGCAGATCGGAGAGGGCTGTCTGGGAATAGAGCCGTTTCGCCGGTTGGTGAATGATTCTCGATTTCAGGGTCTTCCGATGATTTTGGAGACGCCTGGCGGGGATGATATGTACCGTCACAATCTCCAGATATTACGAGGATTGGTCGATTCGCCAGGAAAAACAACAATCCAGAGTTCAGGATATGCCGCCGGTTAAAATCCGCTTAACCTCTTGAAATGTTTGAGCCTGATTCAATAATTTCCGCAATTTTGCGGAATTTCTTCCGCCTTTTGTATAACCGCCGTAGAATTTCCGCATCTCTCGAATCGCCTTGATCTCTCCCTTAACCTCTATCTCCAAAGAAAGATGCTGCAGGCATATATCAATTATTTCCTCGAAAGATGGGGGAGCCGTTGAAACCTCTCCGTATCGTATTATCTCATCTATCTCTCGAAACAACCAGGGCCGTCCGATCGCGCCTCGTCCGACCATTACAGCCGCGCATTCTGTGCTCTCAAACATCCTGAGAGCGTCCTGCGCTGAGCAGATATCGCCGTTGCCGATCACGGGAATATCTATGGATTTTACGACGCGGGCGATCAGTTCCCAATCCGCTTTTCCGGAAAATCGTTGTGATTTTGTTCGCGCATGGATCGCCACAGCCGAGGCACCAGCCTCTTGCAGAAACTGCGCGACTTCCACAGCGTTGATGGAATCAGCGTCCCAACCGCTACGGATTTTTGCCGTTATCGGGATATCGACCGCGTCCTTGATCGAGCGGATAATCCGCCTGATTAGAGAGGGGTGGCGGAGAAGCGCGGCACCCGAATCTTTTTTGACCACTTTAGGCGCAGGGCAGCCGAAATTGAAGTCGATAAAATTCGGTTTTAGTTTGGAGATAATTCGAGCCGCGTGCGCGGCGGATACTGGATTATTGCCAAAAAGCTGGATAGAGATGGGGCATTCCGACTCTTGGAAGCGGGCAAGTCGGGTCGTATTTTCATTTGCCCGAATCAGACCGTCGCAACTGATCAGTTCTGTAACCAGCAGCCCGACTCGAAATCGCTTACATAGAGATCGATACGCGGAGGAACTGAATCCCGCCATCGGAGCCAGCACGGTTCGGGATGGGATAAGTTTGGAATTTATATTAAAGGCTGCGCGTGCATTATTTTTGATCATCCGCCTCGCTCAGCAGCCGTTTTATGGTGGCGATAACCTCGCCGGGGAGCATGGTCTTTTCAATAATGGCGTGCGCGGTCCAACTGATCATATTTTTTTTTACGTCGGCATGGGCTGTGTTGATGACAATAATGACGTCTGGATTGGATTGGCGTAATTTTTTCAAAACTTGAAGACCGTCCAGTCTCGGCATCATCACATCCAAAAGAATCAAGTCCGGATGAAATTCGTCAAAGATCCGAAATGCCTCGTGTCCATCTGTGGCGTGTCGGATAATAAATTCGCCCGCTTTTTCCAATAAAAATTCATAGAGGTCACGTATATTTTTGTCATCGTCAACGAGCAGTATTTTCTTTTTCACCCAGATCTCCAAAGAGAGCCAAAAAGGATTTGTTTTATCATTTGAGACAATTTGAAAATATACGATATTTTTGTCAATGTCAATATCAATCTATAACTATTCACTTATTTTTAGCCACCGCGCGACGACATGGAGCCACCCAAAATTTGGAAAATTTGACGAAATGTGAAGCGAAAAATGCTAGTAAATAATATTAACCCAGCGAGAAATTATATAAAAATAAAAATTTTATTTGATAAAACTTATTTTCTAAAAATATTGCCAAATGGTTATTTTGACTTTCAAGATTAAAAATCTACAATTAAAAAAAATTAATAAACGACAAAAAATCCTTGACCCATGCAGAGGATCGAATTATATTCGGGCTTCCATTCATAAATTTTTTTAAACGGCTTTTTTTTGTGTTTTAGCGGTCATATTGTTTTGACCGGTAGATGGATTTATCATCAATTTTAAGAAAGGAGGAGATGTGGTAGGTACAGTGAAACGTTTGGTTATCTTAGTTGCTTTTACCGCCTTATTTCTGATTGCCGGATGTGCGGATAAATATGAATATCCGGTCTCCGGCGATGGAGGGGGCGGAAATCCACCGTCAAGCACAAGTTGCGTGAGTTGTCACTCGGACGCGGATCAACTGGCGTTGGTAGCTGAAGAGGACAGTACCAGCGGCGATGACAGCGGCTCTGGGTGAGGCGGCTCTGTGCCTCCGTTGGAGGCTTGGAAAAAGGTTCATATTACAAGCGAGTTTTTTGAAAAAGATCCACACGGTCAATTTTCTTGTCAAAAATGCCACGGCGGGAATCCGGGAGGTTCGGACAAAGAGTCGGCTCATCAAGGAATTGTCCAGTTTCCGAGCGAGGAGTGGGAGACCTACTGCTTGGAATGTCACAGCAGCGATCCGGTCTATAATCGCTTCGTCAATTTTGACTCGAATCTTCACAAAACGCAAGAAGGGTATTTCGAGCGGTTTCGTCAACGCGCAGGATACGACATACGAGATGATGAGACCCTTCTGCATGAATTCAATAACGAGTGTGGGAAGTGCCACGCTACGTGCGGGCAATGTCATATTGGTCGTCCCATTTCTGTCGGGAGCGGTTTTCTGGACGGTCATTTGTTCAAGGGAGCACCTGAGACAAAGAACAATTGTGTGGCTTGTCACGGCGCGCGAGTCGGCGCGGAATATTATAACGAGAATGAGTACACCGACGCTGACGGGAACCGGGTCAAAGGCGATGTACATCTCTATTCCAGCCTTATGGCCAAATGCGATTTTTGCCATGACGGGCATGAGATGCACGGCGACGGGACAGAGCTGGATTATCGGTATGACCCGGACGACGCGCAAGCTCCTCGTTGCGAGGAGTGTCACGAGGACGACGCAAGCGCGAATAACTATCATACCATGCATTGGTCCGGCAACGCGCCGAAGTTGTCTTGCCAGGTTTGTCATTCTCAGCCGTATAAAAGCTGTAATAGTTGTCACGTTGGCGGCGAAGGCATCACTGGCTCTCCCTATGAGACCTTAAAGATCGGTAAGAATTATATGAAAAGCGACCGGTATGACTCGGACTATATTTTGGTCCGTCACATCCCGATCGCGCCCGATACGTACGAGGCGTGGGGAGTCGATGATCTGCCGAATTACGAATCCAGCGAGCCGACCTGGAAGTACGCAACTCCGCATAACATCCAGCTTGAGACCGCGCAAACAACGGTTGGAGAAGGCGAAGGATGCGGGAGCAAATGCCACGGCAGCGATTACTATTTACGCGAGTCCGACGTTCAACTCTATAATGATAGCGATTATGTAGATCGAGAGATCGAAGCCAATCGTGATGTATTTATGGAAATGGAATAGGTACTTTTTGTATCCGCTAAACATAAGTAGTTACTTGTAGTAACTGGCTTTAGCCTTCGCAAGAGGGCTAAAGCCTCTCTGCAAAATCTGCGGATTCATGTTTTTTGATAATGAATTTCAAACGGATTATACTTAAATTTTTTTCGGAGGTTTTGATGGGTTTTATAATGTTGAGAAAACGTTTATTAGTCTTAATACTTTTTTTGTCTATGCCCCTGTTTTTTGGTTGTAGCGACGACGATGACGATCCGGTCGTGGATGAGTTCAAAATTGTGACCGACGCTGGCGATGTGTATTATACAGAGTATACGACTGCCGGTGGAATGGGCGTCAATGTGACTATTGACACGGTGTTCGAATGGCTGACCGACGACGACAGCAGCAATGATCCCTTTATCATTGACTGGCGCTCTACAACGGATTTTGATGCCGGTCATATTCGAGATGCAGTCAACTGGAGTTTGGGCGATCTGAATAGTAAGTTCAATGAGTTACCCCAGGATAAGCTCATTCTCAATGTCTGTTATACGGGTCAAAATGCCAGCTATGCGACTGCTGTCATGAATATTTTGGCGCAGGATTCCGACTATTCCGGTATCGAAGCCGTGAATCTGAAGTTCGGAATGTGCGCAGTATCGACCACCTTGCCCAATACAGATAAATGGGCGACGCAAGTGGCGGCTGACGAATGGGTAACCAGCCTGGAGACAGACGCGCAGACACTCTCGCAAGAATACTCTTTTCCGGCTATGGAGACCGGCGAAAGCAAACTCGCCGGTATTATGAATTCAAAGTTCAGCGCGGCTGACTGGACAATTTCCGCGGAAGAGGCTTTCACAAACAGCGGCAACTATTTTACTTTGAACTATTGGCCGGAAGATCGCTATTTAGACCCAGGACATGTGCCTGGCGCGTATCAATTCACGCCAAATAACGACCTGAAGGCGGCTGAAAATCTGAAATATTTGCCGACGGACAAGACAATCATTGTCTACTGTTACACTGGGCAGACCTCAGCGCAGGTGACAGCGTATCTCCGCCTGTTGGGGTATGACGCAAAAAGTCTGCTCTACGGAGCGAACGGCTTTGCCTTTCAGGAGATGGTGGATCGGGGATGGCCCAGCTATCATGGTCCGAGCAACGACTATTCCGGAATTCTGGAGGGAAGCGGCGCGACTGACGAATTTGCTCTTTTGGCAAACGCGGGCGACAATTACTTTACAAATTATACGACCAGCGGCGGAGCAGGCGTCAATACAACCATCGAGACGATTTTTGACCTATTGATCGATGGCGACGATACCAATGATCCGTTCTTTATCGATTGGCGAAGCGCAGACGACTATAGCGCGGGTCATATTGTCGGTGCTGTCAACTGGACGCTTGCCGATCTGCCGAGCAAATTCGGCGAACTGCCGCAGGATCAGTTGATCGTCAACATCTGTTATACCGGTCAAACCGCCAGCTACGCCACCTCGGTGATGAACCTGCTGGCGAACGATCCCGCCTATTCTGGCATTGAAGCCACGAATCTGAAATTTGGGATGTGCGCAGTCTCTTCCACGCTTCCAGGGACGGATAAATGGGAAACGCAAACCGCAGTGGACGAGTGGGTGACCGCTCTGGAGACCGCTGAGAACGCTCTGAGCGAGGAGCATGCATTCCCTACAGTCTCAACTGGAGGCAGCGCGCTATCCAGCGTTATATCCGGTCAGTTCGACCCGTCCAGTTGGACAGTATCCGCAGAAGAGGTTTTTACCAATAGCGATAACTATTTTATCGCCAACTTCTGGCCTACGGATCGCTACGTGGATCCGGGGCATATTCCGGGTGCTTATTGCATCCAGCCCAAACCGGATTGCGAATTGACCCAGGCCGCGAATTTGAAATATTTGCCGACCGATAAAACCATTGTGGTCTATTGCTACACAGGGCAAACATCGGCGCAGGTAACGTCTTATCTCCGGCTGTTGGGGTATGACGCCAAAAGCCTGACATACGGCGTCAACGGCTTTGCTTTTCAAGAGATGGTGGATCGGGGATGGCCCAGCTATCATGGTCCGAGCAACGACTATTCCGGGATCATCCAGACCGACGGTGGACTCGCTGCGAGTCAGTAATCTGTAAAACAAAGGGTCGGCGTTGCGATTGCGGCGTCGATCTTTTTACTTGGTCTAAGATTTTATTTGTCAAGGTGGAACAATGAGAAAAACAATCGTTTTTGTATTCACGCTGATCTGTATGACCGCCGCGGCTGCTTTTGCACAGGTCGGGATAAAAGGGCGCGTGTCCAATTCGGTCTATATCTATGACGACGGCGAGTCTCATACGCGTCTGTATCAGACCGCTCGCTTTGCGATTTATCCGGAAAATAGTCGTCTTATTCGCATCAATTTTTTTGGACGCGCTTTGAATGATATAAGCCATGACGACTATCTGGACGATGAGCAGAAAGTCAATATTTTTCGGCTTTCATTAGACGCTAAGGGATTGCTCAATAATCGGTTGGATGTGGCTATCGGACGCCAGTTTCTTCATCCGGGACTCACTCTCGGCAGTATCGACGGCGGAAATATGACGTTTCGTCCGAATAAAAAGATCAGCTTGCAAGTTTATGGGGGCGTGGAGACGCATTTTTTCCATAGCCCCGAGTTGTATGAATCCGAAGACGCGCTTGTGTTCGGCGGGACTATGCGGCTTAGAAGGGTTTACGACTCCGAATTGGAAGCGGTCTATCTGCAAAAAAATGGTCCCAATGATAGGATCGGGGAAGAAGAGAAGTCAGATGGAGCCCAATGGCGGATTGTCGGCGCAAATTTCAAGAATCGCTCGATTAAACCGCTGCGGTTATACGTTCAGGCGCACTACGATCTGCTCAACAAGCGGATGCACCGTCTTTACAGCGTAGCAAATTATTCATGCGCGCGGAAATTCCGGCTCTCTTTGACCTATAAGCAGCAATATCCCCAAGTTTACGACGGCTCCTACTTTAATCGAGAAGACCTGAACAAGCCATTCGGCGATTTCGAGAAATATCAACAATTCGGATTGAGCGGTGGCTATTTTCTGACGGAAAGATTTACCGCAAATATCGGAGCGCGGATGATCCATACGGAAGAGGGCGACGGCATGGCACTATCGACCTCTTTGGAATCCTGCAGCGGATCGGTCGGGCTTGATTATGAGACCGGCGACTTTGGCAACCAGATCGGCGTAGCACTTGCCGTTAATCGGGAGATTATGTCCCGACTCGACTTAGGTCTTTCGGTGAATTATTCCCGGTATCGCTTCTTAGAGGAATTTTACAACTTCTCTGGAGAGACGGTTGACACGGAATATGACCGTCAAGTGGGCAATGCGTTGCGGCTGAGCTATCGATTCTCAGATCATTTTCGGATGGACGCTGAGTATCAATGCCTGAACAACTGGTTGAATTATCGGGATGACGACCGGAATGATCATCGCTTTTTGAATCATATTCACTACATCTGGTAAGACTGGAATCCGATTTGGAGAATGAGAGAATGAAGAAAATTTTTTCCATAGTAATACTAGCAACCTTGGTCGGCTTTCAGGTCTATGCGGAAAATCAAGAAAGTCCAAAATTTTCGCATAAGATTCACGTTGGGCAGGAGGTAGGGTGCGAAGATTGCCACGACGACGTAATGTCAAGCGACAAAAGCGCGGATTACCTTATCCCGGATATGGAAGTCTGTTACGGCTGCCATGAAAAGGACGATGTGGACGATCTCAGCCAACTTCCAAAAATTGCCGATTATCGGGTGGATTTTCCGCATAAAACCCACGCGGAAGAGGGCGACTGCCTGACATGCCACGACGGTATTCAAGAGAAGGAATACGCGGGTATGCCATATCACCTTCCAGAGAAGGAGTCGTGCGGAACATGCCACTCCCCGACGGATTATTCGGAAGAGAAAAAGAGCTGTCTCGCATGTCATAAGGACAATTTTTCTTTCAAACCAGCGGATCACGGCTTGAATTGGAAGCAAACGCATGGTTTGGGAATCAGCTTTTCCACAGATGCGTGTAGCCATTGCCATCAAAGCTATTATTGCGAGTCCTGTCACGAGGGCGACAATATTGATCACGACGCGCATCCGTTTAACTATAAGCATACGCATGGCATTCGCGCAAAAGTTAATAAAGAAAATTGCTTGACGTGCCACCAAGAATATGCGTTTTGTATCCAATGTCATCAAATGGAAATGGTCAAGCCTATGAATCATCTAAATCCGAGCTGGACAGCTGGAAATCAGCATGGTCGGTCTGCGCAGTACGACTTCGACGCATGCCAGGTTTGCCATAGCAGCGCCTATTCTGATGTGACTTGCTTGATGTGTCATAATTGATTTGGATTCCACTGCAAAAGACGTAACGCAGATCGCTGTGATTTACGTATTATTTTTATAAGGCAGAAAGTGCTTTTAACCTTTCCGAGGCTTTCAATCTTGATAGAAGGGTATGGAAATTGAGAAAGAGGGATTTTTTCGCTGAGAGGAAAAGCGTCCTGTATATTTTGCGAGCGCGGGTTGCCTTGATAGGTAACTGTTCTGGGATTTTTTATATTCCAGTATAGCGGAGAAATCCCTTTTTACTTGTGGGGGTCGTCATGGTCAGAAGCAAAATCGGTTATAAGCTCATTCTTGTCGTCGGCATAGTAAATGCAATCGCCATCGCCATTTTTTTGATTGTGATCATCAAACCACAATGCGACGGTCTGATCGCTCAGGCGGAACTGGGCGCGTATCAACTGAGCGAGACAATAAAAAGTAGTGTCAGATATGATATGCTGAACAATCACAGGGACGACGTGCATCGCATTATCGACACAATCGGACGGCAGAATGGGATTGTCCAGGTCCGGATATTTAATAAAGAAGGCGGCATTATCTATTCTTCCGACCACGACGAAATCGACAAAACCGTGGATATGGATGCTGAAGCCTGTTACGCCTGCCATACAGCTGAGCAACCTCTGGAGAGCCTCACGATTGAGGAGCGCTCCCGCGTTTTCGAGGCAGATGACGGATTCCGAAATTTGGGCGTTATCAACCCAATCTATAATGAAACAGGATGCTGGCAAGCCGCGTGTCATGCCCATAATGAAACGCAGATAATTCTGGGCGTTCTTGACGTTACTGTGAATTTAGAAGCCGCGGATCGTATGGTGCGGGCAAATCAGATTCGAATTGTGATCATTACTATATTGATGATTACATTTTTGAGTTTGGTCATTGGCTTTTTTGTCAGAAAATTGATCGGCGATCCCGTGTATCAACTTTTACACGCGACCAATTTGGTCGCGTCCGGCGACATGATGCACCGCATCAAAATCAACTCAAAAGATGAGCTGGGAAATCTGGCTCAATCGTTTAATTTGATGATAGAAAATTTATCAAAAGCCAGACAGCATATATATCAACAGGATAAACTCGCGTCCCTGGGGCGGCTGGCGGCTGGCGTCGCGCATGAGATCAATAACCCTCTGACTGGCGTATTGACATACAGCAGCTTTCTCCTAAAACGGACAAAAGATCATCCAAAAATACAGGAAGATCTGCGGGTCATTGTGCGTGAGACAAAACGCTGCCGAGAGATCGTCAAGGGGTTGCTCGATTTTGCCCGTCAAGCTCCGTCGAAAAAAACAAAAGTGAACATTAATAAAATTATATTGCACTCGTTACTTATTATAGATAACCAATTGTCAATCGATCACGTTACGGTGAAAAAAGAGCTGGCGGACGATCTGCCGTTGATCCGAGCCGACGCCAATCAGATGCAACAGGTGATGATTAATCTGATTGTGAACGCGTCGGACGCTATCGAAACTAAAAAAGGCGACATATATATTGCCACAATAAAAGAGGACAAACAGATCAAAATTGTTCTGTCGGATACGGGGTGCGGTATTTCTCAAGAAAAACTCACCACGATATTCGAGCCGTTCTACAGCACAAAAGGACAAAAAGGCACGGGTCTGGGACTGGCGGTGGTGTGGGGAATTATTGAAAAACATAAAGGGAAAATAACGGTTGATAGCGTAATTGGCAAAGGAACGACTTTCACTATTGTTTTGCCGATCGAAAAGAAAAGTTAGTCGTTGAAATACGCTGAAATACGCTGAAATACGCTGAAATACGCTGAAATACGCTGAAATATAAGGACTCGGAAATTTATGGAATACGATGTATTGGCTATTGACGATGAGCAAGTGATCTTGGACTCAGCCAGAAAAATTCTCAGTTTGAACGATCTTTCTGTGGATATAGCTCTGGACGCTGAATCCGCTCTCAAAAAGATCGAAACCGAAACATACAAAATTATTTTGACGGATTTAATGCTGCCTCATATTTCTGGATTTGAGCTGATTGAGATCGTCAAGAAGCAGTATCCAAAATTACCGATTATTATGATGACTGGTTATGCCACGCTTGACAACGCGGTGCGTTCATTGAAGATTGGCGCGTTTGATTTTGTGCCAAAGCCTTTTGATATTGATGAGTTGCTGAGCGTTTCAGCCCGATCGCTGCGTTATCGACTTTCCATAGACGATGACAATTTGGCTGAACAATGGGCAAAATGTTTGTCGAAAAAAATCCGTGCGGAAAGTCTCTATTTTTTGGGTAACCATTCCTGGGCCAGACTGGAGCCAGATGGCACAGCGGCAATCGGGGTCGGAGAGACCTTCTCTCGGACAGTCGGTGAGATCGAAAAAATTGAATTTCCTCGGATCGGGGACGATGTGTTTCAAGGCAGCGCGTGCGTCAAAATTTTTACGGAATATGAGTTGGCGCATACGGTTTGGTCGCCGCTAAGCGGAGAGGTGATCGATTATAACCGCAACCTCGAGGAAGACGGGTATTTGATCTCTATTGATCCGTTTTTTGAGGGGCGCCTTTTTCGTATCATTCCGCACGATTTGGAAAATGAGTTGGAAAATTTGATCATATCGTAGAGCATACGCGCTTTTTTTCAAGGCGTTATGCGTTTTTTTTTAATTGTCTTTTTTGATCTATGTTCGATCTATGGAGGACGGACAATGGTTGCCTTAGTAATTGTTTTTCTTATAGTAAGTTTTATTACAGCGGATGTGATTATTCGCATTGTGATGCGTCGAATGGATAAGAATCGCATCCGTAAAGAGCGGCGTCAAGCCTTGGATAAGGGCTTAATGTTGGATTTTGCCGACGAGGCGAAAACCTTAAAGCGAGTTGAAGTGGATAATCCAAAGGCTCGCATTTTGGCGGTTGACGACGAGGAAGTCATCCTGGACAGCTTTCGTAAAATTCTGGTGTTGGCCGGGTATTCCATCGACACGGTTGAGAGAGGCTCAGAGGCACTAACTTTGTTAAAAACATCGGATTACGATTTTGTTTTTACGGACATCAAGATGCCAGAGATGGACGGCGTCGAAGTGGCAAAGGCGGTCAAGCATCTCTGTCCAGAGGTTGATGTGATCGTGATTACGGGGTACGCCACTATCGAGACCGCGGTAGAAACCATGAAATACGGCGCGATGGACTATATCCAGAAACCGTTTACCGAGGATGAATTGGTTGTGTTTGTCGATAAGTCGCTGATTTTGCGACAGGACAGAATCGATCGACAAATTCGACCCAAGGCGCATCTGGTAACGCCCTCTTCCGGCGTTTCTACATCAAAGCATGAATTCAATGTGCCAGCCGGAACATTTATATCGTCAAAGCACTCCTGGGTGCATATCGAAGCGGACGGTTCAATTCGTGTGGGGATCGACGACTTCACGCAGAAAATTATCGGGTCCATAGACGCTATCGAATTGCCAAAGCAGGGTCGCCGGATCAAAAAAGGCGATCCACTTTTCACGATCAAGAAAGGTACTCATAGAATCGTGGCACCTTCGCCGGTCGGGGGAAAAACGATATCGGTCAACAACGACCTACTGACTGAAACCGAGTCGCTAAAAATCGACCCGTATCGGGCTGGATGGGTCTGCGCGATAGAGCCGTCGAATCTATCTCAAGACCTGCAAGACATGCGCATCGGCGTGGATGCAGTGTCCTGGTATCAAAAAGAAGTCGATAAATATATGGAGATTGTGAAAAGGATCAATGAGCAGAGAGATTCAAACGAAAAATTATTAGAGGCGTTTTGCAACGCATTCTTTCATAATGTAGGGTAAAAAGGCGGCTAATATCATGAACAGTTATGCAATTTTGACTGACCTTACCAAGTGTATTGGATGCGAGGCATGCGTTTATGCCTGTAAAGAGATTAACAATCTGCCTCGTAACGATAACGGTAATAAGCAGTTGTCCGCATATACTTGGACAACTATCGAGCGACGGAACGGCGTCAATATTCGGCACCAGTGTATGCACTGCGACGACCCAGCCTGCGTATCGGTCTGTCCGGTTGGCGCACTGACAAAAACGGCTTCTGGAGCGGTTACGTACGCGCCGGATATCTGTTTTGGCTGTCGATATTGCCTCATGGCGTGTCCGTTTGAAATACCAAAATATCAATGGGATAAGACGCTGCCCTATATGCAAAAATGTATTCTGTGCTACGAAAAACGGCTGGAAGATGGAAAAGAGCCCGCATGCACCTCGGTTTGTCCAACTGGTGCCACGATATTCGGGGGAAAAGAAGAGTTGATCGAGGTCGCTCGAGAGCGCATTAAAGAGTTTCCCGACCGTTATGTGGATCACATATACGGCGAGCGCGAAGCGGGCGGTGCCTCAGTTCTCTATCTGACAGACGTGCCTTTTGAGAAATTGGGCTTCAAAGATCTGATGAAGGATCAGACATATCCCAAACTGACCTGGAGGATTCTGACCCATATCCCAAACGTGGTTACAACCGGAGCCGTAACGTTGTTTGGCATTTGGTGGATCATTAACCGACGAATACAAGTGGAACAAGAAAGTTTACATCAAGATGGAGGAAAGTCGAATCATGAAAAATAAAATTCCACGATTGACGTTTTGGCGTGCTATCGCGGCTCTCATTCTTGCCGCGGGATTCTATTCTTTCATCATCCGATATGTACAAGGATTGGGCGAGGCAACCGACCTGTCCGACAAATTCCCCTGGGGATTATGGATCGGGTTCGACGTATTGGTCGGCGTGGGCTTAGCTGCTGGAGGATTCACGATCTCCGCGATTGTCCATGTCTTCAATATCGAGAAGTATGAGCCAATATCTCGCCCGTCGTTGTTGACAGCTTTTTTTGGATATATATTGGTCGGCGCGGCGATCTTCCTCGATATCGGTCAATCGCACCGTATTTGGCACCCGATGGTTCATTGGAATCCCCATTCGGTCATGTTCGAGGTTTCCTGGTGTGTGATGTTGTATAATACTGTGCTGGCACTGGAGTTCAGCCCGTTAATTTTTGAGAAACTGAACCTTAACGTACCTCTCAAACTTATTCGTAAAATCTATCTGCCGCTGGTGATCGCCGGCGTCTTGCTTTCCACACTGCACCAATCTTCTCTTGGCACAGTCTATGTCATTGTGCCGGAAAAATTGCATCCATTGTGGTATACGCCGATGCTGCCGGTTTTCTTTTTCATATCAGCGATCACCACCGGGTTGGCAATGACTATTTTCGAGTCGTTCCTGAGCTATCGTGCGTTCGGTAAACGGTTGGAATTAAATATCTTAACCGGATTGGGGAAGCTGCTGGTTGTTATTTTGGGAATCTACTTTGTTTTGAGATTTCAAAACCTGATCCTTCGGGACAGCCTAAAATATGCATTTCAATTCACCCGACAAAGCACTCTGTTTTGGGGCGAGATCGGAATAGGGATGGTATTGCCGATCATTCTATTTTCCATCTCCAAAGTGAGAGAAAATCGGATAGGCTTGTTTTTTTCCGCACTACTCGTGATTATCGGTTTTATATTGAACCGCTTAAACGTCTCGATTACCGGTATGATTCATTCGGAAACGTACTTTCCCACCTGGATGGAGCTGTCGATTACTTTCAGCTTTATAGTGGTTGCTTTCACCCTATTCTCTCTTGCGGTACGCTATCTGGATGTTTTCCCCGAAGAGGAGATGGACGACGCAAAGGGCGGACTTGAAACAGGTATCTCTTGGAAATTTATGGTTCCGCTGTGGTCTCTTATGCTGATCGGATTTGTCGTATATAGCTTTGCGGGAAAGCATGAAGCCGCGCATAAACCAACCGGTCAAGTCGATATTGTCCGCTCGGTTGATCCAATTTCAGACCCGGAATTTAAAAATTTGCCTGGAGATATTGTTTTTTCAGAAAGTGAAGATAGCCCGGCTCCAGTCACTTTCAGCCACGAAAATCACATCTATATGTTAGATGAACCTGGCTGCGCCCCGTGCCATCCGGATCGATATTCTTACAAACTGGATCCTCTGCGGCGAGTCAATATCGGCGGAGAGGCGATGCACACGAAAAAATCATGCGGCTTTTGTCATGATGGAGAAGCCGCGTTTGATGTAGAAGAGGATTGCGAGTTGTGTCATCCAGAATAATTTGGAAGACCAAACAATTGAGTTGCCGTGTTTAAGAGACGCGTTTAAGAAAGGAAAAAAAACTTGAAACGGATTATATTTTTAGTGCTATTTCTTGTATCTGCCAATCTATTTGCTCAGTCAAATGAAGATTGCATGGATTGCCATATTGACGAAGATTTGACCAGGACAGTCGAACAAGAGGAAATTTCAATGCACGTCGATGTGGAAATTCTGGCGAATTCGATCCACGACGGGCTGGAGTGCATCGATTGTCACAGCGATATTGAGGAACTTCCTCATGATGAACATCTGCTCCCTGCGGATTGCAGCTCGTGCCACGACGATATCCAAGAGGAGTATCAAATGAGCGTGCATGGGGAGGGGGGGATCGAAAAGGACGTTCCCTTTTCTGCAAAATGTCAAGATTGTCATGGCGCACATCACATTCTTTCTGGGGAGGATATCGGGTCTCAAGTCAATCGCCAACATTTGTCGAAAACATGTGGCAAGTGTCATTCCAGACCGGAAATGCGTGATCTTTTTGGTCGTCGCAGGATGGACCCAGTGAAAAGCTATGAACAAAGCGTTCACGGCCAAAAGCTGAAGTCCGATCCGGACTCGCAAGCCGCCACCTGTGTGGATTGCCACGGGAGCCACAAAATCTTGTTGCCTCTTAATCCAGAATCCAGTTTTGGAAAATTGGAACTCCCCTATACGTGCGGAAAATGCCACGAGGAAGAGCGGGACGAGTTCCTGACCAGCAATCATTGGAAGGCGGTCACAAGAGGCTTTTATCAATCCCCGGTATGCAACGATTGTCACGGAGAGCATTTGATCGCCTCGCCGAAAAAAAATGGCTCAGCGACCCACGGTTTGTCCGTCTCATCGGAGTTGTGCTCGAAATGTCATTCCAACGAAACCATGATGAATCGCTTCGGACTGGACGCGGAGCGGTTTAATTCTTATAAACAAACATACCATGGGTTGGCTGTGATGAAAGGGTCGCCGGATGCGGCGAACTGTGTCAGTTGCCACGAGATGCATGGCATCCGTTCCTCGCTTGATTCCTTATCCAGCGTACATCCCGATAATTTGAAAAAAACTTGCGGGAAATGTCATGATAAAATATCGACCAGTTTTATCCAGATCGACATGCACCCCAAAAATCAAAAAACGCGCAACCCGATCGCGTATATGGTCAAGGTGGTCTATTATTGGCTGATCGCGCTGACTATTGGCGGGATGCTTGTTCATAATCTGATCATCTACATCTACTATGTGGTGGAAAAATGGCGCAAAGAGAAAAAGATGCGGATGATAAAGCGCTTCACCATGATTGATGTGACGAACCATATCCTGCTTGCTGTGAGCTTTTCCATGCTGGCCGCAACAGGTTTTGCTCTCAAATTCCCAGATTCAATGTGGGTGGAATTTCTCACGTTTATCGGTATGAGCGAGGTCGTCAGAGGCGCGCTGCATCGAATCTCTGCGGTGATCCTCATAGCGTCGGGTCTGGCGCAGTGTCTTTATTTTGTTGCGCATAAGAATGGACGACGAGATATCTGGGCGTTGCGTCCCACCATCGACGATCTCACTGCCGCGATCCAAAACATGCTGTTTTATCTGCGTTTAAGCAAAAAGCACCCTCGATCTGGACGGTTCGATTATACAGAAAAGGCAGAATATCTGGCATTAATTTGGGGGACTGCGGTCATGGCTATCACCGGTTTTGTGTTGTGGATGCCGGAGTTGTTTATGAATTTTCTCCCGTCTTGGATGTTTGAAGTATGCGAAATGATTCATTATTATGAGGCGTGGCTGGCAACGCTGGCAATCCTTATCTGGCACGGATTTTTTGTCATGCTCCATCCGGAAAAATACCCGATGAGCTTCACTAAAATTCACGGTAAAATTACGGAAGAAGAGTTTAAGCACCATCACTCGCTGGAATGGGAACAGGAGAGAGAGTGATCCGCAGATTTCTCTGATTTCTCAGGAAATTTTTTTGGCGGATACGAAGAAAGACTAAAAAAAAGGGGGGGTGATCTACCCTCCCTTTTGCGCGTTTAAAAATCAAAGAATTCAGCTCGATTTTTTTTATGGCGACTTCGATTGGGTCTTATCAATCAGACTCAGTTCTTTCTCCAGGCGAATGTTCTCAAGTCGGTAGGATTCTGTCTCTTTTTGAGCGGTTTCCACCTGATAACTCACAATAGCGTTTTTCAATTTCCGATCCGACTCCTCGTTGAACAGGTCTCTATCCATCTTATGATAATGGCGGAAATGCTTAAGTGCTTTTTTGAATTCTCCTGATTTTTCGTAAGCGTCCGAGAGCAACTTATGCACATTGGCGGTCTGAGCCTTCACACTGCTGAGCTCAAAGATTTTGAGAGCATGAAAATAGAAATCAACCGCAGCAAGAGGGTTACCGCTCTGCAGAGAGATATTGCCAAACTCTTCCAGACAGTTGGCGATACCTACTTCGTCGTCCATACTTTTACAAATACTCAAACTTTGGTTGAGAAGACCCTTAGCCTCGCGCACATCCCCGACCTTCATATAAACTTGACTCAATACTCTTAAAATACTCGCTTTGGTTTTTTCATCTGCAACTTTTTTTAAAACATCCAGACCCTTCAGCAGAGTAGAAATCGCCTTAGAAAAATTTTCGACCTTAACATAGACCATACTGATATTTAACAACACTGTGGGAATCGATTGAGTCAAATTGAGAGTTCTAAATTGATCCAAGCTCTGTTGATAACAATCCAGGGCTTCTTGATCTCGATTTAGTGCTTTATAGATATTGCCCATGTTCATCAAACTTTGGGACGCGCCCTGCTCATCCTTACCTTGACGCTGAGCTGTCAGACATTTTTGCAGAAGTTGCAGAGAGAGTTCATAATTGCCAAAATGCCAATTGATTCCGCTCAAAATATTGAGCGCGCTCGCCTGTCCACCCAAGTTCGAAAGCTGCTCGGACAGGTCAAGAGCCTGTTGGGCAAAAGAGAAGGCGATGTCAAATTTTGATTGGAAAAAGTAGAGTGTGCATAAGGTCAATCGAGCTTGAGCGGCAAACTTGATCTCCCCGGAAGATTCGGCTATATCAAAGGCTTGTTTTGCGTACTTTATGGCTTTGGTGATATCTTGATATTGATACTTTCCCACAAGCGTCATGAAATATTGAAAATTTTTCTCTGAATCCGTGAGGTATTTCGTTTTTTTTTCCATTTTTTTCTATCTCGCCCACCGTAGATTTTTTTTACCAGCGTGGGAATACGTATGACAAATCTGCCAATGCTGTAGATAAAGAAAAATAATTTAGACGTTAAAGCGAGTGACCAAAGAGCGCAGTTCTCCCACCAAGTGGCGCAAATTTTGGTGATGCGTCGCCATCTCGCTAATAGACGCCATCTGCTCTTGGATTGTCGCGGCGGCAGAATGCGAACTGGAGTCGTTCACTTCCGCGATTTTGGCTACAGTGGATAGAGATTCGATCAATTGCAGAACCTCATCTTGTTGCGTCTGACTGGATGAAGCAATGTCTTGTATTCGGTTTGTATTTTGTTGTATCTGTCGATTGATCTGCTCTAAAATCGCGCCCATCGAATCAAACATAGCTCTCCCATAGTCTACCTCTTCCTCGACTTGAGTGACCCAGGCGATCACTCTGTCGGTTGCTTCTTGAATTTGCGTCACCCGATCAGAAATCTGTTTCAGAGCGATATTCGAGTCCTTAGCCAATTTTCTGACCTCTTCGGCTACAACGGAAAAGCCGAGCCCATGTTCTCCAGCGCGAGCCGCCTCGATAGCGGCATTGAGAGCCAACAAATTTGTCTGATTTGCGATATTCTGCACGGTGCTTACAAATTTTTTGATCTCATTTGATTTTTGGATCAAATCCCGAACCGCTTTGACCGATTCGGCTGTCACTTGCACCAGAGAGATCATCCGCTCACGCGAGATTTGCGATGATTTTTGCCCTCTGGCAGAGGCGTCGGCAATATTTTGCGTAAAATTTTCCGCCTGCTTGGCTTCATCTGAGACAAACTGCGCCAATTCGGAAAATTGATGCGCCTTCTGAACAATCGACCCGATCTGCTTAGACTGCTCTTCTGCGCCTTCCGATATTTGCTGCACATTCATGGTAATATATTCCATTGAGTCTGCGACTTGCTCGTTGACGCTGGAAAGCATATCAGTCGCTTCCGATACCTCGGAGACGGTTTCTTTTGTTGAAGAGATCATCCCGTGAAGCCGATCCAGAAATCGGTTGAACCAGAATGTCATCTTACCGATCTCATCGCCCGTGATGATGACAACTCGGTCATGCAGGTCCCCGCCTTCTTCCGCTATTATCTTAAGTTTTGAGCGCACCACCTCGATGTTGTAAGACAAAATCATCGCGATCAGGTAGGAGATGGAGCCAGAAAAAAGGATCGAAAGAGTGACAAAAAGAATCAGACGGACTAAAATCGTATTCAATTGCGCCGAATTCGATATGAACCGCGCCGCGGTAAAATATGAAAAACCGCCGATAGCAATCATATTGATCAACATAATGCTGATAAAACTGAAACCAATCTTAAAGGAAATCGGATAATATACGCTAAGTCGTTCAGAAAAAAATTGCTGCGTGTCAGAGGCAAAGGCGCGGAAACTGTCCCGAACCGACTTCAACATCCATTGAAGTATCAGAGTTGTAAAGATAAACAGATTTCCGATTGTGACCATGTATTCGCCGATCGCCACATTAATCACAGTCTCTATCGGTGAGGATCGGAATGTCCATATAAGGATGATGACAGAAACGGGTAGACTTCCCCATAACATCACTTTTTTAGGAAAGTGATAGGGTAAATTGATGCTCTGAACCCACGCGGCTTTGGTCAATTCCGGCTCTGGATCTTCGTTCCTATTCAGGGTCTCTAACCAACGAAAGATATGGTGGGCTTGCTTACGGAACACAAAAAAGGAGATGCCCATACTGTATATAGCACCGATTAGATGCAAAAAGAAAAGGCTGGACAAAATGTCTTTATCAAACGCTTCACCCCAATAAATATACAACCAGCCCAGGCTATAAAAAAGAACAAGCAAAAAGCCGGTGACAGCCAATACTTTCAAACGGAAGCTATTTGCTATAATCGTAGGGGATTCGACTTGATTTGATTGATCGAAATCGGTTTTTTTGATTCCTTTGCCGAATGGGGAGTCGTTTGTCATTTGCCCGGAGTCCTTTCGCAGAGGAGCGATTATAGTTCGTTAATCATTCATAAAAATAGGGTAACTACTCAGGCTCTACGAATGAGTGCTAATATTTTTAGATATTTAAGAACAAAGCTATGAATCCAGTAAAAATAACCCAATCTTTTTTATTCGCGTACAGCATAGAGGCTGAAGCGACTGAATAATTACAAAATAGGAGCATAAAAAAATACGCTATTCATGCTGACAGGTCAAGCGTCAATCACGTTTTTGCATAAAATTTTGAATTTTATTTCTCTATTCTCTCATTTTATGAAAACCATGCGACCTGATTTTTGCTGAATTTTTTTCCCGTCAGCGGTAAGAGATAGCCGATAAAAATAGATGCCGGAACCAAGCGGTCTATCAAATTGATCCGAACCGTCCCATTGGATTGTATGATACCCGGCAGGTTTGTCCAGCTCGCTGATTTTCCGAACCGCTTGACCGGCAATATTGTAGATGATCATCGTGGCCCGAGCCGGAACCGATATCTGGTATCCGACGCTCGTTTCTTGTCCATTTCCAAAGGGATTTGGATAATTTCCCAACAATTGCGAGAGATTCTCACCTGTCGCCACGTTTTCCACCGCGAGCTGATCCTCTCCTTCGACAGCGGTCAAAAATTGATTCCGAGAAATTTCCGTATGAATATCGACCGCTCCGGATGACCACTCAATCCGCAGCGAATCGATCACGCTCGCGTCTCCCAAACCAAAGTGAATCAGCAGGCTATTTTGTCCAGCATAACCGGTCTGCGCGGAAATTTCTCGCATCTGCCAAACGGATTCGCCATAGATTTCCGCTTTGATTCTCGCCTTTGTCCCGATCGCGGACCGGTTCGACGTCACTCCGACACAGCGAATATTCACCCAATGATTGCCTGTTCCCTGATTGCGATAAAGCGCGTTTTGTCCCCCGTTCGCCACAAACAGATCGAGGTTTCCGTCTCGGTCATAATCCGCCCAACTGCAACTGACCGAAAAGTCGGTCGTATTGACAATGATCTCGTCCGTAATCTTGAGAAACGAGCCGTCTCCGTTATTCCGATATAAAAAATTATTTTGATTGTTGCGATTCGCCACATATAAATCTAAGGACCCGTCATTATTATAATCGCCCCAAGCCGCGCCCCCAGAAGCACCTTGATCCGTGATCATCGGATAAGACGTCGCGTCTTCGGGTCGGAAAAAAAGCGAGTCCCCTTGGTTGATATAAAGCATATTATTTTGATCGGCTCCATTTGTCACAAACAAGTCCAAGTCGCCGTCGTTATCATATTCGCTGGTGTCCAGCGAGATAAAACGCTCCCCCATCTGATTCAAATAGAGCCGGTTATCTTGGTCTGAAGCGTTTGCCACAAAAAGATCGACATACCCGTCGTTGTTAAAATCCGCCCAGGCGCAGCCATTGGATTTACCGCCGTCCCCGACCTGTGGAAAAAGGATCGTATCTGTCATACGATGAAATTCGCCGTTTTGGTTGTTATGATAGAGAAAGTTGTGTTGGTTGCTCAGATTCGCCACAAAAAGATCGACATACCCGTCGTTATCATAGTCCGCCCAACTGCATCCGTCAGATTTCGCGCCATCCTGAACGATTTCGCCCTCTTCGATTTTTAGAAAATCCCCGCCTCCGAGATTACGATAAAGATAGTTGTCCTGATGGCTTGTGTTGGAGATAAACAGATCGATAAAGCCGTCGTTATCATAATCTGCCCAGGAGCTGCAATAGGATAAGCCGGTCTCGCTCACCGCGATGTTATCCGTAATTTCGATAAATGTCCCGTCGCCATTGTTGCGATAGAGATCGCTTGTCTCCTCTGTGGATGAAGAACCGTTGGAGTTAAAAAGATCGACAAGCCCGTCGTTATCATAATCGATCCAATTATTTCCGTAAGAGGTTTTGTCAGCTTCCGCAACCGGACTCTCCGTGATTGGATGAAATCGCCCAGTGCCGATAAACAGGGTGAAGGAAAGACTCTCACCGTGGAGAATGGGGAGATCGGCTTGCAGATCGAGACGCATCTGAACTTGTCGAGCAGTCGCCTGAGGATGGACGCTAATCCGAAATTCATTTTCGATACGGGTGAAATCGTCAGAGGCTAAAATGAATTGAGACTCGCCTGTTATGATCTCGACATTCTCGTCTTCAGAACTGAGAAACGCAGTGACCTGATCCGATTCGTGATCTCCAGAAGGGGAGGAAAAGTTTTGCAGCGTGATCGACAAGTCTGCGGTTTCTCCCGGCTCGATCAGTCCATTTTGGTTGTCGTCATGGATTTCTACATCAGCCAGACGCACGCGCAGTGGAAATAGCGCGATGTCAAATGTCTCGGAAAGTGCCCGGTAGGCATTGATCCGTCCGCTCCCCAGCATACCGACATAATCGGGATTCAGAGAATCGATATTATCGCATGTGGCTTGGAGTTGGGCGATAACGCGTTCTTGATTCCATTCAGGACGGTAGGATTTGATCAGTCCGCACAGGCCCGCGGCAAGCGGCGCGGCGGCAGACGTCCCGTCGGCTCTCGTGTAACTGCTGTTCACGGCTGTGCTGAGAATACCCGGTCCTGGCCCTTGAGAGCCGTCCCCACCCGGAGCGCAGAGATCGATCGATATTCCATAGTGGGTATAGGGTGCTCGGAAATCATTTTCATCCACTGATGCGACCGATAAAACATGCGCGTGAGCGGACGGATAATGCAGCGCGTCGGTGTCGCCATTCCCCGCGGAGGCGATTACGATAGAGCCTAACCCCGTCGCGTAATCTATAGCGTCTTGTCCAGCTTGAGAGTATGTGGCTGTTCCCCAACTGTTACTGACGATATGCGCGCCGTTCTCAGCCGCGTAAACAATACCCTGATACATAAATCCCCGCACCGGCATAATTTTTAGATTCCAACCCACAGCCGCGACGCCTATTCCATTATCCGTGCAAGCCGAAGCAATTCCCGATGTAAACGTGCCATGCCCGTCAGGATCATCCGGATCGTTGTCATCTTCCAAAAAATCCCAACCTCGTACGTCGTCGATATATCCGTTGTTATCGTCGTCCACACCGTTATCCGGTATCTCTTGTTCATTGCGCCAGATATTGTCCGCCAGATCCGGGTGCGTCCATTCCACGCCGGAATCGACAATCGCCACAATAACCGGCTCCTCTCCCTCTTCTCCTCGATGAATATCCCACGCCTGCTCCGCCATGATCTGAGGCAGATGCTGTTGCTCGACATAGAGCGAATCGTTCGGAATCAGCAACGGGTAACCGATCGGAATCGGCTCGGCATATTCCACATGAGGATCTCGGCTGAAAAAATGTGCCGCCTGAAACGGATCAATCTCCGGTGAAAACCTAAGCCTATATATGCGGGAAATATCTGGTAAGTCAGCTCCAGAAATCCGCTCAGGCTGAAGATGATAGAGAAACCTTGGGGAAATAGAAAGGACAGAAAGTCGCTGGGCTTTATCATCGAGCGAGGCTATTCCGAAACGGACGACTTGGTACTTTTGACCCGCCAGAATATCCATTTTTGTTTGTAATCGATTTGCCGCGGATGGAGTGAGCTTAATGCAGACAGATCCAGCTTCGAACAAAGGAGATTCCGATCGCAACGGAGGATTCGCCCCTGCTTCTGAAAAAAGAAAAAAAATTGATAGAAAAAAAAGGATTAGAACTCGATATTTTCGATGCATAATATAGACCTCGTCAGGTGGTAAGTGTGTGTGACAACCGTTTGGCATCATACTCTCTAAGTATGCTCATTCAGGAAGCATTAGGCAATACTTTTTATTTTTTTTCGAATCTGACAAAAAAAAATATTTTTATCGAAATCCTTCACGCAGGTAGCTCTTTCAACTCCCAAACGCTACAAAAAACGAGAGGCAAAAGGATCGACTTCGAACAAAAAATGCGGGATAGGATTATCATCGATTGATCTCGGTTGATTTTACTTGCATTTCGTCGTTGTTTCTTGTAAGTTTTGAAAATGATGAAAAATCATCCGATTGATCTTAACTTTGGAGTCTTAATTTTGTTAATGTGACGTTACTGTCATAACGTCAATAAGGAATTGGTATGAAATTAAAGAGAACAAGGGCGCATTCGGTCTGCCAATTTATGCTAATATTTTTTCTTATAATGAGCTTTTCCAGACCTGCGCCGATTTTTGCAAGCAATGTGTCTGAAGGCATAACAGCTTATTATGAAAAAAGCTACGAGAAAGCCATTATGCTTCTAAACAGGGCTTTTGAAGATGATAAAATCTCGACGTCTGATCGCGTAAAAGCCTACAAATTCCTGGTTTATGCGTATTATTATCAAGAACGACCGATCTCGGCTGAAGACGCGGCTCGGCATCTTTATATCTTGGAGCCTGACTTTGTCTCAGATGAGGAGGATTCCGATCTGACGCGCTTTTTATCAGAGATCAAAAAGGAGATGCTCAATACGATTCGAGTTACATCCCAGCCAGAAGGAGCGGAAGTCTATGTGGATGACCAATTGGTAGGTCGCACTCCGATCACGGTAAAAGATATTGATCCAGGTCTGCACTTTTTTAAATTTAAAAAGGATCATTTTCAAAATATGGAAAAATCGTTGTACATCGAGCCTACCACCATTAATCGACTGGAAGTGAATCTGGAAAACGCCCGCAGTAAAAAATGGATATGGTATCTTGTCGGCCCGGTCATTCTGGGCAGCGCGGTTGCCACCGGATTAGCGATTACCGGAGGAAAAGATAGTGATAAATTGCCTCTATTGGGCGAACCGCCTCCCCCACCGGATTGACTCTGCCTGAGGAGGTGGTTTTAATGGGAGATATATCAAGGGATATATTACAAGATTCAGGTCGATTCGGTTTGATAGTTCCCAAAAAGTTATCATCAATTCGATATTTGGAGAACTCTCCAGAAAT
>NBMB01000023.1 GCA_002084765.1 Candidatus Cloacimonetes bacterium 4572_55 | reverse complement strand
AAGTTGGGCTGTAAAGCTGGGAGAAAAGTGATCTGCGGGTCATTTTCGACGCCGAGAGTGTTCATATCCAAGCGATAGATGCCATCATAATATGTGCCGGCAAAGAGGGTGTTGGAATCCTGTTCTATGAAAAGGGTCAGGATCATCCATGTCCCCAATCCTTCATGAAGCGGTTGCCAGGTATCGCCATAATCGTAGCTCCAGTAAACGCCAAAATTTTTTATAGAAGCAAACATCTGATTGGGCTGAAGTGGATTAATCGTTATATTGTAGCATAAAGCAATCGGCAAGCCCTCCCCGGTTTGCTGCCACGAAACGCCTTGATCTTGACTACGATATAGTCCCGCGTCACCCATAGCATAAAAAGTGTTCCCATCCGACGGGTCGATTGTCACAAACCATCCTCTTTCGCCAACTGATACCCCATCAGACATGTGCCAGGAGTTACCGCCATTATCGCTGTAATAAAGCAACCCGCCCTCATAGCCTGTTGCCAACAGTATGTCGGGATCGGTCGGATGAACCGTCAGATATTTAAAGTAATTTGTCGGTATGGATAGCTCTTCCCACGCCTCGTTTTCTGCATCATACATATACAGTTTACCATCTCGCCGGGTTGTCTCATCCACGGCATAAAGATAGACCCTACCGGTGTCTGCTGGGCTGATACAAAAAAGCCGCGGCGCATAATTGGGTTCGATGCCGGCGGATCGAGAAATCCAGTTTTGGCCTGAATCATAAGTGACAAAAAGCTCAGGTTGGGGCATTATTTCATCAAAAAACCACGTATAGCCGCCCTGATACACCGTTCCTGAGTTTAAGGGATTTACCAAAGAAACGGTCTGAAACATCCATGGGTCAAAAGCGTTACTGATCTGCCAGGTATTGCCGTTATCCGTGGAATGGGACGGCATGGGACCTGCGTAAAGATGCGAAGAGTTTCCGCCGATATTATAAAAATAGCCTCCCACAATCCCTTGGCAACGGCTGTTCCAGGTCTGACCGCTATCTGTGGTTCTATACAATGTGTATGCTTTATTGCCTATCCAGATTGTGTGCGGGGAATCTGGCGCATAAGCCATCACAGTTGGATACGTCATTCCAGGCAGGGTCTGTCGAGGCTGCCATGATTCTCCGCCATCCGTGGTCTCAAACAGCCCATGCTCATAATCGATAGATGAGAGCAACACATGGTCGGGATCAAGCGGGGAAGCCAAAATAGCACGTGAAAAGGCTGGTTGGGATAATCCATTGTCGCATCGAACCCAATTTTGGCCATAATCCGTGGTTTTAAAAATGCCGGTCTCCTCAGGGTTCTCCGGGAAAAAACCGGTTGCGCTCATATACCAAAAAGCGGGATCCGCGCGGCTTACGGTGATGTCCGTGGCATTTAACGGATATGGTAAACCGGTGATGCGCTCCTGCCAAGTGGTTCCGCCGTCACTGCTGAATATGACCAAATCGAGATCGCTGAAAGAAGCTACCAGCGAAACGGCGACCAAGCTATCGCCGGCACTATCTAATTGGATGATTCGTTGGAAAGAAACTAATTCCGTTTGTTCGATACGTTGCCAATTGAGACCCTGGTCGCTGCTATGCATTAGACCAAAATTTGCCGCGACCCAAGCATTTCCGTTATCACAAAATAGTATGTCTTGGGCATAGTTTACTCCCTGGAACGCGCTGATTTCCGTCCAGGTTTGGCCACCGTCGGAACTGCGCCGCAATGTGGACTCACTATTGGTCGTTAAGCCCGCCAATATAATATCTGGGTTCTCCGGCGAGATAGCGATTGAAGTGACATTTCGACTTGCTTGCGGTTCAGAGGTCAGAGGCAAAAAAGTCCAGCTTTCGCCATCGTCCTCTGTGCTATATATCCCAAAAGGACCGCAAACCAGCATTGAGTTGGGATCATGGGGACTAAAAGCTATATCCATGAAACTATAGGAGCCAATTGGTTGGTTGATTTTTTCCCAGACAGGATCGGCTTGGAGAGCCATGGTATTCATGCCCAATATAACCAAAGATGAAATGATTATGAATCTGACGTCTCTTATGAACATTTCCTTCTCCTTTCTATAATATTAATCTATATATTAAAAATAGCACTAATGAGCTGTCGATTTGACATAGGGTGGGAAATAGGGAGACCTTTTGGCCAAAAGGCACTGAAAAAAATAAACGCTGAAAAAAATAAACGGCACATCTGCATCACCCCCCCTTTTTTCTGAAAATTCTGAAAAATGAACCTGTTTCCAACTTCAAGAGGGATCAAGATACGCGGCTTAGCCTGGCCTGTCAATTATAATTTCATCTAAGCGCATAAAAAATATACTTACGAACTTTACAAAAACCCTAAGGGTTTTAAAAAAATTGGCGCAACTTATACATTGCTATTTTTTGCCTTGACAATCCCGTTTACTATATCCTATTCTTATGCTGTGAGTTCTTATTCCCTTTTTTGTGATATTTGGTCTCGGGGGAAATTATTCAGGCTAAGTTGGAATTTAATATTATCTTGGCAGTAAAAGAAACTTCATATCCGCCGGGAAAAGAGAGCAAATCGGCTGATATTAACTGAACTGATATTGATTAGACGATATTCTAATATGGAAAGAGGAGAACGTCATGTGTGAAATAAAGAAACCGAAAGGGAAATTGGGTATCTTGATTCCGGGATTGGGGGCTGTTGCGACCACGTTTATCGCGGGAGTCATGAATGTGCGTAAAGGGCTTGCCAAGCCGATCGGCAGTCTGACCCAAATGGGAACTATTCGGCTGGGAAAACGGACAGAGAATCGCTCCCCCAGCATCAAAGAATTTGTGCCGTTAGCAGAGTTGGATGATCTGGTCTTCGGCGGGTGGGACATATTTGAGGATACGGTCTATGAGGCGAGTCTCAACGCGGGCGTGCTATCTCACGAACATTTGGATCCGATCCGATCCGAACTGAACGCGATTCGACCAATGAAAGCGGTGTTTGATAAGAATTATGTCAAAAAATTGGACGGTCCCAACGTCAAGAGCGGCGCAAATAAGATGGAGCTTGCGGAGCTTCTGCGAGAGGACATGCGCTGTTTTAAATCGGATAACGATTTAGATCGATTGGTTTTGATTTGGTGCGCCAGCACAGAAATTTTTATGAAAAAGAGCGGCGTCCACGAGACAATAGAATCGTTTGAGCAAGGGATGCGGGACAACAGCCCCGACATATCTCCCAGCATGGTCTACGCGTACGCGGCTTTGATGGAGAACGTGCCTTTTATGAACGGTGCTCCTAACCTAACCGTTGACATACCTGCGCTTGCGCAATTATCGATTGACCGAAATGTTCCCATTGGGGGCAAAGATTTTAAGACCGGACAGACCTTGATGAAGACGATCCTTGCGCCCGGATTCAAAGCCCGATTGATCGGTCTAAACGGCTGGTTTTCCACAAATATTCTCGGCAATCGGGATGGGGAAGTGCTGGATGATCCCGAGTCTTTCAAGACCAAAGAGGAGAGCAAATTGGGAGCGCTGGAATACATCCTGCAGCCTAAACTTTATCCGGATTTATACAAAGACCTCTATCATAAAGTGAGGATCAACTATTATCCGCCGAGAGGCGACAACAAAGAAGGATGGGACAATATCGACATTTTTGGCTGGTTGGGCTATCCGATGCAGATCAAAATCGACTTCCTCTGTCGGGACAGTATCCTGGCTGCGCCCATTGTTCTGGACCTGGCACTTTTCACCGATCTGGCGCACCGTTCGGGGATGCGTGGAACTCAAGAGTGGCTCAGTTTCTATTTCAAAAGCCCTATGTGCGCGCCGGAAATTTATCCGGAGCATGACCTGTTCATCCAATTGATGAAGTTGAAAAACACCTTGCGCCATCTGCGAGGCGAGACTTTGATCACCCATCTTGGGCTGGAATACTACGATTGATTTCCAGAAATTATCGATACGCAACGGGCAAAGTTCCGTTGCGTATATTTTTTATTTTGATATTTCAAATAAAGTATAAAGATCAAATTTTCTGATGAAAAAAGCGGCGATCCTTTTTCTACTATTCGAGCTTTCCCTGGCAACTGTCTCATACGCGGACGAGTCAAGCGACATATTTACTGTGGTCTACCGGCGCGTCCAGGATTCCGATTCGCGAGAATCGCGGAAGGAACCAAAAAATCCAGCCCCGGATTCATTATCCGCTTTTTATATATCAGCGTCAAGCGCGCCGACGGAAGTTGGCTATCTGGCAAAGGGAATGATACGATTTTATCAGCTTTTTATCTCCTCGCAAGATAAACCTTCATGCGTTTTCTCGCCCAGTTGTTCCCATTTTTCCGCGGGGTGCTTTCATCAATACTCCCCGATCAAGGCGGTGCTGTTGACCTCGGATCGGCTGCAACGGTGTCACGCTGGGGCATACGGTCATTATCCCTTTGACCCGAAAACATCTCGTCTTCTGGACAGAGTCCGCTTCTATGATCATATCGAGTGAACGCCCAATCTTTTATTTCAAGGAAAGTCGTCTCATGAAAAATAATGAACAACGATACTTTTTTTATCTGCGTATCATTTCGCTCTTCATGCCAGCGACGCTTATTTTGCTTCTGACAAGCGCGGATTCTCAGCCAGGGGTTTTAAATAATTCTCCTGTGGACTACTATTCCGCGCCAAATCTGATCCGATTTGCGGATTATCTCTTTCAACAAAAAGACTACGAATCCGCGGTGGGAGAATATACCCGATTTCTGATCGCCTATCCCGACTCGCCCGCTGTATCGGTCTGCAATAAATTGATCCGCTGTTACGAAAAAACGGATCGCTTTGATAACGCGTTGACGTCGCTACAGTTTCTACCCGATTCTTTGCTCTCGACAGACTGCTTCTGGTATCGCCGGAAGTCCAAACTTCTTTTCCAAGCCGATCGATTCGGAGAATTTGACAACTGGATTTCATCGCGAACTCCCGAGATGTTTTGCGTGGATGATACGATGATGATCCTACAAGGCGCGCAACGTCTGAAGGAGCGTCGATGGAAAGAGGCGAGAGCTTTTTTCGACCAGGCAGATCCCCAAGACCGTTGGGCACAAGAATTTATCAATCTCGCAAACATGGGCGAGCGAGTTCCCAAAAAATCGCGGCTAACCGCCGGATTGCTCGCCGTGATGGTTCCGGGCGCGGGCAAACTCTATCTTGGTCGAAAGAGCGACGCTCTCATTTCGTTGTTAGCGACCGCCGCGACTGCTTGGCGCGGCTATGTCGAGTTTGATAAAAATGGCGTTGAGTCTACCAGCGGATGGTTTTACGGCGGATTGGGATTATTTTTTTACGGCGGAAATATCTACGGCTCTTACGTCGGGGCAAAAATTTATAACCAGCGTCGCCGAGACATAATGGATGTGAAAATTGAGACTGTTATTCGGATATATTTGGATTAAGATCGCCGCGCTTTTTGCTTTTTTCATCATCTTCATGGACGCGGGTCATGCTTTGTCTGTCGATCCTGCGCTTGCAATAGCGGACTCATCGGCTCAATATGGCGCGTATCAGACTGCTATCACAGAGTATAAGCGTTATCTTTTTTTTCATACGCAGCCGGATTCCGAACGCTCCCTGACACTTTTCAAGCTGGCGCAATCTTATCGCCAGATCAACAATATGGAAGAGGCTATACGCGCCTGCCGCGAGAGTATCCAGATCTGTCGAGACGTCGGAAAAAGAGATCGACGCACCTTGCGCCTTTGCCTGTGGTATATCGAATTTCACCATGACGATCTCGCCGAAACAACGCTGAGAGAGATGACGAATGAAGCCGCGGACTCACCCACGCGAAATAAATCCCTCTTATTGACTTTCCTTTTGCAGGCGCAAAAAGGAGAGTGGTCTCGCGCGGTCGAGTCGCTCGAAAAATTTCGTCCAGCAGACGCTCTTGAGACCGAAATTCAAAAAAATTTATTGGAAATACTCGATCAACAGCCCCGGACTCGATCTCCCGCGCTGGCAGGTTGGTTGTCCACATGCGTCCCGGGAAGCGGTCAGATATATGCCGGAGATTATCGGAACGGACTGAACGCGTTTATTCTCAACTCTTTAGTCGGGTATCAAACCGTCCGATTCGTCATGGATGAAAAATATGCAGGGGCGTTTATGACTGGGCGATATCTTTTTTGGCGTTATTACTCAGGGAATCGCTATCACGCCGCCCGTTTGGCGGGAGAATACAACAGAAGAGAGTCTCGGTGCTATCAACTTCGGCTTTTCGACTGCGCGAGACCGCTCTTTATGAACCAAAAGAATTGAGTTTGCGATATTTTTGAAATCTGCGGATTGCTTTTTCCACCTTTTCCACATCAGAAGGCACATCCACGCCGATACTTTTGTTTTTTGTAAAAACGATTAGAATGCGTTCTCCCATACCCAATATCCGCAACTGCTCCAGGTTTTCCGAGATCTCCAGCGGATGGGGCGGCAGTTCTGTCAGTTGCAGCAAAAACTTACGCCGATACGCGTATAATCCGATATGTTTTTTTGCCAATATTTTCGAGCCTGTTTTTTTCGAGTAGGGAATGGGTGCTCTGGAAAAATAGAGGGCATAGCCCAGATCATCGCAAAGCACTTTGACCATATTTGGGTCTTGCCACTCCTCGTGATCGGCAAAGTCAGTCGCCAACGTCGTTGCTTGCAGACCGTGAAATCCGTGAAATCGGTAAAATTGGTAAAAAGGACGGATCGCTTCGTCGATAGACTCGGGGTCAATCAGCGGCTCGTCGCCCTGGATATTCACTGCGATATCTTCTTTGCGTGTACGCAGTACCTCGGCGATCCGATCTGTGCCGTTTCTGTGATACCGTGCCGTCATAATCGCATGTCCGCCAAAATCGTGCACAACGTCCATGATCCGCTGATCATCCGTGGCGACAACCACGCTATGCAACAATTTTGCCTGACGCGCGCGTTCATACACATGCTGAATCATTGGTTTGCCAGAAATCGGCGCGAGAATTTTGCCAGGGAAACGAATCGAATCGTAGCGGGCTGGGATGACTCCCACAGTAAGAAGTAGACGTGCCATAAATAAAAGACCTCCGTTTTAAGCCAATCCTCGACGTTTGCGAAGCGTCCATTCTATCCCCAAAAGAAGCATGACCAGCAGAAAAAATCCCGGGTGATCCCACAAGACAATATCTCGCCCGCTCTCTTTCATCCGCTCTGACAGAATCAGATGTTCCGGCAGTTCGCCGACTCTGTTTGGAGTAAAATATTTTCCATCGCTATTTTGAGCAATTTGCTTCAATAATGTTTCGTTCATTTGTGTATTTTCGTACTCAAGGCTATATTCGCTCACAGTGAAAGATTGACGGTCCGAGCCGAATTTTGCCTCACCTTTTTGCGCCGTGACCTCAGCGGTATAATCCCCCGGCATCAGATTATCAGATTGACCGAGATAGCGTCCCTCTTCCCGATCAATCATATTCGACTCATGCAGAATCTCATCCGATCCTTTTTTGGAAATAGTCAAGACAACGTCAGCCTCTGTTTGCGGCTCGAATCGTTGATCATACACTTGACAAGAAAAGTTGACGGTCTCGCCATTCCGATAGACCTTCCGATCAGTCGCCAAATTTACCTGGTTGATCCCCTCTCTGGAGACCAGCCAGCGGATCACATTGCTCCAGAATCGATCGGAATATTCCGCGGTCCCGGAAACGCCCACCATCTTAAAATTCCACTGCCAATATCCTGTCGCGGCAAACGCCATGGTTTTGCCCTTCCCTGAACGACTCAGGGTCAATAAAGGCGTAAGCTGATTTCCTTCCACCGTTGCCAGCAACTCGGCTCCGGTTTTTACGCCTTTGACCTGGTTATACCCGTTTAGCGGAGGCAATCGCTGCCAGATACGCGCGTCTGGTTCCGGGTTATCCTCCAACATCAGTAGCGCATGACGATTTCCCTGATTCGTGAGTTGAATCGGGAATGCGCCTTTTTTCATGGAACCTGTTGTTGCAGCAAGCGTGACAGGCAGCAGTTCGGAGATCGGCGATTGATAATAATTTCCTCCCTGAAAACTGTGATCCCCTCCAAGCATCAACAACGCGCCGCCTCGATCCCGCACAAATTCAACCAATAGCCGTTCCAGCGATTCGCCCAGATGGCGACGGTGAATATCCGCAAGAATAACCAGGTCGTACTTAAAAAGCTCGTCTTGAGTCTGAGGCAACCGAGCCGTCAGTGCCTTATTTCCCTCGCGGGCTGTTTTATAGGGATAAAAGTTACCGTTTTTTCTCATCACCAATCCGGTTGGCTCCACATTGGGATCGCGCTCAAAAGTTCTCTGTAAAAAGCTGTAGTCGTAAGAAGGACGACCCGCTATATGCAGCACCTGAATCTTGCTTTTCAACACCTTGACCACAAAATCCCGGTTGTTATTCTGAGAGATCAGCTCTCCCTCTTGCACTGGAATCCGTAATCGGTATTTCTGATCTCCAGGCTCTGTCGGTGTAAATCGGAGCATGACTTTTTGCTCCATTGACGACCCTTTTAAGATCACGTTCTCTTCCGCGACAACTTTTTGATCTTGAATGATCTGCACAGAAATTTGGCGATTATCAAACCCGTTGCTGCGCAAAGTCGTCTCAACCGGGACCTCGTTATCCACATACGCTGTTTGATTGGTCAGAAATCCTGAAATGGCAATATCTTTCCGTTCATTCGGATCGCCGATCCCAACAGTGAAGATCGGCGCGCGACTGGATCGGGCAAAACGATTGGGATCGGCTCCCGCGTTTGTGACACCGTCGGTCAGCATAACGATTGCGGTCAAATTTTCCTCGACAAGTTCCTGATCAATGGTTTGTAACGCTCGGCTCAGGTTGCTCTCATTTCGAGAAATCGAGAAGGGCTGCGATGTTTTCAGCTCTGTATCTTTGGCAAATCGATATTGTTTCACGGTTCCCGATTTTTCCAACTTTTCGAGCAATCCATTTTTTCCAGACAGGATAATCGACATTAAAGAATCTCGCGAAACGTCCATCTCTGCGGGGACGATCTCCAGATCATCATATTGATCCAAGACAGTTATACTGTTGGACTTGTCTACGAGAAGGGCGATCACCGGCGGCTCAACATAACGAGTGATTACGCTGAGAAGCGGCTCCAACAGAGCGAGGAGAACCGCGGTCAAGGTAAGCATTCTGAGAGTCAACAGGAAATATTTCATTCTATTGCCAATAGGCGGGTTTGGCTTACGGTAGGTCCACCAGGCGATGCCAAGAGAGATCAATAAAACAAGTAGAATAGGAAAAATATGAGTAGAGTTAAAATGAAAATCAAATGTGGTTTCCATGAGTGCTCCGTGCAATTGTTAAGCAATATTTCCAGAAAAACCGAGGGCGGTTGATCGGTTTTCAGATATAAAAAAACGGTAGTGATACGCATGTAAGCCCGTAACGCAGAATGCCATATTGAGCCGTACATCTTCATCATCACCTAAAAAAATAGGATCGCTTGCCTACACCGACGAAAATAAAACGTTGCAAACCGAATCGCTGATATTGATTCGCTGACAAGAACAGTCGGAAAATACTTCGGGGAATCGCGGCGGGATGTGACAGGGGGGTTGGAGACGACTTAGAATTCCCATTCGATCAAATCATCTTGAATGGGCCAATCTGAAATCAACTTCCGTTGAATCTCACTTGTCGATATCTTCGAGGCGCGTTGGGAAGAGAAGCGCTCGTCTATTTTTGTTCTGGGGAGTGTCGCCTCTTCTTGTTCTTGAACCAAATTTTTGATCATTTCCTCGGTCACCTTTTTTCCGCTGGCAGTCGAATCGACCAATGTCCGCTCAATAATATCAGTGACTTCTTTCAGATTCATGGAGGTATTGTCAACAATTTTGCCGATCAAATCGGCGGAAACCGTCAAATTGCACCGATTGAACAATGATTGCACAGCCTGTTTTTTGGATTCTCGATCCATGGTCCCAATCTCGACAACAAGCCCGCTTTTGAATCGAGACCGCAATCTTTCGTCAAATGTCAGCAGATATTGGGGCGGGCGGTTTGAGGATATAACGATTTGTTTGTTGTTTGCAATAAGCGAATTAAATACATGAAAAAATTCTTCTTGCGTGCGTTCCTTCCCTCTCAGCAGGTGGATGTCGTCAAAGATAAGGAAGTCGGCGTCTCGATAATATTGAATAAATTCGGAGACAGTCCCGTCTTTGATCCCTTTGATCAGACCGGAAATAAAATCTTTGGCGTGAATATAACAAACATACATGGGTGGGTGTTTATGAAAAACTTTGTTGCCGATTGCATGAAGCAGAAAGGTTTTGCCTGTGTCCTCCTGACCATGAATAAACAAGGGATTAAAGCGTTGCGCAGGATACTTGATAGTCGTCTCGGTCATCGTGAATGCCAATCGGTTGCTGTCGCTGACGATAAAATCTCGGATATCAATATCTTTATGCAATGTCTCCCAATATTTAAACCGCCTTTCGACGCGGACGCGGATTTCGTTCAGGCGGCTCTCGATTACGTTTATCCTATCTGGGTCAAAGAGCATATCTTCGATCTCACGAAGTTCTCTGTTGAATCCCTCGGCATTATCCATGCAAGCGATATTTTTTTGCATATCGATCAAATAGTTAACATCTTTCGTATACTCTTGGAATACCGACCGAATCTCTTCCAACTCTTTTTCCATCGCCTTTTCCAGGCGGGCGGTCACAAAACCTTTCATTTGCCAGATGTATGTTTTGCGGCGAAACTTTTCCTTTTCCGCCATCTCCCGTTCGCGCTTGGCGATCTGAGCTGTGACGCCGTCGGCAAAATCTTCAAAAAATTCAGTTAAATCCGCGCCGACCTGAGATTTTTCTGTGGGCCGAGGTGTTTTTAAAAGAACCGTTTCGTCCCCATCGTCGATAGCGGGCTGATGAAACTCATCCTCGGAACTGCTGAAATTTGGAAAAATATCTTGAAGATGATTGGTAGTAATTTTTTTTTTCAGCATCGAACGATAGGCGATCAATTTATTGAGAGCACCTTCCAATTCCCGAATATTTGTTCGAAAGTGGTCCGCGATAGCATAGATCACATCGTCGGATATGTCTTGGATGCGCATGGCTTCTGCCTTCTTCTGCAGAATTGCCACGCGGGTCTCAAATTCAGGAGTCTGAATATCGACGATCAGCCCTCCCTCAAATCGGGAGCGCAACCGCTCCAATAGAGTGTTGAGTTCCCGAGGCGGTCGATCGCTAGTTAATGCGATCTGTTTTCTCCTCGACACCAGCAAATCGAAAAAATGAACAATCTTCTGCTGAATACCCTCCCTTTCTTTCAAAAATCCGATATCGTCGATTAAAATACAGTCCACCATTTGAAATTGATTATTGAAAGAATCCAAATTCCCGTTTTCTACAGCGACCATCAATTCTTTTGTCAGACGGTCGATTGTGACATAAACCACGGATGCCTCTTCGTCATGCTCCCTGATGTAATTGCCCAAAGCGCACAGCAAATGGGTCTTGCCCAAACCAACGCCTCCATGAATAAATATCGGATTGTAAATCGTACCCGGAGATTGAGCCACAGATCGACAAGCGGCAAATGCAAATCGGTTGCTATTTCCAACGACAAAATTATCAAACGTATATGGGACTATCGGTTGATAGTCGTGCTGTTCAAACATAGGAGTTCCCAACGCTTTCAGGAAATGAGGGGGTTAAGGGGGAGTTAAATAGAGTCGGGGATAACTTCCACAATTCCTTTCCTAACCAAATTGGATAATATTTTACATGTCACAAAGTTATTCAATCCTTGCTTCAGAGCCAACTCGCCCGCTGTGATCTTTCCGTCAATATTTGTCATAATTTTCCACTCTTCAGATTCCAGGCTCGGAAATTGACTGGTGTTTTTCTGCTCTCTAAATCGAAACCGGACATTGAGATGCGGGACATGCGGCTCTATCTGAGTCCATTCGTCCTGGCGTCTTGAGCCTTCTAAGATAAGTTTTTCCACGGACATTTTCAACGGAAAATCAATCGATTCGATCTCGACCACGTCATAAAATTTAAACGAGCCGTTCATCCAATCGAATAAGCTGTAGAGAGCCTCTTCCATCTGCTGGTGGATAATCTTCCGCAGGTTATGGCGTGAAATATAATTTAATTTTAATAGAACAGAGCCGAATTTTTTTTTACTTGGCATTCTTTGTTGATATTGATGGGCAAAATCCATCTGCGCCCGTGTCACAAGACCGGCTTTTTCCAACATCTCATGAACCGGCTTCACATTTTCTTTTAGTCGAATATGGGTTAAAACGCCTTTATCAAAAAAAATTGTTGCCTTGTTTTTTGAGGAATCGTCAATAATTTCCAAAATACCGGTTTTATTTCCCATGTCAATAAGTTGAAATAACTCAATAATAGAAAGATCTTCCAGTAATCCTTCAAGGGTCATAGCACCTTCTTATCGGATAAAATTCGTATGTAATTCCTCAAAAGCCTATGGTAAAATTCCCATTTAAATCCTAAAAATATTTTCAAAAATACCGATAAAACATAGCAGCACTAAAATATTTTTAGAATCTTAAAGGGAAGTTATGCCCAGACTTATTGAGCGGAGAAAATTTGCAATAGCTTGGCAGTCCGATGAATTAAATGATTTATTTGAAACTTAACCGAATCTTTTTTTCCTGTTCTTTTGCATACTGTAACTGTTGACGCGCTTTTTTTCGTTTCTTATTATCTTTGGAATCTACCAAAATTTTTTCCCATCCGTGAATCGCCTTCTGAAAAATGCGCCCATAGCTGCACAACCCCAACTGATATTGATAGTTCGTATGCTGCGGACTTTTCTTTTGCAAAATCTGATAGACCCGATAAGCCTGCTCATAGCGCCCGCTTTTTACAAAAATCTCGGCGAGATTTCCGTATGCCTCTAAGTCGTTGGGAACAGATTTCAGTAGAGATTTAAAGGTCGATTTCGCTTCCTCCAGACGCTCTTCTCGCAAGAGAAGATAGCCCAATTTTCGTAAAGCGACCGTGCAATTTTCGTTTAATGAAGTCGCTTTTTTATACGCTCGCAATGCACGCGTATAAAAACCAAATTCCTCATGCAGAATACCAATCGCCACATGGACCCGATAATCTTGTTTATCTTCAGATAAATGGTTCGCTGAATTATAAAAAGCCTGTAGCGCGTCCATATAGCTCCGGTTCTTGACCAACAGAATCCCCAACATTCGTTGAGCCTCTGGATTGTCTGCCCGAGATTTCTCAAGCACAGCAATCGCCTCGTCAAACCGTTTGCGGCGCATATACAGACCGCCCAGCATCGATAATAAAAAAGGCTCCGCATTTCCTTGACAATATAAATCTTCCAATTCTTCCAGAGAGGGCGTCTTATTGGAAATAGCCTTTTCAAATGAACCGTCCGAATCCTTTATTGTGAGATTCGGAGCTTTTAAATTGGAATCGGTAATCTCTTCCGTGATTACGGACTTATCACTCTTCTTTTCCCAAATATTAACCAAGATATTAGTAGAAATTTGTTTCTTAATTTCCGCCAGGTCGTCTTCATTTTCGACGGTCGCTTTGCAGACCGCCTTCATGTTATTTTCTCGTTTGGTAAAGGAATCGGTTGCCAACAAAAAAAAATATTGGGGATTAAACGTTCCGAGTTCGCTTCCTTTTTGCGTCGCGTCAATCGCTTCCTGATACCTCTTGAGGCTATTTAAGACAATTGCTTTATAAAAATAGGATTGCGCGTCTTCAGGATCAATCTGAATCGCTTTTTGAAATATTTCCAATGCCTTGTCATTTTGATTGTTATCATGATATGTGATCCCTAAATTGCGGTTTACAAACAGAGAATTCTCTTGCAAATTTTTCGCTTTTAACAACTGCTGAATAGCGTTATCATAGTCGGCGAGTTTGTTCAAAGCGACTCCGTAATTATAACAGCACTCGAACAAATTGACGTCTTTTCTATGAACAACCAATGAAAAAAAAGATAGGGATTCTTCTTCCATACCCAATTGAAAGAGCAAAACAGCCAGATTGTTTTTTGCGGTTGCGTATAGTTTATCAACCTCCAGTGCTTTTTGGTAATGTTTAAAAGCCTGGATATAATCGCCGTCCAAATGATAAATAACGCCCACATCATTGCTGATTTTCGCAGAATAAGGCTCAACAATGGACGCCTTCAGATAATTCGTCAACGCCTCCCGTCTATTTCCCGACAGAAGATCGATTTCACCGATATTTTTATAGATCAAACGGGCGTCTTTGTCAGCTTCTAAAGCCTGCACAAACTCATCCCGCGCTTCTTTCAACAAGTTCCGGTTGAAATACGCCACGCCCAGACTGTAGTGACGATTAAAAGTCGTAGCCTCTGAAGGCTGCTCATCAATAGCGATCACTTCGTCGTCGGTTGCCTGGATGATAGCCAAATTCGAGTTGATTCTGGCATACCCGGGGTTCAACTCAATAGCCTTTTGGGATTCGGCGACGGCTTTTTCATACCAGCCTTTATCGCCGTACACAAATCCTAAAAGGAAATGCGCTTGCGCTGATGTCGGCTCCAGATCGATCGCTTTTTTCAATTCCTCGATAGCCGTATCGTCCATGCCGGAATTATAGTATGCTTGACCTAAGAAAAGATGAAGTTGTGCAGATTCGGGGAAGTGCTGTAGAGAGATCAAAGACTCTCGGATGGAATCGGAATATTGCCCTAACGCAGTATAAATTTCTGCTAAGTGAAAATGAATCTGATTATTTCCGGGTCTTTTTTTTAGAACCTGTTCAAAAGCATGAATCGATTTTTCATAGTCTTCCGTTTTTTTGTAGAACAGGGCAAGACCTTCCAGAATACGCCAGTCATCCGGTTGGCGGGAAATCCTATCGATTGTATCGGTTACAAATTTTTCATATCTGCCGCTTTTTTGAAGAGCTATTCGTAAATTTCGTCTGGCTAATGTATTTTGAGGATCCACATCAAGTGCTTGCTCAAAGGCTTCTATCGCATCATCAAAAAATTTTTTGTTGAAAAAAACAACTCCCAGATTATTGAAGGCACCGGAATCATTGGGATCAAGTCGCTTTGCATACCCGCGTAATATTTTAGCTTCTTTTTCATTAACCATTTTCTACCTTCTTAAAGATATACAAAGATATAAGTCCCCACCGTGCATTCTTAAAGACTTGCAACAGATTTTACTTGTTCAAACAGGTGGGCTTAAAAAACAATGATATAAAGATGGCAAAATAATGGCTTTTTAAGCTAAATTGATCGCCTTGAGGATAATCTCGAGTGCGTCTTCATCCGGGATAAGAAGGAAATAGCCTCTGAGAGAGGTCGGTTCCTGAACAAAACGTAGGGATGTTTCTATGCAGATCACCTGATCGCTTTCATCGCCGAAATTGATATAAGTCGTGCTTAGGATCGCGCCGGACATATCCAACACTGTGCTCGGAACTGAAGGAAGAAGAAGCAGTCCCAAAAAATCACTCAGTGCATTCAAGTATGAACAGGCTAAGATGTTACCGGTCTCCGAAATTCCGGAACGCTCCATCTCGGAAATGACTTTTGTTTGACCAAGCGGTCGATTAAGAAGAATGTCGGACAAATAAAGTGCCGATTCCCGTGGAAATAAGAGCAGCATCCTGCCCGTAATATCCCCCAATATATGCATCAGAACACCGGCGACAATCATGTCCGAATTGCCAAGAAATTCCGGAACTTCATTTAAAGGCGTAATACGCAAGAGGGGTACGGCTAACATGGTCTTTTTACCCGTTAACTGTGTGAATGCCGTCGCAGCGTGTCCCGCTCCAATATTTGCGACTTCCCGTAGTGCATCCAGTTGAATCTCTTTTAAATCTAAAATGGACTTCATTAATAACGCTCCGTTCTCCAAAATTTATCCAAATAGGACGCTCTATTCTCGCTTTATAGAGACCGCCTGACAAAAAGCGTTCCAATTTTACGTATTTTATTCGGATAAAACCTATGGCTCCAGTTGGTAGCTGTTCCGATTCCACAGGAAGTTTATCGTTTTTTAAAATATACGATAAGCCTTCTTGTCACTTATTTTTTTTATATCACCAAATACGTTGCCCAGTCAGATAGTTTCACAAATAGAATATATATGAAATACGTGACATCGCAAGGCTATATTTGGGCGTATGTGGAAATTATTCCACAAAAAAACTTGCCCGAGCAGATTTGATCGTTTGGCTTAAATCCACAATCTCCGCTGTTGTCATGATCTTTTCCACCCGCAAAATAATCAGCAATTTACCCTTGATGACATAAACGCCGCCAAAAAAGTCACTCTCTCCACTTTTTGGCAAACTGGGCGGCACCTCTAACACTTCCTGTTCCAACGACCGGACTTCCGTCACATATTCAACAGCCAGAGCAATGATTTCGTTATTTACGAAAACAATCATTAAAAAAGGATAATTCACTGATTTTGGCATACGCAAACCCATCTTTGCCGCCAAATCAACTACCGGGATCGTTCTATTTCGAACTTTGGTCAAGCCTAAGATGTAGCTCGGCTGACTTGGAATCGGACGAATATTTTTTGTCTCATTAATTTCCTGAACATCCAAGATGTCAATAGCGTATTCTTCACCGCCCAACTGAAAACAGACCAGTTGGCACTGTTTATCGCTATGAGATTTGGAAGCCGGTTTGTCATAGGAGCGAGACTTCAGACTTGATCCAATCTTGGCAGGTGGTTTTTGGACCATAGTCCCTTTTTTTTGAGGAATTTTTTGATTTTTCGGAGCCGCCTTAGACGGTTTATTGGGAGGGGGCGCGGATACGAATTTTGGCTTTCCCAGTTCCCCTGTTTCTCCTTGCGAAACATCATCTATTTTATCCCCAATATCGCCGGATTTGAGCAATTGATCGATCATTGATTGTGTTTCAGACGACAATCCTGACGGCTGATTATCCGACACATCCGAAGTTTTTTTCTCGTAAAAGATAGAATCGCTGTCTTCCTCCTGCTTCGACGATTTCTCACTTATTTTTTTAGCGTTGAGATCGTCGTCAGGGGGATTTTTCTCCTCTTTTTCAAGAGTTTTTAAAAAATTGGCGTATGATAGGCGAGACATCAGTCTGTTTTCCCTTCTAATTCAGCCGTTACATCATCGATAATATCCCGATCAATTGTATGGGTCTGTTGTATCATGCCTCCCAGCATAGCATTTAAGCAGACTGTATTGATCAACCGCGGAATGCCTTCCGTATAATCAAAAATTGTTTTGAGTGCCTCTTCCGTGAAGTATGAGGACTTGTCGGTTCCGCCGATACGGAGCCGATGATCGACATATTCGATCATTTCCTGATATGATAGAGAGCCAATATGGTAACGGACATTAATCCGCTGCTTGAATTGTTTGATTTTATTGATCTTTTTACCCAACTCTGGTTGCCCAAACAGTACGATTTGCAACAATTTTTCTTGATTTGTCTCCACATTTGTTAATAACCGGATTTCCTCTAACAGGAGTTTCCCCAATAATTGCGCCTCATCAATGATCAGCAAAGCGGAGCGATCCGCATGATATTGCTTTATCAGCATTGAGTTAATTTTGTCGATAATCTGTAGCTTTGTTCGCCCGGGCTTTTCAATGCCGAATTCTAAGGCGATTAAACTCAAGAGTTGGGTCGGCGAAAGACGAGGGTTGGCGATTAGTGCCACAAGATAATTTTGTTTTAATAGACGTTGAAGAAGCGCGCGAGACAGCGTGGTCTTCCCACATCCCACCTCGCCGGTTATTAAAGACAATCCTCCCCGAATATCTATAATATTAAACAATATCCGCGCTAAGGACTCTTCGAAATCAGTTGAGGGAAATATAAACTTTTGATCCATGTTATTTAGAAAAGGATTTTCATCCAATTTCCAATATTTCAAAAAGGATTTCATAATATATAACCAAAGTATTACCAATTAATTGTGTTCATAGGGGGCACCTATTCAAAGGCTACAAAAATCTTATAAGAAACTAGCGACGTCCAGAATAAAAGCGGGCTGTCCGTCGCCGAGAATTGTCACGCCGGTGAACAGATTGACCATGTTAATAATGCCTCGCAAGGGTTTCACCACGATTTCATTTTGACCGATCAATCCCGATACAACCAGTCCTCGACGCCTGGATCCAACTTCGACAATCACCGCTGCCAATCCTTCTTGGTTGACCATCGCGGTCTCGACCGCTCCCGGCGTTTCCAATACTTCTCCCAGTCGAACCAGAGGCACAATATCGCCTCTCAGAATGGTCACTTCTTCTTGCTTGATCGTTTGGATAGCTTCGGGATAAATGTCCATTGTTTCCATAATATTTGCCAGCGGAATGACATACGTCTCTCCATACACATCCACCTCAAGCCCTTGAATAATCGCCAGAGTAAGGGGGAGTCGCAGTCCGAAATTCGTGCCAACGTTGATGGTGGATTGGATGCTCAGAGTCCCTCCCAGGCTCCGGATTCGTGTTCTGACCACATCCATGCCCACGCCTCGACCGGACACGTCCGTAACTACTGAAGAGGTGGAGAATCCGGGACGAGTGACCAGCATATAGGCTTCTTCATCCGTAAGTTGGCTGGCCTCTTCATGCGTGCAAATCCCATTTTCAGCAGCTTTTTGTTTTAGCGTTGCCGGGTCTAACCCTTTGCCGTCGTCTTCTACAGAGACCAAGACATTGTTCCGCTCACGGCTTACTATAATCTTGATTGTACCGACTTCCGGTTTCCCATGCAATTCGCGCTGATCTGGAGATTCGATTCCGTGATCAATTGCATTACGGAGCAGATGAACCATTGGATCGCTGATTTGATCTAACACAGTCCGATCCAGCTCAATATCGCCGCCCTCGATTTTTATATCTACCAATTTCCCCAGTTCTTTTGAGACGTCCCGTACCAAGCGCGGATATCGATCTAATGTCTCGCTTGCCGGCACCATCCGAGCCTGCATCACCTCATCCCGCAAATTCGTGGTCAGCCGCGCCAACTGTTCGATTAGCCCGCTGATCTGGGAATTGTTCAATGATTTGGTAACCCGCGCCAGCCGTCCCCGATTCAGCACCAATTCTTCGACAGAATTCATCAGGTTGTCCAATTGCTCAATAGCCACCCGCACTGATTTGGTTTGGGGAATGGCGACCTGCTTTTTACTTGGACCTCTCTTCTGTTTAGACTCCTGCGAACTTGTCGGAGTTTTAATCCGTACGTTCTCAATCTCGAAAATCTTTAAAACCGCCTGCTCGATCTCTTCCTTCGACTTCGCGGTTTTTAAAGTCATTCGAAATTGATAGCCAAATTTGTTGGCTTCAAGATCATGTTCTGGCGGCTCGCATTGAACGAGTGTTCCAATCTCTTTTAATGTTTTTAATACAATAAAAGCTCGGACGCCTTTCATTTGGCACTCTTTATCAAGGAAGACGGTCACGTCATAATTTTTTTCATCAGGCGATTTTAAACCTGCGATTTTTTCTATCGCCTCCGTCGCCTCGTCGTCGAGACTGGCGAGACCGGCGATAGGCAAATCAGGAAAAAGCGTCGCGGTTTCGACCGATTCTTGAGGAGAGACCAGAGCCTCAAATTGGTATTTGAGGTCCAGAAAGTTTGTATCATATGCTTTTCCGATAGCGGTTTGTTCGACAAAGGTCTCTAATGCGTCAAAAGCCGTGAACAGAATGTCGATGATTTCCGCGCTCGGGCTGATCGCTTTTTTTCGCATCTGATCAAGGATATCTTCTGTTGTATGAGCGAAATCGGCTAATGCCTCAAAACCCATTGCTCCAGCCATACCTTTTAACGAGTGCATTGAGCGAAAAATCTCGTCTAAAGGCTCCAGAGTAGCGGGATTCTTTTCAAACTCCAACAGGGATTTGTTGAGAATAATTATATTCTCGCGGCTTTCCGCCACAAAAATGTCCTGATATTTGGACATATCCATGAATGATACCGTTCCTCAAAATTTATCCAAATCGGACACATCCGATTCAGCATTTGATTCCTGCTTCACAGACGACCACCGAGGAAAATCCTCTGCAACCTTACATCTCCACAGGCGTTGATTTCCGTCGAACTGACAGTATAATTGTTTAGATTAATCGCGGTATTTAAATAGCGGTCAATTGCTCATCCGCTAATAATACGTATCGTCAGTTGTCAGTTTTCAGCTACGACAATACCCGTTGCACCGCGGCCAAAACTCGTGAAGCTTGGAACGGCTTGATCACATAATCTTTGGCGCCGGCTTGGATCGCCTCGATTACCAATGACTGTTGACCCATTGCGCTGCACATTAAGATTCGGGCATTTGGGTCGTGTTCAATAATTCGACGCACAGCTTCTATTCCATCTAACTCCGGCATCACAATATCCATTGTGACAAAATCCGGCTTTATCTTTTTATATATATCGACCGCTTTTATGCCGGTGTCCGCTTCTCCGCAGACTTCGTGTCCGCCTCGCTCCAGAATGTCGCGAATAACTGACCGCATAAAAATAGCGTCATCGACGATCAAAACCCTCGCGCTCATATAAAATTGTCCTTTTTCGCAAGCAGTGTCAGTTTCGATTTAACAGCATAAACTCACATTTATCAAACAAATATCGTGCGTTTTTGCTTAAGTGATTTAATTAATTTCTATTGTGAGTCAGAAGATACTTTTAAAATATTATCAATATCCAAAAGGATGATTAATCGTTGATCCAACCGACCGACGCCGGCAATAAAATCGCTCCCGATGCTTTGGTTCAGTAGCATCGGTTTTTCATCTATCTGATCTACGCTCAGCGAGATCACCTCTTTAACCTCATCTACGATAAACCCCGCCCGATTTCCTTCGTTTCCATCAATTATTGTGATGCTTGTCGCGGGCGTGTTCTCTCGTGGAGGAAGATTGAACCGTTTATGTAGATCAATAATCGGGACAATCAGATTCCGCAAATTGATGACGCCCTCGACAAAATGAGGTGCTCTCGGCATTCGGACTATCGAAACCAATTCCGATATTTCTAACACTTTGTTGATATGAATGCCATATTCCTCATTTTGAACGCAAAAAACCACAATTTGTGTTTTATGGCTATCGCTATAAATTTGTTTTTGCCGAAGTTCCTTCTCGTATGTTGCCATATTGCCAAAAAAAACAATTGTAAGGTTTTTAAAAATACGTTATTAAGAATACGTTACCGAAAGATATCCCAAAAAAAAATGGATATGAATTAAGAGTAGAAAAATATATGAATCATTGCTTCAAAAGTCAAGAATTTTGCGATTGGTACAGAAATATTTCATCTGCTAAAAGTGTTTTCCCTCTAAAACTTCCCCAAAATCTTTAATTTCAAAGACGTTCGACTGTTAAAACAGGTTCAAAAAGGCTTAAATTTTATCACCCGCGTGATTATGACTCGATTATTGCGCGGATTTTAGTGGCAATCAGATCAAGAGCCTGGTGATTTTCGCCGCCTCGCGTCACAATAATATCAGCGAATTCTTTTAATGGCTCAATATATTTTTTGTGCATAGGTAAAACCGTACCCAGATATTGGTCGGTAATCGACTGTAACGAGCGGCTGCGTTCCTTCATATCTCGATATATTCGTCTGACCAGCCTGACCTCCTCTGGGACGTCGATATAGACCTTTAGATCCATCAAGTCTCTCATATCCGGATAATAATAGCACAATATCCCCTCGACAATCATCGCGGGACGTGGAACGATACGTCGAGTCCGGGAGGAACGCGTATGGGTGCGAAAATCATAGATCGGGGCTTGCGCAACCTGCCCGGCTTTTAAGCGACAGATGTTGTGGACCATGAGTTCACGATCAAACGAATCCGGGTGGTCAAAGTTTATTTCCCCTCGTTTGCTCTCGGGCAGATGCGACAAATCTTTATAATAAGCGTCTTGGAAGATCGCGGACATCTCCTTGGGATCAAAGTATTTTGTCAACCGGTTGACGAATGTGGTTTTTCCGGAACCTGTGCCGCCAGTGACGCCGATAAAAAAAATATCCTTTTCCGTTTCTTTCGGGTCGTTCATAAATTTCAATAATCTCTTTTTTCATTGTTAGGGTCAGGATATGATTTTGAAATCCGCTCTATGGAACGAGCCGAGCCAGTGCGTTCGTCAATATCAACCGCCACCGCGTTGATCATCACATCATTTTTTTCGGGTTCATACTTACGAGGAAGCCCGTAGATCATGCCCGCGATAACGTTCTTGGCATTGCTACCGATGATTGAATTCCTGCCTCCCACCATGCCGACGTCGGTGATATACGCGGTACCCTTGGGCAATATCCGTTCATCTGCAGTCTGGACATGCGTATGCGTGCCGATGACCGCGCTGATTTGCCCATCAAAATGGAATCCGAACGCGTTTTTTTCCGATGTCGCTTCAGCATGAAAATCGACAATCACGATCTTGGTTTTCTGCTTCAATTTTTTCAGCACTGCGTCTACTGTTCGGAACGGACAATCCAGGGGGCGCATAAAGACCCGCCCCATCACGTTGATGAGAGCGATCGGTATGGTTCCGTGAACATAAAGTATCGCAGCACCTCGCCCTGGTGCTCCAGGCGGATAGTTAATAGGGCGAAATAGATTGGGTTGTTCCTCGATATAGGTTTCGATCTCTTTATATTTCCAAATATGATTTCCGGAGGTGATCGCATCAATGCCGTATGAAAAAAGTTTTTCTACGGTTTTCCGAGTTGCTCCGATTCCGCCTGCGACATTTTCGCCGTTGGCAATCGTAAAGTCGATTTCGTATTCTTGTTGGAGTTTGGGAAGATTCCGGGCTATCAAGCTTCTGCCCGGTCTACCTATTATATCTCCAATGATTAAAACGCGCAAATTGTCCTCATTTCTAAATAAATTTTTCGCTGCCAGAATAGTTCATGATTACTTATCGAGAACCTGTTCGTCGTCTCGAATCTCCTTTGTCTGGGCGATGACAGCCGCGCCGACTGAATCCCCCCAAACATTGACTGTAGTCCGACAACGGTCTAAAAACCAATCGATTGTAAGCAACATTCCGATGCCTTCCAAGGGTAAATGAACCGCTTGTAACACAACGACCATCATCACCAAACCAGCCTCCGGTATGCCAGCCGCGCCAATAGCGGCTAAGGTCGCTGTCAAAAAAACAACCGCTTGCTCCGGCGCGCTGAGGTCTATGCCGTACGCCTGCGCGATAAACATAGCGGCAACCGCCTCGTAGAGCGCTGTGCCGTCCATGTTTATCGTAGCACCCAAGGGCAATACAAAGCTGGAGGCTTTAGAGGAAATTTTGTTTTTTTGTTCTACGCATTCCATTGTCAATGGAAGAGTGGCCGAGCTGGAAGCTGTTGAAAAAGCAGTCGTTAGCGCGGAACCCATGTTGTAAAGATAAGTCAACGGATTTTTTTTGGCGAAGAAATATAAGATCAGTGGCAGGACGACCGTGGCATGGATCGACAGACCGATAATGACGGTCAAGGCATATTTTCCAAGTTTGATCAGCTCTGCCTGAAACGCTTCTCCGCCGCCGATCGATCCTAATTTACCTGCCACTAGCCCAAAGATGCCGATAGGCGCAAACCAAAGAATGAGGTGGACGATCTTCATAATAGCATCGTTGATCACCTCAAAAAAAGTGATCATTATTTTTGCTTTTTTCCCCAGTGTCGTCAAAACTCCGCCGAACAGCAATGAGAAGAAAATGAGCGGCAGAATCTCCATGTTGACCATAGCTTTGAACAAATTGGGGGGAACCAGTCCCATTAGCACATCTAAAAAGGAAAAATTCTCTTTGCTTTGGACTCGCTCTAATAGCTCGGCACCAGCGGTACCTATCCCAGATCCGGGCTGGATGAGATTCACCATTATAATCCCGATCAAAACCGATATGCCGGTGGTCAGGGTATAATAGAGAATGGTTTTTATGCCTGTTCCACCGATATGCCGCACATCGCCAAGGCTGGTGATTCCCACGATCATTGAAGAGATGATTAGAGGGATTATCACCATCTTCAGGGCGTTCATAAACAGAACCCCAAGCCAGGCGACCGCTTGCATCTTTTCTCCGAATATCCAGCCGGAGATCGCGCCGATGAAGATGCCGATAAAAATACCGATTAATATGATTTGACTGGATCGTTTGTCCATAAAATTTCTCTAAATAACCGTACAGTTCGGATCCGCAGAGTGCGCAGAGAGGCTTTTGCCGTTTTTTATGCGCCGCAATTCGTCAATTTATTAAGCTCTTTCTATCTTTAATTCTATAAAATTCTATAAAGAGAGCCCGAATGTATTAAGGATAATGCTTTAATCGAAAAATGTCAATGTGGATTTAGCGGAAATAGACAAAAAATTATCAAATGCACTAATTGCATCTCTATATTTTCGGGAACCCCATTTGGTAAGTCTGTTCACGATCTTAATCTGCGATAATCTGTGTAATCTGCGGATCGGATCGAATTCCGTAACAAAAAAAAATCCCCGATAGTACGTCGGGGATTTTTTTTTTGTATCAAATTTTGGTCTTTTTTTCAAAAAGCTATGGTCTCGAATTCGAATGATTTGTGATCTCCGAATCAAGGTAAAAATCTAATGCCCAGACAGCAAATGAAGTGGTCTGCAGATTTTTTTCCGGATTTTCGATCTCGATCGGGGTAGCACTGACGTAGGTTCCGTCATCCTGCTGAAGATCGCTTAGGTAATAAGCGGCTTCCGTCATCTCTGCTGTCTTACCTTCCAGCAGCAGCAGCGGAAGCATGGCGTAAGCGGTCAATTCAGGATCGGATGGAGTGGGCGGCATCTGACCAAAACCTCCATCCTCATGCTGACAGGAATATAGAAAAGCGCGCGCATTTTGGATAACGTCCGAGTTATTATCCACGCCGAGCCACAAAAGGGATTGCAATATCCAACCGGTGGTCATGGACCACGAATCGCCGCTTACCATAGCCCATCCGCCATCCATATTTTGGGTGTTCTCGCAGAAAGCAACGCAATTAACCATGACTGGATCGGTACTTGGAACCCCTGCCGCGTTCAGGGCTGTCATAACCACGCCGGTGTATATCGTCATGGAGGGGGGCGTCAACCCGCTACCCCAACCGCCATCGTCCTGCTGGGCGTCTTTCAACCAAGCAACGGCGGCGTCCACAGCCGGGCCCTCAACTCCCGCCTCGGTCAAGGTCAGAAGCGCAAAACCAGAGTGCGCTGTATTGACTTCATTATAATAGCCATCATCGGTTTGAGCCTCTTGGATATAATTCAGCGCGGAGACGATATCAGGGCTGTTAACGTCCGCCCCGGTCATGAGCAGTGCTCGCGTGGCCCAAGTAGTAGTTTCAAAATCACTATCTTGCGAGATTTCGATTCGGAAGGGAAAGCCTCCGTCAGCATTTTGAGAATTTGTTATGAATTCGGTTGCCTTGCTAAGAGCTCTGGCAAATTTGGCTGCTGCAAAACTGGCTGTAATGGCAAAATTGCTCAGATCAGGATTATCGTTTGTCAAACTAAATAGAGCCGATTGATCGATAAAATACGTTTTTTGATCCTCGATCCAGCGGATGGCGATGGTGTACGAGCCCAGATCGACTTCGGTAAACGTGAACTCCAGGCTATTATTGCTGATAGTTGCCACATCAATGGTCTGTTCTGCTTTGACATCTTCCGATTCCAGAAGATTAAGCGAGATCTGGCCAGCGTCGGGCATTTGATCGAGAAAGGTGATCGTCCCCGAAACACTGCCAAAGGTGAGATCGTCATCATCGTCGTCGCATCCGGCAAGTACTACAAACGCCAAAACCAAAAAGATGGCGATCCATGATTTTTGTCGCCATTTGAACGTGTGTTGTTGCATTGTTTTACTCCCATAATTTTAGAAAAAAGAATTGAAATTGAGACGCCCATAACGTCTGCTCAGGTTAAGCCGCTCTAAGATATAAATTTTCCTCAGATTCCGCAATAAAATATCTATAAAAATAGAACGCTTCAGAAAAAAAAATCTACAGATTTCATAACAGTTCAAACAAATCACCCACCGAATATTTGGTCGAGATCGTCCTGATCTAACCCATTATATGTCAACTGATCCGGCGTTGTCTCGGAAGTTTCATGCTTTTTTTCCCGATCGTCACTCTTGGCGATATGAGCGGAAAATTTCGAGACCGTGGGAAATCGAAAGAGATCTCGTAGCTTAATAACGATCCCCTTTTCCTGAGGACTCTTCGTTTGTCGCAATCGGGATGCGATCTGAACTGCTTTGATAGAATCTCCTCCCAGCGCGAGATAATTATCGTGGATTCCCACCTTTTCCCGACCGATCACCTCCTGCCATATCTGAGCGATCCGTTTTTCCAGATCAGTGCGAGGCGCGACATATTTGGAAGCGAGGACAATATCCTGATCTTCCGGATTTGGTAGCCTCTTCCGATCAATTTTCCCTGTGCGAGTGAGCGGCATTTGGCTAAGCGGAACTATGTATGCTGGGATCATAAATTCTGGAATCCATTTGCCTAAGAAGGCTCGCAGTTCCTCCACAATAACGGATTCCCTCCTCGCGGTGGGTCGGAACACGACATACGCCGCAAGGTGATTATCTCCCTTATGGTCTTTTTTCGCGGTGACCACGCATTCCCGTACGCTGGAGAAATTCAGCATTCTCGCTTCGATCTCTCCCAATTCGATCCGAAATCCGCGAATCTTCACCTGAAAATCGGCTCGGCTCAGGAATTCAATTTCTCCATCCATTCTATAGCGGGCCAGATCCCCGGTTTTATACAGAGGGCCGTCGCCAAAGGAATTTGGCAGAAAAGCCTGCTCTGTGCGTTTGGGATTATTCAAATACCCCCTGCCCACATTTGCCCCACTGATGTGAATCTCGCCTGTCACGCCGATAGGAACCGGCTGCATGAGTTTATCCAGAATATAAATTTTGTTATTGATGGTCGGTCTGCCGATGGACATATTCACGACTTCTGTCGCGGGGGGCTGATCAATACGGCAGTGCGTGACATTATCTCCGCACTCCGACGGTCCATACACGTTCAGCATGGGGATTTTCGGGAAATGTGCGAACCAGCGACGGCACAGTTCTGGCGATAGCGGCTCGCCTGTCGGGATGATCCACCGGAGTCTGGAGAGGTTGTAATGGGGGCGTTTGTCCAGCTCGTCGAGCATCATCCGCAGCATGGTTGGCACAACCTCCAGAACCGTGATTCGGGCTTGAGACGCGGCGGTCAGCAGCAGAGCCGGATCTCTCGCCTCTTCATCGCTGAAAATATACGTTTTTGCGCCAACAAGCAGGGGTGCTAAAAATTGCCAGACCGAAACGTCAAAGCTCTGCATACCGTTTTGCGCGACCACATCCTCCGCGGTCAGTTGCAGGTCCTTTATTTTTGCGTGGATATGGTTGACCATATTTCCTTGCTCCACCATAGCACCTTTTGGGACGCCTGTGGATCCAGAAGTATAAATGATGTATGCGAGATGATCCAAGGTCGATCGAGGGGTCAAATTTGCTCCGGTCTGCCCTGGCTTAAACATGTCTTGGAGATAAAAAAGGTCGGGCGGATCATCCATATCGTCCAGCGATTCCAGAAGCAGTGAACGAAAAGTTGTAGAACACAGCACAAAATCAGGCTGGCTCTCTTGCAGAATTTGGCGAATGCGCGCGGGCGGCGAAAGGGGATCAAGCGGCTGATACGAACCCCCGGCTTTGAAAATCGCCAGAACTGTGATCAAAAAATTAATATTTCGCTCAGCCAATAAGGTGATAATCGTATCTGATTTAACACGATGTTTGTCAATAAGATAGCCAGCAAGACGGTTTGCTCTCCCGTTCAACTCCCCGTATGTGATTTTCCTATCTTGGAACTGCGCCGCAATATTTCCCGGGGTGCGTTCCACCTGCTCCTCAAATAGCTGATGACAGCATTTGTCAGGAAGTTCAAAGTCGGTTTCATTCCATTCGTTAATAATTCTGATACGCTGCGCCCGCGTCATAATAGCCGTCTTACCAACGGGGCATTCGGGATGAGAGATCACCGAGCTGAGTAGCGTCAACAGATTGGTGGCGATACGTCGAATAGTCCCGCTTTTAAACAAGTCTGTCGCGTATTCAAACTTAAACAGTAGCGACTCCTTGATCTCCAATACATCCAAATTCAAATCGTATTTAGCCTGACTGAGGGGTAGGGTCTCATACTCTATTTCCAGACCGGTCATTTTCGGGAATCCGGTTAACCTGTCCAAATTAAAGCTGAATGGGATGCCGGAACCATGGGAAAAATTTTGTAGTTTCAGCTTTTTGCTGAGGCTGGAAAAAGGGTATTGTTGATGATGATAGGACGTGGAAAGCTGTTTTTTGACGCGGTTTAAGTAGTTTACAAATGGTTCGTCGAGATCAATATGGCTGTGAAAGAGCATGAGATGCGCGCAATAGCCCACCATAGCCTCGCCGTTATCAAAATCTCGCCCCGATACTGGGAAAGCAATGGTGACGCGCTCGCTGCCAGAAAGTCGGTGGATCAGGAGAGTATAGGCGGCGAGCAGAACCATAAACGATGTGCTGCGCTGCGCTTTGCTAAACTCTTTGATCTGGTGATAAAGCCAGCCTTGTATCAAGGGTTGATACCGAGCACCCTTAAAAGTGAACATGGGAGTTCGGGAAAAGTCCGTAGGGAAATCCACAGCCGAAAATCCGTCCGGGAATTGCGCCAGCCAATAGTTTTCATCGGTCTGATACTGGTCGCTTTTGAGATAGGATCGCTGTTGGCGAAGAAAATCAATTGGCTTAGGAGATGGGTCAAGAGTCAGGGGGTTTCCATCCACAGCCGCGTTGTATAATCGACACAAGTCACGAAAAATCAAGGAGATGGAAATCCCATCAACAACGATATGATGCACGTTGATTACCAGCAAGCTCTCATTCCGATTTAATTGTAGCAGGCTGATGCGGATCAAAGGCGCGCAGTGCAGATCAAACTGCCGCTGGCTGTTCTCCGACAACCAATCCTCTTTTTTCCTCTTTCCATCCAGCTCAATCTGGGCCACAGGCACACGAACGAACGGATAGATAATGAGCGTCTGACCATCCTTGTCGATCTCTGCGCGTAAGGAGTCGTGTCTCTCTATCAGACGATCGACCGCTTCTTGAAAACGATGGTGATAAATTTGCCCCCTCAACTTGATCGCTACGGATTCCGTATAAGCCCCTTTTGCATTCTCATTCAGTTTTGTCAAGAAAAAGAGTTGTTTTTGCGCATCGGTCAGAGATATCTTTTTGATTTTTGTATCATCCGAACTATCCAGAGCCTCTTTTGACGCGTCATCTGGCAAAGTCTGCGACTTCTGACCCATCTTTTTTTCCACCTCTTTTACAGACGCGGTTTCGGATTGACCGAGTTGAGGCGAGATACTTTTGCCAGATTCGTCCCAAAAACCGACTTCCCGCATCTCATGGATAGCCTCCCTGACCTTCTCAAAAATTGTATGGACGTCGTCGTCCGTGTGCGCGGTGGAGAGGAAGCATACACGGCGTTCCCATGTATAAACGCCCTTCTCCAATAAGAGGCGAAAAAAGAGTTCCATCTCGATTGGTTGCAAAATTTGGCTATATTTGCCGTAAGATTCGAGCCGAAAAACCGATCCAAAATAGTGCATTTGAATCGGGATATTTTCCTCTTGGAAGAAACGATTCAGAAGATCGGCGAGCCTCTTAGTCCTCGCGTTGATCGATTCCTGAAGTGCCTCGCCTCCCTGTTTTAACCGCAGGAGAGAGGCTTGCGCCGCGGCCATTGTCAGCGGATGTTTGCAGAAAGTGCCGGCAAATGCCGAGACCTCTTTGTCGGGAAAGGAATCATCGCCGAATCGCCACACGCCGCCGTCGATCGCGTCCAGATACTGGGCAGATCCGGCTACAATTCCGATCGGCATGCCGCCGCCGACAACTTTTCCGTATGTCACGATGTCAGATTGCACGCCAAACCAGGCTTGAGATCCTCCGGGATGCACGCGAAATCCAGTCAGTACCTCGTCGAAAATGAGCGCAACGCCGCTCTCTTGAGTGATCCCTCGCAGCTCGCGTAGAAACTTTTTTGGCTGTAGGCTTGGATTTCGGCTTTGAACAGGCTCTGTCAACACAGCCGCCAATTCCCCACTGTGACGGCGAATCATTTCCAACGCCTGATCCGTCCCATAGTTCAGCGTCAGCACATTTTCCACCATGTGCGGCGAAGTTCCAGAAGCACCTGGGACGCTGCCAAATTCTATTCCAGCAGGCGACGCCTCAGCCAGAACTCCATCAAAAGTGCCGTGATAGGAACCGGAAAAAAGTGCTATTTTATCCCGCCCAGTCACTGATCGCGCCAGACGCAGAGCCACCATCACCGCTTCTGATCCCGTATTGCAAAAAGCGACTCGCTCCACGCCAGTCAGCTCGTGGATCAGTTTTGCCACGGGTCCAGTCAAGTCCGATTGAGGACCCAATCCATATCCCCGTTCCAATTGCCGAGACAGGGCTTGGTTAATAAAAGGCGGGCTATTCCCGAACAGGTTGACGCCGTAACCCATTGCCAGATCAATATATTCGTTGCCGTCAATGTCCCAAATACGAGACCCCGCGGCTCGATCCGACACAATCGGATAAATGATCTCCTTCAAGGAGTGGCGGAAGTTCAGTGAATTGATCCAGTCCGAAAAAAGTGGACGATATTGGTCGATATATTTTTTGGATCGAGTTGTCTTGGAGGTGTATCGTTCGGTGAAATCACGGATAAAGCCCGCCTGATTTGGAGTCAATTCATCCGGCTCAATTCGCATAGCTCTTAATTTTTGCCCTCTCCTTGCAGACGCTCTCGCGTCATGCGCCGGCAAGGGACGAGACCGTGGGTCGAGAGCGGGTTTCTCACCTGTTGAACGGAGGATCTCCAATTGATTTTCCATAAGTTGAAGTTGCTGAGAAAAAAGATCAACCATGCCGCGATTTTTATCCGAGATAGGAGAACGCGATGGTAAAACGCCGCTCGGTTGTAGGAAATCGCCCGCTTCTCGATCCCCTTGGCTCATAGAACTTTTTTCCGTTATCCGAGACTTGGGAGCATGGCGATTGATATAATCAGCGATTTTAGTAAAAGTATCGGTTTCTTGGAAAAATAGGCTTATCTCCAGCTCGACGCCAAACGTATGCTTGATCTCATTCCGCAATCGCGTCAGCATCAATGAGTCCAGCCCTAACTCTAACAGATTTGTGTCAAACAGTTCCTCCCGAATTTTGACGCCAGACGCGTCTTCCAGCAAACGCGCCATCTCTTTGATCACATTCGATTGATCGATCGATTCCTTTTTCATTTCCATACTCCGCTTTTCCAGTTGAACTTTTTTGTGAGATTCTGACGACGCGTCCTCAGGCGGGACTTCCCGACCAAAGGGTTCCATCCAATGTCTTTCCCGTTGAAAAGGATAGGTTGGCAAACTGATCTTACGACCAGTCGGCTGCACGCGAGTCCAGTCCATATCGATACCGTGCGCGTAGAGCTGACCGACCGCGGAAAGAACCGATTCCCAATCGCTCCGTCCATCAATTTTATACGGTCTCATGTTGTATAGCGAATTGTTGACGCCCAATGTCGGCAGCCACAAACCTCGATTATCCGGCGCGCATTGCAGTCCCAGACTGATTAGAGTCGATGTCGCGCCCGCCTCCAAAAATATTTGATAACCCGCTTGATCCAGCGTCTTTATCGATTCATAAAAGCGCACGGGACCGCGAATATGCCGAGTCCAATATTCCGGCTGAGTCATGGAATCCACTTTTCCGCCCGAGTCCTCGTGGATTATCCGACCAGTCGCGTTGGAGACAATCGGGATTTTTGGCGACGAGTAGTCGATCTCCTCTGCGATTGCCTGAAATCGCTCCAAAATTGGGTCCATCAGATGGGAATGAATCCCCTGCGAAATCCGCAGCGGCTGAGAGGGGATATTATCCTCGGCGAATCGCATCCGCATCTCCTCGATCGCTTCTTGATCCCCTGAGACGACCGTGTTTTCCGGCGCGTTCACTGCTGCGATAGATATCCGTTCCGAATAGGATTGGATAACGTGTTCAACTCGCTCCGGTCTGGCGACGACCACCGCCATAGCACCGTTATCCGGAAGGGACTGCATCAACTGACCGCGCGCCGCGACCAACTTCAGCCCATGTTCCAGGCTAAAAACGCGAGCCAGACACGCTGCGACATATTCGCCAATACTGTGTCCCATAACGACCGATGGCGCGACCCCCCACGACTCCCACATTTTTGCCAACGCGTACTCGACAGAAAATATAACCGGTTGCGTATAAACAGTTTGATGGATCATCTCCTCGGATCCAACGCCGTAGAGCAGGTCTATGAGTCTCGGTTTCATAAGCGGCTTCAGCAGATCGTTACATCGGTGGATTGTCTCCTGAAAAACCGAATCGCTGTGATATAAATCCTCGGCCATGCGGTGATATTGCGAGCCTTGACCCGTGAAGAGAAAAACAATCCGGTCGTTATCCAGAGAGCGACGTTTGGAGGCAACCCGCGGATGACGTCCCTCTTGACGATACATTGTCAGTGCTTGCGCGGCGTCCTCCGTCGATGTCGCGGTTATCGCCAGTCGGTTGGGGAGACGGGCGCGGCTCACGCCTGCTGTATAACAGACGTCGCGTAAATTCTCGTGGGTTTCGCTCAGAAAATCCCCATATCGGAGAGTCGTATCGGACAGAGCCGGTTCCGATCCCGCGGAAATCGGCAGAAGAAATAGCGATTTTTTGTCCTTGCTCCCATCTGGATCCCCAGAGTCCAAATCCGAAGGTTGGGGCGGGTGCTCAAGGGTCATAAAAACGTTTGTGCCGCTGAATCCGAATGAGCTGACTCCGATTCGATACGCGGCTTCGTCTTGTAGATCGGTGAGTTTGTCCGCTATACGAATCCGCGTGCGCTCCCAATCGATCTGTGGGTTGGGTCGTTGAAAATTGATCAGAGGGGGAAGTTGTCGGTGTGTGAGCATGAGCGCGGCTTTGATCAAACTCGCTATTCCTGCCGCGCTTTCCAGATGCGAAATATTGGCTTTGACTGATCCAACTCTCAGAGGGTGATCCTTGTCACGATCCTGACCAAATACCTGATTGAGCGCGTCGATCTCAATAGGATCGCCGAGGGACGTGCCGGTACCGTGGGTTTCGATATAATCGATCTCATTCGGAGTCAACCCGCTATCTTTTAGAGCTGCGCGAATCACTTGCCGCTGAGCCACTCCATTTGGCGCGGTCAGACCATTGCTCTTGCCGTCTTGATTGACCGCTCCACCTCGAATCACCGCCCAGATCCGGTCGCGATCCCGTTGCGCGTCGGACACTCTTTTGAGCAGAACAATGCCGCATCCCTCGCCTCTACCCAGACCGTCCGCGTCTGCGTCGAATGGCTTGCAACGTCCATCCGGGGAGAGGGAACGTAAGCGACAGAATCCGATATGCGTCTCCGGAGTGAGGATCAGGTTGACCCCGCCGATTAGAGCCATGTCCGATTCTCGACGGCGCAAACTCTGACAAGCCAGATGCGCGGATAATAGAGAGGAAGAGCACGCAGTATCGATCGCCATGCTGGGACCTTGAAATCCATACCGATAGGAGATTCGACCCGCGGCAACGCTGAACGCGTTGCCCGTGATGGCATAACCACTGATTTTTTCTGGATCTCCTGACCGCCAGTGAGCCGAGCTGTAGTCGTTATTGATGACGCCGATATAAACCCCGACTTTGGAACCCTTTAGGCTGGGAATATCCAGTCCGCTATCTTCCAACGCCTCATGGCTTACCTCCAGCAGAAGCCGCTGCTGTGGATCCAGACTCTTTGCCTCTAAGGGCGATATTTGAAAAAATTGATGATCAAAAGAGCGAATATCACAGTCGAGAAACCCGCCGCGTTTCGTATACATTTTACCGAACGCTTCGGGATTTGGGTCATAATATCGCTCCACGTCCCAGCGATCAGGCGGAATTTGGCTGGTGGCGTCGATCCCATCACGAATCACACGCCAATAATCCTCGAGCCGGTTTGCTCCCCCAGGAAAACGGCAAGCCATTCCAATGATCGCAATCGGCTCGCATGCGGATTGTTCTAATGTTTTCAACTTTGTTTGCGCCTCTTTCAGTGCTTTATAAACCTTTTTCAGAGTCTCCATTTCAGTCGAAGCCTTCATTTTAATATCTACAAATCGGGTCTAAGGAGTGAGTTGTTTAAAACTCGTGAACAGGCAGTATATGTCGATTTCAGCTCTGTGTCAAGCCGGATTTTCGCTCCATTCCTACATTCGTATAAATTCTTAAAAAATATAAAATTAGATCACAAAAATAATTGATATTATTAACTTATAGTTTTCAGAATCCGTTTTCAGAATCCTTTTTCAAATGTTTAATAATAAATTCCTGCCTCGCCGGAGTATTTTTGCCCATATAATAGCTCAATATCGTGTCAATCGAGCTTTTTTCATCCAAAATAACCGGCTCCAGACGCATTTCCTCCCCGATAAACGCGCCGAATTCATCCGGAGAAATTTCGCCTAATCCCTTAAAACGGGTGATCTCGACAGATCGTCGCGAATCGCCTCGGGTCAATTTTTCTCTGGCTTGCCGCTTCTCCTTTTCGTTGTAACAATAGAACGTCTTTTTTTTATTACGCACGCGAAACAGCGGGGTCTCTAAAATATATAGATGCCCCTGGCGCGCCATATCCGGGAAAAATTGAAGAAAAAATGTCAGCAATAGCAATCGGATGTGCATCCCGTCCACATCCGCGTCGGTCGCGATTACCACGCGATTATAGCGCAAGTTATCCAGCCCTTCTTCAATGTTCAGCGCGTGGTGCAGCAGGTTAAATTCCTCATTTTGATACACAACCTTTTTACTCATGTCAAAGCAATTCAGCGGCTTACCTCGCAGGCTGAAAACTGCTTGAGTCTTGACGTCCCGCGCTTTTGTGATGGATCCGCCAGCAGAATCGCCCTCTGTAATAAAGATCGTCGAGTCATAACGCAGTTCGTTTTTTTCATCGCTGTAATGCACACGGCAATCTCGTAATTTTTTATTATGAAGATTCGCTTTTTTCGCTCTTTTATTGGCAAGTTTTTTGATCCCGGCAATCTCTTTCCGCTCCTTCTCCGATTGGAGAATCCGTTTGAGCAGGGCGTTGGTTGTATCCGGGTGTTTATGCAGATAATCGTCCAACTCTCGCTTGAGAAAATCGTTGATAAAAGATCGCACCGTGACCCCGCCCGTCTCCATCAAACTTGATCCGAGCTTGGTCTTGGTCTGGGACTCAAAAATTGGCTCCTGAACCCGCAAACTCACTGCAGCCACAACCGAACTCCGAATATCGGAAAGATCAAAACTTTTTTTATAAAAATCTCGAATCGTACGCGCCATACTCTCTTTAAACGCGGTCAGGTGGGTTCCGCCTTGGGTAGTAAACTGTCCATTAACGAAGGAATAATACTCCTCACCGTAGTGTTTGCCGTGGCTGAACGCAACCTCGATATCCTCTCCCTTCAAATGGATGATGGGGTAGCATAACTCTTCCGAACCGGTCTTGCGGCTCAACAAATCCAGCAATCCGTTTTTAGAATAGAACCGCTTGTTGTTGAAAAGAATGACCAGACCCGCGTTCAAATAGACATAATTTCGGATCAAATTCTCCAGATATTCCGGCACAAAGTGAAATTTTTTGAAAATCCTACGATCCGGTAAAAAGGTGACAATCACGCCATTGCGCTCCTTTGTCGGCTCAATCTCTCGATCCACAACGATATTTCCCTGCCGAAATTCAGCCGTCTTGATCTTGCCATCCCGAATCGATTGCACCTTAAAAAAGTCAGACAGCGCGTTCACCGCTTTTGTCCCCACGCCATTCAGCCCCACCGATTTTTGGAACGCTTTCGAGTCATATTTACCGCCAGTATTCATCCGCGCCACGCAATCCACGACCTTGCCCAAAGGAATACCCCGTCCATAATCCCGTATCGTGACCTGCTGATCCGATACCTGGATTTTGATCGTTTTGCCGCCCCCCATCATAAATTCATCGACCGAGTTGTCGAAAATCTCCTTGACCAACACATAAATCCCGTCGTCTGGCGAGGAGCCATCCCCGAGCTTACCGATATACATGCCAGGACGCAATCGGATGTGTTCTTGCCACTCCAGTGATTTGATACTTTCTTCCGTATACTTCATAAAACTTCCTTATACCGGATGATTTTTTGACAAAAATAAGACTTGCTGTTTCTTGACGAGATTTATATTTTGTCATGGCGATGGATAGAAATTTTAAATACTTCCATTCTTTGGTAAAAAATCGAAATCTGGGCAGAGTAAATTTAATCGGAGGTGATCGGATGAGACTTCGTCGATTGGGAAAAAGTACGTTAAAGGTATCGCCTTTAATTTTTGGGGCGTGGGCGATCGGGGGCTGGTATTGGGGAGGGACTGACGATAATAAAGCAGTCGCCGCGATTCAGCAATCAATCGACCTGGGGATTAACATGATAGACACCGCGCCAATGTACGGGTATGGTCATAGCGAAAAAGTCGTGGGCCGGGCGATAAAAGGGCGGCGGAATAAGGTGCTTATCGCTACCAAGTGTGGGCTTCGCTGGGATCGGGAAGAGGGGCAATATTTCTTCCAACCAGAGGAAAATAATAACCTTAAAGTCTATAAAAATTTGCGTAAGGAATCGATTATCGAGGAGTGCGAGAGGAGCCTGAAACGGCTCGATATCGATGTGATCGACTTATACCAGTGCCATTGGATGGATAAAACCACGCAGATCGAGGAGACTATGGAGGCACTGTTGCGTCTAAAAGAACAGGGGAAAATTCGTACAATCGGCGTGAGCAACTTCAACGTGGAGGCGATGATCAAAGCTGGACGGCTCGCTGAAATTGCCTCGGATCAGCCAAAATATAATCTTTTGGATAGGCGTATTGAGAAGAATGTGCTCCCCTATTGTCGCAAAAATAAAATCGGGGTTATCGCGTACAGCCCCCTGCAGCAGGGACTGCTGACCGGAAAAGTGACCCCTGACCGTGAGTTTCCAAAAGGCGATTGGCGATCAAAATTGCCACTGTTCAAGAAGGCGAATCGAGAAAAAATATTGACAACGTTGGAAAAAATGCGTCCTATAGCGGATCAATATCAAGCTACATTCGCTCAGATCGCGTTGAATTGGCTGTTCCATGAGCCGGGAATTGTCTCCGCTATTGTGGGTATCCGCACGCGTGAGCAGGCGGTTGAGAATGCCAAATCAGTCGATTTTATTCTGAGCGATGAAGAACGGCGGCAGATTCGATCCCTGTTTGAGGATCTGGAGCTGGAAAAATAAGGACCTGGTTTTTTCCTCTTTAAAATTTTTTGAGACCTCTCAATATTTTGGAAACCTGCGACGCGTCATTTTACAGTTAGGATTCATATTATGCGATTAATAAGCTTAGAATTGAAAAATATTGGACCTTTTATCAAAGGAAATATTAATTTCATCTCGGAAGAAGAAAGTATCCAAAATCCGCCTGTTACCATCATTACAGGAGAAAATGGCACGGGGAAAACAATTATTTTAGATGCGATAAGAGGTCTGCTGCTCGGAAAGGCTGGTGGGTTAGAGCGAAATATTACTCGAGATGATACCGACTTTTTTCTTTCTCTGAAATATACTACTGATAATAAGACAAAAACTCTATCCTCTTCAAAATTAGAAAATGAAAAAAAATTTGATACGAATACATACAGCTTGATGAGGAGATTTCTCGATCTTCGCCCTAGTCAAATGCCTGACGCAACCTGGAATTGGGTTATTGATTATTGGACTTCTAAATTATCAAGCGATAGTTTTGATGTGGCACATTTGGTTGCGCCAGTTCCTGAAAAAGTTTATATAAATTCACTTGACGGCATACAAAAAAATGTTGAAGTTTCTCAATTAATATGCTTTTTTGATTATTTAAAAACAAGCGACAATCATGCAGAAAAAGAATTAGGTTCTCGCCTTTTTGATATTTTGAAAAAAATAATCAAATTAAGCCTAATCGACGGCGAATTTAAATATGTTGCGAGAACGACATTAAAACCAATTGTGTTGCAAGCAGGACAAGAAGTTTCACTTGAAAAATTAAGCAGTGGAAATCTTTATTTAATAACCCGTATGATTTCATTATTAGGGAAAATGTATTCAATAAATTCTCTAAATAAATTTACTATCGAAAATTTATGCAAAACACAGGGCGTTCTTCTCATTGACGAAGCGGAAAACCATTTGCATCCAAAATGGCAAAAGAGACTTATCCAATCAATTCAAGAAATTTTCCCAAACCTGCAGCTTATCGTAACCACCCATTCGCCGTTTATTGTTTCTTCAGTTGAGAATGCGAGGATTTTTGTATGCAATTCAAAATGCGACCATGCCGAAATCACAAACGAAACCAATATTTATTCAAATAAGCCCGTTGAGGAAATATTAATGTCGCCAGTGTTTGCTGGCTCTTACTCATTCAACGTCTTTTTGCGAAAATTGCTGAAAACGTTTGTTGATATTGTTGAACTTACGACACGTAAATTTAGCAAAATCACCCAAATTTTTAGTTTTTAGAGGGGACTCATTAATGTTTAGAAATATTTTGAAAAATGAAATATATAACAAATACGCGTAATAAATTGAAATGAGTATAGCGCATGACTGAAACTATTTTTATGATTCACGGAATGTGGGGCGGATCGTGGTATTGGAAGAATTACAAGAGCCTTCTTGAAAAAGAGGGGTACCGCTGCGTCACGACCACATTGCGTTTCCACGATGTGAGCCCAGAGAACGCGCCCAATCCCAAACTCGGAACGACCAGCTTGTTGGATTATATCGAGGACCTGGAAAAAAAGATTTTGTCGCTTGGCGTGAAACCGATTGTCATGGGTCATTCTATGGGAGGACTCCTCGCGCAGATTTTAGGAAGCCGAGGGGTGGCAAAAGCTCTTGTTTTGTTGACGCCCGCATCGCCTGCCGGGATTTTTGCTCTGACGCCATCCGCGATAAAAAGTTTCTGGAGTGTGCAAACAAAATGGGGTTTCTGGAAAAATCCGATGCGCCAAACATTTGATGAGGCGGTCTATTCCATGCTTCACCTGATGCCGCCCCATGAGCAAAAAGAAGTCTATGACAAATTCGTTTATGAATCAGGGAGAGCCGCGTCCGAGATCGGATACTGGCTGTTTGACACACAAAGGGCGTCCAAAGTTGACGAGTCAAAAGTGACCTGTCCTGTCCTGGTGATTGCCGGAGCCGAAGATCGGATTACACCTGCTTCGGTTGTTCGGAAAGTCGCAAAAAAATTCGAGGCTGTCTCGACCTACAAAGAATTCGAGAATCACGCGCATTGGGTTGTCGCACAGCCGGGTTGGCAGGAGATTGCAGAGTTTGCCGTTGGCTGGATCAAACAAATTTTGGCCAAAAATACTTACGAGAAACCGTGATCAAATCATAAAAACCGATAGATAAATCGCTATGATATTATACTCCTTATCCGAAGCGTTTCAACGATTTCGCCGTTCCCCGGGCATGGTGATCCTTTCTGCATTCGTGATCGCTATTCTGGTCTATGTTTTCGGTCTATTTTTGCTGTTGACGGCAAACCTGAACCAGATTGTCCATGACGTGCGCGACAGAATCGAGATGATCGGCTATTTTCAAGAATCCTTGACTCAGACGCGAATCGACTCGGCTCTTGCTGAGATTCGAGGGCACGAGATGGTCCTGAACGTGGTATTTCAATCCAAAGAAAAGAATCTGGCACTGTTCAAAGAGGAGTTCGGGCAACAAACCGCGTTTCTGGACGCTATTGAGACCAACCCTCTTCCCGCGTCTGTCCGAATCCAGATACAGACGGGACACAAAACCAGCGAGAAATTGGCTCGGCTGGCTTCTGATATTCGCGGAATTGATGGAATCGAGAGCGTGCAGTTTGGCGGGAAATGGGTGCGGCGTTTGGACAGAATTGTCGATACAGCGATGATCATTGACGTCTGCATCGGCATTATGATCGCGTTAGGGGGGATTTTTATCATCTCTAATACCATAAAACTGACGATATTTGCCCGCAAAGACGCGATCGATATCATGAAGCTCGTTGGAGCGACCCATACGTTTATCCGCATGCCGATTATTTTCGAGGGGTTGATCGAGGGAATCATCGGGGGACTGATCGCAGTCGGTTTGATATTCGGATCCTATTATGTCGCGGGTCAATATATCAGCCCCCTGGTCCCCCTGAATATATTGACTTTGACGGCTCTGGCTCTCCTTGCCGCTTTGTTGGGTGGAACAGGAAGTTATGTCTCCATCCGCAAATTCTTACAGTAAAAAAATCTGCGATAATCCGCGTAATCTGCGGATCGAGTTCTGTATTAGGGTTTGATTTTTCAGGGACGTTTAGGTGTCGCCAGGTCCGTGACAATTTTTTCCCCTTCCTTCAATTTTTTGAAATCGTCACGAGCACTCATCAGCTCCTCCCCGAACTGGTCGAAGCGTTGTTGATGCTCCTCATCCGTAGCTGCTTTGGTAAGAATGTCGATAATCATCGCTTCAAAAGTGCGCTCGGTTTTCAGTTGACCCAAGATCAAGTCCATTTCCCCGATGACAAGCTCGAACATCCGAATCTTCCCGGCAAGCAGTCCCAAGATATCTGCTTCAATGGTGTTGTTGACCGAAAAGTTAAAGATCACCACTTCTTTTTTCTGACCCAGACGATGCACGCGACCGATTCGCTGTTCCACCTTCATCGGATTCCAAGGTAAATCATAATTGATCAACTGATGACAAAATTGCAGATTTTGTCCCTCGCTTCCCGCGTCCGTGCTGATCATCACTCGCGCGTCTTTCCGGAAAGTCTCGATAGCCGCTCGTTTTTGCTTCATATTCATGCCGCCGTGAAAAAGAACGGTGCGATGTTTGTTTTTTTTTAGGCGATCATTTAGATAAAACATCGTGTGTCGATAGCTCGTATAGATCAAAAATTTGCCTTTAAAGCGTTTTACCAGCTCCAACACTGCGTCAGTTTTGCGATTCGTGGGCAATTGCCGCGCAAGTTCCGCATATTTCTGAAGCTTATTTTTTGTTCTTGAGGGATACTTGTCTCGTCTCGACATTTTTTGTAATGTCTCGGCGACCGCGGATGAGGAGCTGCAGAGTTCTTTTTGCAGTGTGATTAGTGATAATTGATGGAAACGAGACTCAGTCTCAATTTTAAATGTATCCCTGACATATTCCGTAACTCTATCATATAATTCACGCTCTGCAGGTCCCAACTCGAGATGATAGACCGCAGCTCGTCGAGATGGGAGTTTTATCTCCACCTTTTCACGTTGATTTCGGATCATCACCTCTTGTAGCAATTGGCGCAAATGCGTCTTATTCATGGGAACTCGATGGTCCGCCCTTGACACGAAGCGTTTGCGAAAATTTCGGATCGTCCCGAGCAGACCGGGTTTCAGCACGGTTATCAAGCTGTATAGCTCTCCCAGATCGTTGTGCACCGGCGTGGCAGTGAGCATCAACACATATTTCTTTCGAATTTTGTTGACGAATTTATAGACCATCGTGGCGCGATTTTTCAATTTATGCGCTTCATCCACAATCAACAGATCATATTCGTTTTGATATATGATATTCGCGAATCGACTTTGCTTTGCCGTATCAATCGAGACAATGATCCGATCCTTACCCGTCCAATCCTCCGACGTTGATCCGACCGCGAATTTCTCGCCGAATTTATATTCCATCTCCTCATGCCATTGCATAACCAGCGACGCGGGAGTCAGGATCAAAATACGCTTGACCAGACCGCGCATGATTAGTTCTTTCATAATAATACCGGCTTCAATCGTTTTTCCCAGCCCCACCTCGTCCGCCAACAGAACCCGAGCGCGCATATCTTGCAGAGCTTTCTTCGCAGTCTCGATCTGATGTCGATAGCGATCAATGTCGATCTCGTTCAGACAAATAAGGCTATCAAATCCTTTGGCAAGCCGGTGCCTCTCCCCTTCAAGCCGGAGATAATACCTTTCTGTTTCATCAATATAGCGACGGGTAAAAAAAGCCTTCCGAAGCGGCGCAAACTCGATCTCGCGCAATGGCGGCTTAAAGTCTTGGAATCGCTCGAATTTTTCATAAATCGACTGCAACTCAAAATTATAGCCACAACGAAAACATTCCACAGAGTTGGCGCTCTCCAACCATTTGCAGCGTGGACATCGCTTGCCTTCTATCATATATGGGTTATAATCCTCGCCTGTCTCGGCAGGAGAATAGATCTCTTGTTTAATTTTCAACCATTCCAGCTTTTCATTACCCATATTTCCCTCGTTTGGTTTTATAAAATTCGTATCTGCAAGCTGATCCGCAGATTACACGGGTTGCGTAGATACGGATACAAAAATCAGATCAATAAAAATCCGCTCAGCAGGCCGATCAATGCGCCGAACACGCCCCCCCAAACTACCAGCCATCCCAGGTGTTCTCGGATCATCTCCTCGATGATTTCCTTAACCCGTTGCGGGGTCAACTTGCCCAATTCTGTATCGATCATGACCTCGATTTTTGTCCGAAAGCTCCCAAAATCCTTCTCCTGTTCTAAAATTTTGTTAATATCCACCTCATTCAGAAAATTGATCATCCGGGTGCGGAATTCCTCCTCAAACGGCTCTCGAAATGAGTCCAACATGCTCTCCGCGCCCATCATTTTCATCATTCCCCCCACGGAAGATTCCATCACAACCTGCGTGAATCCAGCGAAAAAATCATCGAAATCAATTCGCTCTATAAGCTTCTCGATATGCAGATCGTCATGGAAAGCACTGCGAGCGACCGCGCTGAAGTTGGACTTAGTGAAAAAATTGGCGATAATCAACTGCCGAATTCCCTTTTTGAATTCCTCAAAACGGTTGGGGATGATTCCAGAGCCATACAACCCGGGAATCTTCTCAAAAAGCATGTGAATCGCAAGCCAGTTGGTCAGTGCTCCAGAGAGTGCAAATAAACTGGCTGAAGCCAATGCCTGCCGACCAGGAAATGGCGGGAGGAAATAGAAAAAAATAAAGGCGAATCCAGATATAAGGTTTGTTAATAAACTCTTGTTCATTCTAAAACACCAATGATAATTTTTATTAGGTATTGTCAGGGACAAAGTAAACAACATCGGTTGCTTTTGTCCCTGATTACGTTTCATAATTCTGGCTATAACATATAAAGAATTTTCGGATTTTCAATATTTTTCTCTGATATTTCGATATTCTTTGAGAAATATAGCTATCCAGTAAGAATCACCTTCTTCAAAATTCGATCCGCTGATTACGCGGATTATCGCAGATTAAGAGTTAAAGCCCTAACCTGGATTATTCGTCATCACGGAAATCGATCCGCAGATTACGCTGATTATCGCAGATTAAAAATTGATAATTAAAGAGTTATATCTACTTTAAAGCCCTTTTAAAGCCCTAAGGATATTCGAATTAAGGGCGGTTTTCTGTCGGCAAAAGCGCATGTATTTTTACTTTCCCCCAAAAAAATCATATTTTTTGGTTTTTTGATTGAATTTTTTCTAAAAGCCTATAAATTTTTATCGTATTCGATATTATAGCCTGTTTATTCCATTTCGCCTATCTTGCATTTTTTTCTTAAAAGGGAGAGTAGCTATGCGCCCATTTCCGGATTTAACCCCCATTTTAGAGGGCATTCCCTGGGTCATTATCGGGGCGGTCGCGACGCGAGAGTACATGCCGGAGCGAACGACCAACGGCTTGGATATTATTGTCATGCAAAAGGATTTCAAACGGACCGTGAGCAGGTTGAAAAAATCGGGCTATGAATTGGTTTCGTCACTGCTGGGACCGGGCTGTTTTCTCCGATCTCCAGACGGGACAGAGCTGTATCTTCTTTTTGGCAAGCAATCCTGGTTACGCAAGGCGTTGCAGAATCCCCTGCGAAATGACGCGGGTTATCCGGTGATGGACCTACCCTATCTGACGTTGATGAAAACAGAATCGGCTCGGTCCATAGATATCAGCGATGTATCATGTATGCTGGGATTGGCGTCGGACGCAGAGCTTCTGCGCGTGCGGGAGGTCATCAAGAAATATGCCCCGTATTTGTCGGATGATATTGAATCTATGGCTTATTTGGGGAAATTGGAACTGGAGCGCGGCTTGGCGTAAGAATGTGTCCGCAGATTACGCGGATTATTTTAAACCCTAAGGGTCTTCGAAGACCCTTAGGGTTTCCGTATTATCTATCGGATAAGAACCATTTTTCTTGTCGCCTCATCCGTGCCAGCCTTGACTACATAGAAATATGTTCCGCTGCTGACCTGGCTTCCTCGGTCATTGTGACCATCCCAGATCACGGAATAATAGCCGGCTTCATGCGGATCGTCAACCAATGTCTTGATCCGTTGACCGGTTATGTTATAGACCCGGATTTCCACATCGCCAGCTCTGGGAATGGCATAGCGAATCGCGGTAATCGGATTGAAAGGATTCGGGTAGTTCTGCTCCACCTCGAATAGAGTTGGGATCAGGGTAGTGGGGCTTAATAACAGATGGGTTATTTCAGAATTGGAAATCACGATGTCGCTCTTTTCGACGAGCGGATGGCGGCTTATTTCCTCATCGCCTCTCATCTCGCAAATCACATAGCCGACTCCATGATCGACCGGAACATTCTCTGCTCGGATCGTGAGCGGATAGTCCACGCCCTGGATATGGATGACAGTTTCCTCACCAGTGGTCAAACGGGTGTCGCCGCTAAAGCGAATGTCGAATGCGCTTGGCATGGGAACTGGAGGTAAGCTAAAGGATTCCACATTGGTCACAGCCCCCGGATTATACGCACAATGTAATATCTGATCGATTCCCGCGTTATCGGAAAAGTTCAATGACATGGTATGCGGTAAAGTCTGGGTCTGTGCGACAGACGGAATTGCCCTCGCGCTGCAGTTCAGGGTGACTTGTCCAGCCGCGTTAGCCCGAATCCAATAGCCCTCACCCTGCTCAATTGACGTAGCCAATCGATAGGAGCCGTCAAAGAAGTAGAGCGTATTTTCAATGATAATATTGTCCGGATCGATCACTGCGCTGAGCGGAACAGTGCAAGAAGGTCCCGCGATCATGTTCCAGCCCACAGACAGATCCAGCGTTTGTGTGGTGAACGGAACACCGCAGAGTTGAACCGTTTCTGCCGCGGAAAAGCGCAACCAATACCCCACGCCCGCTTCAAGTGCAACGGCAGACAGGTAGCTACCGTCGAATTCGTAGAGCGTGTTGGCTATGGCGTTGGGGAACAGGCTATCTACCGATCCGTCTGCCGGAATGACTGGCAGGCCAATCATGTTCCAGCCGCTTAGCATCTCTTTGTCCATACAGACGGAGGTGCAATATACGATTTTAAGACGAGTTAACGAGGGATTGGGGACTTCAAAACTATTGACGCTCTTCATATCCACATTGCTGACAATAGCACCGCCAAAAGTATCGGATAGAAGAAAGCTGCCCTCTGGCAAACTGGTCGAATCCCAACTAAGAGTGATTGGATCCCCATTGGTTGAGGGCTGAAAATAGACCGTCCAGGTCAGGCAGTCATCACCGATGGGAGGTCTAATATCGATGGCGTACGTATCCGAGTTGTTCTCAAAATGGGTGGCAAAGGCACCGGGCGGCGGCAGGGGCGACGCATACTGATCTATATATGAATCGTAACCGTCGGTTGCGCCGATTGCCGTGCCAAAGACCAACGTATCGCTCTGACTGTTGGCGTCTGAAACAATAAGACCAGTAGTGAAATGTTCGTCAGCCGCCTGACCGTGATAGATATACGCCGCGCCATTTACCGGATGGTAGGGCGCGCTCACAACCACATCGGCTCCACCGTCGCCATTCACATCGCCAGCGCGGGATACCGAATAGCCGAAGCCATTATACGTGTTCTCGCCGGTCATGACGACGTCGGTCGTAGTATCCATGCTCGCGCCCCCATAAATGTTCTCAAATCAGCCCCTGATCCTCCCATGAAAATGTTTCGCGGGCAGGGGATTCTGTCCGCAGATTACGCGGATTATCGCGGATTAAGGGTTGTTTTTAAAACCCTAAGGGTCTTCGAAGACCCTTAGGGTTTCTTCCGTTATAGGGTTTCTGTTAAAACTTAAATGAAACTTAAGCGATTGTGATAGCAGTGTAATCAAACGTAGCATCTTTGTCAATAGAAAAAGCGTATTTGATTCTGTAAGTTTTTTAACAAAAAAAAGCCTCCCATTCAGGGAGGCTTTTCTCATAAAAGACCGGCATGCGCAGACTTTCTATGGATTTTTTTCTGGATTGTCATCTTTGTCAGATTTTGGGTTGGGTTCTGAATCCTGTATTGTCTCGGGGATCGGGCTTTCTTCTGAATTCAGGAGGTCGGGACCTGCGTAAGGCACGATCTCGTTCTCGTCTGTAAACGGGTCGTAGTTCAGCAACTCTTCTTCATCTTCCGGCGGCATGGGAAGCGGGTCTATGGAACTGGCGTAAGGACTCGTCTCTTTTCCGCCCTTACTCAACAGCAGGGCACCCATTCCGGTGGTGACCGCCACCAGTTTAATCGCGGCTCCGAGGATGATCAAGAGGATGCCGAACACCTTGGTGAAGCTCCCAGGTAGGGAGATGAAAAGTCCGATCAAAGGCAGGATCTCAAAAGCCACAACGCCGACCAAAGCGGCTTTCATAGGAGTGTTCATGCCCAGGTTCAGTTGATTATTCAAATAGCGACCCACCTGCAAAGAGCCGACGCTGTATCCGATGATTGCCAGAATAACGTAGAATAGTATGACCCCTGGAACCAATAAGGCACCAATACAGATCACCAACAGAAAGATAGAGAGGATCAGAGCGATTGGTAGGGCGATCCAGGCGAGCACACCGACAAAAAATGCCTTCCACCCTTCATATTTGACCACAGTTCCGGCTCGGTCAATTTGGGTCGGGATAAAAACCAGCGTGAGGATGACTACCGCGATAGTAAACAGCGTCCAGATAACGCCGGCGAATAGCCGGAACAGGCGGTCGAGGAATGTGTCTTTATGCTCATAATGATATGAAATGTCGGGTCCATAGTCTTGATCGTGGCTCCCCGAATTTTCGGACTCTTTCCACTCGTGTCCATTCTCTGTGTCCTTATTTTTATCCCTTTCAAAGATCGCGCTGGGCTTCAGGAACTTCCCGGTGTCCATATCGATAATATTTCCTTCGATATAGCACCCTTCCTCTTGGTGGACAGAGCCTCCCATCGTGAGCACATCATTTCCGATATATGCATCGGGACCGAGAGCAATGGATCCGCCCACACAGACCACATCGTGATCCACATTACCGTTTATCGCGATAGAGCCGCCTGTGCAAAAGACGTCGCCGTCAACAAATCCATCAACCGTAATTGAGCCTCCGATCACGGTGATGCTGCCCTCGACAAAGTCATCTTCTTCAATGTTCACGTTGCCTGCAATTCGGACAATATCTCCCTGTCGTCCGGAATTTCCGGAACGCTTCAGCTTTTCGACTCGGCGCATAGCCTCCTCGACTCGGCGGCTGATCTCATCGCTATCGATTTCAATTTGCACCTCGATATCGTCCTGATCTGACGTTCTATCTATCTGAACATCCACAATATCGCTGATATTTTCTGGAATATCAAAAATTTCTACGTCTGCTGGAGCTGCTGGAGTAGCCGGAGCAACTGGAGCAACTGGAGGAGAGTATGATTCGCTGGATTCTTGAGTTATATGAACAGAAGTCCCGCCGTCGGTCTCCACACGGAAAGAGTGATCTTTATACACAATAATGACGGTTTTCCCTTCTTCTTCTATGTCAACTTGTCCCAGCAATTCGTCGTCAAAATAGAGTTTGATTCCCTCTTCGTTGAATTTTACTATCACGTTTCCGGATTGGATTTTTTTATCCGATTCATCGGGATCGAAGTAGGTTTGAATGCTGGCGAGCACATCGGGCTCAGCCCAGGCAGAGCCAGACAAAAATCCAATAGACAGCGCGAAAAGGATCAGACAGAAAACGATAGCAGTCTTGTTTGTTCGGGTCTTACTTAAAGTGTACATGAGGCAACCTCCGTGCGTTTATAAATCGATAAATTATTATTGTCCATACGAACAGCGCCATTATCGCTGCTGGCAAAAGATACGAACTCAAAGTCCAGAAGGTTGCTCCCATAAAAAACAATATTTTTGTTGAATGAAAGAAAAAATCGCCGACTCCGAACAGGCTGACCACCGTGTTTATAAGGTCTCGGATAAGGATAGCGATTTGTTTAACTTTTTCTGATTGGAAAAATGGCTGATAGAGACCGCTTATCACGAACAAGCCCATAAGTTTCTCAAATAAAAAGAGATAGCTCACCCATGAAAGGATCACGACGATCACGCTGCCGATCGCAACCGCGGGACGCAGCACGATTCTGGAGATCCATTTCAGAATTCTATCTCGGATTCGATAGCGCGTGGGGATCCGCACCTGCATCATGACATTGTCCATAAAATCAGGCGGAATTTTTTCGATCGGCGTTTTGAGTAAGTATTCAACCAAGACCTTGAGCTGATAGTATTCTTGACGACATTCGATACAGTCGTTCATATGCGCGCGCAGTTCCTTTTTCTTTCCCGGCGTAATTCTGCCGTCAATTTTTTCGTGCATATATAGTTGCATCATTTCACAATATGTCATTTTCGTTTACCTATTAAGAAGGTCAGCATTCAAGAGTTCGCCCAATTTTTTCCGCGCCCGATGGATACGGGCTTTGATAGTTCCTACCGGTTCTTTCAATATCCTGGCAATATCTTCATAGCTTTTATCGTGAAGATGCCGCAAGACGATGACGGTTCGACTGTCCACAGGCAACTTATTGATCGCTTCATTGATAATACGCGCCCGTTCTTGTCGATACAATTCCTGATCTGGTATCGGTTTAAAATCCGGTATTTGCAAGGGTCTGCCGTCCTTATTTTCTTCGTCTAAGGAAATTTGCGACAGTTTTACCTTGCGCAGATAATCGTAGCAGTGGTTTTTTGCCACTCGATATAACCAACTGGCAAACCTATATTTGGGATCATATTGATCCAAGGCGTTAAATACCTTTACGAAACTTTCTTGCGCGAGGTCTTGCGCTGTCTCCGTGTTGGAAACAAGCCGATAACATAAGTTATAGACCCCTTGTTGATACTTTCTCAACAAGTACGTGTAGGCGCGTTGGTCGCCTTTTTTGCAGCGTCGAACAAGAAGAATATCTTCCTGGTGCGTGCTTGTTGCCATTGCCATGCCGGTAGTCTGCAGATTTTATAGATTTTGCAGAGTCCGCAGGTTTTATAGATTCTGCGGAGTCCGCTGATTTTGCAGAAAGAAAAACTCATCCGAGCGTATGTTCCAACGCTTCTCCAACCGACTGGGTTGGAAAAATGCGGATTCCTTGCGCCTTCGGATCTTTCTGATTCCTTTGTGGGATAATGCCTTGTTTAAATCCGAGCTTTGCCGCCTCGTTCAGCCGTTTTTCCACATGGACTACGCCCCGGATTTCTCCTCCCAAACCTACCTCGCCGATCACAATCGTTTGGGGATCAATATTTCTATTTTGATAGCTGGACGCGATCGCGCAGATCACGCCCAAATCCGCTGCTGGGTCATCGATTTGCACTCCGCCAACTACGTTCAAAAAAATATCCTGCATCCCCAGCTGCATTCCCTGCCGTTTTTCCAGAACCGCCAGCAGAATAGCGAGTCGGTTCCGGTCATATCCGGTCGCCACCCGCTGCGGCGTGCCGTACACCGACGGCGAGGATAGTGCCTGGATCTCGACAAGGAGCGGGCGATTTCCTTCCAGAGTGCAGACGATGACAGACCCAGTTGTTTGCTCTGCCCGCTCGGAGATAAATAATTCAGAGGGATTTTTGACCTCTATCAACCCCGCGGACGCCATCTGAAAAATACCGATCTCATTGGTGGAGCCATATCTATTCTTCACAGCGCGTAGAATTCGGAACAGGTGATGCCGATCCCCCTCAAAGTATAAAACCGTATCCACGATATGCTCCAACACACGCGGTCCCGCAATGGATCCATCCTTTGTGACATGACCGATCAATATTGTGGACACGTTGCGGCTTTTTGCCAAGGACATCAACCGATGCGCGCATTCTCTGACCTGACTTACGCTTCCTGGCGCGCTTGGAATCTCGTCAAGATAGACGGATTGGATTGAATCGATCACCAAAAAATCGGGGTCAACCTGATCTAAACACCCCAATATTTTATTGAGGCTGGTCTCGCTCAGGAGAAAAATCTGATCCGAGAGCGTATTCAACCGTTCGGCGCGGCGTTTGATCTGTTTTGTGGATTCTTCACCCGACACATAGAGTGCTTTTCTGCCGCCAACGCCGACGTGCTGGCATATTTGCAATAAAAGTGTGGATTTACCGATACCGGGCGCGCCACCTACCAGGATCAGCGATCCGGTCACCACGCCCCCGCCTAACATGCAATCTATCTCCTGGATTCCGGTCAAGAAACGATCCTCCGCATCCAACCGAATCGTGGTAATAGGCAACGGGGTATTTTGTTTTTTTTTGTTATCCCCGAGCTTGGGTCGGACATGGGTCGATTCGGGAAGCACAGTTTCCTGGACAAAGGAATTCCATGATTCGCAATCCATACATTTTCCCTGCCATTTCCAGGAGTGCGCTCCGCATTTTTGGCAGATATAGACTGTTTTCGTTTTACTCTTTGCCATGATTTTAACCCCTACTAATAAACTTATAATAAATCTTGTTTTTGCTGACAAAACATTTAAATTGGAATCCGTCGCCTCTTCAGCGTCACTGTCCAACCGTTTGCCGCTCAACCCATTTGGATAAGACAAGATGAGATTAGACAATATAAAACTGCCTGTCAAGGATATTTTCCCATAATTATTTTTTCATAACTATTTTACCTTAATTATCAATTCTTAATCTGCGATAATCTGCGTAATCTGCGGATCGACTTCCGTGATGACGAATAATCCCTGCGGATCGATTTCCGTGATGACGAATAATCCAGGCTCATAATTATTTTCTCATAATATCTCATAACAATAAAAGGAATTAGAAAATGGCTTATAAAGTAATCGATGGAATTCCGGTCTGGGGCGACCCGATTTTGGAAGCCGTGAAACAGATCAAAAATTGCCAAAAAGATGCGGATCGATGCGCGCTGATGGCGGATCATCATCAGGGATATGCAGTTCCGATCGGGGGCGTGACGAGCTATGAAGGCAAGATCAGCCCCTCTGGAGTCGGTTATGATATTTCCTGCGGCAACAAGGCGGTGCGGCTGGATATTCCTGTCGCGGAAGCGCGCAAGCACATCAAGCGGATCATGTCAGATATTTTCCACACGATTTCTTTTGGTATCGGCATGAAAAACAGCGAGCAGGTTCATCATCCTCTGTTTGACGACGATCCAGCCTGGCAGATTAAAGCCGCGGCAGAGCTTCGTCAACTGGCTCGCTCCCAATTAGGCACGGTCGGATCGGGAAATCATTTCGTGGATGTTTTTGTCGATCAAAATGATCAAGTTTGGATCGGCGTCCATTTTGGCTCACGCGGATTTGGTCATAAGTTGGCGACGCACTTTATCCGCGCCGCGGGCGGAAAAAACGGTATATTTGTGGATCCGGTCTTGTTGGATGTGGAGAGTTCCCTTGGGAAAGAATATATCGCGTGTATGGAGTTAGCCGGGCGTTATGCTTATGCGGGTCGAGACTGGGTCTGCAATCGGGTGGCGAAATTTCTCGGAGCAAAAATTTTGGAAGCTGTTCATAATCACCATAATTATGCCTGGAAAGAGACGCATTTCGGCAAGGATGTGTGGGTTACTCGCAAGGGTGCCACGCCTGCATTTCCTGGTCAGCGCGGCTTTATCGGCGGCAGTATGGGCGATATTTCCGTTATCGCGGAGGGAGTCGATTCTCCGGAGAGCAGGGAGGCACTTTATTCCACAATTCACGGCGCGGGGCGGACCATGTCCCGGACAAAAGCGGCTGGCAAACGACGATGGGGCAAAAAAAAGAAAAAATCAGGGTCAAAAGGAGAGGTGAGCCAGGAGATGATGATGGAATGGGTCAATCGAGTGGGCGTGGAGTTGCGAGGCGCGGGTCGGGACGAATCGCCCCATTGCTACAAGCGTCTCCCGAAGGTGCTTCATTATCATAAAGATATGATCAAAATAATCTATACGCTGAACCCGATCGGCGTCGCAATGGCGGGACCGGACATATTCGACCCTTTTCGAGATTGACTCTCATCCAAAGGCTCTCCTTATGCGTATTTTGCTGATCGCTCCGGGACAAAAAGCAGTATATGGCAGATCGATCTCGGTTTATCCGCCATTGGGATTGCTCTATCTGGCGTCTGCGTTGGAGCAAGCGGGTCATCAGGTTCGGGTGTTGGACATCGACGCGGAAAACGCGCAGGCAAGTCGATTTATCTCTATAGTCCGATCGTTTGCTCCCCATGCAGTGGGATTTACTGCAACGACTCCCCTGTATCCAGAGGCGTTGCGTCTGGCGCGCCGGATCAAGGCAGAGCTGGACGCGCCGATCATCTTCGGGGGACCGCACGCGACTGCGGAGTCCATGAATGTAATTATGGAGCCGGCAGTGGACGTCGTAGCTGTTGGCGAGGCGGAACAGACCGTGGTCCCATTATTCTCGGCTCTGGAGCACGGGGATCGAGACCTGTCTCATATCAACGGCATTGTGTGGAAAGAGGGTGCGGGAAACGGATATCGCGCGCAGGTCAATCTTCCAGCTTCGCGGATAGAGGATTTGGAATCGCTCGCATTTCCCGCGGTAAATCTTCTGCCGGATCTGAAAGCATATCGACCGCCCGACGCTTTACACCCGCGTTGCGCCACGATTATGACTGGACGCGGTTGTCCAGCCGGCTGCAGTTTCTGTGAGACGGAGCGGCTGTTTGGTAAAAAAGTCAGGCTCAGAGGAGCGGCGCATATCGCTGACGAGATCGAATATCTGATCGACCGGTTCCGAGTGCGGGAGATTCATATTGCCGACGACGCGTTCACAATCGACCGACGACGGACTCTTGCCATATGTCGGGAGATCGAAAAACGAGGAATCCGTCTCAATTTTTTCTTTATGAACGGATTGCGCGCGGATCAAGCAGATTTTGAGACGCTCTCTGCATTGCGTGAGATTGGGTTCCAGAACGTGGGGTTCGGCGTGGAGGCTCGGGATGACAAACTTCGCGCTCAGACCGGCAAAGGGCTCCGAATCGAGCGCGTGGAACAGGGAGTCAGGGATGCCAAAAAGCTCGGATTCTCTACCTGGCTTTTTTTCATTATCGGCTTGTGGGGAGAGACCGACCAAACTGCCCGCCAGACAATCGACTTTGCCAAGCAGATTAAACCGGATTATGCAAAGTTCTTTATTCTCAAGCCCTTTCCGGATCGACTGCCGACCATGACCCCGGAACGGATGGCTTATTGGCACCGTCGAGCCAACCGTGAGTTCTATCTTCGACCGAGTCGGATCGTCGCGCAACTGGCAAATATCCGATCCTGGACGCAATTGCGCTCCAACCTGTCCGCATTCTCCGTGCTTAGAAAAATTCTTTAGCCTGCATTATTCATAATCCTCGGAGAACCATAGATCTCAGATGTTTGATATTTAATGGGTTAGATTCGATTTTTAACGACATTTCCAAGAGAACTCAGCTTCTATAGGAATTTCAGAACCCTTATTTGGGCTGACTCTGCGCGCTCTGTGACTCTGTTGCGAATATAGTGAAATGCGCGCAAAAGCTCCGTTTTTCTGAAGAAAATTTGGCAAAAAAGATATAATTCTTTCAATTATCCATTCTTAATCTGCGATAATTTGCGTAATCTGCGGACCGATTTCCGTGATGACGAATAATCCAGGCTAAGTATGACAAATCGAAATAAATCCAGTTGACGTGGATTCCACAATATGTTATAATTACCATGGCTATAGATTATTCGGTTTTAACGGAACTCTCATCGGAGATTGACCAAAATTATGAGTCCCAACAGCCAGTCAAAAAAGGATGTGCTGACGCCGTCCGAACGTGAGTTTGTCAACAGGGTGAGAAAAAGCCTGGAGCAATACCGTCTGATTGACATGACCCAAAATATCCACCGCGAACTGACCGGTCTGAAGATGATAGCGGAATCGATCCGTCAATATCCGTCTCCGTTTAAGACCCAGACGCTCGGAGGACGGAAGAGGGATATGGCAACTTTGATTGACGCGCTGGCAAACGCGACGTTTTTTACGCTGGATATGGTACTGCCGACTCGCACGTTGCTCGGAGGTGCTTTTATTACCGCAAAAATCAATTTTTTCCGAATGTTGAGTTACCTTATTGTCGAAGCGTTCAGGGATAGAAAAATTCAGATATCTTTATTGAACGAGTCACATCTTTTTCTTTCCCAAGCAGTTTATTCAAAAGTGACAGAGGCGCTGCTTTCCTCTATGATTTGCGACAACAAGTTGAGTTATACGCTTCGTCATCGGGCTGCGAGAGTCGCTCTATATATGTGGGAAGACCGAATCAATCGGGAGATGGCTGATTTTTTCCCTATTTTGGAGGGGACGTGGGCGGCGCGGCAGTGATTTTTTCCCTATTTTGGAGGGGACGTGGGCGGCGCGGCAGCGAATGAGCCCTGTGTACGGCACATTTTTAGGAGCTGCCGAGATATTCAGCTTGATGCGTAACGGCTGCGATCCCCGATTTTTGGATTTCTTCTCACGGGATACATGCAGTCAGGAAGAAATCCTGGCGTTTCAGGAATTCCTTTTCGGATTGACTACAGCGGAGATCAAAGACTTGCAAAAACAGAACGATCGGGCTGCTATCGGAGAGGATATGGTGCGTCAGTGGAGCTTGAAAAACGATATCTCCATGATTCAAGATATGGACGACACCACCGGATTCTATACCTTCTTTATGAAACGGCATCTGGTGGCTCTTTCCCGACAGATCGGTAAACTGCCAGGACCCCATCACACAGCGGAAGAGTATGTGATGATTCATTTTATCGAAAATTATTGGAAAGAAATCCTGGCGGTCGATGGGGAGTGATATGGAATTGCGAACCTGTTTTTACTCAAAAATAGCCTCAGTTTCTGTGGAAGAGTTCATTGAGTTTGTCGGGGGAATCGGCATCGCAGTTGTGGATTATCCGCCCGAAGAGTTAGCTGAGGAACTGGAACGGGCTTTATGAAAAAAATTGTTGTCGCAGATACCAGCCCATTGAATCTGATGGAAAAATTGTATGGCAAAATTCTGATTCCCGAAGTCATTAATTACCAATTCTTAATCTGCGTAATCTGCGGACCAGGTTCCGTTTTTTTTTGAAAGGAGAACATCGAATGAATGCTAAATTTCGCCTATTAATTTTATGTGTCTGTATATTAGCCATGATGACCATGAATTGTGAATGTGTGTATTGCACATTTTGCCCCGATTGCAGCTATTGCGAGGGTGAGGACGTTCCGCAGGAAGATGAAAATCCCAATGAGGGAGGCGAGATCGATCCCAACCCGGACGGTAACGATTATGTACTCAAATTCGACGGCTCTGACGATGTGGTCCAGATAAAAGAGCAAGACATGGGTCTGAATTCGATGGTTGCAGGGCTGACTGTCGAGGCGTGGGTTTATGCCCGATCTATAAATACGGGAGATCTTGTGACTGTTCTTGATCGGACAGAATTGCCCATAGGTCAAAATCGATATATGCTTGGATTCGGGAAAGAGGGCAGTACAGCCACGTTTCAAGTGAACGGTAGCACGGTGAACGCTTCCGGCATAATCACCGCGGGTCGGTGGCTCCATCTTGCCGGTGTATTCGACGGGTACCAGCTCCATGTATATGTCAACGGAATATTGGGCAACACTGTGCAAATGAGTATCACAGGTCCTTTTACTATCGCAGAATCACCGATCTATATCGGCGCAAATCCCAACGCTCCCGGCGAGGAGTTCAGAGGCTATATCGATGAAATACGCGTCTGGAAGGCGAGGCGAAGCGCGGCTCAGATTCAACAGCTTATGAACGTCCAACTGACCGGTGGAGAGGACAATTTGATCGCTTATTGGCGGATTGATTCCGGCGGCGGTCAAACTCTGACAGACTACGCGGGCGAAAACGACGGAGAACTGGGGACTACTGACGCTGTGGATACAAGCGATCCAGAATGGGTTCAGATCGATTTTCCGCATTAGCGTTGTTTTATGTATATTTTTTGCGTATCACCGCGGGACATTCTGACTTCCCTGTCTTGCTTTCACGTTAGAAAAATGGATTTTAGAAATGACGCGCCGAATTATAATTGGGTTTTTGAGTCTGATTTCATTACAAATATGCATCGCTCTCGCTCTTTCACAAAGCGAGAGCGATTCTCTGAAAACTAACGGACAGGAGCCTGACAGCACTCTCGTTGACTCGCTTATGATGGAACCCGTAGAGCTGAAAATCCGACAGCGAAAAGTCGAGGTGATCCAGCCCCAGTCTGTGCCGTTCGGCGTAGGCGAATATTTTCTCTTCTCAATCGAATATGGTCCCATAAAAGCCGGAACCGCTACCTTAGAGATTCCTAAGCTCGAATTGGTAGAGGGCTTCCCCTGCTATCAAATCCATTCCTTAGCCCGGTCTGGAAAAACATTTTCCCTCTTTTTCCGCGTCCATGACGATGTCTTTTCCTTTATGGACACCCGTAAGCTTTTTACCAGAAAATTTACAAAAAGTCTGGAAGAAGGTAAATATCGAGCCAGGCAGGAAATTAATTATGATCAGCAGAATCATATAGCGACCTATCACAATGGCAAGCAATATGAGTTGCCTCCGGACGTGCATGATGTGTTGTCCGCGTTCTATTATACGCGCTGTTTGGACCTGGAGGTGGGGGACGAGGTCGAGATCGAGACCCATGCAGATCGTAAAAATTATCCCCTCTTAGTGAAAGCACTTCGTCGGGAACGGGTGAAGGTTCCAGCCGGCGAGTTCGATTGTCTGGTATTGGAGCCGGTACTCCGCTCCACGGGTATTTTCCAGCAGAAAGGTACGTTGACGGTTTGGCTGACCGATGATAAAATAAAAATGCCCGTGCTTATGAAAAGCAAAGTTTTTATCGGATCGATCAACGCGAAACTGCGCTCTTATCGGCTCGGAGTGGGCAACTAAGGGTCTCAAATTTCATAGCTTTATCGTATGTCTGTTTTGCCGACTTTATTGCGGTATTGCATTCATAGTTGTCATCGTTTTTCAAATAACAGTATTTCGCAGTCCAAAGAACGAAAATCGTCGCCGAGCCAAACCAAATAATCCATACTATATCAAATGCACGGAAGGCGAAAAATCGCATGAATGATACGAGGCGGGACGTGTTAAGAAAAAATTTCTCACAAATAGTAGGGGAGCGCAATTGTACCGTGGGAAAGGAAGCTCTGACCGAATTTTCGACCGACACTTCTCGATTTACACAGGCTCCGGTCATCGTCGCGCGTCCTGGCAATACTCAGGAAATAGCGGAGATTGTCCGATTCTGCAGAAGAGAAGGGCTTCCGATTGTGGCAAGAGGCGCGGGAACTGGTACCACTGGCGGCGCGGTTCCTTGTAATAATGGCGTGGTTATGGATCTGAGCCGCTTGAATCGAATCCTTGATATCGACCCGCGGCGACGGATAGCTGTCGTTGAGCCTGCAGTCCTTAATGACGATCTGCGCCGAGCCGCGGAGAAGTCCAATCTCACCTATCCTCCGGATCCGGCAAGCTCGGATAAATCGACGCTGGGAGGAAATGTGGCGGAAAATGCAGGGGGTTTGCACTGCGTCAAATATGGCGTAACCCGAGATTTTCTCCTTGGATCAGAGGTCATGACTATGGCCGGCGAAATTATTCGCACTGGGGAGTTACACGCTGGACGCCAGGATATCGATATCGATCTCACGCCTCTGTGGAGTGCTTCGGAAGGCACGCTTGTTGTTTTTACAAAATTGGCGTTAAAACTGATCCCCTGCGTGAGCCAATTTGTTCTCCTATTGGTTCGATTCGGATCATTGGAGCAAGCCGCGGAAACTGTCAGCGATATTATCCGAGCCCGTGTCATGCCCTCGGCACTGGAATTTATGGACGAGGGGACATTAGACGCGCTCTCCTCATATACCGGGGAACCAAGACGCTCCGATGTCGGCGCGCTGTTACTGATCGAGTTGGATGGGGCTTATGAACGGCAAGTGGCGGAACAAAAGCGGGAAGTGATTGAAATCTGTAAACGACAGCGATCGATTTCGATTGAATCCGCGACCGATCCCGCACAGCAAGAGAAATTGTGGCGAGCGAGACGCAATGTCTCCCCCTCCCTGAAAGCGATTGCGCCGATCAAAATCAATGAAGATGTGGTGACTCCGCGTAGCAAAATCCCTGAATTGGTGAATCGAATAAAGGAAATTGGCTCTTTTTATCAACTTCGGATCGTCACTTTTGGCCATGCCGGAGATGGGAATGTGCATGTGAATATTATGATTCAGGAGTCGGAATATTCTCGGGCAAAAAAGGCGGCGGATCAGATTTTTCAAGCGGCAATTGATCTGAACGGGGTCATTTCCGGTGAACATGGTATTGGGTTGGCAAAAAAAAATCGGTGGATGCAGGATCAGTCAGAACCCGTTCTGACGCTTCATCGAAATATCAAGCAGGCGTTGGACCCGGATTGGCTATTGAATCCAGGAAAGATATTCGATAATGATTGACTATAATCCGATCCGAATCGGCAGTCGTTTTTGCCCCCATTTTCCCTGCTCAGGATCGAATCGTCCGGCGATCTCATGTCCGCACGCCCTGCAGCGATTCTCATCCAGCCGGTAGCCTCGCAATTCATACCAGAACCTCTCGATTACAGTTGTTTTGCAGTTGGGGCAATACGTTTTTCCGCCGTCCGCATCCGACACATTGCCGGTATACACGTAACGCAACCCTTTTGACAGGGCTATCCGCCGGGCGTTTAACAATCTTTCCGTCGGGGTGGAGGCAACATCTCTCATTTTGAATGAGGGATGAAACGCAGAGAAATGGATCGGGACATTTAGACCAAGATTTTTTGCGATCCAATCGGTCATTTCCTGCAACTCTTTCTCGCTATCATTCACGCCCGGGATAAGCAGATTGGTGATCTCCACCCAGACGTCCGTCTCTTGCTTCAGATACTTTAGCGTCTCCAATACAGGGTGCAAATTTCCAGCGCAATATTTTTTATAGAACTCTTGCCTGAACGCCTTTAAGTCCACATTTGTCGCATCCATATCCCGAAAAAAATCCGCGCGAGCGGTTTTTTCGATATACCCCGCTGTGACCGCGACAGTCTTGATTTTGTGTTCATGGCAGGATCGGGCGACGTCCATCGCATATTCGGCAAATATCACTGGATCGTTGTATGTGAAAGCTACGGAACGACATCCATAACGGACAGCCGTCAGAGCGATTGATTCTGGAGAGGCTTGGTCAGCCGATCGATCCATCTCCCTGCTCGTACTCAAATGCCAGTTTTGGCAAAATCGGCACCCCAGATTACATCCAGCAGTCCCGAAAGAGAGAACGCTGGTATTGGGATAAAAATGGTTCAACGGCTTCTTTTCTATTGGGTCGATACAAAATCCGCTGCTTCGCCCGTAAGTCGTCAAGACGATTTCGTGACCAATGCACCGACGGACAAAACAAAATCCGCGCTGTCCTTCTTTCAGAGCGCAACCGCGTGGGCAGAGATCGCATTGAATTTTTCCGTTTTCCAATTCATGCTGATACCGAGCGGGATAGCGACTTTCCGACATATCTTCTTAGCCTCCAGTATAATCCGACAATGTAATCTGAATCGGCAAGCGATGCAGGGCACCAGTCGAGCCATCTTATTTTTTTAGCAACCCTCTCTTGTCCAACGCTCCCAGTGCTTCTCCTGCCAAAAAGAGAGATCCGACGATTCCCAAAATATCATCCTCTTGAGAGTGCTCAAGTATAGCGTGTATCGCGGCGTCCACAGAGGGATAGGACTTGATCGGTATGGGATAGTCTGGCGGGAGTTCGGTAAGCAATTGATCCGGGTCTAAACCGCGATGCGTTTCGAGCCGGACAGCAGCGATCTGTTCTGCGATAGGAGTTAGGCTATTCAACATCGGCATATAGTTCTTCCTCGCCAACGCGCCGAAAATAATGGTCGCACGGCGGCGTGGAAATACTGCCTGAAACGTCTCCGTAAAAGAGCGCATGCCGCCAGGATTGTGTCCAGCGTCAATAATTATCCGCAGATTGTGCAGATTTCCAAAAATCAATTGGAAACGAGCTGGCCATTTTGTCGTCTCCAGTCCCCGTCGAATATCTTCTGTCGTGACGGTAAATCGAGATGGATCAAGGTGTTTTATCGCGGCGACAGCCATCATTGCGTTGACCGGTTGGTAGCTGCCGATCAAGGAGGACGTTAGGTCAAGATAGGGCTGGTCGTCGAGATAGGCGTCAAACAGGCTGCCAGACTGACTTAACTGAATGTGCATTATCCGGCAGTGATCGGATAAGGAATATAGCTCAGCACCTTGTTCTCGGCAGATACGCTGGAATAGTTTTTGTATATTTCGCAAAGGGCTGGATGAGATCACGGGCGTTCCCGGCTTGATAATACCCGCCTTTTCTTCGGCGATTTTTTCCAGCGTATCTCCTAATATTCGCGAGTGATCGTAATCGATATCCGTGATCACGGATACCGCGGGAGTGATCACGTTGGTGGCGTCCAGCCGTCCGCCAAGTCCGACCTCCACCACGCCGATATCAACTTTTTGATCGGCAAAATAGGAGAACGCGATCGCGGTCGTGGCCTCAAAGAAGGTGGCGTTTTGATTGTGTACATGAGGTTTAACCTCCTCTGTCCAGCGGATGAGTTCCCGCCTGGGGATCATCTCTCCGTTGATGGAGATGCGCTCGCGATAATCGCAGACATGGGGAGAAGTCAGTCTACCTGTTTTATACCCGGCTTGCATCAAGATATGGGTCAGAAAAGCGCATACCGAGCCTTTTCCATTTGTCCCGGCAACATGGATGATCGGGAATTTTTTCTCCGGGCGACCCAGTCGGTCTAACAAAACATTGATGTTCGTCAAACCGAGCTTAACCCCAAAGTGTTCTAAATTATAGAGATAATCAATCGTTTGTTTGTATTTCACGTTCCAGTATTCCATTATTTTGAAGTAAAGAATCCTGTGTAGAATCCTGTGTAGAATCCGGGGGCGAGATTGGCTCCAAGATTATTTCCGGCGTTATTGGTTCTGGCGTTGGCGTTGATTCATCTTGGGCCGCCAGTTCCGGTTTCAGATAGGAGAGAATTCCATCTCGAACGATCGGCGCGGCAGTCGAGGAGCCATTCCCTCCGTTTTCCACCACCACAGCGATCACAATTTTTGGATAAGATCGGGGGGCGTATCCGACAAACAAGGCATGATCTTCTCCGTGGGCATTCTGAGAGGTGCCCGTTTTTCCGCATACGTCAATACCGGGTATCCGAGCGAGGCTCCCTGTCCCGCCGGGAGAATTGACCACCATATAGCAGGCTTGGTCCAGCACATCTAAGGTTTTCAGATTCGTAACCCCAAGTTTTGTAGCCGGTCCCCAAACGGGTTCTCGACTCCATTCCTTGGTTGGCGACAATATTTTTTTTACAAAGTGGGGTGTCTGCATAATTCCTCTATTGGCAATTCCGCCGTAAAAACGCGCCAACTGCAAGGGTGTCACCAAAATTTCGCCTTGACCGATCGCCAAATTCGCTCGCATTCCTCCCGGGTAATAGTCGTCGCCATACTTCTCGGCAACCCAGTTTTTGTCTGGCATAAACCCGACGGCTTCGTTGGGAATGTCGATTCCGGAACGCTTATAGAATCCTGCCTGGCGAGAGTAATCATACAGATGTTCGATCGATATTTTCGAACCCAGTTGATAGAAATAGACGTCGCATGATTGGCGTACCGCGCTGAAAAGGTTGGTCCAACCATGACCGCTGGCTTTCCAACAGCGAAAATAACGGTTGCCGATCTGCATACCGCCGCCGCATGAACGCGGCAGAGTTCCATCGGGTGTGATATATTCCTGCTCAAGCCCAATCAACGCAATCAAAAGTTTGAAGGTTGACCCAGGCGGATAAGTGCCTTGAAAAGCTCGGTTGAACAGGGGGCGGTTGGGGTCGTTATTGAGCGCGTCCCACTCTTTTTGCGATATACCAGAGGTGAACAGGTTGGCGTCAAAGGAAGGCGCGCTGCAAAATGCCAGAATCCCGCCAGTTCTAGGATTGATAGCGACTGCTGCGGCCCCGCCTCCCGAAGTAGCCGAGGCGTGGTGCAGCAACTTCGACAGAGTATCTTGAAGCGCAATATCGACTGTCAGATAAAGGTCATTCCCAGCTTTTGGGATGATCTCCTGTTTTTGGGGGCTATCATTTATGTTACGTCCCCAGACATCTACCTCTCGATAGGCAAAACCATTCTCTCCCCGAAGCTCCTGTTCATAGGACATTTCTAGACCTATTTTCCCGATCTGATCTCCAATCCAATAGCTTAGGGGATCCGTCTTTTTCCTTTCTTTTTTAAACCTCTCATACCGAGTCGGAGAAATTTCGCCCATATATCCCAAGAAGTGCGCGGTCAGCTCGCCTAACGGATAGTTCCGGATCGGATCGGATTTTGTAAGCACCCCCGGCAGGTCAAAGCTACGTTCCTCAATCAAAGAGACTTGTTCGATCGGGGCGTTACGGATCAACGGATACGGATCGAACGGAGCTTTTTTTGCGTTAGCGATCTTCTCGGACAGAGCGTCTGGGTCAAAATCAAGCAACTCCAACAGCAGATCAATTTCCAGCTTTTGTTCGCTTTCTTCTTTCCGTATGTCGGCATAGGTCACGGAGATCGTAAAAGCCGGCTTGTTATCTGCCAAAATCGTCCCATTTCTGTCGTAGACTGTTCCCCGTAGCGGCTTATTTCGGACAATACGTATCCGATTGCCGTTCGCTAATTTTTCAAACCGATCTCCTTTTAAAATCTGGAGATAAAAGCAATAGCATAAAATCGAAAGGAACAGAAAATAAAGAATCCCCTTTAACCACCATGCTTTTTTTTGTTGGTTTTTTTTATCAATGTTAAAATCCATCGAATTCCTCCGAACAACGCTTTTGCGTCGATCCAGATATTACATTTTTAACTCAAGTGAAGCCAGCAGCTTGTCTACGGCTTCTTTCATGGAAAAACGAGGCTCAAAGCCGAAGTCCTGTTTTGCACGCGAGATGTCGTAATAGTGGCTCATTGCCAACTCACACGCGAGAAATCGGGTCATGCGGGGTTCGCCTTTGATCCTAAAAAGCCCATATCCGAACTCCATACTCGCGCCGATCATTCTCGCGGCGGATAGGGAAATTTTTCTTTTGATCGGGGGAAGACCCAGCTTATTCAGCAACTCCTGAATCCATTCCCAAAGGTTGACCGGTTCTCCCTGGCTGATAAAATAGACGGATCCGGCTGTGGGTGATCCCGGTCGGAGCGAGTCCGCAGCAAGCAGGTGAGCCCGAGCCGCGTCTTCCACATACGTCAAGTCTATCCGATTTTCTCCGTTTCCCACCTGAATCAATTTCCCAGATATCGCCCTTTGGATCAGGCGAGGGATCAGGTGCGGGTCGCGCGGTCCGATAACCAGATGCGGACGAAGCGAGACAGTCAGAAGATTCGCGTCATTGGCTTGGATAATTTTCTGCTCGGCAATCGCTTTGGTATGGGAATAAAAATTTTCATACTTTTTCGGATACGGCACAGATTCATCGACTCCTTCGTGGGAACGATTGCCAAACACTACGCTCGGAGAGCTGGTAAAAATCAACTTGGGGACTTTCTGGGATCGACACGCGGCGATCATATTTTCCGTGCCGATCACATTGGGCTGGTAAAAGGATTCCCAACTTCCCCATACCCCCGGTTTTGCCGCGATATGATAGACGATATCCATGCCCGCGCAAGCCTGACGGATCGCCTCGCTGTCCGTGAGGTCGCCGCGTATTGAGCGAATTCCGATCTTTTTCAACTCAGGATAATCTCCCCGTGCAAAGATCGAGACTGTGTCGCCCCTGGCAATGAGCTGTTCCGCTATATATCGTCCGATAAATCCACCGCCGCCGGTGACCAGCACTTCCATTAGTCCCCCTCCATCCGATTAAAAATAAAGTAGCCTCTCTGCGTAATCTGCGTAATCTGCGTAATCTGCGGACAAATTCAGATAGTCCCCCTCCATCCGATCTGCGTAATCTGCGTAATCTGCATAATCTGCGGACAAATTCAGATAGTCCCCCTCCATCCGATTAAAAATAAAGTAGCCTCTCTGCGTAATCTGCGTAATCTGCGGACAAATTCAGATCTTTTTGGACGCCCATATCGCCAAATTTTCACGCAAAATTTTTGTATTATGTCTCACATCGACTGGAAAAGAGTTGTGGAACAATAGGGTTTTGATCTGTTGAGTATGCTCATATTTCTCCCCGATTTCCAGCAACTCCTTCGTGACCTGTTTCCGAGTTGCACCCTCTTTCCGCTTCAGCTCGACAATCAGAATCGGGCGTTGCCGTCCATATTCGCCGACGCCGACCAACGCTGTGCGAGCGACTGCCGGATGCTGATTAAAGATTGCCTCGCATGGGATCGGCAGCAGCATCCCCTGACTCGTCTCCACCCGATGCGACTTACGGCCGCATATCCAGAGTCTGCCCTGATCGTCGAGATAGCCGATGTCGCCCATCCGATGCCAAATTCCGCCTCGGTTATCCTTGATTTTAGATAATTTGGTCTGTTTGGGACGGTTCAGATACGCTCGGGTCACGACATCTCCCCTGACAACGATCTCGCCGATTTCATTTGGAGGCAGAGAGAGCGACTCGTTCCATTCGGAAATCGATTCATCGCTGATCTGGATAATCCGAGCGGACAGCCCGCCGATAGGACGACCCACGCAGACTCCCGCGCCCTGTTCGGTCAAGGACTGCGTCTCCTCGATGATTTCTCGCTCGTCGATCAGAGTCAGAGGCAGTGCTTCGGTCGCGCCGTAAGGCGTATAGATCTTCCCATTTTCTACGATATCGGAAAACTCTCGCACCAAATTGGGTGAGACCGCCGCGCCGAACATAAAAATATGTTTGAGGGAAGGCAAGCGGATTTTTTCTGATCGACAATATTCGTTCACCCGTTTCCAGATGATCGGGGATCCGAGGCTCATGGTGACGCCGTGCGTCTGAATCGCTTCCACCAAGTAGGCGGGATTCACCTGAGCGGTTTTGCGAGGGTTCATGTCCGGGATTACGGTGGTCACTCCCAACGCGGGATTAAACAAAGCAAAGATATAGACCGCAGAGAGATGCACTTCCCCAGGCGCGACATTCATGTCCTGTTGCATGACTCGGATCTGCGCTCGGAATATCCCGTGCAGATAGACCACGCCTTTCGGGATGCCGGTCCCCCCAGAGGTGAAAGCGATAGCCGCCTCGTCTTCAGTTGTAGTTGGAGCGATCGGGAAGGAGTCTCGCCTGTCTGAGCGGATATTTTTCAGGAGCGTGTCGGCTCCGAATTTTCTGTCGCCGGCTGTGACCGCTCGCTTGATCGTGCGAAAAGGTTTTGGAAAAACCCGCCGGATTATGTGGGCTAACGGGATACCGATCATTGTTGTGGGTTCGGCTTCCGAGACACACTGAAGAAAGGCTTTTCGACCCATGCCAGGATCAATCAGCACAGGTGCCGCGCCGATTTTGATCAGGGCAAATGCGACCGCGATCAGGTCAATGCTCGGTCGAACCATCATCAGGGCTCTCTCTCCTTTCTCGACGCCATAATCGGACAGACCATGGGCGTATCGGTCGCACAGTTCGTTGAGCTGATCAAAGCTCCATTGCAGATTCTTTGAACGTCCGTTGCGATCACGTCCAGCCGGGAATACGATTCCGGGTCGATAAGGAGCGCGTCGCGCCATATCGACCAATCCTGAAGCAATATTGTAATTTTCCAAAGCATCCTCCATTTTTCGCAAGTCAGACTCTATTCAACAGCTTTGAAGCAATCGTGCCCATAGCGATAAGTTATATTCCTCAACCCGATTTTGCAAGCGAAAAAGGCGCGCGTTGTTTATCGAAATTCGTCAGATGGATTTATATTTGCGGCTTTCAGTGGGGGAAAAATAAAAACCCCCCTCACAGGTTGACCTGTGAGGGGGGTTTTTTATAGGGATAGGTCCGCAGATTACGCTGATTAATATCTTATTATAGCTCTTCTCCGCGAACTCTGTGGCGAGTTATTCAGGTTATGTGTTACCGTAACAATACCATCCTCTTATGCGCGGAACCCACCGTGGTTTCTAAGTTATAAAAATAGACGCCGGACGCAACTTCGCTACCGTTGTTGTTCCGAGCGTCCCAGACAATCTGATACGACCCGGCGGGCTGATTTGTATCCACAAGAGTGCGGATCAACTGGCC
>NBMB01000022.1 GCA_002084765.1 Candidatus Cloacimonetes bacterium 4572_55 | reverse complement strand
CCGAGGGAATCATGCTCCGCTGGTCACTGGATTCCGAATCTTCCGAAGGATGCGCCTTTCATCTGTATCGAGCGGAAAGCCCCGACCTGACTCATGCCCAACGGTTGACAAATGAACCGCTGCGAGATGATCTGCATGAGCCCGGATTTTTTTCTTATCGAGACCAGCTGAACCATTCTTCTTCTGATAATCCAGTCCCGGAAATTGTCCTGTATTATTGGCTCCAAATTATCCCAGATTATCAGGTCGATCCCATTGTTGGCGAAAATTTTTTCTATGAAGGTCCCGTGTCTGCTCGCCCTCTCCCGAATCAAATTCAGTTGAGCCAAAATTTTCCAAATCCCTTCTGTTATGAGACGGAAATCCGCTACGCTCTCCCGGTGAACAGGGGGCGAGAACAGAGAGTTGACCTATCCGTATATACTGTAACCGGACAGCTGATCCAGACTCTGGATAGCCGCGTCCGTTCCGCGGGAACTCACACTGTCCGCTGGGATCGTCGCAACCGAGAGGGAACGCCCGTCGCGCCAGGACTCTATATCTATCGCTTGCATATCGACTCTGGAGAGGAGTCGCATTCGCTGATTAAGCGTATGATAATAATGGTCAATAATAGCAAATAGTCATATATTTGATAAGGAATTAAAGATTATCCATAAAATAAAAGAAATAAAAAAATGCAGTCAAATCCCAAAGCGCGAGTATTGATCGCGATTATTTCCAGTCAGGAGGACATGGAAATCGCTCGGGATAAAAATTGGTATCGAATTCCTGAGAAAAGCGTGAAAAAATGGCTGAATAAATGTTGGCCTCCAGAATGGATCGCTTTTTATCAAACCAAATTTTTTGGCAAGGACGCATACTCCATTCGGTATTTCGCTCAGGTCTTTCATATTGAACAAGTGTATCGTTGGGAGCTTTTTCCAGATGAGCCGGAAAATGAGAAGACCCATTCCCGTTATTTCCGTTTGTGGTTTGGGCCGCTTCTGAATCTGTCCGATCCTATTTTTAGCCGACGGTGGCGACGTATTATTTTTATCTGCACTATTTGGAAAAAATTTATCAGCGCGGTTGAGATCAACGACTTATATCACGGAAGTAAAGCGGAAGATCGATTGTGGGCAGAGTTGAAACGCAAAAATATTCCAGCGGAACGTGAAGAGTTTATTCGGATACAAAATCATTTCTATGCGCTTGATTTTTCGATCTATTGTCAGGAAGGAAAAATTAATGTCGAGACCGACGGGGAGATATGGCATAAAAATGAAACGCAATTGGAAAAAGATAGGCAGAGAGATGAAATTCTCTCAGACGCAGGCTGGAAAGTTCTTCGCTTCGATACCAAATTGGTGGCAGAAGAGACTGCCCCTTATACTTTATCCCGGATCGTCAAAAATATAGACGAGCTGGGTGGACCCTCTGAAACTTCGATAACAAAAGGAAATGATGATGACGTTAGGTGATTGGTTAGACAAATGGGATATGACCGGACTTAAGTTCAGTGCCTACTTTTTAGGTCTTGAGCTCAAATTTAACGACGGAGATCGCAAAGCCGCGTGGGAGATGTATATTGAACTGCTCACTCGAGTCACTACGCAATATCTGACGCCGAACCAGGGCGATGAAGCCGCCGCGTTGGCAAGTGTGCATAAACTTTTTCCCATTACTCGAGGGATCATCAAGCATTATGGAAAATCGTGCCTTGAGTTCACTCGGATTGCGATTGTAGTCCTGAATCAGGTGATCCGTCCTTTTACTACCAAGTGGCACGGTAAGCTGGTCCATGGATCGATTAACGACCCGGAGGAGCGGAGGATTTTTCGTGAGGAGCTTCGATCCCTGCAAAATATTCTGCGTAACTATACGCGTATGTTGGGACGTCTCGCCGGGGTCGAGGAGGACCTGACCGATATCGAAGATGTGTGAGACATATTCCGATCAAAATTAAGGCGCACCGCGATCGCGATGCGCCTTATCTATTTTCCGGCAGAAAAGCGTCAGATTTCAGAATCGCCAAAAAAAATCTACTTCTGTAGATCAATCGAGCCAGAGTGATCGTATGGCATGCTTAAGTTCCCGCCGGGTAGCTTGATCTCGATATTTCCGCCTAATTGATAATCGGTCGATCCCCCGTTTAACACAGATCGTAGCGTGGTTCCCAATTTAAGGAAATCGATCTGAATCGGAATCGAGAGGGTGCTAGTCCCTTTTTTTCGGATCTTCATGGGTCCGCTTGGCACACTTTCCGCCACCGAATTCCCGCTAATCGAAAAGTTGTGGTTGAAATTCACAATATCCAATTCCAAGATATTGGGATTTTCAACCTCGATATCAAAGAGCAGAGACGCGTTAAGCAGAGAAATCTCGTCGATCTTCAGCGAGGCAAGGCGCACGTTTGGTTTTTTGAGCAATGGCAGAGTTCCGCTATGAGAAAAAGGAACGTTGATCGCGCCGATCGGTGTTTTCACAGCCGCGGAACCATGCAACCGATATGGGGCTTCGCTCTTACCCACAAGCGATTGAACCGATGAAGCCAGATCGCTGTAATTGACAGTCGCGGGGATCTTAAATTGATTTGTCCCCTTTGCCGGAACCTCAATGCCCTGGGGCTGAGAGCCGGACAAGAAGGAATGATCGTTGATCTCCAGATGATATTCATAATCAGAGAAGGTGACTCCTAAAGCATTGGGATTAAATATGTTAAATGTAAATTCCATATCCGTATTTTTAAGCGTTACGCCAGTGATCGACATGGAATCAAAATCAACTTTCGGCTCTTGAAACATATCTTTGACGGTTGCGCATGACGCCAATGCAACCCACACTGCGACCAAAATCACTTTTATCCATAAATTCCGCATAATAAAAATCCCGCCTATAATTTTTTTAAAATATCGCCCAGTATTTTAATTCCCTTTCCTATATCTTCCTTTTTCGAGCTGCTGAACGAAAGCCGACAACACCGCTCTCCATCTCCAGGCGGCATAAAAGCATGACCCGTGATCACTGCAACGCCCTTATCAATCGCCCGTTTGAACAACTCCTTTGAGCCGATGCGCCCCTGCAGATCAATCCAGAAGAAAAAACCGCCTTTTGGTTCTGATCGTTTAATCCAGTCTGGAAAATAGCTTTCAATCGCGTTTTTCATCAGATTTCGTTTGATCCTATACCCCTCTCGAATTTTTTCCAGAGAGGGATAAATCATGCCGGAGGAGACGTAATCCGCACAGAGCATCTGCGTAAAAGACGACCCGCACGCGTCTTGACTTTGGCGCGCCACTTCGCATTTGCTGACTGGGAGCTCCGGTCCAACCATCCAGCCGACCCTCATTCCTGGGGAAAGCATCTTGGAAAACGTACCAATGTTGATCACAATATTGTTCTTATCAAGAGATTTCAGGCTCCGATAATCCTCTGGGCTTCCCTCGTAATATAGCTCCACGTATGGATCGTCTTCAATGATCAGGACCTGATACTTGTGGGCAAGCTCCAGCAACTCCATACGTTTCTGCATGGACATAGTGATGCCGGACGGATTTTGGAAATTGGGAATTGTGTAGAAAAAAACGGGTTTATCGTTCTTAAAATAGCTTTCCAATTGATTAAGATCAACCCCGTCGTTTTCCAATTCCGCCCACAAAAATTCTGCGCCATTGATCTGAAAGCAGGCCATGGCACCGATAAATGTCGGATTTTCCACTACGATTTTTGTGCCAAGGTTGACAAAGGCGCAGGAAATCAGAGATAATGACTGTTGCGCCCCACTGCTGACAAAAATCGACTGACCCTCCAGGGAAATATGATGATCCGTCACCCACGAACGTAACGCCTTCTGAATCGGCGGGATGCCGGGAGTGGGGCCATATTGATATGCCATCGCCGCCTTTTCCGCGTCCCACTTCGATTGGATTTTTTTGACCGATTCATAAGGAAAAAGCTGCGGATCAGGCGATCCGCCTCCAAAAACAATCAGATTCGGGCGAGTGGTCAACTTCATGAGTTCCCGAATTTCTGACGATTTCAATCGTTTTACCGCCTCCGAAAATTTATATTTTTTCACTTATCCATCCTTTTTTGAAAAACAAAGTACCGACTCAAGCCTCCACGAATCGCTAAAATATTTAAATGAAATGCAAAGGGTCGCCAGAATGTCCCGACGACCCATTTTTTGATATGCGCGTTATAAATCGGAAGAGTGCCGCGCGACGTATTCCTCAAGCATAGAAAACTGCTTGCCCAGCGCGTGCTCATCCACGTTGATCGGCGATTTGAAGAATACCGACGTATGGGGCATCAGACCTCGCTCGCCTTTTTGCTTGGCAAAATCCGCGAGCAGAACCATGTCGATAGCCAGGGGCGCGGCGAGTATGGCGTCGCATCCTTGCCAGGTAAACTGCATCACCATCTTTGTGTCGAGGAAGCCTTGAAAGTGGATATGATCCCAGGCTGTTTTCCAATCGTCCAGCGACGGCACGTACTCTATAGCAGTGTATGCAAACGGGTCTTGACCCAATATACTGCGTAAAGCCGCGTCCTTGCTCCGTATCTTGGTGGCTTTATTTTCGGGATTCGCCAGGATTTCGCCGTCCCGATCTCCGAGTATATTAAAACCAGCCCAGCTCAGCACCTTCATATTTCGGATCGGAAACATCACAGCGAGCGTTGATTTCACCATAGTTTCGCCGGTTTTTCCATCTTTCCCCATGTGAGGAACGCCCCGTTCCAGTGCCAATTCTTGCATAGCCTGGGTGCTAGATCCGACAGAGGGCGTAAAATTCATATAAGGATGTCCCATGTCGATCGCGGCGTACGCATACAGGGTGCTGGTAGAGATCATATCGCCTTGATTTTGATCGATCGCATTTTCCAATCCAGCGAGTGTGCGGCTTGCCTCCGAGTCGAAATGAAGAGGGTTGTACGGCTCCGTGGACGCCAAATTCAGCATCACCAAAGAATCCAGCTCTTTGGTTTTGATAAACGCCTGAACATCCTCTTGTATAGACTTGATCACTTGGCGCAGGTGCAGTTCGTTTTTGGGGAGATCCGTGTCCACCAATTCGTTGATCGATTTTCCGCAATTAATCGAGATGCCGGGCTTAATATCCTGATCAACCCGATCCAGTTCTTCCTTGAGATTCATCAGCCGAATTTCCCCAAGGGTCCCGGTGCCTTTGTTGATCCGACAGGCGTTTTCATACAAACTTTCTCCACGAATGTCGTATCCTCCAAAAGCCAGATTTTCTAAACTTACCAGATCCATCTTGGAAAACTCTGGTCGATCAGTCACCAGGCCAGCCGCTGACGAGTGGTTGTTGACAATAGCCAATACCCCTGTAATCATCGTTGTCGAGACTCCGCCTTTTGCCCCGATCACCCAAATTCCCAATTTTCGTTTTTTGCTCTCCATGCCTTTTTAATAACCTCTCTTTAATTCGTAACTTAATGTAATTACTCTGATTAGAGTAGACCTAAAGATTATAGATTTTTTAAATTTCTATTAACTTTTCATAAAAATCTGCTTATTTTTGTAATCTGCCGACCCCTTCAGAGATTACAGCTTATCGAAATAGGCGAGTGATTCCTCGGTTTTTGGATCAAAAAGGTGGATTCTTTCTAAGTTCACCTTGATATTGATATGTTGATCTGGCAGTACCGAACTATCGGCTTTGACGATAGCAGACAGACGCAAATCTTTATGATAGAGATCGAGCAGCTTATTTGCGCCGATGGGCTCGATCACGTCGATTGTCATTTCGATAGTGTCGTCCAGCATGTGGCTTTTATATTGGCTCGTGACCGCGTCGTTCCTATCGGAGAGGTCTTCTGGACGAATGCCAGTCGTTACTGTTGAGAGATTTAGCCGCTCAATAGCCCGATAAAAGTGTCTTGGCACGCTGAATCGAATCCCTTTAACCACCAAAAAAAGATGGTCATTTTCACGGATGATCTCGCAGTTCTCTAAAAAGTTCATCGGGGGACTGCCCATAAATCCACCTACAAATCGATTGATAGGTTTTTCGTAAACTTCCTTTGGGGTTCCCTTCTGCTGAATTTTTCCATCCAACATGATGATCACCCTGTTGCTCAGCGTCATTGCCTCTACCTGGTCGTGAGTCACATAAATCGTTGTGACGCCAATTCGTTTGTGGATGCGTTTCAGCTCGGTTCGCATGTGTAGCCGCAGCTTGGCGTCCAGATTGGAGAGGGGTTCGTCTAATAGAAAGACGCGGGGCTCCATGACCAGGGCTCTTGCCAACGCCACCCGTTGCCGTTGTCCGCCGCTCAACTCGGAGAGTGCTCTGCCCTCAAGCCCGATCAAATTGACCATTTCAACACCTTGTCGGACTCGCTGTTTGACCTGATCTTTTGGATATTTTTGAATTTTTAAGCCAAATCCGATGTTGTCCCATACATTGAGATGGGGAAACAGGGCGTAATCCTGAAAAACCATGCCGATTCCGCGGTTTTGCGTGGGCGTATGCGTCACGTCTTCGTCGTCAAAAAAGATGCTCCCCGAACTGGGGGACAACAGACCTGCGATCATGCGGAGCGTGGTAGTCTTGCCACAGCCGGACGGTCCGACCAATGTGATGAACTCGCCCTCTTCAATTTTCATATTGATATTGTCGTTCGCCGCTACTTTGGCGTACATTTTTGATAAATTTTTTAAGGTGACTGCTGCCATTGGGGGTACCTGCCTTGGCTTTTTGTTAATCTAAAGTAAACCGAGGGAACTCGATCAGGTGAATTCAAAAATCTCTTGCCATGCCGCCGGTGAGATAATCAGATTTCATATATCTTTGGACAAAGAAGTTGACAAATAGGACTGGCACAAGCATGATGACCGCGGTGGCGCTAGCTCGGTAATGCTGGACGTCTGTGCCGATCATAAAGCGCGAGGCCAATACAGCCAGATTATAGCTTTCTGGTCCGCCAACCAAAACTGTCAAAACAAAGTCGTCCCATGACAGAAGAAACGCGTATATCGACGCGGCGGCTACTCCAGGCGCGGAAAGAGGCAAGATCACTTTTCGCAAGGTTCTCAACCGAGAGGTTCCCATTGTAAACGCGGCTTCTTCCAATGTTGGGGGTATAGATTCAAAAACGCCGTTAAGAATTAGCAGCGTCAAGGGGATGGCTCGCAATGTATGAACCATGATCACGCCGATGATCGTGTTGATCAGTCCCCACTTATAGAACATGCTGAAAAGGGAGACGCCGAATACGATATCCGGCATCATCATAAAAACAAAAAAGCTTAACAGCAATATTTTTCGGAATGGAAATCGAAAACGAACAAAGGCATACGCCGCAGGTGCTGACAAAGTGATGCTCAAAATGACGGTGCCGAGAGCCAACACAAGGCTACGAGCCAAATAGACTGGCAGATCTTCGAGTATCCAAACCATTTTAAAATGATGAAGCAGATTGCCCTCTTGTCCCCAATGGGGAGGGATCACCATGTCTCCCCCTGAACGCGGGTATGTTGTCTCATCGGCAAGCGAGTACATGGTGACGGCAAATATCGGCAGGAGAATTGTCCCGCAGATCCAGATGATCAGTCCCCAGAAGAGGGTTTTTATTAATAATTGTTTCGGCGTGAGATGTTTATTTCTCATATATTACCGACCTGTTTCGGTGTAAATTCCGATATAATATTTTGTTTTCTATCATTCACAATTCGATTTTAGTCACGTGCGAACTCTCGGAGTCCCGCGCGTTTTTTTATTTTCTGAAATGACCAATAAGCCGCCCAAACAACTGACAGGTAGGCGATAGCCAGCCCTACCATGGTCAGCGCAAACGCGGAAGCCCGCGCTTGTGGCATGCTCTGCGCGCTGAGTTTGGTCGCGAAATACATCTTGTACGCCCAGACTGACAGCACGCCCTCATTGCCCTCTTTTCCCAGGAGTAGAGGAAATGTCAACATCTTAAAGACTTCGGATAAGCGGATCACAAAAGCCGCCATGATCGCGGGCCACGCCATAGGCAACGTGATCTTCCAGAACTGTTGCCATGTGCTGGCACCAAGTGTCTTTGCCGCGTCGTACACGCTGGAGGGAATGCCTTCTAATCCGGCAAGAATAATTATCACGCAATAGGGCGTCATTTTCCACACTTCCGCCACGATAACAGGCAGTTTTCCGATAGATAGCCCGATCGGTTTGCCTGTCAGCCTCAGAGTGTCCCAGATCAGACCGTTAATAATGCCGGAATCTGCTGTCAGCATGATGACGGAAGCCGCGGCGACCATCAACGGAATACCCATTGGCAGCAGAACAATGGATCGCACAAAGCCGCGTCCTCGAAATTTCTGGTTCAAAATAAATGCAAAAAATAGCCCCAAAATCGTCTCTAACGTGATTGTCGTCACGGCATAGAACGACGTCAGATAGACCGAGTCCAGAAAATAGGTCTGCCTGAATACATAGTGCCAAGTTTCTAATGTGGGAAATATATCGCTTCGAATGGGGTGCGTAAAGGAGAGTTTGATCGCCAGAAAGAATGGTACGACCAAAAACACTGACATATAGATGTAAGCTGGCGCAATAAAAAGATAGGGTTGTAATTTTGTCAGAAGTCGTTTCACAGCTATTATTTCTGGTCTGGATAGAAGTTTAGTAAGAAGACGCCGCTACAAACATGTCCAATTCCGTTTGGACATTTTTCAGAACAGTTCCGACCGGTTTTCCCTGTACCACGATTTCATTATGAGCGCGTTCTATAAACGTGGACAGATCAAAGTAATAATCTACCCATGTCGGCCGAATGACAAGAGATTGGAAAGCGTTATCCCGCAACGAAGCGACATCCGTGACGTCAAAGCGGTTTTTGATGTAATTCGGCAGATTTTCTGTCGCGTCGATTCGAGCGGGAATGTGTCCGCAATAGACCCGGGAGCTATCTCCCACGGATCTGATCTGCATCTCTTGGCTCATCATCCATGAAATGAATTTTTTTCCGACTTTCGGATTCGCCGCGTTTTTTGGGATCGCAAACATCCAGCCGCCGAGACAGATCGCCTTTTTTCCAGTGGGACCCGTCAAATTATAATTTGGGTGTAGCCGGACATAAGGCGCGTTTTTGTTGTGTCGGATTTTCGCGACATGGTCGTCCCATAGGCTATAGAGCCACAGCAACTCGTTTGCCATTTCCAGATCCATAGTTCCGTAATCTGTATAAAGTGGCTTTTTTGTATATTTATTCAGCTCTATTAAATATTCAAAAACATCTACAATTTTTGGATTGACGTCCGGGTTGAAAAATTGCGATAAATCCTGCCCCACTTCCAGTGCTCCGAACGCGTAAAAAAAGTTCATCATACTGGTAGTCAGATGTTCTCCAGATCCTCGATAGGAGTACCGATCTGGATTTTTTTTGCACCATTCAAGCAATTCTTCATAGCTGTTGGGGAGTTCATCCGGGGTGATATGCCGCTCATTATACATCATCAGGTCAATGCTGACTATGTGAGGAGCCGCAAAAATTCTTCCTTCATCATCTCGGCAGGGGTCTAACATGCGATCTGGAATCTGGTTTGCAAATGGAGAAACTATATCCGAAATATCCATGAGCAGATCTCTCTTGCGATATGTCAGAATATCCATAAAATCAATCCAGATAAAGTCTGCGGTCAGGTCGTCGTTCGTTGTCTCCATTTCGACGCGATCCAGGGTCTCAATGGTGTTGTTATAGATCACCATATCCACATCATAGCCTGTATTTTTTTTGAATTCGGGAAGCGCGATCACCTTCATGAATTCATGGATACCAGACCAATATCGACCATACGTCGTGATTTTATCCACCGATTCTTTTTTCTGACAATTGACTGCCAGGGTAACGCCTGCAGCCAAAAGCAATACAAAAAGTCGAATAAGACGCCCGTTCATAAAAATCTCCCTAAACCGGATTACATGGAAATTAAATTTGGTTGCCAATCTCCGGTTGTCATTCTGTAAACTTTTTTTTTAAAAGCCAAATGCTAAGCTATCCTGAAAAAAGATATTTCTTTCACAACCTACACGTCGGGTTTGCAGTATTTTACAATACTATATCCAACGGTATATGTCAAGAAAATTTTGAGTGAGACAGTATTCCTCTTAGCCGACGTCTCATATTCACGTCGTCGATTGTCTTAACATTTGACTTCGATTATCCCCCGCTTATCAAGGCATCGGAGATGTCTCCTTTTTTATGTCAAAAAGGCTTGATTGACGATTTCTTGAGCCTCTTCCTGGATCCGCCGCAAATGGCTCAGACCTCTGAAGCTCTCGGTATAAATCTTATAAATTTCCTCAGTTCCAGAAGGACGAGCCGCGAACCATCCATTTTCCGTAACGACCTTTAGTCCGCCGATCGGAGAGCTGTTCCCCGGAGCGGCAGTCAATTTTTCCAAAATCTTTTCTCCGGCTAATTCGGTTGCTGTCACCCGGTCCGGCGATAGATTTTTCAATATTATTTTTTGTTCGTATGTCGCGGGGGCGTCGATTCGTTCATAAACTGGCTCGCCAAATTTTTCCGTTAACTCACGGTATAATTCGCTTGGGTCTCTCTCCATTTTTGCCGTTATCTCCGCGGCAAGAAGATCAAGGATGATTCCATCTTTATCCGTAGTCCAAACCGTCCCATCCTTCCGTAAAAATGAGGCCCCGGCACTTTCCTCACCACCGAATCCATAAGAGCCGTCCGCCAATCCCTGCACAAACCATTTGAATCCAACGGGCGTTTCCACCAGCTCTCGCCTCAGATGCGACGCGATGCGATCAATCATGCCGCTGCTGACAACGGTTTTGCCGATCGCCGCTGATTTTGACCAACCCGGTCTATTTTGGAACAGATACCAAATTGCCACGGATAAATAATGATTCGGATTTAGCAACCCCGCACTACGGGTCACAATTCCGTGCCGGTCATAATCGGGGTCATTACCATACGCGATGTCATACTGGTCTTTTAGCTGGATCAGATTCGCCATTGCATAAGGCGAGGAGCAATCCATCCGAATCTTTCCGTCTTTATCCACAGTCATAAAGCGGAATGTCGGGTCCACCTCTTTATTAACGATCTCAATATTCAATCCATATCTGTCGGCAATCGGACGCCAATACCCGATTCCCGACCCACCCAGCGGATCCACGCCGATTTTCAAACCTGACGACCGAATCGCTTTCATATCGACTACATTATCTAAATCATTGACATAGTTTGAAATATAATCGTATTCTATTATGATTTCCGAGGCAAAAGCTCGCTCGTACCACATACGTTTGACCGGTTGATTCCGCGCCTTTAGAATCTCATTTGCCCTCTTTTCGATCCACTGGGTGGCAGTCGTATTCGCTGGACCGCCATCAATCGAATTATATTTAAACCCCCCGTCTTCCGGCGGATTATGCGAGGGCGTGACAACAATACCATCGGCTTGCCCTCCTCCCTTTTGTTTGCGATTATAGGTCAAAATCGCGTGAGAGATCACAGGCGTCGGGGTATAACCCGATCCTTTCTGTATCATCACGGTGATCTTGTTGGCGGCGAAAACCTCCAAAGTCGTGGTAAAAGCTGCCTCGGAAAGGGCGTGCGTGTCCATGCCCATAAAAAGCGGTCCTTTGATCCCGCGCGATACCCGATAGTCGCAAATGGCTTGAGACACGGCTAATATATGATCCTCGTTAAAGCTCTTCTTTAGAGAGGTCCCACGATGTCCCGACGTGCCGAACGCCACTCGCTCTTTCTTTTGAGCGACGTCCGGTTTTCTCACATAATAAGCGGTCATCAATCGCGGAATATTCGCTAAAAGCGATGAAGGTGCCGGTTTTCCGGCTAATGGGTGTAGCGACATAATATCCTTCCGTCTAATCCTCGTCTTCGATCTTTTCGATATTGAATGAAATTTCTTTTTCTCCATCGTCCCGCCGGACTTGAAACGAAATGCTCTCGCCCCAATTTTTATAAGCCAGGTGTCGCCTCAACTCCGTAAGGTCAGCAAACTTTTGTCCATCAATAGAAAGGATTGCGTCTCCTTTTTGCAATCCCTGTTTCCATGCAATGGTCTCGGGGAAAATCCGCTTTATCTTAAAACCACCCTCTTCTTTCTCGCTCGCGCTAAATCCGAAGGATGGATACTTTTCACGATCTTCTTTCGGCACACCCCACAAAAAATCGGCTAAACTACGAACCACAATTTTATAAGGCGTATCGTCCATTTTCCCCATCATTTCCATCATAGCCGGGGGCATTTTTGATTCTTTTTTCGCCATGTTCGAGGAATCTGCTGAAACAGCCTCTTGCCTCTCTTTTTTCAGCTCCTTTTTGACCTGCATCATCAGCGACTCCTCGGTCGTGTCCGGAACATCCACGGCTATGATCGAGGCGACCGGAAAATCACTCCGCTTTTTAATAACTTTGCCGATACCCAGATTATAAACCACATGCCCGCTACCAGCCAAAAGGACGATGACTGCATCCGGATTTTCCTGAGCCGCTTTGATAGCCCCCTCGCCCATAGCCGCGTCCCATAAACATTGAGCCGCATAAATACTACCGAACTGTTTCCCCATTAAGACGTCCATGCCTTCCATAGCGGTCTTGAAGAAAAAGCGGTGTTCAGCGTCCGTTGTATCTGGTTCTGGTAGAAATTGCAATTCTTCCGGCGTAAGCGATTTCAAACCTGTCCGCCCCACTTTTGAGGCGTAATCATGATCGATATTGGCTCCGAACATCTTAATTTTTTTCTCAGCAGCATAATTGAAAATCGGCTTGTAATAGCGATAGTTATGCCCCCAGGTGTTGTAATAATCAACCGCGGCGATAAACTCCTCTTCATTGGTTTTGCCAGATATATAGTCGTTCAGGGCAGAATCGTGCGATTCGTTAAAAAACTCCAACGCCAAACAAACCTCAACGCCTGATTCAACCAACGCCTGGATCACGTCGAGCTGCATTTTATGGTGATATTGCGCAGTGTGGCTCTCTCCAACCATAATGATGCGATATTCTTTCAGGCGATCCGCCAACGCGCTTTTCTCCACCTCCTGACCCCCGTTGGTATCGAGAATATGCCCCAGCCGCACCTTACAAAAATCATATTTTGTTGCCGGGTTTCCGATAGGCAAGCGAGTCGTATCGAATACATCCTCGTCGTCCTCCGCGCATAGCGGCGTCACAAAAGTCAAAATGAGACACACAATAGCCAACTTTCTAAAAAACATCTCTCCTCCTCAGCTTTCTAAGCTTCCTAAGATTAACAATTACGAAACAGTGAATCGATTTCCCCATACCCAATTTGGATTTGATCTGAACCAATGTCAACAAAAAATATGGATTTAGGCAAAAAAAGTCAATTTGTCTTTACCCTGCATTATTCATAAGCCTCGGAGAACCAGATATCTCAGATGTTTGATATTTAATAGGTTAAAGTCTATTTTTAACGACATTTCCAAGAGAACTCAGCTTCTATGAGAATTTCAGAACCCTTATTTGGGCTTACCCTGCGCTCTCTGTGACTCTGTTGCGAATATAGTGAAATGTGCGCAAAAGCTCCGTTTTCCTGAAAAAAATTTGGCAAAAAAGATATAATTCTTTAATTATCAATTCTTAATCTGCGATAATCTGCGTAATCTGCGGACCGATTTCTCGTGATGACGAATAATCCAGGTTACGGAGTAAAAAAAAAATGCCCCGCAACATATTCGCGTTGCAGGGCATTTTTATGATCAAACCGACGCGGAAACATCAATCCGTCAATTCATTTTTCAGCTGTTCTTGTCTCGCCTTATATCGGCTATTCTCCGGGTCTAATTCCAGTGCTTTATTCATCGACTTCAGCGCGGCTTGATAATCGCCCATTTGGTCTTGCACAGTGGAAAGCGCGCTATAATTTCCCGCATGATTCGGGTCCAGTTTAATCGCCTGTTTGGCGGATTCCATGGCTTTTGCCAGATAACGAGCCCCTTTCCATCCTTTTGCCAATTCCGTTGCCGCGACGCGATACGCCCTCGCTTCCTGTGGAATCACCTTGATATATTTGTCATAAGTCTCCACAATCTGGTCAGGTTGCTTTAATATCGTGTAGCATGTCAGCAAGCGATTAAAAGCGTACACTGCCTGATCGCCTTGAGGAAAACGATTCAAAATCGCCAATAAAGGATCGATAGCACCTTCTGCGTTTCGTTGCTTTCTCTGCAAATGAGACGCCTTCATATAGAGCGCGTTATCAGCAAAATCTGAGCTGTTCATAGGGTCAACTTCCACCGTCTTTTCAAGATAATGAAACGCGTCCTTGTCCATGCGTCGATCCAGCAGTTTTATACCCAACGTATACAACACCTCTGGATTATTTCCATCGGTCTCTAATCGTTTCGTCCACTCATTAAAGGTGTTAATATTCTGCGAATAGTCGGTCAATCTCGTTAAATACTCATCTAATTTCCAATATCCGACGATGCGATCAATTTCTTCGCCGTTCTGGTCATACAATACGCTGACTGGAGAACTGAATATCCGATTCCGCTGCGACAGGTCCTTACCCGCCGGAGATTTTATGTCCACCTCAAGGTTGATAAAATTTTCCAACAACGCCTTTACCTGAGGATCAGGCAGAATTTCATTTTTGAGCCTCTTGCAATACCCGCAACTAGGCTTGGTATAAAGCACAAATACCAGCTTATTCGTCGCCTGCGCTTTAGTCAAAATTTTTTCCATTTCGACTTCCTGCTCCCAGACGATTCCGTTTCCCTGAGCCGAAAGAGAAGGGGTAATAAGCCATACTAATAAAGTTATCAAACCGATTGTTTTCAATCGCATACGCTACTCCTGATAGGTTGTTAATAGATTAGTTAGATTATAATCGATTATGAAATTTTACGCGAACACTACCGCGCATGAACAAAGAACGACAAGAAGAGCAAAAAGTTTCGTTCAAAACCCATTACCCGTCTCTTGAAATAGGTAAACACGCTAAACGACTAATAATTCCGATATTTTGTTCTATCTGGTAAGCTAAATAAAAAGCCCCAAAATATCAAGTTTTATTATACTTTCTTATTTTTTTCAGCGGTCATGTATTTCCTCTTGACAGGAAATATCAAATCAATTAGATATCAAACTCACGAATAATTGGGAGTGTTGAGAGTCCAAAATTTATGAGATTTCTCGGCAAAATTTGCGTAATCTGCGGATTGACATGACTGTTAAACCTAAGCCGTCTTTTATGAGACAGACGCGTCGTATCGTGGCAAGCGTCTTTATGCGACTTTTCCCCGTAGTCAAATCCGAGGGGAAATTTACTCTGTGCTTACAGACTGGGACTGTTCGAATAGCGATCATTGCCCAGGAGAAACTGGGCGATCTCATCCTGTTGACGCCGTTGCTACGAAATCTCAAGCGGGTCTATCCTCAAGCGGAGATCCATATCGTGGGATTGAGTTCCGTCAGTCGATTTTTCGAGAACGATCCGCTGGTGACCGAAGTTCATTTGCCTAAAGAGAATTATTGGCGTTACTTTCGGCGAATATTTCAATATAGATTCGACCTCCTTTTCAGCCCCAAAGACCACCCTTCGACAAACGCGCTGCTCCATATCAGCTTGATCAGAAGCCGGTATAAATTGGGAATCGATCACCCAGGTCATCGCAATTTTTTTCACCACATGATCCAGACCAAACCCTACGAGCATATCATCCGAAAAAATTGCGCGGCACTCGATTTTTTGAACATTCCCTATACGGATCGAGACTGTCGCCCGTATCTACCGGAGAGAGATATTGCCCCTGAGATTTCCCGATTTGTTAATGAGATTAATGATAAAAATATCATCGGCGTGAATCTGAGCGCGGGCAAACCCAATTGCGAATGGAGTCCTGATCGTTGGAGGAAAGTTATTGATACAATTAAACTTCGGGTCGTAATTTTCTCCATGCCGGATAAAGCGGATACAAAACGCAATCTGGAAAAAAGTTGCCCAAATGTGATCCCATCGCCTCCAACTCCCTCTCTATACGATGCGGGTAAGATCACCTCTTGCCTGCGCTTGCTGATCTCTCCCGATACGTCGTTAATTCATGTTGCTTCTGCATACCGTGTGCCGACAGTGGCTCTTTATCGAGCTGACCCGGTCAGCTATAACTGCTTCTATCCATTTGACATTGAACATATTAAGCTAATTTCTCCCAGCATGCACGTCAATGATATTTCCCCGGAACAGGTGATCGACTCGGTCCGACAGCTTCTGAAAGAGGAGATATAAATGATCCGCGATCGATCGTTGCGAATAGCAATCCTCAGTGAGGATTTTCCACCCTGGACTGGCGGAATCGCTCAATGGGCGTACGGAATTGCCTCCAGTCTGGGTAGAATGGGGCATGAGGTCACGGTCTGCGCCAAAAAAAAATCTGTGAAAAATAGCAATATGCACGACAGGGCGAGCTATCGCGTGGTCACGATGGGCGGAACCCAGTGGAAATATCTGCGGGCACTCTACAGCGGCTATTACGCAACAAAGCTCTACCTTGAGAAGCCGCGGTTTGATCTCATTATCTCCACAACGTGGAACATCGCCATGGCCCCTGCGTTTTTGTTTCGCGGGACTCCTGTCAAGACGATTGTCGTCGCGCACGGCTTGGAGGTGACTCGGAATATGTCCGATCTCCGACTTAGGCTGCTGGCGTATACTCTCCGTCATTCGACAATGACTGTTGCCGTCAGCCGGTTCACCAGGGACCGGATCATGAGTCGAATTGGACTGAACCCGGATCAGACTGTCGTGATTCCCAACGGCGTTGATCTCAATCGATTTTATCGTATCCAGGGCAAAAATCCGTTGCGGACAAAACTGGGCTTGTTGGATAAAAAAGTGATTTTGACACTGGCGAGAATCATCGAGCGCAAAGGACATGATATGATGATCCGAGCTTTGCCGAGGGTATTGGAGAAATATCCGAACACGCTCTATCTGATAGCGGGGCGCGGGCGGCGGGATGTCATAGAAGGCTTAAAATCTCTGAGTCGGGAACTGGGCTTGACCGACCGAGTCCTGTTCACTGGTTATGTGGAGGATGCGGAGATGAATTATTATTACAATCTCTGCGACGTCTATGTTATGGTCAGCCGAGAGTTGACGGACAAGGGCGATACAGAGGGGTTTGGCATCACCTATCTGGAGGCAAACAGCTGCGGGAAGCCGGTGATTGGCGGAAACTCCGGTGGTGTGAGCGACGCGATTGCACACGGTCAAACCGGTTTCCTGGTCGATCCAGAGGATGTCAGCCAATTGACAGATAAACTCCTCTTATTGCTTTCTAATCCTGAATTGGCAGACCGTCTGGGACGCCAGGGATTGGAGCGCGCGCAAAAATTCTTCACATGGGATCATGCCGTGACTCGCCTGTTGGAAACAGTCGGACTATGATTCGGGAGAATCAGGAGTAATGGTCCAGTTTATTTAGATAATAGACAATCCAGGCATGGGCGATACGCAAACCCCCTTTCTGTAAAAAATTAAACGAGCAAAAAGCCTTTTGCTGAGATAATGATCATTCTTAATCATTCACGTTGAGATAGACGATCTCGCCCCTTTGAATCTGGCTTCCGGCAAGTGGTTTTTGGGAAAGTATCTGCCCGACAATCGCCCTGGAGTCGCGTCGATAGACAGGTTCGGGAACAATAGACCCAAATTGCTCCAATTTTTGTTTCATATAGACATACTGCTTGCCGACCAGATTGGGCATGATGTACACTTTGGGGTGCTTCCCCAAACTCACCAATAAGTCTGCCGATTGACCGCTGAATAATTTTATGGTCGGAGGCGGATATGTGTCGATCACCAAATCAACGCCAGTATTGGAGTATGTGCGAAAAATTTGATCAATAGTGATACCGTTTTCCTCAAATTTCAGCTCGGCCTCCCGAATGGATCGATTTACCAACTTAAGGTCATTGACAACTTCTCGACCGGAACTGAGATAGACCAAAATTTTTCGCCCCGGTTTTATCACCTCGCCCGCCTGCGGTTTTTGATTTAGAATAAAGCCTTTTTCCACCGACGTATCCGCCTGATATCCGACGACCTCTATCTTCAAACCGATCTCTCGAATTTCTTCCTCAGCCCGAGCTGGAAATTTCCCGCGCAAATCCGGCACCATAATCTCATTCCCTTTAGCAACAATGGAATGCATCACGATTACGTTAAATATCACAAATCCGCCGACAAAAGAAAGGAGGGCAATCGCCATAACGATCGCCAGAATAGTGGCGAACTGCATTTTATTTTTTACCATCTCTCCTCCGTTAATTTATGCCGATATCAACTCCGTATGATGTTTTTTATAAAAAAAGTGTCATTCGACCGTCCAACGCGGACAAAAATTCCCCCAGAATCCTTGGCTGGTCTGTCAAAATTATTCGATGAGACCAAAAAAATGTTCAATCTTTTTGTTCCGAATCAAAGCTGAGAGCTTCTTCTCTCGATCCGGATACAGCTCGAAATATGCGCGAATAATCTGTCGGGGAGAATCGGCTCCAAATTCAGCCTGAGAATCTCGCAGAACCATATCGGTTTTTTCTTTACTGTCCTTTTTCTCGCCGGTCAATATCCAGTGATAATTCACGCTCTCTTTTTCAGCGATCTCCCGAGCAATTCCTCGAACCACATGCTCTTTGGTCAATGCGCCTTTCTCCAAGCCGCGCACTTGCATAAGCGAAAGGTCGAAAAGCTTACCGAAATTCGTTTGGGAACGACGACCCCTTATTTCTTTAATACGTTTGCCAATTCCCACAATATTCATTGATAAAAAAACCCCTTAACAACAAAATTTACCTTAATAAATTGATAAAAGCATACCTATATAAAATATATATTTATAAATTAATGATTTTAGATAAAACCCCCCAAATATAAAAGATTTTAATGAGATTGATGCTAAATATGGGTTTAAATTTGTTGAATTTGACTGAAAATGCCGTGCTTTAGTCTTTTTATAGCACCAACATACTCGCTTTTAATCTGCATTATTTATAACCACTAAGACGCTATAATTTATCGAAATAACACGTAATGCCTAACTTTTGAGTCTCCCGATCAACTCCAGTAGCTCATTGACTCGATAGAACACCTCTTGAATATTTGCCGCTATCTCTTCGATAGACGCGGTCTGTTCTTCCGTGGAAGCCGCCACTTCTTGGGAACCCGCGGCATTTGATTCGGCTACCGTAGCGATACCCTCAACCATTTTGACCAACTTGGTCACCATTTCCTTCTGTTGGGAAGCAATCTGGCTAATCGACTGAATCGCTCCGGCTGAACGATCTGTCTCGTTGGCGATATTTTCAAAAATCGCACTGGAAGAACGGATCACCATCTCGCCTTCGCTCACCTTTTTCGAAACCTCCTCTGTCTGTTCCACCGTTTCAGACGAGGTTTTTTCAATCTCTTCAATAATAGAGACGATCTGATTGGTCGCGCTATCGGTCTGACCGGCAAGTTTTCGGATTTCTTCCGCCACAACGCCGAAACCTCGCCCATATTCACCAGCGCGAGCCGCCTCAATAGCGGCGTTCAGAGCCAGCAGATTGACCTGACGAGAAATATGTTCGATAGTCTCGACAATTGTGCTGATCTGTTGCGATTTCTCGCTCAATTCCAGAACAGACGCGACTGCCAACTGGTTCACCTCGGAGATAGTGGTGACTTTGTTGCGCATCTCCTCAATTGATTGGCGACCGGAAAAAGCCGATTTGCTGACCATACCCGCGACGGTTTGCGCCTCGCTCGCGGATTGGAAAACATGCTCTGCCAACTGGAAAACATTTTCGGAAACTCGTAAGATGTTCTCTGTCTCTTCCGATTGCTGACTCGCGCCTCTTGAAATCTCCTGAACGGTCCTCACAATCTCCATAGTGATATTATTGACATCATCGCTGGAGGCTTTCAGAGTGGTCATCTCCTGACTAATCTGGTTGGACGTGCCGACGATATTTTGAGCCAAAACTTGGAGATGCTGCATCAATTGATCGAAAGCTCCGCCTAAATTTCCCATTTCATCTTGAGATTGAATCAACAGTCGTTTCGATAAATCCGTGTCTCCGACGGCAATACCCTTCAAACGATGGGTCACCAGAAGAATCGGCTCGACAACAATTCGATTTAAAGTAAAATAGATGATAACAGTCATAACGCAAACGCCGATCAGACCCAACCAGAAAAATCTTAGCTCTGTGCGAATGATTTCTTTATAAGAAACTTCTACCTTCACCCACAACGCGGAACCGCTTTCCTCAAAATATTTCTGATAAATAATAAAATCAGCGTCCGAATAGACGACGGTATCCGCTGGGATAACCACTCTCTCAAAAGAGTCGTATTCGCCGACAATTGCAATATCCGGCTCAAACTCCGTCCCGAACACAACGGCATTCGCGTCTATAATTTCGGCTCCGTCCTCAAGGCGCGTCTGAATCGCATCGTAGGACTCCTCTAACAGAAGTCCCTCAGCCGTCCCCCCGAGCAATTTGGCGTTCGCTACGGTCTTTTTTATTATGTTATCTCTAAGCGAACCGGAACCCTCATAGAACCGCATTGCGTGAAGAGTGATTAATAATACCGTCAAGCCGGCTATAGCTGTGAACGCAATTTTCTTTTTCATAATTTATCCACTCACCGCATAATAGTCAATTTCTTTCTAATCGCAATTTTTTCCGACAAAATATTTTTTTGTTTTCATCTTATCAATATAGCGCAAAGAAGATATCTCACAATTAGCTATCAGCTGGATCAATCGCCATTTTTCAATTTTCGGATCCAGGCTTTTATTCTCATAAATAAACGTCGTAAAAAGAAATGATTGATAATTCGGCTCTTGTGAACCGACCGTATAAACGCCCTTTTTCGTCTGATTCTTAATAAGTTCAGCGGAATTCTCAACATCCAATACCCAAATAATTTGACCGTCGAAGGATTCAATATTGTCCGCGTCAAGGAAAACAACCTCGACCGATTTATGTCCGATCGCAGAGCGCACCTCCTCATTTGCCCAGGGTTTCAGATTTTTGAAAATCTGCAAAGCACTCTGATTCACCGGAGACTGCGCGTCGCTGAACACGCCTATTTTCAAAATGCCGTCCGAAGATTTGACGCCGGAAAAAGCAACAAACACGGGAAGGCTGTTTGCAAAACGCTTTATCCGATCGATATTTTTAGGGAAAGCTCCGGACGGAATGATTAGAAAAACGCCTAATAAAAAAAAGACCGATTGTTGCATTATCTCGCTCCGAATTCTAATGGGAGATGACAAATAAAGTTACGAATTAAGGAGACAGGCTCTTCTTATATTTATTACCTGCATTATCAGAAAAGACGCCATTCAAGAATCTAAAGAACATATCTTCAAATACTATCAAGTCCTCTTTCCAACAGATTTGCTCCCAAATTTTTAGACGACCCTTTCTTATTTCTCGGTCAATTTTTTTTGGCTATTTTTTAAATTCTTATTTTTACTTCCGTTCGAAAAGCGGTTCTAAGAGAAACTCTTATCTGACTTATAAGTTATCGCTCTGTGCATCGCATCCTCCAACCAACCGTTTTTTACATGTGTGAACGAGTCGAAGGCTTGTACGTATGGCTTTATGTCAAGAAGGGGAGTCTCATCAAGGATATCGATATTGCGGACATTAATGATATTGTCTTCGATGGATATTATTTCCACTGTCGATAATCCGATAGGGTTCGGTCTTTTGGGGGCTCTCGTGGCGAAAACGCCTTTTAAATTGTCGCTTAAGAATGGTTTTGTCAACAGATTATAGTCTTTGTTCCTGTGGAATAGATACAACAAAAAAATATGACTAAAACCATCCAGACCTTTCAAGCCGTCGATAAATTTTGGATATAGTTCGATATAACCGACAACGCCTTCCCCACCAATTGCTTGGATCGGCATATCTTCTATTGTTTTCCAGGGGCTGCGAATAACGCCTATAGGATTCATGATCACGGAACTCGATCCGCAGATTACGCAGATTATCACAGATTAAGAATTGATAATTAAAGAATTATATCTTTTTTTCCAGATTCTTTTCAAGAAAACTAAGCTTTTGCGCGTATTTCACTATAGCCTGAATAATTCGCCACAGAGAGTGCAGAGTAAGCCCAAATAAGGGTTCTGAAATTCTCACAAAAACTAAGTTCTCTTGGAAATTTCGTTAAAAATAGACTCTAACCCATTAAGTATCAAATATCTGAGACCTCTGTTTCTTCGAGGCTTATGAATAATGAGGGTTAGAAAAATCCCTAATAAAAGTAACGGGTAAAGCAAAATTTGTCAATATCTTTTCTTGTTTTCTTAGTATATCCAATACACAAATTTTCTATAATATAAATTTAATCTTCTATAATTAATAAAATTTTAACGTCTTTAACAACGTTATCTTTCTTTATAGAACCGACCGCTCCTGAAGTTTCCGCCACTTTTTTTAGCATATCTTCCTCCGAAGCGAGAGATTCTGGCGGGTCGCGTTCACCGGACAGCATCTCTTTCATCCATATCGACTTCACGCGCGAGCTATGATTCTTTTGACGCTGTATACACAAAAAAAGCGATAGATTGCTCTATCGCTTTTTTTGAATAATATAAAATTCGATTAAAAACTGTTCATATCATCCGTAATAATATACTTCAGCGGATCATTCGGCACATTATTCACATGAACTTCATAATGAAGATGAGGTCCTGTGGTTCGTCCAGTCGCTCCAATACGGGCGATCAATCCACCTCGTTTGATAACGTCGCCCTCCGCTACCAAATTGATCGAATTGTGCGCGTATGCTGTTTTATATCCATAACCGTGATCAATAATAATCACCAATCCAAAGCCGCTTTTTCTGCCCTCGAACGACACAACTCCGTCCGCAGTGGCATAAATCGGAGTTCCGCTCGGACCTGCAAAATCTACTCCGTTATGAGCGGTGATCCTGCCAGTCAAGGGATGACGGCGCATACCGAACCCGCTGGTAATAATCGGGTTCTTGACCGGTATGATGGATGGAGTGCAATCCCATACCTCACGGTCTTTCAACATTTTATCCAAAATTTCTTCAAAACTTGCTTTCTGAAATTCTGCCTGCACAATCAAGGCATCCAGACCATTACGGATGGCGTCCATCCCATGCTCTTTACGAATAGACCAATTCGGGTCTTCTTGACTATAGTCAGGACCTCCGATACCCATCATTCGAATTTGATCGGCAATGGGATCCAAATCAGCAATGACCCGAATCCGGTTATCGTCTTCCATCAAATGCTGCAGTGTTTCGCGCACCTTTTTTATGTCAGCTTGGATATCAGCCCTTGATTCGCTAAATTCGTCTACTAAAATTTGGTTATCAACAACTAACTTCTCGTAAGCAATTCGATCTAATGTAAACGTAATATTTCGATATGATAAATAAATAAACGCAACAACAAACATTAATATCATTAGCAAAAATGCACGTACCACGAATTTTGAAATCGTTATACGTCTGGCACGTTCGTTTGAGTGCGGGACTAACATCAAAGTTAAATTTTTCCCGCTCATTGAAGTAACCCTCCTTATTTTTCTACGCCCACCATGAGACAGTGCGCCACCTTAAAAATTTTTCAGTTCTTTAAAAATCACTGATAACGACGTATAAATTTAAGATTATGTTAAAAAGACCCCTTACTTTTTCACATAATCGGGCATAAGTATACAAATTTGGCTGGTTTCTGTCAAGTTTTTTTTCTACGTTTATCATATTTTGGCTCTCTCAAAAAAGTGCATTGGAAAAATTGGATCACGAATATCGAACTGCAAATCGATTTTCGTAAAAAATGCAAATTTAATAGCATTTCTAAAGAATATAATATTCCCTCAATCAGCAACTTTATCTGGTACCTGAAAATAAAAATATTGACATTGAACTGCTCGCTTGTTATCTTTAGATACATACTGCTCGTAATGACAGGCGGCGCGTCTTCTCTCGAAATTTTCTTGGAGTGGAATTAATCGAATCATAATCGATTCCATCCCTGTTTTTTATCATATCTGAATATATAACTCCCTTTGTATTTATTAGCGACTGCCTAACTATCACGGAATGCTATCAGTTTCTTATTTAGACGCTGATAATTTTTCTTGGTGCTTTATAACAAATTTCATACTGGAGAATAAAAAATGAAAAGAAACGTACAATTTCTGTTGTTATTGACTATAATTTTCTCGTTTTTCATAGGAACACCGCTCACCGCGGCAATGGAGCAGGATGAATCGATCACGGTAATCGCTTCGATGCCTGATCAGGTTGCGTTCCGGTTTCAACTGGAGACCGTGACAGTCAAGGAGCAAGAGGTTCAAGGCTCTTCTTTTGCCCGATATGGTTTTAAATCCGCTACATATCGCCATGAGCCGGGAGAGCCGCTTCTTCCGTTTAAGAGGGTGGCGGTGGCTGTCCCACCTAACAGCGTCGTCTCTCTCACTACCCGGATCACGGAATCCACAGTCAGAGCGGGTCTGCCGCCTCTCCCCGCGCCGACTATTCACTTTGAGGAGGATGGGTCGGCAAATGAAAAGTGGAGCGTTGCGCCTGGGTACCGATCCCGAACCTTCAACCGCCCCTTAGCTGTGGCTGGGGAGCTGGAGATGTTTCGCTTCCAACAACTTGTCTATGTGGACGTCTTTCCGGTTCAATATCAAGGTCAAGGCGAGGTCACGCTGATCAACTCCATGGAGGTGACGGTCAGTTGGTCTCCCGGATCCGATCCAATCGATTATGGTCCCGCTCCGCCAGATCCATTTGGCGAGCCGCTTTATCGTCGCCTGGTTGTCAACTATGACCAGGCCCAGGGCTTTCGTTTCATCGGCTCTGTTATGCAAAAAGCGGGGGGAAGGGACGCGCGAGAAACAGACGTCATTTTTGAGCATTCCGACCGGTGGATGCAGATCGAGATCGCTGACGAATACAATGAAGATGCCTACCGTTATGCGGATCGGAACCTCGTTTATCGCGTAACCGGTCAGGATTTGCAGGATGCAGGCGCGGATATCTCCGAAATCGATCTCGACGAGGTGCGGTTGTTCGGGAATGGTTCCGGACAGCTTCCGACCGATGTGACCTATCCTGCCAGGTTTTATCGCGAGTTACCGATTCAACTCTCCCGTCAGAGCGGAACGGTTTCTCCGGATGACTATCTTCTTTTCTACGGTCTCTCTCAAACGGGCTTCAAGGATGAGTTCACTCCCGGCGAGGATGTCGAATTTTATGAGAATCCGTATGACCATAGCAATTATTATTGGCTGACATGGGGGGGCGATTTTGAAGATCAGCCAAAACGTATCGAGAGCCGGACCCAAACCCAGTTTTCAAACCCTCTTTCTGTCCAGAGCTTCACCGACTATATCCATGTGGAAGATAATTGGGATTGGCTCACTTTGGAGGGGGGGCGGCTGCTCGACGACGACTGGGTATGGGAATTTTTGATCGGACGAGGCACTCCAGGCGGCGATAATTACAGTTATCCGATAAATTTGATCGACAAATCTCCCCAGTCCAATGAGACTACGGTGGTATTGGCGTTTCAGCGAAAGGTCACGCAGGGGCATCCGGTCACATTCTATCTGAATAATCTGGAGATCGGCTCGCATATCTGGACAGCGACCCATATCCCCACCGCATATATCGAGAGTTTTACTGGGTCTTACGCGGTTAACGGTCAAAATACCCTCCGAATTCAGATGACGGAAGGCTCGCCAACAAGTCCGGATCAGGTCTATCTGGGATGGTTCAGCCTTTCGTATCAACGTCAGTTTCGAGCCTATGAAAATCGGCTGAAGTTTCGGTCGCCCGAGGCGACGGTCAGCGGCGCACACTATGAAATCGACAATTTTTCCGGAGGCGACATTATGGTCTGGGACGTGACCGACCCGTTCTCTCCGACGACTATCGACGCGGATATCGCTGGAACCACAATCAGTTTCCAGGATTCAGTTTTCAGCGATAAAAAAAATATCTATTACGCGGTCTCTTCCGACGGATTTATGGATGTGACGGCAATCGAAGAGGTTGTTTTTCCCACGTCCTTGTTGCATGATACAAGTCGAGAGGTCGATTATCTGATTATCGCTCCGGAACATTTTCACGATGGGCTGGAGCCTTTAGCCGACCAGCGACGGGTCAGCCTGGTCGAGGCTCTTGTCGAGGGAACTCCAAATCCTGTCGCAAACCCACAGGTTGAGATCGTCGATTCCCGACAGGTATATAATGAGTTTTCCTCAGGATATACCGATCCCGGCGCGATCCGAAACTGTCTGAAATACGCGCTGGAAAACTGGTCTCGTCCCCCGATGTATGTCCTATTTGTCAGCGACGCCAGCCGGGACTATCGAAACTACCGCCATTCGGAATCACCTGTCCTCAACTATATCCCGACATTCCAATTCAAGGGGGTTCATACCTACGCTTCCGACGATTGGATGGTCTGGCTCAACTCCGGTCGGTCTGTGGATATGGTCAACGGGCGGTTTCCGGTTGAGACTGAGGCTGAACTGGAGATACTGGTGGACAAGGTTCTCGAATATGAGATCGACCCGGAATGGGGAAGATGGCGCAACCGGATGATCGTCTTGTCGGATGACTATTGCCAGCCCAGCGGCTGTCACGGGAACCAAATATATTTTACCACAAACGAGAACGATATTAACAACGAATTTATCCCGAATCAGTTCGATCATCGGGAAATTTTCTTGGTGGAATATCCACTGGACCCGAATGAAACCACCAAGGTCGCCGCGCATGACGATTTTGTCGAGGCACTGAACCAGGGCGCGGTAATGGTGCGTTATACCGGTCACGGCGGACCTGCCAAGATGGCGGATGAAAACGCTTTCAATATTGTAGATATCCCCCACTTAGAGAATGGAAAACGGTTGGCTATTTGGGGTGGATTCTCTTGTGATCTGGCAAATTTTGATCATTACGAGAAGGAGTGCATAGCGGAAGATCTGGTATTAGCTGATAACAAAGGCGCGGTGGCGATGGTGGCTGGTATCCGCTCAACTTATGGGGGACCGAATCGCACTTTGGAAGAGCAATTCCTCGGACATTTGTTCGAGTACCCTTTGGTCAGTATGGGGGCGGCACTTGCGTTGGGGAAAATAAACACCGGCACTGAGCAAAATAGCTCCAAATATATCTTTATGGGCGATCCCGCGCAGTTGTTGGCGAACCCCAGAATGGACGTCCAGTTTGACAATCCCGAGGATATTGTGATCCAGGAGGCAAATGCGATCACCGTCTCCGGCGGAATCTATGAAAATGGAGCCTTGCAAGCTGACTTGAACGGCTCTGCTTTCTTGACGATCTTCGCAGACCGAGATACGATCCATTACACGGACTCGTCTTATGGAGTTGATGAAACATGGGACCATGTCGAAGATGTTCTCTATCGCGGATCCACGCTCGTCGAGAATGGACGATTTTCCCAGACCGGCTTTATTCCCGACAATATCGAACTGGGTCAAGGCGGGCGTATCAGTCTCTATGCATGGGATGAGGCGTCGATGATCGACGCTTCCGGCGCGCTTGACGGGATTCCGATTGTCTCTGGAACCATCTCAGTTGAAGACAGTTTGGGACCGGAGATCACCGTCTTTCTGGATGGAAATATACTTCTATCTGCCGGAGTCATTTATCCAGGGTCCGTCCTAAAGGTAAAAATCAATGACAATACCGGCGTAAATCTGAGCGGATCAGCAGAAGCCGGCGTTTTCTTTGATTTGATCCTGCCGAGAGAATCAGAATATGACCCGGTAACCACTGTGCTACAAAAGGATTTGACTCCCTATTTTGAATATGACTCTGGAAATTATCGACAAGGTTCGTTGGAATGGGAGATTAAGGGCATAGACACCGGCAGATACCTGATGAGAATTCGGGCAATTGATAACATGAATAACCTGGCAACAGTCGAATATCAGGTGGATGTGAGAATATCAGCGAGTGATTCTTACACGATTGTAGAGGAGATGTTTAATTACCCAAATCCGTCCGCGGGCAGAACTGATTTTCTGTTTAAAGTCAACGAGATCGATGCGTCTGCAATTATTAAGATTTATACAGTCGCAGGACGCTTGATTCGCTCGCTCGGTCCGGATCCGACCGTTGTGTCGCCGGGTCAAAGCCGTATATCTTGGGATGGTCTGGATGAGGACGGCGACCAAATCGCTAACGGTGTCTATCTGTATAAGCTCATAGCTGAGTATGAAGGAGAAAATGGGCAGGAGCGACGTTTCTATTATGGAAAATTGATGATGCGGCGATGATCTCACCGTCAAAAATACTTGAGAGACTCTGTCAGTTGGCGGAGTCTCTTCTCATCGTCTGATAAATAGGTAAACGGAAAAAATTATGCCGATCTATGAATATGAATTGTTGGAAGGGAAATGCGACAAGTGCCCAGGCCGCTTCGAGACGCGTCAGCGGATCAACGATCCTTCTTTAACAGAGTGTCCAAAGTGCGGGAAATCTGTCCAAAGGCTTATCTCCAGAGTCGCTATTCATACGCCCTTGACAACGTCACGTTTGAGAGAGACCGGCATGACTCGGCTCCGACGTTTGGATCATGGCTTATATGAAGCGGATGGCGCCGAGTCTGGCATATTGGATATGACAAATGAGATGGAGCAAGATAGTGCCGATCCTGAGGATGACGTTCCAATTTATGATCTGTCGGGTGAGCTGGAAGACCATCAACCCGCTTCCAAAGAGGTAGAGAGCGACTCAAGCGACTCAATGGACGAGTCGTTTGCGCCAAGAGGAAGGCGGAGGAAAAGAAAGAAGACAGTAAAATTGCCTTTTTATGATCTGATCGCGGCTGACCATCAGGATTAGCCAATAATACGCGCTATCTATTTCTCTCTCCGAATTCCCTGAAGTATCTAAACGCGTCAGCGTCGCCGATTATTAGTGAGGTTTCTTTGCGAAGTTCGTGCAAAAGGACATAACGAATTTTTCCTATGCGATTTGCGGAAAATTTATCGAGAAATTTCCTGGCTATGCCATTGAATGCTTTTGAAGAGCGTAAAATATTTGCCAAATCTTCGCCGTGGCCCATCTCGTCGATGATCAACTCCAACAAAATTTTTGCAATTTCCAGATCAGCTTTCGCTGGGTCGGAGCTATCGGGACCATAAATAAACATACTTTTTCTCTCGTAATCCGGCATCTGTTTGTAAATTTTGATCATATTGGGACGTTCCATTTCACTGAGCACTTTCCAAGCTTTTCCCCAAGCCCGATTTCCCAGATCGCCGTATTTTGCCAGAACAAGCGCGGCGTGCTTCGTCGCTTTCTCCTCATCCGGCGGGGTGACGGTAAATTTTAAAGCCATCAACTCAATGAGAATAGGAACCATATATGCGGTAGGCCACACGTCCAGCATCCCCACGACCCTGGCACTACAAAAATAATGGAAAAATTTTGCAGTTTGGAAGTAATCAAATCTTTCTATATCACTGGGAACAAGATTATCCGGGTCATGTTTAAGCAGAAATTCCATGATAAAATTACTGACCTGTTCTGGATATTCGCTTGCCCACAACGATACCTGTCTCAATAACTTAGGTAAAGGGTCTTTCTTGTTCACATCTTCATAAGTAGATGACCAGAGTTCATTCAGCGGAAAACCACTTTTATTACTCCATCTCTGTAAAGGGTCGTTTCTATACTTTTCTCTGACGTATCTTTCTTTTTTGATCTTTGTTTTGAAGATTTGGATAGAAATAATGTCATAAAAAAAAAGAGAAAGGCTATATCCTTTTTCCGCATGTTTCAGAATAATTTCTTTATGCGTAGCCGCGACCGCGTCTCCAATTTTACCTTTCACTCTATCCAAAAGTGCCTGCTTGGTGAAAAATTTGAGATTGCAAATTCCTTCCAACTTGTTGGTTATTTCTGTGGGAATGCCTTCTTTCTTCAATTTTGGCAGCTTCTCTTTTCGTAATAAATAGGTAGGCATTTGCTGAAATTCAACCTCTCCGTCGTGAACTCCATATCTCCATCTCAGCCTATCCATAAAGCCCTTCATTCTTCGCCCCGCCCAAATACTACCGAGATAATCAGCCATCTCTCTCTTCAGCCAAGAATTGGGACGATAAAAAACAAAATGCCAGATAAAAAACAAAATGCCCATTAGGAGAGATGGGATGGAAATCAGAATCTGAATCAGAGAGCTTATCATTGGCAAAAAAAAGAGAGCGATCCCAACTATCAGAAGGGAAATGCCGACATAGAGCGCGTGGGTGAGTATCAAGAATAGGATGGTCATCCCCCACTTTTCTATGAACTTTAATAGGGAATGACCTATGGAGGTTGCTATTTTTTTAATCATATTTGGCTCTTCCGTAAAAACTGTGCAAACGGAAATCAGGTAGTTTTTTCGTCATCCTCGAATTTTTCGGATTCGGGCGGAGGGTCGGAGGATTCCTTATCCCTATCTATTTCTTTTTTTTCTTTTAAAATTTCCGGATTGGGGCCATCGCCTTCTGTCAAAATTGGAATTGACGATATATTTAATGGATTTTGTTTTTTGTCCGAGCCGACCATTTCCGCCATAGACCCAAGGGAACTCATTAAAGGCATAACTTCAAACGGCATAAATATTTTTGACGACTCGCCCTTGGACATCTCTTTCAGTACCTCGAAATATTTGAGCATCAGAACGCTCGTGTTAAAATCTCCGGCTCCTTCTTGGAATGCGCTTTTTAGACTAAGGATTTCCTGCTCACGCGCCTCCGCCACTTTTTCGATAGCTATTTTTTCTGCATTGGCTTTCATCTCAATAGCCTTACTTTGAGCCGCGGCTTCCTTTTCAACAGCGACAGCCTCCTGCTCAGCGATTGCCCGACGGTCAAGAATTTTTTGCATCTTTTCCGACGGCTTGATCTCCTGGAAGCCGACATTGCTTATCCGAACCCCCCACATCTCCTCTGACACAAGAGAGGACATCGTGCTCGTCAGCGACTCCTCGATCTTTTCCTTCCCCTCAATCAGTTCGTCATAAGTCAACCTACCGACTTCATTCCGAATAGAGGACAGCATCAATTCGAGGATGGATTGATATAGGTCTTTGACTTCGTACACCGCTTTCTTTGCGTCTACCACTCGAAAGTTGGCGACACTGTCGATAATCAAAGCGATATTATCTTTTGTAGAAGCATCTTGCGCATCCGGATCAATGATCTGCATTCGGGTATCGATATATTCGTGATTGGCATATTCTTTGGTTTTTGGATCATAGAGGCGCAGAGGTTGGATCGAGTCTATAAAGGGAACAAGTACATGATACCCACCTTCGTAGATTGTGTAGAATTTCTCGAGCCGCTCGACGATAACCACCTTGGTCTCATCAATTACAATAATATTTATGCGGATTATAAAACCCAGTATCAGTAGAATGGATAAATAAAATACCAAGCCGCCGCATACCACGGAAATTAGGAGATCAGTCTTGTCGATAACAACAGTAACAATAATAAGGATAACGATTAAAGTCGATCCGATTACAAGAATCCAAAACACGACGTCCCACACTGGCTTCAACTCATTAATAAGTTGTTTAATAACTTCCCATAGCGTCATATCAATTCCCCTTATGGATTACCACAACCTGGATTTATTCATAACGATAGATTGATAGCCTATTCGGAGAATATTGTTCACGACCTGAAGGTGATGAGAATGAGGCAGCACCACGCGTATACGATTTTCCAGAAATAGCATCTTGGATTCCCAACGATAGATAGCCAAAGCCCGCAGCAGATCCGCATGAGATAAAACTGGGGGAAATCCTTGAATAAATGGTCGGAGATAAGGCGATACTTTTTGCAATAGAACCCCTCGCAAGAGATCAAGCGCGTCGTCTATAAAGTGAACCGATTCTGTTCCGATCAGAAAACGATTTTGAATAAAAAACATCTCCAAAACCGGATAATTTTGACGGACAGAGACATAAATAACGATTTCTTTTACTTGTGTAACCCTTTGCAACATCTTCATTTCGACCTTATCTGAATCCGGAGTCAGGATATCCATATTTCCTCCAGGTAACGCGACTCTTTTTGTCGTGAATCGGTGCGAAAGTATCGTATTATTGATAAAGTCGATCAGGTTGGGATCAAAGACCGGTCCGTAATAGGAACTGTCATTCTGCATCATCCCTTGTTCTGGAATCGCTTGCAACTGATCTCCGTTCACTTTTTCCGATTTCAATAGAGCGATTTTCTGCTTGTGCAGCATATTGAAACGGGGATGATGCCGGTCGATCAAATCAATTTCGTCAAATTTGGCTTGGATCATCGAGCCGGCACCAATCGATCCCACCCGAACCACATGGCGGATAAGTTGCTTCATTAACAAGGATTTCGTGTCTCTCCCATAGATAAAATGTCTCACAGCTCGGCGGATAAAGGACGCGCACTTCACATAAATTATTTCATCATGGACATCAAAAAAAATAAAAACGCCTTTCCCAGTGGGCAGAGATTGGATATCGCGTTTGTTAATCATAAGTTCGGACGCGTCCACCCGTTTCCTTTTTGGCAATAATTTGTAAAGCTCCCGTAGCGTAACGACTCCCGCGTCTTCCAACATGCTGATAAAATTCAATAACAATTTCGCGGTTGCCTCAGCGTCTCCGAGTGCCCTGTGCCTTGCCTGGTTGTGAATATGGAAATAGGCGCACACGTCCTCCAATTTGTGATTTTTCAGCCGTGTGAGCAGCAATCGAGACAACTCCAATGTGCAGAGCGTATGGTTTGACAACCGACGACTTGCCATCCGGGACAACGTAGCGTTAATAAATCCCAGGTCATAAGGCAGGTTATGTCCTACTATCACGCTTTTCCCGATAAATTCGATAAGTTCCGGGATGCTTTCTGGAGCCGTAGGCGCGTCCGCGGTCATTTCTTGAGAAATACCTGTGATCTGCGCCACATACTTGGGAATTTCTCGCAGGGGGTTGATCATTCCCGAAATAGAGTCGATAATCTCCTTCCCGCGGATCTTTACCGCCCCGATCTCAATAATGCGATGCTTTCTGTTCCCGCCGCCTGTAGTCTCCAGATCGACGACAACAAAATCCAGGTCGGAAAAAGGAAAATCGAGTTGCGGAGAAGGAACCGTATGCCATCGACCGTCGGCGTCACAGGTAAATCCTTTTTCATCGGTCATAAGCTGCTCCACCGCCAATTTCAAGACGCTTTGATCCATATCGGGCAGCATGAATATTTCCCGCCCGATTTCCGTAAAATGAATCCCGTCCCGACGCTCATAGAGATACTCGCGGACATACTCAACCAAATTGGTATGGTCTTTTATATTGGATTTGAGGTCAACTACCGACATATTATTCTCACCATGTGAATTACATTTTGTAACTACTCAGGTTGTGCCGCTTAGCCTAACGATCATGTATTACTTTAAGAAAAACGTATAACTCCGTATGTTACAATCAATTTGCAACTGATAGATTATATAGCAAATAGGTCAGAACTGTCAAGGTTTTTTTGGGGCGCGTAAAATTACAAACTTTTGAGTCGATCTTTTGCTTTTTTGCTCCAGTTCGTATTTGGGTAATTTTTCTGCACTTGCCGAAATTGTTCTTTTGCTTCCGTTTCATTACCGATCATCAGTTCACATTCAGCGATCAGATAACGCAGCTCTGCTTTTTCGCTTTTTTCGCCTAACTCAGCGGTTTTAAAAAGCTCTTCCATAGCGTATATTGCTGATTGAATATGGAACAGCGTCGGATTTTTTAGCACGTTTTGAGTATCTTTCCAATATAATGAAGAAAAGTTATAGCTGCTCCAATCGACTCGATAATCACCTCGTAAATCACTGATTTTACTGGAGTTTTTCAGCGTTTTCTTTTCTTTTGATAAAATACGACAAATATCTCTCCAGGTGCTTTTAGTCCACTTGTCGTCTTGAATCGGCTTATTATGCGCTATAATCTGATAGACATCGATCGTCTCTTTCTCCCCGATAATTCGTATCACACCGTTGTTGTGCCGTATCGCGACGCGACTTTTCTCCCCAGTGCGAATCTGCGCGGGAATTTTGAGATTCTGTTCCATTTTCAAAGGCTGCCAATCCTTTTTTGGGGAAGGTCGGAACATGACGTCGCCGGATGTGGAGCTCACCGTGACCTCTGTTTTGAGCATTTGCTCCCACTCGGTCGAATCTTTCTGAGAATTGCCCGCATTCATTGTGGACGGAACGTTCCCGATCAAAAAAACAAGTAATAACACGAATAAATTACGCATATTTTCTCCCTCCAGTTCAACAAATAAAAGTTCATTACGACAACAAAATCTTCTCTAAAAAACCTATATAATCCGCGAAATCTGCGGACAAGACTACTCCTCATCTCTTCTAAAAATCTGTATAATCTGCGAAATCTGCGGACACAACGACTCCTCGTCTCTTCTAAAAATCTGTATAATCTGCGAAATCTGCGGACAAGACTACTCCTCATCTCTTCTAAAAATTTGTATAATCTGCGAAATCTGCGGACAAGACTACTCCTCATCTCTTCTAAAAATCTGTATAATCTGCGAAATCTGCGGACAAGACTACTCCTCATCTCTTCTAAA
>NBMB01000021.1 GCA_002084765.1 Candidatus Cloacimonetes bacterium 4572_55 | reverse complement strand
TATGTCAGATTGGGAATCCGGACGCTGCGCTGGACATTGAACGGAGAACCCGTGACATTCTCGATGCCAAGAACGCTGCGAACACCGATTAATGCCAGACCATGAAGCATGTATTTGGACCTTATATCTTTTTGAACTGTTGCGCGGGCATGATACATCTTCCGAAAAATATTGGCAAATTGATTAATAAATTTTTCTTCCAATGCGTCAAATTCATCTAATATCAAAATAAATGGTTTTTTAAAATATTTATTCGTAAACAAACTATTTAATTCTTGCCACTCTGTAACATACGGAAATTCCCGATCCAATGAAGATGACAGCGCGTCAACAAAACCTTTCAAAATATTTTTTGCACTTTTTGTGTATTTGAGATGCTCGATCGGTTCGCGCCGCATAATAATTCGACTGAATACTCACTGGTCCGTAAGATGAAAATGTTCGCATAAAAACCCCCATGATCGGATGATTAATACATGATCGTCATTCCTGACGGTTAAAATTAATCATATTTCTGGACAAATGTCAATCCTTTTCTCAATGCAAAGACGATCCGGCATATTACCCAAAAATTCGTTGCGTTTTAGATCGGTTTTAATCAATTGGAGATTCTGATGTACAACGCATGCACGGAGTTACAATTTCTGAAAACCCTAAATTGTTCTTGACTTCATCGGGGCCATATCATACAATCCAATTTTTACGGGTGAAAAGCTATGTGGATTAAAAAAGGGGCTTGGATATGCGAAGCAAAAACGACATTTGGATGGAGTTTCATATCTCTCGTCAGATGAGAGACCGTTATCAATTTGACCTGTCGCTTTTCGCCACAAACGGCAAGGTGATCCTGGCGAATTTCCATGCGACCCGATTGGTTGCCCACCGGATCAACTCCAAGCTGGATATTCTTAATTTCCCAGAAAAAGCGATCAAAGCCAGTGAGATCAACGCCATGGGTTTGATCGATGAGCTTCTGCATTTCCTTATCCATCTTTATCGTCAGCAAATTCACCCGAATATTATCGAGGATACAGCAGCTTGGGTCGAGAATCATTTGGAGCCTGAAGAGATACAAAAAATTTTGCTTGAATTTATCAGAGAATTTCCTCCAATTGAGGTTTATCAAAGGGATATCACGCCGGAAGAGTATCTGAAAGGGCAGACAAACGGTGTCCCCAACAGATATTTGACGATTGAAGAAATGTTTATTTTATCATTGGAAAATAATAATCCAGCGTTTTCCCAACATCTTGAATTTATCGATGACAGCTCTCTAAAAAAAAACACCCGCTATCTCGATATGATCAAAGTCATGTCCGACTATTTTGATACCCAGCCTCCGCCTTTGACCGGGCACCGCACTTTGATGGAATTGCTGACGGAATCGAACCGTTTGCATCCCCACTCTTTGACCGATCAGTTGGAGACGCTGCGCAAGCATTTGGTGAAGGCGCAGGATAATTGGACAAACAAAATATCTGCAGAAACGCCCGATCAAGAGAGCGACCTGGTCTCTCCTGATCTGCTGTATCGTCCTCTCAGCGCGATCGATTTTATCAAGGAAGAGGAGACGCGCACTCCATTTCTGGGGGCAAATGCGCCGACTCAAACGCAGAGCTATGGGGACGCGGAAGAGGAGCCGGAACAATACAGCCCTGATTTGGACTGGATGCCTCGGCTGGTGATGATTGCTAAAAATAGCTATGTCTGGCTGGATCAGCTTTCCAAAAAATATGGGCGTCAGATCAGCCGGTTGGACCATATCCCGGATGAGGAGCTTGACATCCTCGTGGGACAGGGGATCACCGGCTTATGGCTGATTGGCTTATGGGAACGGAGTATCGCCTCAAAAAAAATCAAGCAACTCTGTGGCAATCCGGATGCAGTCGCGTCCGCCTATTCCCTGAAACGGTATGAGATCGCCCACGACTTGGGCGGGGATGAGGCGTATAATCTGCTGAAAAATAAGGCTGAAAACCGAGGTATCCAGTTGGCGGGCGATATGGTGCCAAACCATATCGCTATCGATTCCGACTGGGTGGCGCAATATCCAGATCGATTCATTTCTACTGATACGCCTCCGTTCCCTTCCTATAGCTTTGAGGGACCAGATTTGTCAGATGACAGCCGTTTCCAGATTCGTATCGAGGATAAATATTACACACGTCGGGACGCTTCGGTGGTCTTTGAGCGGATTGATAATGAAACAGGACAAGTGCTCTATATCTATCACGGAAACGACGGGACTGGAATGCCGTGGAACGATACCGCGCAATTGGATTATCTCAAAAAAAATACGCGGGACGCTGTGATAGAAACTATCCTGGACGCGGCTCGACGCTTTTCCATCATCCGATTTGACGCGGCTATGACTTTGGCAAAAAAGCACTATCAACGGCTGTGGTATCCCCATCCTGGATCTGGAGGCGACATCCCTTCCCGCTCGGAATTTGGCATGACTCGAGAAAAATTTGACAACGATATGCCTATCGAGTTTTGGCGCGAGGTGGTCGATCGAGTTGCGAAAGAGGCTCCAGATACGCTGCTCTTGGCTGAGGCTTTTTGGCTGATGGAGGGCTATTTTGTGCGCACCTTGGGCATGCACCGAGTCTATAACAGCGCGTTTATGAACATGCTGCGCAATGAGGAAAACGAAAAATATCGCCAGACAATCAAGAATATTCTTGAATTTGACCCGGAGATTCTGAAGCGACACGTCAATTTTATGAGCAATCCCGATGAGGAAACCGCGGTCTCGCAGTTTGGGAAAGACGAAAAGTATTTCGGCGTCTGTATGATGATGGCGACCATGCCGGGATTGCCCATGTTTGGACATGGACAGATCGAGGGGTTCAAAGAAAAATACGGCATGGAATATCGTCGCTCCTATTATGATGAATCCCCTGACGAATATCTTCTCAGGCGGCATGAGGAGGCGATATTTCCGCTCCTGCGCAAACGGGAGCTATTCGCTGATGTGAAAAATTTCCGTCTCTATGATTTTTTCACGTCGGATGGAAAGGTGAACCAGAATGTGTTTGTCTACTCGAACAGCCACAAGGGAGATCGAAGTCTTGCGATCTATCACAATAAAGCTGCCGAGACCCGCGGTTGGGCGCGCATTTCCGCCCGATATTTGGTCAAAGAGAGCGGGGAAAGTCGCGGCTATGAGCAAAATTCTTTTGTACGCGGCATGAATATTCATCCTGCGGAAAATCGCTATGTCATTTATAAAGATCACATAGCAGGTTTGGAATATATTCGGCGGAGCGTCGATCTGGCGGAAAATGGATTTTTTGCAGAGCTGGGAGCCTATAGCTATCAAATATTTTTGGAGTTCCGAGAAGAGTTGGACAACGCAGAAGGTCGTTACGCTCGGCTGACCGACTACTTGAACGGACGCGGCGTATATAGCGTAGATCGCGCCTTGACTGCGCTTCGTCCGATTCATCCGTCTCTTAACCGGCTGATAAGCGACGAGTGGCGTCAGAAATTAACTGCGCTACGTCTATCGAATAAAAGGCGAAAATTGTGTCAAAAAACAATAAAAAAAGTCGGGAAAAATCATCTCCAAGCTCTGGTCTCGGCAAAAGATTTGTTAGAATCGAAACAGGATGAACTCCTGATCAATAATGAATATGTGCGAAGATTGAGAGCAGCTTTGCGTCTGCCTCTGTTCAACGTTCGATACCGCGTCCCTGCCGGATCAAAAAAGTATCGCTCGATTATGAAAACTATCAACTCTTTATTGGCAAAGCCTGGGGGAAATTGGGCGATCCTCCTCTCATGGCTGGCAACCCACAACTTGGGGAAATTGGCTACAAAAAAATCCGATTATGTGATGCACAGCCGGAGTTTGATCGACGATTGGTCGCTTGGAAGCATCATAGAGGCGAGTTTCCCGAAATCGTCCGACAACTCGCACGATTTGGGATTGATCAAAATCCTGATCTCCTTCCAAAATTGGTTTAAAAAAATCCCCAGACGGAGTGCCAAATCTCGAATGGGAAAACGGTCTGGGTTGCCAAAAAATTTGGCTAAAAAGATTGCATATCGTTTGACGACTGAATTTCTGAGGGACGCAGACGCCCGCAGATTCTTGAATGTAAATCGATACAAGGAAACGCTTTGGTTCGATTCGGATGAGTTTGACAGGTTGACCGACTGGCTCCTCGTCGTCTCCTTGATTGATCTGACTGGATTATCAAAGGCGAGTCGCGGCGATGTGATTGATCGCGCAATCGATCGATATGATGTGATTTATCAACTGCGAGCGGCTAAGAAAAAATCTGGATATCAGGTTGAAATATTGTTAGAAAAGTTGAAAAAAAGCATCCGTAAATAACTCTATCGATTTATCTGACGTTTTCCGAAACATCGTTTTTGAGTAAAAACAGAAGAAATGCGCGATTCGCTAAAATGACTGGCAAAATAGGAAATAATTGGTATATTGGATAGCGTCTTGAACGACCGCGGATTTACCCGAGGAAAAATAAAAATCCCACGAATGCTTTGCCCGTTTTGATGAATATGTTTTCGTATATTCCCAAAGGACAATAAATGTCGCCGATTACCTTTAAAGTTCTGAAAAAAAATAAAGATTCTCGTGCCAGATTAGGCAGGCTCACCACTCCGCATGGCGAGGTCGATACGCCAATCTTCATGCCGGTCGGCACGCAAGCCACAGTGAAGGCGATCAGTTCCAAAGATTTGCTGGCGAGTCACGCGCAAATCATTTTGGCAAATACATACCATCTGTATCTCCGTCCCGGGCATGAGTTGATCGAGAAAGCAGGGGGCTTGCATGCTTTTATGGGGTGGCGTCGCCCGATTCTGACAGATAGCGGCGGGTTTCAGGTGTTCAGTCTGGCAGGTCTGAACAAGATCACGGAAGATGGGGTGCGATTTCAGTCCCATATCGACGGCTCGTATCATTTTTTTACGCCGGAAAAAGTGATGGAAATCGAGAACAGCCTTGGCCCAGACATCATCATGGCGTTTGACGAATGCACGCCCTATCCATGCGAATTTGACTACGCGCGCCGCTCCATGGAAAGAACTTCACGCTGGTTAGAACGATGCATCGCCACGCATCAACGACCGGATGAACAAGGATTGTTCGGTATCGTGCAAGGCAGTGTCTATCCAGAACTTCGGGCGCGTTCTGTAGAGCTGACTCTGTCGCGCGATCTGCCCGGTTACGCTGTTGGAGGACTGTCAGTCGGCGAGCCAAAAGAACAGATGTATGAGATGATGACCGCGACCCTTCCCTTGATGCCAGAGGAAAAGCCGCGCTATCTCATGGGAATCGGATATCCGGAAGATTTGATTCAAGGCGTCAAGCTGGGCGCGGATATGTTCGATTGCGTGATTCCCACCCGCTATGGACGCACCGGTACCGCGTGGACTCGCTTCGGTAAACTCACGGTCAAAAATGCAACATACGCAGAGGACTTCCGCCCAATTGACGATCAGTGTTCATGTTATTCCTGCCGCAATTTTACCCGAGCGTATATCCGCCACCTCTTTCAGGTAGGTGAAATTTTGGCACCGCATCTGACCACGATCCACAATGTGCATTTTTTCCTCTCTTTTATGACAGACATGCGCCAAGCCATTGCAGAAGAACGTTTTATCGAATGGAGTCAAGATTTTTTGAAAAATTATCAACCCCAATCGAATCTGAATAAGCCTGAATAAATCTGAATAATCAAAGAAAAACGTCAGAAATCTTCCAGAAATATAAAAAATTTAATTGACGTAAAAAGAGAACGTATTTATATTATCTTCCATCTATACGTATTTGTTTTTATTATTATAAAGCAAAAATTGGGAGATTCAACTATGCAGAAGAATAAAGTTCAAGAGATTGAAACTCGAGTCCGCTTCGAACCCACGACAGGCGGATCGAAAAAGAGTCCTACCCTGCCTTTTCATATCCTTTTTTGCGGAAATTTGACCCCCAAACCGACACCATCGGAAGATTGGTCTCATGGACAACGCATATTACGATTCGATAAAAGCGTTTTTGCCGACCAAATGGAAAAGTTGTGTTTGGAATTGCATATCGATGTGGATAGCCAGATCGATCCGCAGCCAAAAAAAATCGCTGTGAATCTAAAATTCCCCTCTATAAAATCGTTTCGCCCGGAATCGATTCTCGAACAGGTTCCGATATTGAAACAATTACAAAATTTGGGAAAGTTGCTACGGAAATTCGACAAAAACCAGTTGGCTCCGGAGTCGGTTAAGTCCCATGTAGTCGCGCTCGGATTTGAAGAGGATCTGGCTGAGGGTCTTGTTGCGATTCTGTCTGACGCGGGTCCAACCCGCTCGAAGTCGGAGAGCCAATCTCAATCGGTTCTGACCAAAAAGAGCCGAATCGATTCGCTGTTGGATATGGTGGACGCCGCAGGTGAAAAATCGTCATCGTCGCTCTCGTCCGATCGAGGTAAGGGATTGATCGCTCTGTTGAGTCAGGCGGCGAGTCGAACTAAAGGGCTAAAATCAAGCGGTTCCGCTGTGGCAGTAACGGTAGATCGTATCGTGTCGGAGCAACTGGCGGCAATCCTTCACGATCCGCAATTTCAGGCGTTGGAACAGGCGTGGCGTAGCCTAAAATTTTTGACCGAGCGCACAAATTTTCAGCAAAACATCATATTAAGCGTTCTACCTGTGGACAAGTCGCAGCTGAACGAGGCGATTTATCACCAAATTATGATGCCGATTTACGAAGATCGGGCGCCGGAATGGATAGACGCTCCTTTCTCTGTCGCGATAGCGGATTATGAATTTAGCCATACACCGGTTGATATTGAACAGTTGGACGATCTGGCAGACACCATGTCCCGTCTGCAATTTCCTATTGTTGCCGGGGCGAGTCCAAATTTCTTTGGCAAACAACGGGCGTCTGATCTGGCTCGATTGTCCACGCTGTGGCAACGGATGAGCGGAAACGCATACGCGATGTGGAACGGTTTCCGAATGAAGCCGATCAGCTCTTTTTTGGCGTTGACCCTACCGAGATTTCTGCTCCGTTTTCCTTATGGAGAGAACAATCCAGTAAAAAAATTCCCTTTTGACGAATCCAATTATACGGGGTCGGAAAAACGTGTCACGGGAAACAGTGCTGTGCTTCTATCTGTGATTATGGCTCGCAGCTATGCCCAGACTGGATGGCCCACCCGGATCACGGGATTGCCCGATGCGGAGATCGAAAATTTGCCGGTTTACGAATATCGCGTCGGGGGAAGGAAAAGCGTTATCCCCTTAGAGGTCATTATTCGAGAAAGCAAGTTAGCCGAATTTTCCGACGTGGGATTTATCGCCCTGGGGTGCCGCCCGAATCGGGATAGCGCGCATATCATGCACGCGGCGACAACACATCTGCCGGAACGGTATGAGAAACCGACTGGAACAGAGCAGGCAAGGCTTCATGCCACGTTGACTTTTCAACTCTGTTCCGCACGGGTGGCAGCATATATGTTGCGGTTTCAGCAGGAGCTGGCGTCTGGTCTCTTACCCGAAGAGATCGAGTCCATATTGACCCAACGGTTCCAGGCTCTTTTGGAGATTGACGATGAAAAAACGGAAGCCGGCGCGATCCATATTGAAGCCCAGGACCATCCGGAAAAACAAGGTTACTACGGGGTTGGAATCCGGCTGGTGATTCCGGCGCGTATTGTGGGCAGAGACGTTGGCATGATGCTCGGGATTCAGGTGAAAAAATAAGGCGGAACGGGGAAGTTAAGTACGCATAGAAAAATTTTCAATCAATGCGAGCATGGAAACATGCTCGCATACCGCATAAGGAAATCGGGAAAGGAAGGCGCGGCTCATGTGGAAAAATTGCCGTATTGTCATCGAAGATAGAAAGTATAATGTCAAAAAAAAATATGTTATTAGCGATAAACTCGGCAGCGGAGGTATGGCGGATGTCTTTCTTGCAGAGGCGGAAGATCAACAGGGCGGCAAGTTTGCTTTAAAACAATTACTCCCGGAATATCGAAAAAATGAGAATATCAAGAGATATTTGAGGATGGAAGCGGATATTGCCTCAAATTTTAGTCATCGTCATGTGATCAAGGTGCACCATTACGGCGAGAATAAAGACGGGGACTTCTGTATCGTCATGGAATATATTGAGGGCGGCTATACTCTGGACGATCAACTGCAGGAATTGAAGAAGTCCGGCGAGCAGATGAAACCGGAGGAAATTAAGCACTATATGCTGAAAATTTGCGAGGGTCTGCGGTTGATCCATGAGTTGGCAAGACCGGGAGAGACCGTGGTGCATCGAGATCTAAAGCCCCGCAATATTTTATTGGATAAGAAAAATCCTGATGAAGAGAATGGCAAAACTTTTCCGAGAGTGGTGATCACCGATTTCGGCATCTCCCACGAAAAAGGAGGAGGAGGAAGTCTGGTCGGCGCAGGTACAGCAGGCTATATGGCACCGGAGTTGATGGAAACAGAACTTGTCAAGGATTTTGAAGAAGAACGGGACGAGGACGCGACTCTGCTCCTTTCATCGGACAGAGCGACAGACGATACGGTCATTTTCGATAGCCGATCTCATAGCGCAAAAACTGACGATCTCGCCTTGACTCGCGTTTTTGATCTCACCCAAAGCAATACTTTATCAGATACAAACCATCCGAAGATCGATCATCGAGCGGATATCTATGCGCTTGGAGTCATCCTCCACGAAATGGTCTATAATGAAAAGCCGGAAATATGGAAAACAGGAACGTCACCCGCGACTTCCTCTACGAAATCCACACGGACAAAAACCGCGTCCTCTTCTTTTTTGGGCAGATTCGGGACCAAGGAGCGGGTCAAATTTCGCAAGAAAGGCAAAAGGAAGAATTGCCGAAAATTTGATCCTATAATAGAAAAACTGCTGAGCGTCGATCCGGACGATCGGTATCAGAGCGCGTCGGAAGTGGTTGTGGACTTGGAAAAGAAAAAGGATAGGGTCTCCCCACTTTCTGTAATCATTATGGGGATAGTGGGGATTTTGCTGGCGGTCTCCATTGCATTGATGATCACAAAAGAGGATCCACCGCCTCCCATTCAAATTTCAACCACAATACCAGATATCAACAATCTGAAAATATACGCTCAGTCCGAGATATTGGAAGGCGAGATTTATGAGCTGAAAGGTAGTGCTGTTTATCTCAGCGAAAGTCCAAAAATCATTGGCGCAGAACTGCGAGACGGGGATATTTTGGTATCGGATAAACCAGAAGATTTTCAGATTACCAAGGCGAATGAGTCCACTTTTGAATTTGCCATCAGTCGATCCGATCTGGAAATCGGCGAGCATTTTTTTTCGATCGCGTTCACATTTCAGGACGGTTTTGTTCTCGGGGACACGACCGCGGTCACAGTGAAAAAGAAGCCGGTTACAGAGCCTTTACCTCCTAAGGATCCGATTAAGGATCCGATCGTCGAAAAACCGGAGTTAACCGGGGCGGGTTTTTATCAGATTCCCGGGGCGGGTCTCTCCCTTAATTACGATCAAAAAAAATATACCCTACAGGGAAATATTTCCTACAAAGGAGAGAAACCGAAAATTTCCAGAATAACGCTGAAAGAGGACGGAAACGCGATCTATACCAGGCTGAAAGATTTTCATTTGGTCAATGAGAGCGGCTCTCGAATCGGATTCAGTGTGGACATGGATATTTCGGAAGGCGCGCATAGCTATCGGTTGACGGTTGAGTCGGAGAATGGAGGCAGGGTTCAATCGAATGTCGCCCGAATCACGGTGAATCCAAAGCCGCGTGAAGAGCCTGGCACACTCTCCATTCAGTTGAGAGGTGTCTCTACTGTATGCGGTATCCATATTGGCGACTCATTTATGGGTGATGTTCGAGAGCTGAAAAATATCGAACTTCCCAGGGGTGACCATAGAATAAAAGTCACAACCCCACCCTATAATTTCTCCAGCGAGACGACCGTGACGGTCTATCCTGGAGATAACCGGTCGATTAATATCCAACTCTATAAGGTGAGTATCGCTGTAAGGGGCGAGGAAATCGGGGCGGAGATTCAGATCAATGGGATGAGGGTAGACGACGCTCCGATATCTGATCTTTTATTATTAGAAGGAACTTACAAAATTGAGGCGGTTGGGACAAGTTTTGAACCGAAAACCGTCACGATTGATCGAGATAAACCTGTTGTTTTCAGGCAGTGATTATGGGATATAAGGCAGAGGGCTGCTCTGCCGTGGGCAATATGCAGATCAGGTATCTGCGTTACGTAAAATGATGTTTTTTTTTAGGAGGTCTAAATGGTCAATTTATGATTGTGAATATCATTTCTGAATGGATTTTTGAAAAGCATGCATGGTTTTATTGTTAGACATTTTATTATTGCACAGTAGTTGCGATATATCACGAAAACGCATAACTTGGAGGACATTTACTAATGAAGAAATTTCAAATTTTTGTTTTTGTTTCAATCTTAATTATGGCTCTATTTGCGACCGCGAATGGGCAAAATAGCCAGATGATCAACCTGGTCGAATCCTTTGAAATGAACTCCAACTACAGAGCTTTTGACGTGGAGTTCAGCCAGGATCAAAACTATCTCTTTGTCGCGGCTGGAGAAGCGGGACTCAAGATGTATGATCTTAACAATATCAACGGGGGTCAACCGATTTCGACATACTCGCTTGTAGACTCGAATCATACCCAGCGGCGAGCTGCTTACGCTGTGGAAGTGGTGGGTGACTTCGCATACGTCGCGTGCGGGGTTCTCGGAACCCATAAGGTTCAAATCAACTATGCCACTGGCAGCCTAAGCCAGACCGCTAGCGAAACGTATGTATCTTATCATTACGATCATGACAGCTCGGCAATTGATCTGGCTGTGGATGGCGATTACGTCTATATTGTATATGAGGCGTGGTTTTCAGGTGATTCTCAAACTTCATATCCACATTTCGATATCTGTCAGACTTCTAACATGGCTCTTTTCGGCACTTTACCGTATGACGGATTAAGTGATAACGGATGGAATCCCATTGGTGGGAGAAGCATCGACACAATTCTGAGGGTCAAAGTAGTCGGGGATCGGGCTTATCTTGCGGGTCGCCGCAACGGGCTTCGAATTGTAGATATATCTGATAAAGCAGACCCACAGCAGACTGGCTACTTTCGGCTGCCAAGCAATGTCGAAGGAATTGAGGATCCACGCGCCCTTGATATGGCAATTATCGGCAATACCGCGTATGTGGCTTACTGGGATCAAGTCGATATGAGAATTGATGATGGCGGACTCTATGCTGTTGACGTGACAACTCCGACAAATGACAATGGCGGGATGGACGGAACAAAAATATTAGACAGCGAGCAACTGGACGTCACGTCTATAGTTAATGCCAACAATGAGATATACCTGACTTTTGCGAGTTGGGTACAACACAATACCACGAGAGGCATTAAAAAAATTACCCTCAATCCGCCTAGCATTGACGCTTACTATCACCCTCAGATTGACATCACCCCAGGCAACATCACTGTTGAAGGGGAGATGATCGCTATCTGTTCCAGTTCTATGGATCGAGGAGAACCAGCCGTCAACAGCAGTTGGGTGAAAGTGTGTCGGTATGGCGAACCTGAGATCACGGTTTCGGATGTGAGCCAAGATGAGGGCGCGGGCGCGACCGACTTTGTTTTTACTGTGAGCCTCTCCACCTTGAGCAATGCAGGGGTGAGTGTCGGATACCAGACAGCGGATAGTACCGCGTACGACAACACCCCTGGAGACCCTGATCATGATTATGATCCGTCCAGTGGCACGCTTTTTCTTAGCACTGGGGCTATAAGCGGAACAGTGACTGTGACGGTTCAAGGCGATGAAAACTATGAGTTGGACGAATATTTTTCTCTTAACTTGAGCAACCCGACCAATGCAACCATAACTGACGATCAGGGCGTGGGCACGATTCTGAACGACGACGATTGGCCCACGGTTTCCATCTGCGATACGATCGTCACCGAAGGGGATATTGCATACGTGCCGGTTAGACTGTCGGCAAAAAGCCACCAGTCAATTACTGTGAACTACGCTACCACGAGCGGAACCGCGGTCGGTGGAACGGACTTTCAGAACACGCAGGGGGAGGAAATTTTTAGTTGGGGAGATTTAACCAAAAATATCCAAGTTCCCACTATCCAAGATGAGGATAATGAGGGCGACGAGAATTTCTATGTCGATATAACTGATACCTCTCCCAATATTATCATAACGGATAGTCGGAGCGAGGTAGTCATCATAGACGACGACGCGCCCCCCTATGTGACACAGATCACATCGATACCCCAATCCGCTTCCCTTGGAATTGGCGAGCCGCCGGTCAATGATCCGGTGCAGATTCAAGTCCATTTCAATAAGCCTGTCACCTTGAACGACACATTACAGCTCACCCTGGAGACCGGCGGTACAGATCGGATCCTTGTAGCCACACAAGGCACCTCGACGACGGTAATACGGTTTTTATATCGGGTGCAGGAGGGCGAGTATAACGATGATCTGAATTATGAATCGATCTACGCTCTGGTATTGTCATCGGGAACGTTGATCGATGCGGACAATAATCACGCGAATCTCGTATTGCCGGCTCTGGGGAATCCCAATTCATTGGCGGGTCAGAGTGATTTATACATAGATGGCGTTCGTCCTTTTGCGACCTCTATTCAGCCGGACGGAAGTTGGCAAATCGGCTCATCGACTGTAACCTTTGACGTGATATTCAGCGAAAACGTCTCTGGTATCGAAATAGCGGATTTTCAATTGCGAACAACCGGAGATATCGCCGGAGATATCGCTTCGATCTCTTCTGGCTCGGGTCAGCAGATCACAGTGACGGTCAATAATATCAGCGGAATGGGCGATCTCTGCCTGGACTTGGTCGAAGATGGGGACGGCTCCATCATGGACGGGATGAACAACGAGTTAATTGACGATCATACGGGGGACTGCCAACCAATCTATCCGGCGGACTATCCGTTTGTCCAAACTTTCACGGTATCTGCCGGGACAAGTTGTCCGACTAATGCAGACGCTTTGGACTTTACCGTGACTTTCAACAGAGCGGTCACTGGCGTGGACGTGACGGATTTTCAGTTGGAAACAACTGGATCAGTCCTCGGATCTATCGCCTCGGTTTCTCCTGGATCGGGTGAGCAGATCACAGTGACGGTCAATAATATCCAAAACAACGGCGATATAAGTCTCAACCTGGTTGATAACAACTCGATCCAGGGACAGGATCCCCCGACTTTCCCGTTAGGCGGACTAGATATTGGAGACGGAAACGCGCCGTCTGATCTCTGTCGGATTGACAATGTCGCGCCGTATGTGACGATTAATCAGGAATTTTTGCTGACTAGAAATCCATCGCCCAGGCTGACCGGAACCGTGGACGATAACGACGCGGACGTCACGGTATCTGTCAATGAAAACGATTATACCGCAGATGTCAGCGCGGGGACATGGACTCTCGCGGCTGGTCAGATCGCTCCTCCTCTACCGGATGGGGATCATCCACTGACGGTGGTCGCGGCTGATCCCGCGGGCAATACTGATACCGCGCTCGCTATGCTGACCATTGACACAACGCCGCCGGATGTGACGATCGAAGGTATGACTGTGAGCGATAGCAGTCCCCAGTTGGGCGGAACTGTGGACGATCCGGCAGCGACTATTGCCGTGGTTATCGACGACAACAACAACGCTGAATATTCGGCGACAAATACTGGGAACGGGACATGGTTCCTGCCTGAAAATACCCTGACTCCACTCCTTGATGGAGATCATGAGGCACGGGTCATTGCCACAGACCCAGTCGGCAATTCTGCCAGAGATTCGGCTATTATAAGTATTGATACAACGCCCCCATCTATCTCTGTGGATCCCCTTGAAACTACGGACACCACCCCGCTCATAACCGGAACCGTTGGCTCCGACGCAACCCAGGTGAATGTCAGTATTGATGGTGAAAGTGAGTTCCCAGCGGAAATTTTGCCGAACCAGACATGGGAGTATCAAGTCACCGATGCGCTGGATATCGGCTTGCATGATGTCCAAGCATGCGCGCGAGACGCTGTGGGAAATGAAGGTTGCGACCCGACTGAAGATGAGCTGAATATCTTGCCGGTTTCACTGCCCATTACCATTGATTATTTGATTACAAATGATGATACGCCTCTTCTGACAGGCACAGTGGGCCAGGACGCCGATCTCGTTGAGGTCACGGTGAATGGGCAGACTTATGATGCTGTTATTAACGGTGATTTGTGGAGTTGTCAGGTCGAACAACAACTGCCCGAAGGCATTTATGATGTGATAGCAAGAGCCGTGAACAACGAGACAGGAGTAGATAACTTCGACAGTACGAATGACGAACTGATGGTTGACACAACACCGCCGGTTATCACGGTAAACAGCATGGTCACAAATGATCCGACGCCGGTGTTGACTGGCACAGTAACCGACAATTTTTCCGGTGTTTACGAGGACGGGGTGAGGGTTACCGTTAATAACCATCAATACGACGCTGCTGTCGCTCTTGTAGGTCAGAATACGTGGGAATGGGAAATTACAATCACGGATCCGTTAATTGATGGGGTTTACGAGGTCGCCGCGGTGGCGTCTGATCTGGCTGGAAATAATGGGAATGACAATACGACGAACGAATTGACTGTGGACACAACGCCGCCAGTTATCACGGTACAGAATATGACCGTCAATGATCCGACGCCGACGTTGGGCTGTGTTGTCAATGAAGTTGTCAACAGCGTGGTTTTCACAGTGAACGGCACAAATTATGACGCAACCGATATGGGGCAAAATCGTTGGGAATGCACGGTGAGCAACCCATTGAGCGACGGCGATTATCCGGTGGATGTTGGAGCGGATGATCTCGCTGGAAACAGCGGATCCGCCCAATTCACTCTGACGATAATCACTTCTGGTCCCATCGTGACCATAAACGATATGACTACCAATGACCAGACGCCGACCTTGAACGGCACGGTGAGCGATGCGGAAACCGTTTGGGTGGAAATCAATGGTTCTACCTATCCGGGTGCCATTACTGGGACAAGTTGGTCTTGCTTAATCTCGAATACACTGCCTCAAGGGACATACCCCGCGACCGTTCATGCAATGGACGGTCTCAATAATGAAAGACAGGATGAGGGTATAGTGATCATCGACATAACTCAGCCCACAATTACTTTTGATCCGGCTGATTCACTGATTACCAATTACGATCCGATCCCTGATCTGACCGGCACGGTGAACGATAACTATCCGTTAGAAAATGATAGTGTCACAATCACAATCAATGGGGTCGATTATTTCGTCTCACCGGAAAACGGCGAGTGGTCTTTGCAACTGCCCACACTATCGGAAGGCGTTTATACAGCAGTCGCGGTGGCGACCGATTTGGCTGGAAATGAGAGCAATTCGGCTGAACGCCAAGTGCGCGTTGATACCACGGATCCGGTCGTGACAGTGGACGCGTTGACCACCTCCGACAGGACGCCTCTCATAACCGGAACCGTGAGCGAGGACGCAATACAGGTGACCGTCCGTATCGATGGTGGAAGTGAGTTCCCAGCGGAAATTTTGGGAAATATGACATGGCGGTATCAAGTCACCGATGCGCTGGATAACGGCGTGCACAATGTCGAAGCGTGCGCCCAAGACGCGGCGGGAAATGGAGGCTGCGACCCGACTGCAAACGAGCTGAATATTTCGCCGATCACAATTGAGGTTCATATCGATTCGCCTTTGATTATCAACGATACAACTCCCACTATTTCCGGAACTGTAACCGAGGATGGAACAAGTCGGACAATTGTCGGCGTTGAGGCGATAATCAATAGCAATAGTTATCCGGCTGATCTAAACGGAGAAAACTGGACAGTGACACTGCCGACTCTTAATGAAGGAGAACATACATTGATAGTCCGAGCGTGGAATCACCAGGACTATGAAGGCTCTGTCAACACAACTCTGACAATCGATACAACGCCGCCGTTAGTCGCATTTAATCATACCGATCCTTGGCACACAAACAACAACAATCCGATTACGCTTAATGGAACATCGGAATCCGGTCTGACTGTGACGATTACCGCGGATGGACAAGATCACGAAATCCAATCGGACGCGCAAGGAAATTGGCAGGTCTCGCTTAACTTGGGTGAAGGGTCTCACACAATCACAGCGGAAGCGACCGATCCTGCGGGGAATTTTTATACAGAGACCTTGACTGTGATCGTGGATCGCACCGATCCGACCATATCATTTGACGACGAATATTCCGATCCTTTGTACACAAACGACAATCCGGTTGTCTTGCAAGGAATCGTGGACGATAACCGCCCGCTTGACGAGTTGACCGTAACTGTCCATGGGATTTCAGCCAATCTGGATGAAAATGGCAATTGGGAAGTATCGCTTAACCTGGGTGAAGGGTCTCACACAATCACGGCGGAAGTTGCTGATCTTGCAGGAAATAATTCTACTGAGACCGTGACCGTGATCGTGGATCGTATTGATCCGTCAATCGAATTCACCCATACCGATCCTTTCCACACAAACGACAACCCAGTGGTGTTGCAAGGGATAGTGGACGATAATTCTCCGCTTGACGAGTTGGTCGTAACGGTCGGAGGAGAATCAGTCCAGCCGGACGCGCAAGGAAATTGGCAGGTCTCGCTTAACTTGGATGAAGATTCTCATACAATCACGGCGGAAGCGACCGATCTTGCAGGAAATAACTCTACTGGGACCTTGACCGTGATCGTGGATCGCACCGATCCGTCAATCGCATTTAATCATACCGATCCTTGGTACACAAACAACGACAATCCGATTACGCTTAATGGAACATCGGAATCCGGTCTGACTGTGACGATTACCGCGGATGGACAAGATCAAGAAGTCCAGCCGGACCCGCAAGGCGATTGGCAGGTCTCGCTTGACTTGGATGACGTGATCGTGGATCGCACCGATCCGTCAATCGCATTTAATCATACCGATCCTTTCCATACAAACGACAACATAGTGGTGTTGCAAGGAACAGTGGAAGATAACCGTCCGCTTGACGAGTTGACTGTAACGGTCGATGGAGAACCAGCCGATCCGGATGAAAATGGCAATTGGGAAGTATCGCTTGACTTGGATGAAGATTCTCATACAATCACGGCGGAAGTGAGCGATCCTGCGGGGAAGTATCGCTTGACTTGGATGAAGATTCTCATACAATCACGGCGGAAGTGAGCGATCCTGCGGGAAATAACTCTACTGAGACCTTGATCGTGATCGTGGATCGTACCGATCCGTCAATCGAATTCACCCATACCGATCCTTGGTATACAAACGGCGATCCGGTTGTCTTGCAAGGGACAGTGGGCGATAACCGTCCGCTTGACGAGTTGACTGTAACGGTCGGCGGAGAATCAGTCCAGCAGAACGCGCAAGGCGATTGGCAGGTATCGCTTAACTTGGATGAAAATTCTCATACAATCACAGCGGAAGTGAGTGATCCTGCGGGAAATAACTCTACTGAGACCTTGACCGTGATCGTGGATCGCACGGGACCTCAAACGGCAGTCTCGTCCGATTCGACAATCTACCATACCTCGCCGATCCGTTTCACCGTCAGCTTTGGCGACTCGGTTTACGGATTCGAAGAAGACGACATAGAGGTAGAGGTAAATAATAATTTAGTAACGGAAGGCGCGATCCACTCTTTTAACGTTGTGAACCCGAGGATTTATAGATTCAGTGTTATTCCAAACAGTGCTGGAGAGGTGGTCGTCACCGTGCCAGCTGGATCCGGGAATGATATATATGGAAACGGAAATGTGGGGCATTCTCGAACGATTGAATATGATCCGCCTGTATTGACCCCGATATTTTCCGCTTCGGTAGATTCGGGTCATGTGCCGTTAGAGGTCTTATTTACCGACGAATCGACGCAGGGAGTCTATCCCATCGCGGAATGGGAGTGGGATTTTGGCAACGGCGAAGTCCGAGATAGCCAGGGACCACATACCATAACGTACTCCGATACGGGTCGGTTCGACGTGACTTTGAGAATATCCGATAGCTACGGCGGTTCCAGAGACACCACTTATCTAGATTTCATCCAGGTAGACGTGGGTCCCACTGCCAATTTTGGCATCGTAGGAGACGGAATCGGTAATGATTCGCTCACAGTGGAATTTGTGGATCACTCCACGCAGGGAACATATCCCATCGCAGAATGGGAGTGGGATTTTGGCAACGGTGAAGAAGGGTTGGTGTATGATAGCGCAGGTGAGCCGTCCGATATTTTTCATACGTATATGCTAGAAGAAGATGAGGATGAAAAAACCTTTTCGGTTATGTTGCGAATCTATGATACCCAGGGGAATCAGGATAGTTTGATGATCTCCGACTATATTTTCGTTAGCAAAGAGATGCCGAGATCAATTTTTACAATTTCTCCGAATCCATTAGATGGCGGCGTCGCGAAAGAAACCCAATATAGATTTACCGATTCCAGCAGGCCTTTTGAAGAAAATGCAATCACTCGGTGGGTATGGGATTTCGGCGATGGTGATACTGTTGAGGTTGTTGATTCCAACGCCACAGAAGTGACCCATACCTATATGGATCCTGGCTACTTTAGGGTTCGTCTCACTGTGTATGATGAACGGGGAACAAGTTATCAGGACATGAAGACCGGAGAAGATAAAGTGGTTGTGAAAGCCCAGCCGCCTACGGCTAATTTTGAACTAATCGAACCATCAAGTGCAACGGGTATTCTCCCATTATATATCGAGTTTGACGCGAGTGCTTCTACCAGCGGCTCATATCCGATTCAATCCTACACATGGAATTTCGGCGACGATACTGGGGGTCACGACGGAGGCGATAAGATGAGCCACGTCTACACATCGGAAGGGACGTATCAAGCCACAGTGACGCTCTGCGACAGTCTTGACAACTGCCACGAATCAAGTGCCGTTCAAATTGAGATATCTCCTTTTTCGATTAAAGAAGGCTCGGCGCAATCCGATTACCATCTAATCTCGGTGCCGTATCGTTTGGATAACGCCTCTGTTTCCGAGACGATTGGGGATGATTTTGGCGATTATGATCCAGAAAAGTGGCGGTTGTGGGATTATGTCAGCCAAGGGAACGCATTTAATCGAGATTATTATATCGAATATGGAAGCGATGGATTTGCCGGAAACTTTTCGCAGGGAAAATCCCTCTTCTTAATTGTGCGTGGGAGTAGCGATAAAGAATTGGACTTCGGTCAGGTGAATCTGACAACTGATCTTGAGAAGATTATTAGGTTGAATTCGGGATGGAATCTGATCGGGAATCCCTACCATCGCTCGGTGAATTGGCCTGAAACCAACGGAGTTGAGACGCCCCGACTCTACAGCGATGGGCAGTTTCAGAATAAAACTTCTCTCGAACCATGGCAAGGATACGCGGTGAGAAACACGACTTCGAGCGAAATCACGGTGACAATTTCCGCGCCGGATGGGAACGAGGTTTCGGAGCCATTTTTCAATCTGGAGCATTTCGATTGGTTGACCGAACTAAGTCTCTCCATGGGCGAGAGCCGTGATCAATATAACCATATCGGAATGTTGGCAGAAGATCAAAGCCAGCTCAAGAGCCACTATTGCCTGTCAGAAATCCCGCCGTTCTTCAGCTCTATCAGCTTGAATTTTTCTGGAGACAAATGCGCGGACATTCGCTCTCCGTTGGATGAAAGCAAAGAATGGAACCTTGAAATCCAATCGAGTGAGTCTGGCGAGGCACTTCTTTCTTGGCGATACATGGTGGATCCGCCGGAAAACCCGCGGCTCTATCTCATCAACGATCTGACCAAAGAGCAGGTCGATATGGCTGAGAAAAGCGAATATATTTTCTCTATTGGAGAGGGAACAAACCATCTGAGAATCGTTTACGGAGACCCAGGGGAGATGACGCAGGTTATTCCAGATCACGTTGATCTGACACAGAATTACCCCAATCCGTTTAATCCTTATACCCGTATCCGATATGGTTTACCCACGTCAAGCCACGCCAAACTGTCCGTCTATTCGGTCACAGGTCAGCTTGTGCGGGTTCTGACAGATGAGGAACAGGAAGCTGGCTATCATACGGCTCGTTGGGATGGTAAGAACAGCCTTGGGTCTCATGTAAGCAGCGGCGTCTATTTCTATGTGCTATCCGTTGATGGGCAGCCTCTCAAAAAACGAAAAATGGCACTGATAAAGTAATTCTGCTTCCGTAATTTCACGATAATTTATGTAATAATTTATAAGTGCGCTCCCTTGAGTTCCCCTAACAGAAGACCCTGAGGGAGCACCCGACTCTTTAATTAAGAAAGGCGGATAAAAATGAGAAGAATACATGTATATTTAGTTATTATTTTGTCGCTCTGTCTGTCGCAGATTGTTTTTGCGCAATCAGAGGCAAAAAAGGACTTGGAAAAAGGGATCAAAGACTATAACGATCTCGAACGGAACACTGCGATCATCCACTTGAGCAACGCGGCGCGCTCCGACGAGCTGGGAACAGCGGATCAGTTAAACGCGCTCTCCTACCTCTTTGCGAGCTATATTGGGGAGAACGACTCCATATCCGCGATGGAAACCTGTAAGCAGATTTACGCGTTAAATCCGGATCACCAATTGGATGATACGATTTTCGACGCCTCTGTCATTTCAACCTTTGACCAGTATCAAAAGGATGTCCAAATCCAAATCGCTTCCGGGGAATTGATGGATTTGAATATGACTGCGGAGGATAAGCTCGCGCGGGCAATCAACGCTTATGAGGATGTGTACTTGGATGAGGCGATTCAGCTTTTGTCAGATGCCGCGAGCAAGGGCGAGTTGAGCCGAAATCGCCAGTTGAAAGCACTGGGATATTACAGCGCGATCTACACTGGAAAACGGGATACAGTGAGGGCAAAAGAGGTCGTGACGCGAATTGTGGATATTGACCCTGATTTTGTTCCCAATAAACCATCGCAGGCAGACTGGCAAATCGCCATCTATGAACGGCTGGTCAAACAGATCAAAAGCGAGCGAGTTCGTGATGTGATACTGGATACCAAACCTTCCGGGGCTACCGTAGTGATGGACGGTTTTCGTCTGAAGGATAAAACGCCGATAAAGTTTGACTACCTGACCCAGGGGGATCACTACTTTGAGTACGACTGCTCCGAGTGTATGGCTATGTATGAAACAAAAGAGATTTCCAGGACGCTGTCAGGCGGAAAGGTCACGTTGCAGTTTGTAGAGTGTCTCAAAAAACGACCCCTATGGCAGAAAATCGGTCTTTATGGAGTTCTGCCTTCTGTCGCGGCTGGCGTGGTTTACGTCCTGGGGACAGGGGACGACGAAGGTAACAATGATCTCCCGGAACCTCCCGATCTTTCCAATTCTAAATAATTTTGATCTCGACGAGGGATTCCGGTGTGTGATCGGAATCCCTCTCTGATCCTGTAACGCGGAATCCTGTTCCGCTTAAAATTTTTGAATTCGTAATCACATTCATACTTTATTTATCACACATCACACAAAAAGCCGGCTTATGGTAAAAAAAAATATAAGAAGTGTCCCCATCCCCGATTTTTTCGGTAAAACCACCTATATTAACAATCGGGCTTATCGGGTGATCCGACCTCCAGGAAGAGAAGAAGATGAGGAATTTATCCTGGGAATTGGGGGAATGGCGTATGTTTTTATGGTCGAGAACGACAAAGGCGAATATTACGCCTTGAAACAACTGCTTTCTCATTATCGGGAGACAGAAGAGATCAAGACCTATTTCCGCCGAGAAGCGGATATTGCATCGAAATTCAGCCATCGTCATGTGATAAAGGTGGAAAATTTCGGCGAGAATCAACATAAAGATTTCTGCATTGTCATGGAGTATATCAGAGACGGATATACTCTGAAGGATCGATTGCAAGAGCTGTATGACTCCAACAAGAAGATGCAACGGGTCGAAATTCTGCATATTATTCGAAAGTTATGCGCAGGTTTAAAGTATATCCACTCGGAGGCAAGACCGGGCGATACGGTATATCACAGGGATATCAAGCCAGGAAATATCCTGCTCGATCGGGAAAACGAGGAGAGCGGATTTCCTCGCGTAGTGATCACCGATTTCGGTATCTCCTGCGCGGAGGAAGATGGGCTCCATGACCAGATGATCGGCGCGGGAACCCACGGATATATGGCACCGGAACAGGAAATACTTTTTTTTGCCCGAACCAAAGGGCGTAAGAAACAATTCGTCAAATCTACAAAATCCGATTCGCGGGTGGATAAACCAAAAAGCGTCAAGCGGGTAGAAAATGTGACGAAAGTGGTCATTTCGAAATCTGACGGTCGAAAGAATTGCACCAGGATTTTTTATGATCCATCTACGGATACGGATATACCGGCAGATACGCCTAAGAATCACCCCCCCAAAGACTCGAACAAAATCGACCACAGAGCTGACCTATACGCTCTAGGCGTGATGTTCCACGAGATGGTCTACCTTGAAAAACCGAGTATTATCGACCTGTCTCGATCCAGTTTATCCCGCACCAGCCCTATCTCCCTTACTCTGCCGATGAAAGATAAAACGATCACTATTCCCCTGATGGAAAGAACAGTGACTCTGCCTTTTGGGCTATTCAGTCGGAAGAAAAGGCAAACATTTGTCAGGAAAGGCACGCGTTCGGACTGCAAAGATTTTGATCCCATTATTGAAAAACTACTCAGCCAGGACCCGGATGATCGCTATCAGAGCGCGGACGAGATCGAAGAGGGACTGCATCGGCTAAAGGATAAACCCGGCTCTTTCTTGGGAAAATCAATCGCGCTCATACTCCTTATTTTTTCCATGCTTTTGATTTGGAGACTGCTCATATCTCCAGAAATCGCAACGACTCCGACGATCCATTTTGAACAGACAGAAGCGGTTCTTCCAAATTCCACAGAAATTTATCTGATTCAGGGACATATATCGCCTAAGCTGGAAGAGCTGGAGGAGGAAAATTTTTCCATCCGAAACTTGATCAATCGGGAGGACAACGCCGTTGTCCAGAACTTGATCCTGGATAATACCAGAGCCGACTCGGCAAATTTCTTCTCGATATCGATCCACACAACAGTCGGACGAAGCGAATATCTGCTTTCGGTAGAATCGATATACGGCGAGCTGAAGAAGGAACTCACCGTGATACGAGAGGGAGCCCCAGATACGCTACAAGTGGTTGTAAACAGCCCTCAATCCAGCCATCTTGCCTATGACGGTCCGACTCAATATTGGATTCACGGCTCTGTTCAGCATCGGCGAGATAGCCTTCGACTGAAAGAGGCGGTTTTGGTCACAACGTCCAAAAACGGCTATCAAACCCGGAACGTACTTGGACCAGATGGGTTCACAGTGTCTGACAAACCTCTGACAAGTAATTTTTCCGTTAGCGCGTATATTCCACAAGAATCGGGAGAATACACACTGACCCTGATTTTTGAACAGATCAGCGGCGAGTCGATAACGCAGACCATCTCGATTATCAGAAAACCCCCGCCTCCGCCCCCGCCAGAAAACGATAGCGTATTTAGAGAAGACGCGTATCGCCTTTTTAAAAATGGAGAGTATAAAAAGGCGTGCAGGATATACCAAAAAATTAAGCAAAAAACGGAGGAGGATCTGCAGCGATGGTTTCTATATGATGTGGGATGTGAGAGGTCGCCAGTTTCTCGGAAAATTAAGGTGAAGAAGTTGATCAATCATTACGCTGAGGACGATTACGCATTGGAAGACATAATAATATGCAAATTTTTGGCGGATGAAAATCTGAACATCGAATACACCGCGTTAGAAACTTTGAAAGAGCTGTTGATGAACCCGTTAAATCTGGATGAAGCAACCAAACAAAAGCTGATAAATTTGCGCACTTGCATCGAAAAGCACTGATTTTTAATAAGTCTACTTGCATTCTTATAGAGTAAGGCTGTTACGAGTACTTGAAAAAAAAGCCGAGGGGAAAAGTATGTTTGAAACGATTGATGAAATCACGATGAGTTGGGAAGAAGACGGGGTCGAAAAAGTGAAAGAATTGGATAAGAGGATATTGACTCGCGGGGGTTGGACCACAATCCTGTTTAAATATCAGGAATGGAGCAATAAAAAAGAGGAATATGGACCAATAAAATTTTCGATCCGACGATACCGGAAGCGCAACGATCAATTTCGGGAACAGAGCCGATTCAATATCTCCAATGCTGAGCAGGCAAAAAAAATCATCGCCGCGCTTCAGAGCTGGATTGATGAAAGCGGTTGATAAAAAAAATCGACTGCGCTCCGCTTTAACGCCTGAGACAACTTGCCAACAAATTCGATTTTTGTTGACAAATAATCTGTAACGTATATATTTTTTGCTCACTGTACACTCATAAACATATCTAAAAAATTTAAGAAAGGGGGGTCTATGGGATTATTTAATTTTTTGCGTAATGTCGGCTCTGGTAAAAAAGAAGCGGAAGCCATCAAAAAGAAATTGGAAGAGGAACTCGGCAATCGTTTGCATGACCTGAAGGTCGATATCCTGGATGACGACGCAGTCGCGTTGTATGGGCGCGCGGACTCGCAAGCTGTGAAGGAAAAGGCGATTCTGATCGCTGGAAATACAAAGGGCGTTGAAAAAGTGAACGCGCTGAATCTGCGTGCTCCAAAGCCGCGAAAACCAAAGCCAAAAGTCGTAGTCGAGAAAGTAAAGCCTGTGGTCGAGGAACCCGTTGTCGAGGAAAAGGAAGAAGAGTTGATCAGCACTTTTTATACCATCCAGTCCGGCGATACCTTATGGAAAATTGCTAAGAATCATTATGGCGACGGTAACAAATATCACAAAATCTTTGAGGCAAATCTTGAGGTTATCAAGAATGCCGACAAAATTTATCCGGGTCAGACAATTCGTCTGCCTAAGATTGAAGATATTTCCTGATAAGCGACTTAAAAAAAAGATAGGAAAAACAATGAGCGATTTTGTTCAAGAACTTTTATCCGAGTACGCTCCCACTGTTGGTAAGCATATCTCCTCGCGTCTTGATATTGACGAGCGCGCGACGCAGCAGATTATGAGCGCGCTCACCCCTATGATCCTCAGCGGTTTGAAACAGCAGAAGGACACTCGAGGCGGCGTCAAACGGGTGGATCATATTCTGGGTAAGTATGGCTCTTCGGATGTGCTGAACGACCTGGAAGGCTTGATTGACCAAAAAGCGGCTGAAGATAATCGAGACGCCAATTTGGGCGGGCTACTGGGAAAATCAGGCGATACAATCGCAAGTTCTCTTGGGGATAAGCTGGGCATCGACAGCGATTTGGTGCGCCAGATCATACCGATTCTGTCGCCAATTATCTTAGGCGCGATCACAAAAAAGCGAGATACGCAAACCGTAGGTTCAGCCGGCATCGCCTCAATGTTAGACCAGGACGGCGATGGAAAAATCCTTGATGATGTCGCTGGATTTCTGGTCAAAGGCTTTTCCCAGAAAGAAGGACTTACAGGCATGATCGGATCATTTTTCGGTAAATAGCTTGCCCGAAACACAATTAAAGATCGGTCGTGTCGCGAGTTTAAGCGATATTCCATAAAAAAGCGTTGTCGTTTTCGGCGACGCTTTTTTTATCTGGAAATCTGGACGACCACGAACCATCGGGACTTTTTTGTTGACAAAGCGTCATATCTCTGTTTTATTAATCTGATACGGCATGTGAGTGGATTTTAAAATTTTTCGAGATCGTTCCAAAATATCTAATTTTTTTGAAATAGACCGAAATATGAATGTAACCCTTTTTATATCAACTATCTGATTGATCTATATCTCCATGATTATGAATAATCTGGGTTAAAAACAAATAGATTTTTTTTAATACGAGGAGTTTAAAATGGGGCTGTTTGATAAATGTTACCAATTTACCGAAGCGAAAAAAGTGATTGAAGCCGGATATTATCCTTTTTTCATTCCATTGGACGAAACCGAGGGCAGCGAGGCGATCCTACGAGGCAAGCGTATCATTATGGTCGGCTCCAATAACTATCTTGGATTGACGACCCATCCCAAGGTCAGAGACGCGGCGATTCAAGCGATACGTAAGTATGGAACTAGCTGTACCGGCTCCAGATTTCTTAACGGCACCTTACAACTGCATGAGCAATTGGAAGACCGATTGGCGAAATATCTGAGAAAAGAGGCGTCTCTTTGCTTTAGCACCGGATTCCAGACCAACCTCGGCGTGATCGCTACAATTACCGGAAAGGGGGACGCGGTGATCCTCGATAAGGACGACCACGCCTGCCTATATGACGGCGTTCGCCTCTCGTCTGCCATACTGAAGCGTTACCAACATAACAATATGGCGGACTTAGAGCGGACGCTTTCTTCTCTCAGCGGAAATAACGGCAGACTCGTCGCTGTGGACGGCGTTTTCAGTATGGAAGGCGATCTCGCGCCCTTACCAGAGATTGTCCAATTATGCAAGAAATACGACGCCAAGCTGTTAGTGGACGACGCGCATTCGATTGGCGTGATGGGCGGTGGACGCGGCACTGCGGCGCATTTCGATGTGGAAGATGACACGGACTTGATTGTCGGCACCTTCAGCAAATCCTTTGCATCCCTCGGCGGCTTTGTGGCTGGCAACGAGCAGATCATCCACTATATCAAACATCACGCCCGAACCCTCATCTTTAGCGCATCGATCCCAGCGGCAAACGCGGCGGCGGCAATGGCGGCTCTGGATGTCATGGAATCGGAGCCGGATCGTATTAAAAAATTACATAGAAATGCAAAAAAGATGCGAAAAGAGTTCAAATCTATGGGATTTAATACTGGTAAGAGTCAGACGCCGGTGGTCCCGATTATCATTGGATCGGATCGAGACAAAACTTTGACGATCTCTCACGCCCTGCTCAACGAAGGCGTATTTGTCAACCCGGTCTTTGCTCCCGCTGTTCCGCCTCAGCGATCCCTGCTGAGAACCAGTTACATGGCAACGCATACGGATGAGCAGTTGGATCGGGTACTGGAAATTTTTTATAAAGTTGGTAAGCGGTTCGGGTTAATTTGATCAAAATCCCGAGCCCTTCCCGTCTCACAGCTCCGTTTTCCTGAAGAAAATTTGGCAAAAAAGATATAATTCTTTAATTATCAATTCTTAATCTGCGATAATCTGCGTAATCTGCGATAATCTGCGTAATCTGCGGACCGATAATCTGCGTAATCTGCGGACCGATTTCCGTGATGACGAATAATCCGGGTGAAAAAGATCACCTACTTTTGTTAATATATCGACCTATTTTAAGGATAGTGCTTCTGTTTTAGACAATAAAATGATGAAATTGACCCGCTTTCAATCTTGTTATCGACTAAATCGACAAAGTCATTCATCAGCGAACAGCACCGCGCAAAAATATTACAATCGACAACCCTATTTCTCGACGCCGGCTTACGATTTCGTCGAAATTTGAGGATAAAAAAATGGACGAACAAAAAAAAAGCGACATGGATGAACGGATTGAGGCTCAAAAATCCTATGCTATTCAGAGATCTCTGGGCAATTTTAACGAGCTTTTGGAGATATACAAAGCGGAGAAAAAACGCGGTCAAGAGATTCAAATTGCAAAGGATAAGATCCACGCGATCATCAGTTCCATGTCGGACGGGATGATCGCTACAGACGAAATGTCGGTGATTGTCAAGGCAAACCCGGTGGCTTGTCACCTCTTCGAGAAAAATCCGGAGGAGTTGATCGGCAAAAGGTTGACGAACGCTCTGCCGCTGCCCCAGTTGGAGCGGCATCTTGATAAGGCATGGGAATCCGCAGATGGACGCGCAAGTTTTGAGACCGCGATCCCAAAACCTATCCAAAAGACATTGCATATTTCCATATCGAGAATTCACGATCATCAAGGTTATGTACTGGTTATCCATGATGTGACGGCTCAGAAAAGGGCGGAAAATCTGAAATATGAATTTTTGTCTATTCTTTCCCATGAGCTGAGAACTCCGCTGACCGGCATTCTCGGATTCACTGAGCTTCTGACGCTGCATTTGAGCGACAAACTTGATCCACCTTATCAGAATTATCTGGAGATGATCGGTTACCTTTCCAAGCAGATGGTCAATATTGTGAATGAGCTGCTAGAATTTGCCAGACTCCAGAGCCAAGAGCTGGATTCCATGGATGAGGAGATTTATCTGGATAAGCTGATCCGATTTACCTATTTGCAGTTGGAAGAGAAAAGTTCGGAGAAAAATATCCGGCTCGAACTAAAATTAGAGACCGAACATCCGCGCGTCATCGGGAATACGACCTTGTTGCAACAGGGTTTTTATCATCTGGTTCAAAACGCTATCATCTTCGGAAAACACGCAGGGCGCGTCACGGTTGTAATCAATAAAAAGCCCGGATATTATCAATTGACTTTTGCCGACGACGGGATCGGTATTCCTGCCGGCGAGCTGGAAAAAATTTTCAACAGTTTCTATCAGGTAGAAGAGCACGACAGACGAAATCAAGATGGATTGGGGCTGGGTCTTTCTATTGCCAGGCGTGTGGTGCAACTGCATCGCGGGAAAATCACGGTAGAGAGCCGCCTGAATTATGGGACGACGTTTTATGTGACGCTGCCGATTCCCAACAGCTAAAGCTCACCTGCGACAAAGCTATTTGGATCTGCGCCTTGTCATGTACATATTTTTTTGCTCTTATTGATTTGTTTTGCCACGTAATTTCATAATATGAGATAAATGGAAATTATGGATCCGATTATTTTGAGACTTCCATAATTTGATTATCAAGGATCTGGAAGATAAGCGGATGCTTGTGGAGACGTCTATTTTCCATTGTTACAAATCCGGTAACACCGCGATAAGACTTGATTTGGAGCAGTTTTTCATAGAGCGTGGGTCCTGTTTCCGCGCCCAATTCTATCCCGGCAAGCAGCAACCGCGTTGAGTCATAAGTCAGCGCGACGATCTTATCCGGCTCTTCGTGATATTGACGAAAGTACCGCTCATTGAAACGGTTCAGTCCGGCGTGATAACCTCCGTTATGGTAGCTATCGACAAAATATGCTCCATTGACATTTTTTCCTTCAACCTGAATCAGTTTTTCCGAATTCCAACCGTTTCCCCCTAATAATTGCGTATCAAAATAATAATGATTGATTTGAGGGGCAATCAATAAGATATCTCGATCTTCAGCCGGAATAAACAAACATTCCGGGGATTTTGACTTTAAGGAACGTATTTCCTTCTGAAAATCGCTCTCTCCCGCCGGGTAATCGATCACATCCAAAAGGGTCGCGCTCCTTTCCAAAACAACGTTCTTAAATCCCTCTGCCATCTCAGAGCCATAAGGAGTCCGCGGGTGGAGAATCGCAAATGAAGAAAGATAGAGATTATCTATCGAGAATTGGGCAATAGCCCGCCCCAACTGCTCGCTGGTATTGTTAAACTGGAAGACATAATCGCCGATCAGATTAATTTCCGATCCGGTCGCAGTCGGAGTGATTATCGGTATTTGCGCCTGTTGCGAAATTCCCCCTGCAGATATGACGCACTCGCTTAACACAGGTCCCACGATTGCGACCACGCCTTCATTATAGATCAGGTCTCGCGTTGCGTGCAGTGCTTCAGCCGCGTTTCCTCTGGAGTTTCGCACCACAAAATCAACGGACATTCCGCTCTCTTCCTTGAAATCTTTAATCGCCAGTTCCATGCCTTTTAACACTGAGGCTCCAAACTGTCCATATTTTCCGCTCAAAGGACAAATAACACCGATTTTTCTGCCGGAAGTGACCGGCTGTCGCGCGACTCCATCATACGGCTTGCGTTCCAGCGTATCAAACGAATTCCAATCCGATCCTGCCTGATTGGGGAGATTTTGTCCGATCTCCACGACTTCCGAGCGATACTGACTGCGGGGATAGTCCCTCAGAAAACGTGACGCCTCGCTTCGGACAGAGTCGAATTTTCGTTCTTGATTATGATAACGAATCAGCCGGTAGGATAGCTCGTCGCTCACATCGGTTTGCGGATATTGGTTCAACAATTCCCGCCATTTCGGTGGAGCCAACGCGTCAAAAATACGAGCGGTGAGCATCGTGGACAGTGCCTGTTTTTCCAAAAAATTATCGCTGATATCCAGATATGCCAGGAAACTGTTTGCCGCGGCAAATTGGTTATTCAACGCCAGATAGGCGTACCCAGAGGAATGATACACGTCGGAAATGCGCGGGTTGTTTGGATAGCGATGGACGAAACGCTGATACGCGCTCGCGGCGAGTTCGTACGCATCCATCTTATAATAGGCATCGCCGACCAGTTTCTGGACGTCCGAAGCAATCTCGGCGTGGGGGTATCGAGATAAAAGCGATTCACCATGAATCGCCACGGACCGATAGTCCCCTTTATTATAATCGGACTGCGCTTGCCCGTAAATCCTCTCAATTTCCTTTTGATTTACGTCTCGGTCGTACGTCTCCGGCAAGGGACGCGCGCAATCGCAGATAAAAAAAAGAATCGTAAAAATCGAGAGAAAATAGACCTTTGTTGACCGCTTAGATTTCATATTATCGACCCACGATGTCTGAAATAAAAATACTGTGTCGTTTAATCGTCAGGGTCAATTTTTCCAAAATCTTCAGGTTCCAGATTGGAGAGATATTCCTGAATATCCGACGCCCCTGATTCTTCTTTATCATCTTCGATTTCCATCTTTTGAAATTGACTTATATCCAAGTCCATGCTTACGTCTTTATGGACATAGATCGGAGAGTCGGTTCGAAGAGCCAGCGCGACAGAATCGCTCGGACGGGCGTCGATACTAAATAATTCGTTCTGATGTTTGATAAATATCCTGGCGTAAAATGTATCTTCTTGTAAATCGGTGACAATCACCTTAACCACTTCCCCGCCCATTCCTTCGATAACGGTCTTTAGCAAGTCATGCGTCAGCGGTCTCGACATCTCCTTTGACTCCAATTGGACTGCGATCGCAGTCGCCTCAGCGGGACCGACCCAAATCGGCAAAACGCTCGTGCCATTGACTTCCTTTAGCATAATCACAGGACTTGTCGGGTCTTGAGTCACGTCCATTGCAAGCCCTAACACCTGTACCTGTACCATCGTAACCTCCCGGTTATGCGTATTTTTCGATTCGTCCATCTTATGATCACGGTTTAAAATAACAGCTGTTGAGAAAGAGGTCAAGAAAAAAGACCGGTCATAGGTTAAACGCGATTCACTTTCCCGGCGATGAGACCGGTGATTCGATCTAAACTGCTAAAATTTTGAAAATCCAGGTCCTGGTTTTCGATCCGAATCTTGAACTCTTTTTCTATAAATAGAACCAATTGCATCGCAAAAAGTGAATTGACATAGCCCAGGGCAAAGATATCGTCGTTATCCTTTAAGTCACGATTTTTAATAAAACGAAAAAGAAAAGGTTTAATCTTTTCCTTAATTTTAATATCTCCCATTATATCATCCCCCATTTATTTTTTTATTTTGTTGCGTCGATTAAGCCGATTAATAAGAATAAAAACCTTGTCCATTTTTTCTACCATACAAGCCGGCGTGCACCATCTTTTTGAGCAAAGGGCAGGGTCTATATTTGCTATCGTTAAATTCTTCATACAATACTTCGAGAGAATAGAGAATGGTGTCCAATCCGATGAGGTCCGCTGTTTCCAACGGTCCCATGGGATGACCGAAGCAGGATTTAAAAATTGTATCGACCTGTTCGGCTCCCGCGACGCGCTCCTGCAACAGAAAAATCGCCTCATTTACAGTCAACATCAAGATGCGATTGGAGACAAAACCGGGCGAATCGTTCACGACCACCCACTCCTTTCCCATCTGCGTCATCAAGGTCTGCGCTGTCTCCAGGGTCTTGTCGGACGTGTGGAACCCGCGGATCATCTCGACCGTTTTTTTCATCGGAACCGGATTCATAAAGTGGATACCCAAAACCCTATCCGCCCGACTCGTGACCGACGCGATCCGGGTGATCGAAATCGCTGATGTGTCAGCCGCAAAGAGGCAGGACTCGCCGCAAATTTGATCCATTTTTTCATAAACACTTTTCTTGATCTCCCACTTCTCGGTCACATTTTCGATAACAAAATCCGCTTCCTGCAATTGCTGATAATCGGTTGTTAAAGTGATGCGTGCCATCACGTCACTCAGATCGGGCAGGCGTTCCCCATCTGACGGTTTATGGAAAAATTGCTGAAATCGCAACTGGTTGCGGATATATTTTTCCGCTTTTTGTAGGATATCATCGTTGATATCGACCAAAATCACCTTGTGTCCGGTCTGGGCTAAGGTCTGGGCAACGCCTCCGCCCATCACTCCGGCTCCGATAACGCCAATCGTTTCGATACTCATCAGTCCCCCTTTTTTTAAAATTACGAATTACGAATTATGTCAGAGACGTCATTTTTTGGAAAGATAGGGATTTTTAAATACGTATTAAAATAGTTTAAGTATTATTTCAAATCTTTTTCAATCATATCGAGTAGCTCTTTTTCGTCTAAATCGTCGATATAGTCAAATTCATTCTTTTCTTTTTCAACAAATTCGCTCTTCACAGATGGATTCTCATGGGTATTATCACCTTTTTTGATCATCAAAATTTCTTCCATCAAGTAGTCACTGAGGTCGTTGACTGTGGGATAATTGAAAAGCGCGCTGACCGGCACAACTGCGCCGATTCCCTTTGTCAATTGATTACGCATATCAACCGCCATCAATGAATCCGCTCCGAGATCAATAAATTGTCTATCAGGATCAATTTTTTCCGAAGGATCGATTCCGATCGTCTCCCGCGCCTTTTCGATCAAAAAATCGACTGTGATACGACGGATTTCATTAGGTTGCGCCTGGTCCAACCGTCTCAAAAGCTCCGGCTTATCCTTTTGTTTTGCATTGCCTTTTGGCAATTTTTCGATGGGCGTTTTTGTATCTAAACGGGTCGCCAATTGAGAAAATAGACCGATTTTTTTTTCAGCCGGCAATTGATCCACATATCGCTGCCAATCGCAAGCCGGAATCGCGACGCGAGGGAGATCGCCCATGATCAGGCTCTCAAATAGAGCCAGTCCATCCTCTGGATCAATGGATTGGAATCCCTGATTTGCCAATTGGACGCGAACCGCCTCGTCAGAAACTGCCATGCCTGCCTGCGCCCACGCTCCCCAATCAATGCTGACGCCTGGGAGACCCTGTTGCCGACGGTGCACAGCCAATCCGTCCAGAAAACTGTTTGCCGCCGCGTAATTGGACTGCCCTCGATTTCCGAGAAAGGAAACTGCTGAGGAAAAAAGGGCGAAAAAATCCAACGATAAATCTTTCGTCAATTCATGGAGATACCATGCTCCATACGCTTTTGCCGACAGCGCGTTCTCAAATCGATCCCAATCCTGGCGGATCAACATGCCGTCGTCCAGCGACCCAGCCGCGTGCAGAACTCCTTTCAACTGAGGTGCTTCCTGTCGAATTCGCGAGAACATATCCGCCAGTGCTTTTTTATCGGAGACGTCTACGCGCTCGATTTTGACCTCGACTCCATCCCGACGCAACGATTCAATTTCTTCCGCGACTCTGGGACTCGACTTGCTACGACCCATGAGAATCACATATCGCGCGCCAAGCTCCGCCAATCTTTTGGCAAATAGGAACCCGAGGTAGCCCATCCCACCGGTGATCAAATAACTTCCGTTAGAGTCCACAATTTTTTTCTTGTCGCCAGTCCGATCCGTAGGCAAAATTCGCTCCAATTTTGGCGTGTATCGTTTACCGCCTCGAAATGCAGACTGCTCGTCCTCTGTTTGAGACGCGGTCTCCGCCAGGATCTGATCCGAAATTTCTTGTTTATCAATAAAGTCGTCCACATCGATCAAGCCGCCCCATAGTTCGGGATGCTCCAGACTGATCGTTTGACCGAAACCCCACAGAGCGGTCTGGATCGGCGTGACCGGTTCCTGATCAAAAACCTGCTGACCATGACGAGTGATCACCCACACACGCGGCGGATTAGACCAAGAGAGTGACGCGGCGGATTGGACCAAATTTAGCAAACAACCCGCGCTCCGCTTAAAACTGACCTGAAGCCTATTTGCTGAATCTGGCAACGGATTCCTTCCCCAAAGATAGAGCAGATGGATATCCTCCGCATTCTTGTTATTTGAATCGCTGAATATCCGCAGTAATTGGGTATAATCCTCTATATTGAACGGATTAATCGAAATAGAGTTGCCGTCGATCCGTTCAAAACACTCGCCGCGCGTCACCTGCACGTATTGGTTTTTATTTTTTTTCAGGGATTCGATCACGTAGTTTGATAGAGAAAATTTTTCTTCTTTGTCAGCAAAAATAAGATACGTCGCATCGGGGGCGATGGAATCAGACAGCGGGGGCGACTCATGCCATTTGATGCGATATAGAGATCGGTTCAACGCGCCTTGCCTCATCTTCCGATAAAGTGCCCGCCGATCCGTCTCTTTGACAGTGAATCCAGTTATGCGCATCAGGGGCTTTTCCGCCTCGTCCCAAACCGATATGTCGGCATGGATAAATCCGTTATCGGACGCGGGTCGAATGCGCGCGCGCGTTCGGATTGTAGGGGTCATGTTTGTCCGAAAGAATTCCACCTTGTCGAAATGGAACGGCACGTATACGCGATCACGCGCTACGGGTCGATCCGATTCGTCGCTACGAGCCAGCATCATGGTCTGTAGGATCGAATCGATCAGCCCTGGAGATATGAAGTTGGAACTGTTCTCATCTTTGGAGTCTATTGTGAGCTTTGCCAAAGCCTCATGGTCGCCCTTCCAACCGTGCGCAATACGTTGGAACGAGGGTCCCACATCATAGCCAGACGCCTTAAATTCAGTGTAAAATTCTTTGCCTGTTACCTCGACGGGACATCGGTCTTTGACCTTATCGGGACGCTCCTCGAATCGATCTGGAACCGGGTCTCGAAATAGCCGAATCGATCCGGTGCAGTGCGTCTCCGAGTATTCCATGTCCTGGCTGATGAGATCAAAATCGGCTCCATTCTCTGAGCCTCGATGGATAATTAGTTGAACTTCTCGCTCGCTTTTCGGATGGATCGCCAATGGGGAATCGAGATGGATATTCTCCAAAATGCAAGAATCGGTTTTGTGGATCAATTTGGCTGCGGACTGCAACATGGAAAGGTGCGCCGCGGCAGGGGAAATGATCCGATCGTAAATGATATGTTCTCTCAAAAAGTCTGGCTTTTGACTATTAAAAAAGGTCTGGAAAAGGATCGTATCCTTCAACGCGGGCGAGACGATTTGACGCCCGATCAAAGGATGTCCATCTTGCTCGCGTGGACTTGATTCCTTTACCTCGTCAGCGACCGGGTTCATCCAGAATTCTCGACGCTGAAACGGATAGAGCGGGATCGAGACTTTTCGTCGCTTCACCCCCGCGTCGAATCCTTTCCAATCAATATCCGCGCCATGCTCATAAAGTCGAGCCAGACTGCCGGTCATCATCTCCCAATCCAACTGCTTCCGCTTCAATGAATTCAGCCACAGCCTTGATACGTGTGGGTCAGAGTCGGGTAAACACTGCTTCCCAAGACTCGTCAAGGTCGAATGTGCGCCCACCTCTAAGAAAATCCGATAGCCGTCGTGATTTAATGTCTGCATAGAATCGTTAAAACGCACGGCTCCTCGGATATGGTCTGTCCAATAATCGGCTGACGTCAACTCTTTTTCGGTTGCAAATTTACCTGTCAGATTGGAGATCACAGGCAGTTTTGGCGCGTGGTACGCGACCTCTTCCGCGACCCGATGAAATTGCTCAAGGATCGGCTCCATGAGCGGCGAATGAAACGCGTGCGAGACCACAAGTTGACGCGACTTGATCTTTTTTGATTTCAGACTCTCGACAATTTTTCGGATCGATTCTCCGGCACCTGAGACCACGATACCTGTCGGCGCGTTGACCGCGGCGATAGAAACGTCGTCATATCCAGCGATCGCGTCCAGCGCAACCGTTTCGTCAGCGAAAATTGCCGCCATCAATCCGCCTGCTGGGAGCGATTGCATCAGCCGTCCTCGCTCAGAAACCAACTTGACAGCGTCTTCCAAACTGAAAACATCCGCAAGGCAAGCCGCGACATATTCTCCGATGCTATGCCCAGCCAGCGCGGAGGGATGCGCGCCCCAGGATTGCCACAATTTTGCCAGCGCGTATTCGATCGCAAAAATCCCGGGTTGTGTGTACCGAGTTTGATTGATCAATTTTTCCGAGTTGTCCTTAGCGCAAATTGGGGCGTAAATCAATTGGATAATCGAGCGATCCAAATAACGATCGAACAGCCCGCCGCAATGATCCATGGCTTGCCGAAAAACCGGTTGCGTCTTGTACAGCATCTGTCCCATACCGGGGTATTGCGACCCTTGCCCGGTGCATAAAAAAACGATTTTTTGAGCGTCCAAATCCTTGATATTATTGTTATTATCATCTGAATAAGACGAGAATCCTCGCCTAAATTCCTCAATGGATCGACCCGTAAAAGCGGTGCGGTGATCGAAGTGAACCCGACCCGCGGATGCTGTATGGCAAATATGCGGTAAAATAGCTTGCCCTTGATCATGGGTCTGACGCGCCTCAATACGATCAAAAAAATCTCGATATTTTTCAACCAATTCGTTCAACCCATTGCGATTTTTCGCGGATATCGGAAGGATATGGACTGGTCGATCCGCCGCGTTTTTATTATTATTTGGGTCAAGAGGTGGCTCCTCGATAATGACATGCGCATTTGTCCCGCTGAAACCAAAGGAACTCAATCCCGCTCGCCGCGGTGTATCGGAGCGGTTCCAGTCGGTCTGTCGAGTCGGAACTGCGATCGGGAGTTCGTCCCATGAAATAAGCGGGTTTGGCGTATGGAAATGAATCTGCGGCGGGATTGCCTCTTGGTTCAGCATCAACGCGATTTTAATCAGACCAGCGATTCCCGCTGCGCCTTCCAGATGGCCGATATTCGCCTTGACCGATCCGATAATCAACGGATCCTCAGGGCTTCTGCCCGCGCCATAGACTTGACCCAACGCGTGCGCCTCCACCGGATCTCCCAGCGCGGTGCCAGTGCCGTGAGCTTCGATATAGCCGACGTCCCTGGGCTGAACCCCAGATCGACGTAATGCCAGACGCATGACTTCTTGCTGCGCCGATCCATTTGGCGCGGTGAAACTGCTGCTGGCTCCATCTTGATTAATCGCGACGCCTCGGATCACAGCCAGGATGCGATCATTGTCTCGCTGAGCGTCTGACAGCCGTTTCAACACAACCGCGCCGCATCCCTCGCCACGGGCATATCCATTTGCGGACGCGTCAAAGGATTTGCTATGTCCATCTGGCGAAAGTGCTCCGAGTTTCGAAAAATAGACGTAGAGATTCGGAGTAAAAAGCCCGTTTACGCCCGCTACCAGACCGATTTCAGCGTCTCGGCTTTTCAGTGCCTGGCAAGCGAGATGCAGAGCGACCAGCGACGAGGAGCATGCAGTATCCACAGAGCAATTAGGACCTTGGAAACCAAATACATAAGAGAGTCTGCCTCCCGCGGAGCAATACATAGATCCAGAAGCGGAATATGCGTCGATTTTGTCAAAGTCCGACGCCCATAAATGCGCGCCCTTATAGTCGTCCGTGCAGATTCCGAGATAAACACCTACTCGTTTGCCGGAGAGTGTCGGAATCGGGATACCCGCGTTTTCAAACGCCTCCCATGAGACTTCGAGGAGCATACGTTGCTGCGGATCGAGCGATTTTGCCTCCTTTGGCGAGACTTTGAAAAAATTTGCGTCAAAGGTTTTTGGATTCACGTCAGTGACAAACCCACCCATCCGTGTATATGTTTTTCCGAGCGCGTCGGGATTTGGATCATAATATTTGTCGATATCCCACCGCTCTGGGGGAATTTTGATCATAGCGTCTCTGCCATTTTTCAGCAGTTCCCAGTATAAATCGGGATGATTGGCTCCTCCGGGAAAACGGCAGCCCATGCCGATAATTGCAATCGGTTCCGCGATATTGACCGGCTCACCCTCCCAATCTTTTGACTGGATTTCCGTTGCTCCCGGTTTCTCAGACTCAAGGGTCAGACCCGCGAGATCATATCCTGACGATATTTTTTTTGCGAGAAATTCGGTCAATAAGTTCAAATTGGGATAATCAAAAATCAACGTGCTTGATAGGGTCAAACCGAGGTGGGTGGATAGCGCGTCTTTTATCCGAATAGCGGTCAGAGAATCGACGCCCGCCTCAAAAAACCCGATTCGATCATCGGTCAGGAGGACAGCTTGATCGGTCTCCTCAGCGACTGCCTGCTTCAGTTGTTCGATAAACGCTGTCCTGCGTTTTTCCGGCGCGAGCTCCTTCAATTCTTGAATCATGGGGGGAACCGCTATATGTTTGTTCTCATCTAATTTACGATCCGATTCGTAATCCAAAAAGAGCTTGCGATCCGGTTCGCGCATCCGCTCCAATTTCACTGGACAACCGACATGGTGGAGCGTTGCCAATGTTTGGAGAATCTCGCTCTTTTCATCCTCCGATGACCGTCGTGGATCATGGCGCGGACCGCTTGACCGAATTTCACTGGGTTCCGAATATGCTCGATCCAATAATCGGGATCAAAATCATTCTTTTCCGCTTCCGCGCCGCGCAAAGTAGAATAGACGCGGATCCGAGGGGGAATGGGTGACACGCCCTCTAATGCTTGCCGAAATCCGGGCAGATGCGGCTCCACCTGAGGACTATGGAAAGCCAAATCCATTTTCAACAACCGGCAGAAGACCTCTTTTTTTTGTAACGCGTTCGCCAGTTCATCGACCTCTTCCCGACCGGATAGGACAATCGATTTGGGTCCGTTTATCGCGGCTATGGAAATTTTTTCCGAATGTCCTTTAGTCGCCCGCTCGATCTCGCGCTCCACCTGGCTCAAAGGAAGCGCGACAAACGCCATTTTTCCGCCTTTCCTTGCCACCTTGCTCATAGTCACGCAGTGGTTGTGGACGATCTTCAAGGAATCCTCCAAGCTGAGCGCGCCCGCAACATGAGCCGTAACCACCTCGCCGCCGCTATGTCCAACGACGCTGTCCGGGACAATGCCCCAGTCCTGAAGCAATACGGCTAAACCAAGTTGCACGGCAAAACTGCAGGGATGACCTATTTCAGATAGATATATCCGAGATTGCGCCGGCTTTTTTTTCAACTCTTCGAGGAGGGACCAATCGGCGTATTGACTAAATATCCGGTCGCATTCCTGGATCGTCCGACGAAACAGAGGTTCTTGTTCCACCAATTGCGCGCCCATTCCTTTCCATTGTGCGCCGAGTCCGGTGAAAACAAAGGCTAATTTTCGATTTGTATCGGTCATGGCGACTCCACAGCGATCCGGTGAATTCGTGATAAATGAACTATGAGGATTTTTCATATTTTTTTTAATTGATCGACAACTTTTTGACCTTCTTGGAACTGCTGCTTAAAATAATCCTTTACGCGATCCGGTTCAAAATCGAGAAGCGTTCCGCCCATCTCGAAATGTTGGATAAAAACCTTGCCGACCGCATAAGCACTCGAGCCAAGGATCATTGGAACAGCGGTCATGCCGACGACTGGGCTGAGGATCGGCAGCACTTTCATCAGACTGAAGAAACTGCCGCAAAGTGAGATCGGAATAAGGGCCCCGATAAGAGAGGTGATGTATACTCTCGCCTTTTGTTCGGAATAGGGGACTTCATAGAGTTTGGCAAGAGATTTCAGCATCTTTATCTGAACAACGAACAATAACGCCATATCTAATAACGGGATCGGAGTCAGACCGATCCCCACTGCCCATAAGCTATATTTTTTGACCATTTCCAGAGCTTTTACTTCAACAGTTTCTATGGGATCGGTTTTTTTGATCATAAATTATTCCAACATTCGATAGATCGATCGGATAAAAAGTCGCCATTATCGAAAGCTCGCGCGGTCGATAAAAGATTGTTTTATTGCGGTATAGCAAAATGGGGGGTAAATATGGAGTTAGAAGGAGAATCGAATATTGATCCTTTGCATGACGTCGGATTTTTTCGATTCTTCAAACGCGGGCTCGCTATTATATTCGACTGAGAGTTGGGGGACAATACTCAGCTGACGATTCAGTTTATAATCAAGTCCGATTTTAAAAATATAGCGGTAGAAATCGCTGTCGCTCATATCGAGAAAAAGCTGGGCTTCTTGCTCCAAAGCAAGGCTTTTCGTTATAATTCCAGTGTAGTTATCTGATAGATAGAGGATTCCCGTGTCATGGGAGACCAAAGAATCGTGTTCAAATTCTTCGTTCTGAGAGCCGTAAGCCCCCATCGTGGACAATTTATGCTTGGAGTTATCCATGAGTTGGAACATCATACCCACGCTGTAGATGTACCGATGGGTCAAATATTTGGTTTCGTCTTTATCCCACATAAAGCCGATGAGACCGCTTATCTTGGATGTCAAATCGATTCGAAAAGCGTCCTCGAAAGATTGTATCTCAAAGACCACGCTGTTTCCATCGGTCAGCTCAATTTTCTGTCGATAAACCTTATAGTCCGCATAATTGGTGAATACGCTCTTTCTTACCACGAGTATCGCGCCGCCCAGAATTGTGTGACCGCCCATATTTCCGGTAGATCGGGTAAATCCGCCCTCTCCTTGCACATGAAAAAGCCACTGTTTCGGTAACGGGTTATATGTCCGGGCGTTTTTCAGCCACCACCTACCCAACTCTTTTTTTACTGGTTTCTCTTCTTTTGGGACTTCAGACTCCCTGCTTTCCTCCTGAGCGTTACTCGAAACCACAAAAAGAAACGATGTCAATGCTATGATAAAAATCGCGATAATTCTTGGAAAAAAGTGACGCATGCATCCTCCTTTAAACTCACAGTAAAATAATAGGCGAACTCAAAATAATAGCTTAAAAATGGTCTACGGATTTATTTTTTTTTCTATAAAGCGTTTTCTCCAAATTCCAAAGTGCTCTATTTGCCGTAATCCCCAGGACAAGCGCCCCGATTAGCGGCGTTGTAAAAAGGGAAAGAAAAAAGAATCCCCAAAAACCCAATAGTCGATTTTTACCCAAAATTCCGATAAGAATACAAATACAAAGATAAATAATAATAGCAATATTCAAGACACTACCCTTCTTTCATATTCGCTTAGTAAGTTTGGACAAACCGTGAGAGCTTTTTCTAACTACGCTGTGTTTAATCAACATTTGAGAAAAAACCCTCTACGATTTTTTACAGCTTCTAATTTTTATGCTGTAACCTCTTGTGTCTCCTGATCTTTTTTCATCTCAGTCGCCAACTCTTTTCCCTCTTCGAATTCTTTGGAAAAGTACGCGCGGACTTTTTCTGGATCAAAGTCTAAAAATGTCCCGCCCGATGCAAAATGTTGGATAAACACCTTGCCGACAGCGTATGTTGTCGCTGATGAAAAGATGGACATAGCCACTCCGCCAAAAATTTGACCGGCAATCGGGACCACTTTCATCAAGCTATTCGCCGCCATACGACCCAGTCCACCGTATGCCAAATAATTGGCGGAAGCACCGCCCATCAATGAGGCGATCAAGGACTTGACCCGATCTCCTGAGAACTCGACGTCATAATTTTCAGCCAGGTCCTTAAGCATATAAACTTGAGCCGTTGTGACCGCCACCACATCCACAATCGGGATCACAATCAATCCACCGCCCATGGACCAAAGCATATATTTCCGCACAATTTTTTTGGCCGCGGCGTCTTTCTCTTGGAAGTCGTTCTCCGGAACAACTAATTTCTCTTCCATAATTTCCTCCTAAAAACCGTACATTTACAAAAAATAAATAGCAACCATTACATTTAGAGAAAGATCCATAATAATTGCATTTTTGTCAAGACTTTTCCTGGCAATGATCCAATTTTTCCTTTTTTATGTGCGATCATTACTTTCAAAAACGAATCAAAACCGAATGCACTTTTCCGTCTTTATAAGATGGCATATCGCGATCGCCAAAGCGTCCGATGTGTCTAACGGCGTGGGCGGGTCGCTCATATGCAGAAGCCGCTGCGTCATCAGTTGAACTTGTTCTTTGGACGCCGCTCCCTTCCCAGTGACCGCTTGCTTGACCTGACGGGGCGAGTATTCATGCACATGAATCCCGTAATTTTCAGCGGCAAGTATCGCCGCGCCGCGAGCATGTCCGATATGAAGAGCTGTTTTGACATTCCGTGAATAAAAAACGCCCTCCAACGCCACAGCTTCAGGCTTGTTGGCTTGAATAATTTTCGTTAATTCATCATAAATTTTCTTTAGCCGAGTATGAAGGTGGCTTTTGGACTTCATTCGGATCACTCCGAAATGGATCGGTCTGACTAAATTGTCCTCCAATTTTATCAAACCATAGCCAGTGACGACCGTACCCGGATCAATTCCCAAAACAATCATCGACTTGTTAGAGCCGCCAACTCTTCTTCGCTCATGTCAAAATTTGAAAAGATATGCTGCACATCCTCATGATCCTCCAACCGTTCCAACAACTTGATCAACGACGAGGCATGTTTCCCGGATATCTGCGTCATGGTCTTGGGGATCATTTCCAACGCGCTCTCACTATACTTGATCCCATTTTTTTCCAGTGCCTTCTTGATCTCTTCAAAATTTTCCACACCCGTAATCACTACAAAACTCTCTCCCTCATCCTTGACGTCCTCTGCGTCCGCGTCCATCACCGCCATCAGGACGTCGTCTTCCGTGACCTCATCAGCCGGTACGTGGATCATACCTTTCCGGTCAAACATCCAGGCAACGCTGCCGTTTTCGCCCAGATTCCCGCCATATTTCCCGATAAGGTGACGAATTTCAGCCACAGTTCGATTTTTGTTATCCGTCAACACCTCGAGATAGAGAGCCACCCCCCCGGGACCATATCCTTCGTAAACCACTTCATCATATGTGACGCCGGGTAGTTCGCCCGTGCCTTTCTTGATCGCCCGATCAATGTTATCGGTCGGCATGTTGCTTTGCCTGGCGTTCAGGATCGCTGTCCTCAGACGCGGATTCCCCTCGGGGTCTCCACCTCCTTCCCGAGCGGCAACAGAAATTTCTTTTATCAGGCGGGTGAATAAACGTCCCCGCTGCGCGTCCGCCTTGCCTTTTTTGTGTTTGATCGTGCTCCATTTATTATGACCAGACATACTTAAACCGCCTTTCTTTAAATCTTCACCGAAATATCATCGGATGCTTGTTCAAAAAAAAAATCCCCCAGCGAATTCTTTTGGATCAATCTTTAGCCCGTATTGCGTGTGCGGATCGGATCGCAAACGGAAGATCGCTCTATTTATTTTAAAAAAAATTTTAAAAAATTTTAAAAAGAATTCGCTTAAAAAAAACTCACCAAATATTCATGCAATATAAAGAAAATTCGTCTCAAAATCAATAAAAATTGCGTTTGATTCGTTCAATTGCTATATTAACAGGGAAAGTTTCGGCGAAGGTCGTCGTAACACGTATTTAGATAGTGATGAATTGTTGTAATCATTGTTATAAATAAGGAGCGGATTCTATGAAAAGCCCAAAAATAGTTATCAATTCTCTCTCGCTTGTCATTATTTTTTTGTTCAGCGTTGCCAGCCCGCTGATTTCAAGCGAACGCGAGATGCAATTGGAATGGGATATTATAGCTGGTTTTGTGGGCGGCGCGATCGCCTCGCCTCTTCTCTTGGATATTTACCAGCCTCCTTCCTACCCCGATTTGGCTCATGTCGGACAGGAGGTCTTTATCCCCTGCGCGACCGGAGCCAATGGTCGTTTTTATGGGCTAAAATCCGGAGGCGGATACCTCTACAACAGCGGCTATCTGACGGTCAACGGGATCCTGAAATCTTCCCCGACAGCGGCTCTATTCGGTGATTCGAGGGTTCCCAGGGTCATCTTCGGCAGCAGCGATGGGTTGCACATTCTGTCACCCAACGGCAGCGATTATGTCGTCTCCGTCTCAGCCGGGATTAGTTCCACGCCGGTATTGGTCAACCTAAATACCAACTCGGACAAAGAGATTGTCGCGATAGACGATGCAGGCGTTCTCTATGCGTGGGGGCTGCAACATTTTTCCCTTTATCCGCTTCCAGGATTTCCGATCGCCTTAGGAGGCAGCGTCTATGGCGCGTCGCCCGCGGTAGGCAACATCAACACCGGCAGCTTTTCTGAGATAGTGGTCGCTACCGAACACGCAGTCCACGTCTTGGATCGATTCGGAAATTATTTGAGCGGATGGCCCCTGACTTTCGAGTCGTTCGTCACGGTCTCTCCGGTAATTGGCAAGATAGACAACTTCGACACAACGACCCGCAACGTCATATTTGCCACCGACGACGGCGCGCTCTATGTGACGCGTTATAACGGCGGCGCAATTCCAGGATGGCCCGTGCAATTGGACGCGCCTGTCGATACCTCGCCGATAGTTGTCGATCTGGATATGGACGGTCAACAAGAGGTTGTGGTCTGCACAAGCGACTACCGGGTTCATGTCCTGCAAGCCGACGGTCAGCCCTTTCCGGGATTTCCTTTAGACCTATCTGAGTATCAAATTAGCCCCGCAACGCGAGAAGAACGCACCCACGCCATATTTAACGATCCGCTCGCTTTGGACGTGGACGGCGACGGCATGATTGAGTTGTTGATACCAATGGTCGAGAATGGACGAACATTCTCGGTTTCGTCTTACGGCTCCATAGAGAGCGGTTGGCCAGTGGAGATCGGTCGAGATCAGGAAGGAGAGGAGGTCTATTATTCCAATCTGATGGCGACCCCGGCTGTCAGCGACATCGATTATGACGGACAGCTGGAGCTTGTCGCCTGCACATTCGGCATGCTGGGAGGACCAGGCGGTGACTTTTCTCCCCCGAGAATCAAGTGCTATGGCCTTGCCACTGATCCGACCGACCCCAGACTCAAGCCGTGGCCCATGTATCGTCAGAACCAACGGCGCACCGGCGAGGTTTCTCGGGGTTTTGATCCGGTATGCCAATTCCCGTTGCAGATAGCCCTCTCTCCGATTGAACCGCTGGATATCGATTTTGCTGATTATGCACTGGATTTGGACACGCCCGCGCCGCAGTGGCTCTGCGAGATCGAAGGACTGGATCATATAAACGTAAATTATTTGACAAATACGAAATTTCGACTGGACAGCAATGGATGGGCAGGCGCGGAAACCGCTATTTTTCGAGTCACAACCGAGGGAAGAGATTGCATCTCCGCAATTCAGTTTCAAAGCGGATTATTTGGCGATCTGGACGGCGACGGTGAACTTACGGTAGCGGACGTGGATCGCATAGTCGAGTTGCTGCTCGACGCGGAGATCAGCGCATATGAATTGTGGGCGGGCGATTGGGATCAGAACGGCTCTCTGACGATCCGAGACTTGGTTTTGATGGTTGATTGGCTGGCGCGAAATTAAGCACGATTTCGATCCGCGGATTACGCTGATTATCACAGATTTAAGAATTAAAAAATTAGGTTCATGGAATTTTTTTTACGGAATTAGTCAAAGTTAGTAATAATCTTCAATCGAAAGTTATTGAAGTTTCGGAATCCATACGAACATTATCTAAAGCCTTGCTCATTTGTCCAAAAAAGTGGAACCGGTCAATGACAATTTCGGCATTGGGGAAGACGTTTTTTGCGGTGGAGACATAGCCGTCCCACATATCGCATGAAAAAACCTCAATTGATTGGCAAAAATGGGCAAATCCTGGATGGTGCGAACATAATTCATTCGAACATCTGAACATTTGGTCAACGTAATGGGACAATAGGCGTCTTCAAAAATCGATGTACAATGAAATTAAGAATTGAACACTTAGATTCTCTTAAACGACTAACAGAAAGTGAAAGAGAAATAGTTATCAAAGAATATGGAAAAGGCTGGCACTTCCTAGCCCTCGATTCGGAAGAAGAACCGAATTTTTTTTTATGGAAGAAACTCGGCTTTGTGAGGTGGCTGTAATTTGTTGCAAATAAAGCAATTACGGGATATTTAGAGACCGTCCGAAAAAACGAGTTTCTTAGGAGACGGTGAAAATTTGGAAAGTTAACTAAAACCCCGGTCATAATTTACACAATGAAAGGAGGTGAGACTCATGAAAAAAGCGTTTACGATTTTGCTGGTTTTGGTTGTGTTTTTGGCCTTTACCATCCCGGTGGCTTATGCAGATTCTATCTACGGCACATGCAAGCACAAGGATGGTTCAAAGGTTGATGGCACAGTGAGGGTTTCAACGTCTTGGAATAACAAAAAGGTTTACCCAAGAAATGGCAAATATAAGCTTGACTTTGGGAAAAACGTGGATGCGAAAATCACGGTGTATGTGAATGGTAAGAAGTATACGACCATTTCTGTTGATGGTGATGAGAAGTTAGATATTTTGATCAAATGACGCTGCTAACAATAAAATGCACTTGACCGGGGGCACACTGTACGATACCAAAATGAGTCAAACCAATCACGTTTTGTGGTAGCGTCAAGTTTTATGCTCCGAATGCCCCCGGCAAGTGATTTTGGTGTTAGCCCCGATTCGGAAGAAGAACCGAATTTTTTTATGGAAGAAACTCGGCTTTGTGAGATGGCTGTAATTTGTTGCAAATAAAGCAATTACGGGATATTTAGAGACCGCCCGAAAAAACGAGTTTCTTAGGAACTATTTTTGAATTGTTGTGCATGGATGAAACCTATATATGACCACTTATCGCTTACATGGAGGATTTTCATGAAGAATTTACAATTTATTACTTTTCTTTGGCTGATTCATTCTTTTAGTTTAACCAACATTTGTCATGCTAACCCTAAGATTGATCTCCTTAATTGCGCGTACTCCGGTGACAAATCATGTGTTGAGAATGCTCTTAGTAATTCCGCAGACATTAATTACAGGGACCCTGAGGGAACAAGTGCACTATCATTAGCAATTGAACAGGGTCATGATCATATCGTTAAATTGTTAATTAATAGAGGCGCAGACCTTGAAGTAGAAGTCTATCATGACGGTAAATCGCCTACTCCTCTTATGCTTGCATTAGGCACAAATGCGTGCCCAAAAAGTAAAAGTTTACCTATTGCCCGAATGTTAATAAACGCGGGAGCCGATGTAAAAGCAAAAAGAGATGACGGAAGGACAGCTCTTATGCTTGCCGCAGCTTTAGCGGATTCAGCTACTTTAAAATTACTAATATCAAAAGGTGCTGATATTAATGCACAAAGTAAAAAAGGAAGCACCCCATTGATGGATGCATCTAAGAAAGGCAATGATGAGACTACAAAATTTCTTATTGAAAATGGTGCAGAAATTAATGTGAAAGATTACCAAAAGACCACCCCTTTAATATCCGCCGTATTTTATGGCGGTAATATAGAGGTTGTAAAACTGCTGGTAGAGAATGGAGCTGACATTGAAGCCAGAAATATTACTCGCGCTACTCCATTACACCTTGCTTGCGCTGTGGAAGAACCCAAAATAGAAATTGTAAGATACCTCATAGCGAAAGGTGCTGATGTCAATGCTTGTAGTCCGAATTTCAAAGGTCTTCATCCATTGGGAGCGGCTATGGTGAATGGCTATGCTGAAATCAAAAGCGTTTTACTAGAGGCTGGTGCAGAACTAGAGTGGGACTGTTCTGATTAAATTAAATTTTGTAGTTTCCGTAAAAACTTCCCAAGAACCAAAAATTAAAACCCTAAGGGTCTTGAAGACCCTTAGGGTTTCCGCAGGTCATATTAGTCGCCTCAGATTTCCCGGGTTTCAGGTGATAGAAATAAACGTCGCTACTTAATTATACAATATAATTGAGACTATCATCCAAAAACTCAGAATCCGGCTACCAACCCAATTGCGCCAATGCCAATCCCGATAACAAAATTAATCAGTTTGACAATGAGAAAAGCCCGCCGCGAATGCGCTAGCATCGGCAACATACCGTGTCCGTCCTGGACAATAGAACTGGCGAGGAAAAGACTCACCGGAATGGTGCCCTGAGCATAAAGCATCAAAAAGACCAAATGCGGGCCTGATTCCGGAATTAAACCGACCAGACAGGCGATAAAAAGAACAATCCATTTTCCTTCCTGAATCGCGCTTTCGATATGCAAATAATCAATCAGGATGTGCATCACGAAAAGTGTGCCAAACGTCCACAGGAAAATACGGGGAATGTGTTGCCTGGCTACATGACGCCACAGATGCTCTTCCAAAAAATGATCTGGAACCGTGATCACAATAAAAAGAGAAAATGCGACTACCCCCAAAAGTGTCGCTTTTATCCAATTCCAAACCGAGGGTCCGATCTGCCCTGAAATAAGGGCAATAGCAAAAATCAGAAGACCCACCGCCAATGTAGCCCGAAACGGCGAACATTCTCTCCACTGCTGTATGATTTGATCACGAGGGAAGCAACGGCATCTGTTGAGCTGGTGGACATTTAACCCGTCACAGCGCATTGCTTGGGGCGCTTTTTTATGACCGGAAATAAAATCTGTCAAAGCACCCGCAAAGATTCCGATCAGGAAAAGAGCTCCTGTTATGTAAAGTGCTTGTTCGGGAATCATTGCCAGCATGACAAAAGCCTCGTCGCCGCTTGTTGCGATCATTGCGGTCACAACAGCACCAAAAGTGAGGACGCGATGCGAATACATAGCGACGACGGCAAATGCTCCCAGGCAACCCGGAATTATACCCAGAAAAGCGGCAACCATGTATTGTTTCCACTTATTCCCAGTAAGTTTTTTCTGCCAATATCCGTCAGTTTGCACATTGATATACTCGATGGCAACCATCATTGCAAAAACAAAACCGGTGATCATTAAGGTGTGATTGAATATCTCTGTCATGCAAACGCTCCTCTGAAAATTTAAGAGATAAGGGTGGTTTATTTCGACAATATGGTGTAAAATATTATCTTAGCTCCATCATCATATAAATGGCGGTAGTAATACGGGCTAAAGGATAAGTTGTTCTGGTCCCCGCCGATTTTTTTTATTTTAACTTGACACAGAACGCATTTTCCTATAAAGTTCGAGAGGTCTGCCTGGTCATATCACAACGGATTCCTTTTTTATAACCCTATCCCAAACGGAGATTCGAAATGCTTACGTATCGCCTGTTTCACGTTATCTGCATTGTCGCGCTTATCACTTCCATCTCATTGGCGTGCGCTGGCACAGCAATGGCTCAGGACAGCAATAAAATAAAAGAATCGGAAAAGATCGACGACATGACGACCCAATCGCTCGATGAACTTCTGAATAAATTGGAGGAATTTATCGTCGTTACCGCGTCTCGGCGCGAACAAAAAATGTCTGACGTCCCGGCCACTGTGAGTACCATAACCGCCGAAGATATTGAACGATCGGGCGCGCTCAATTTAGCCGAAATTTTGAGGGATGCGGTAGGGGTTGTCGTTACCCGTCATTCGGGAAATTTTCCCCAATATTCGATAACGATGCGCGGATTAAAATCTGATTTTATGAACGAACGAACCCTGGTGATGATTGATGGCGCGCCGATTTATCATCCTCACGCCGGCGGAATTGATCCGAGTTGGATTCCGCTATCCAATGTGAAAAAAATCGAAGTCATTAAAGGACCGGTTTCCGCGCTCTATGGGGCAAACGCGTTTGGCGGTCTGGTCAATGTGATTACAAAATCTGGAGTTGACAATGATTCTTTCACCAGCGCGCGCGTTGGCGTAAAAACGCGCAAGGATCTGGATAGCGACGAGACCATTTCATTTCCTTTTTATGCTGTGAACATTGGCGGAAACATGAATAAATTCGACTATTTCCTCTCCGCCGATGGGTTCACAAACAGCGACGGGTACATGGAGAAACATCAGGGTCAAGAAAGTATAGACGCGCTTGGAAAATTGGGTTTTCAATTCAATGAAAAGGTCCGCGCTTCTGTGACCGGGTTTGTGTCGAACGACCAACAAAACGTGGGTTATGACAATGCTCCGGATCCATTTGAGAACGATTTAACGCACGTTTCCGCGTACGTTGAGGCTACAATCACCGAGAATTACTCCCTATTATTGCGCGGATATTTCAACGATTTTAGTGTTTATGTGAAATATGACGACGCGTTGGATAAGTACGAAACTTTGGGTCGGGTGATCGGCGGAGAGATTCAAAGTACATACAAAATCGGTGAAAATCATATCCTGATCGCGGGAGCCGACGCGCGCAATGACAAAGCTGAAATGACTACATGGGAATTTGACTGGGGGGCGGGGGGCTATCCACCGCCGGTCAAACAAGCAGGATATGAGGAAAAGACGACAAAAAGCATGGGGTTTTACGTCCAGGAAGAATATCTGGGAATTGATAAATTACTGCCGATTTTCGGCGTGAGATACGACCACAACTCCGAATTTGGAGGAGCACTCAGTCCCCGATTCGGTTTATCTTACGAGGTGGATAAGGGGCTCTCTTCCTACCTGAACGTTGCTCGGGCTTTTCGCGCTCCGAATTATAACGAGATGTATATCAACGGCTTTGGCAAGGTGGGCAATCCGAACCTTGACCCGGAATACACGATGATGTATGAGATCGGATTGAAGGGCGTCCTGGCAGATAAAAAAATCCGTTTTAACATATCGACATTCCGGCATGACATTGAGAACATTATTCTCTGCAAACCAGAGGACCCAGACAACCCATACAGCCTCGACCAATTCATCAATTTTGCAGATGCGGCCGTTTTTGGTGTGGAAGCGGAAGTCTCTCATGAATTCCCACTGGGGATCACGCCATTTTACAATCTGATGTTTTTAGATACAGACGACGGCAAGGGGCACCCTTTTGAAAAAACCAATGAAACCAAATTGATTGCCGGGATACACGTTGCGCAAAAGGGATTTCATATAAAATTCCAGGCGCGCTACAAGAGCGATAGGTTCCACTATTCTTCTAATCCCGCCATCCCGGTAAATGAATATGATCAGATTGTCATCGATGAAATAACGACCATGGATTTGTTTGCATCAAAAACCTTTTCATTCAACGCATTTATAAAGCAAATAAAATTCTCTGTGATTGTCGAAAATTTGGGCGATAAAATATATACCGAGTCTTTTGCCTCCTGGGTGAACCAGGACATGCGGCGACAGCACGGAAGGACGCTTATCATCAAAGCAATAGGTAGTTTTTAATCTATTCGAAAAAGAATTTAAGCGTGGAATTTTAACGCTATTTCCGATTCCTCCTCCTTTCCCTTCTGGCTTGTCCACGTTGTTTACCCGCCTTTTGGCGTCTTTCTCGTTTTTTCCGTATCTCGGCGGATCGTTCCGATTCCGAACTTGATTCCGAGTCTTGACTTAGATGATTCGCCAATGCCCGAACTGTCGGATATTGAAACAAATCTGTCATCGGAATTTCTTTCCCCAGCGCGATTTTCAGCTTATCATGCACACGGATCATCAAAAGAGAATGTCCCCCCAGCTCAAAGAAATTGGCGTCTATGCTCACCCGCTCTAACTGGAGTTCTTCTTTCCAGATATTGGAGATCATACGCTCCAGTTTGCTCTTGGGCTGCGTATAAGCCACGGTTTTCGCTTGAACATGGATCGGATCAGGCAAATTTTTCCGATCCACTTTCCCATTAGGCGTCAGCGGAATTTTGTTGAGGAACATAAAGTTCGACGGGATCATGTACGCGGGCAGTCGGCTCTTTGAATACTCTCGAATCTCCTCAACCAAATTGTATCTGGGGTCATGCGGGACCAGATATGCAATTATCCGTTTCTCCATGCCTTGTTCGGTTTTATTCTGGCAAACAACGACCACCGCCTCTTTAATCTTGTCGTGACGAGACACAACGGATTCGATCTCGTCCGGCTCGACCCGAAAGCCCCGAATTTTCAACTGATTATCGATTCTGCCCAAAAATTCGATATTACCGTCTGGCAGAAAACGACCCAAATCGCCCGATCGATAGAGCCGAGTCGATTTGTTATGGTCAAATGGATTTGGGACAAATTTTTCCTCAGTCAATTTAAATCGATTTAGATAACCTCTCGCCAGTCCCGCGCCCCCGATATAAAGTTCGGCAGGCGTACCTGTGGGAACAGGCTGCATGCGAGAATCCAGGATATAAATCTGATAATTTGCAATCGGTTTGCCGATAGTCGGTTTTTTGCCATCATCCTGACACTCAGCGATCGTCGCGGCAATCGTGGTTTCCGTAGGTCCGTACGCGTTGAAAAACTTTCTCCCTTTTCCCCAGGTTTGAGCCAGCTTTGCGCTGCATGACTCTCCGCCAACCATGATTGTTTTTAGCGACGGCAATTTCCGATAAGATAACGCTTGCAGCGTCGCCACCGGCAGTTGGATATGCGTGATCGAATGTTTTTCGATTTCATCCATTAGATTTTCAGCGGACAAAATAAAATCTCGCGGCAAGAGATAGAGAGCCGCGCCTGTGGAAAAAGTCATGGAAATATCCGAGATTGCTACGTCAAAGCTGAAAGAGATGAATTGCAACATGCGGCTGTCAGAATCAATGCCATATATTTTGGTCTGAGAATAAGTCAGATTGGCAAATCCCCGATGAACAATCACCACGCCTTTTGGAGTGCCGGTCGATCCGGATGTATAGATCACATACGCGGGATGCTCTTCCGAAACATTCGTTGGTACCGCGTATGTCGGCTCCTGCGAGATAACTTCTTTTTCCGTATCAAAACAGATAATCCGAGCTTTATTTGCAGACAACTTATCCGTCAACCGGCTCGTTGTCAAAATGATCTGCGTCTGCGAGTCCTTGATCATAAGATTCAGTCGATCTTGAGGATAGTTTGGGTCTAATGGGAGGTACGCGCCGCCGGCTTTCAGGATACCCAAGGTCCCGATCGCCATCTCTGGCGAACGCTCCACGCACAACCCCACGATCACTTCCGGCTTGACCCCCAATTTTTTCAGATAATGCGCCAATTGATTCGATACGCGATCCAGCTCGCGGTAGGTAAAAGTCTGATCCCGATCCACAAGCGCAATCCGGTCTGGGTTGCGCCGAGCCTGCTCCATAAACATCTCATGCACCGGCTTTTTTGGAAGATCGGTCTGGGTATTGTTCCACTTGACGAGAAGTTTATGGCGTTCTGCATCCGATATAACCTCATATTTATCAAATGGCTGGGTCGGATTTTTTGCCATAACCTCCAATGTTCGGATGTAATACCCGGATATCATCTCCACCTGCTTTTTTGTCAATTTTGCGCTATCGTAGGACAAAGAGAGGGTGACATCTTTTGTAAAAATATCCAGACCGAAATTCACGCCAAGAGTAAAATTGGTCTGCTCAAAAATATGCCAATCGACCACCTCAATATCCTTGACGCGGAGAAGTGCTTCATATACGTGGAAATGGATGAAGTTAAAAGCGGTCTCGAACAGATCGTTTTGCTCTCCGTTAAAAGCGGTTTTGTCCCGGAACAGTCGCTGTATCTTCGCCAACGGAAAACGGCGATAGGGAATCGCGTCCCGCTCAATCCGAAAGGTTTCTCGAATCAAGTCGAGCCAAGTCCCGCTGCCCAGCCGCATGCGGAAAGGCAATGTATTTAAGAAAAGACCGAGCGTCTTTTCGCCTCCAATAGATTCAATGCGTCCGTTCGTCACCAGACCGGTCGTTATGTCCGATTGATTATGCAAAAGACGAAGAGTTTGCAGATGCGCAGCTAAAAGCACGCTTTTTATCGGCACATTTGCCCTGCGCGCCAACTCTTTCAGAAGGTCGGAGGTCTTCTTCGGAATCTGTGTATCTCGAACCTCAAGAAGACCGATTTTTTCCTGCTCCTCAGATTCGGTTTGGATTTTCCAACGCGGCAATTTGGATAGGGTCATATCCACCAATTGGTCCGCCCAGAATTCCTGAGCCTCATGGGACTGCACTGTCACGTTCTCCATAGCCACAAAGTCCCGATATTCTACTTGGGTTTTATCTGGAGTGGGTTCCGGGAAAACAGAATCATTTAATATACTCAGGTACCGATGAAACAACTCTGTCAAAAGGGACGCCACACTCCAGCCGTCCAAAATGGCATGGTGAAAGCTAATCGTCAGGTTAAATAGATCGTCGGCATGAAGATGGATTTTAAAATAAAGCGCGGGAGGTTTTGACAAATCCAGGCTGCGGCACCGCTCCGTTTTTAGCCATTGATCCTGAGCCGTTTCTCGCTCCTCTTCCGGGAGATCGCGCAAATCGGTCAAACCCAATGGAACTTCCGCGCTTTTATAGACCAATTGCAGCGGCTCTTTGTACCCGCTCAAGACGAATCCGACGCGTAACGCAGGATGACTCTCGATTACTTGACGAGTCGCACGGCGCAGCGCGTCATAATCGAATTGGGCGCGAATCCGGAAGCTGAACACATCATGATACACAGTGGCGTCTTTGCTAAACCGGCTATGGAATATCATACCGGCTTGCAAAGCGGCTAAGGGATACGCGTCTACGACATCCTCCGGCATTTTTGCGCGATCCTCCGCGTGGATCAAATCAAAAGGCTTTGGTTGTGTCTGCAAGGACTCGATCTCGATCTGTTCCTTAGCCGCGTCCGTAAGTTCTCGAACAGTTTGGTATTGCAAAAGTTGATGGAGAGTGAAAGCCGATCCGATCTTTTTTGCCCTGGAGATAAAACGGATGCAACGGATGGAATCCGCGCCTATATCAAAAATGTTGTCGTCGATCCCGACCTGCTTTATGTCCAGAATATTTTCCCAGATAGAGGTCAAAGCCTCCTCCTCTGTGGTGCGCGGTCTCACATAGATCGACGACAAATCCGTCTGAATTTTTGTTCGATTTTGCGCCCGAATCTGGGAGGGACTGGGCAAGGTCCGTCTGTCGATTTTTCCGCTGGAGGTCAGAGGAAATCGATCCAGAGTGGCAAAAGTCGCTGGAATCATATAATCAGGCAGTTTTTCCTTGAGATAGCCAAGTAATTCCCTGTCGGAAACCGTTTTCTCTTCAGAAATAACATAAGCCGAGATGGAAAGATCGCCAAATTGATCCTTCCAAGTCGTCGCGATCGCGTCTCGAACCGACGGATGGCGTTTCAGAACCACTTCAATCTCTCCGAGTTCGACCCGATTTCCCCGAATTTTGACCTGGTTATCAATCCGACCTATATACTCGATCGCGCCGTCTGGCATGTAGCGCGCCAGGTCGCCGGTTTTGTATAACCGAGCTTTCGGGTCATGACTGAAAGGATCGGGTATGAATTTTTTTGCGGTCAACTCGGGACGGTTGTGATAGCCGCGGGCAAGACCTGAGCCGCCGATATGGAGCTCCCCCGGGACGCCCGGTGGAGCAGGCTGGAGACGAGAGCTCAGAATATAAAGCCGGATGTTGGAGATGGGTCTGCCAATTGGAACGATTGGCAACTGGCTTTTTGGTTCGCAGTGCCAATAGGAGACATCGACCGCAGCTTCTGTAGGACCGTAAAGATTATGCAGATCGCAGTTGAACCGGCTGAAAAAATGTTTTTGCAATTCCAAAGAGAGAGATTCCCCACTGCAGATCACCCGTCGGAGACTATCGCAGAGACGCGCGTCTTCTTCCAAAAATTCTTCCAGAAAAAGCTGCAACATCGAAGGAACAAAGTGCAAAGTTGTAATCTTTTGCCGTTGGATTATATCGATCAGGTAGCGGCTGTCCTTGTGTCCCTGTGGCCGAGCAATGACGAGCCTCGCGCCGGTGAACAGAGGCCAGAAAAATTCCCACACCGATACATCAAAAGTATAAGGGGTTTTTTGCAGAACCGTGTCGGTCTCGCCGATTTTGTACGCGTCTTGCATCCATAACAGTCGGTTGCATATCGCGCGATGTTCGGTCATCACGCCTTTTGGGCGACCGGTCGATCCAGAGGTATAGATGACGTACGCAAGATGGTTTGGCTGCGCGCCGGAATCGGGATTGTCCGCGGGATATGACGCCAACTTCGACTCTTCTTGATCCAGGCAGAGAATTTTCTCCGATTCAGGCAGACGATCCACATACCGATCCGCTGTCACGATTATGTCGGGCTGCGCGTCGTGGATCACATAAGATATCCGTTCTCTCGGGTTTGTCGGGTCTAACGGAAGATACGCCGCGCCTGCTTTCAATGCCGCGTAAAGAGCGATCACCATCTTAAATGAGCGCTCCAGACAAACGCCGACCAATTGATCCGGCTTGATACCGGACTCTTTCAGATAATGCGCGACGCGATTTATTCGCAAATTTAATTCTTTATATGTCAAAGACTTATTTCCGCTGGCATCGTCACATATCAGCGCGACGCGGTCCGGAGTCTTTTCAACCTGCGCTTCAAAGAGATGGTGCAGGCAGATATGTTTCGGATAAGCCGCGCGGGTCTGGTTCCACTGATAGAGAATCAAATCCCGCTCTTCAGTCGTGAGGAGAGGCAGGTCCGCCACTCTTTTCTCAGGATCATCGACAATACCCATCAGCACGGTTTGATAATGGGTGCTCATCCTCTGGATGGTGGACTCGTCGAATAGGTCTGTGTTGTATTCAATAGAGACCGTCATGCCCTGATCCGTCTCCACAAGCATAAACAGCAGATCGAACTGGGCAGTTTTCTGTTTGATCGGCAGGGACTCTATCGTCACCCCGCCCCACTCCATACGGGAGGAATTACACGTTTCAGGTGAATCGATGGGTAGGATAAAAGTCGTGGCTTTTTCCATCCGTTGCAATCGTTGCAGCACAAACATGGCCTGAAAAATAGGAGAATGATCCGCCTCTCTGACGGGTTTGAGCTTCTCTACCAGGAGTTGAAACGGATAATCCTGATGATCCAACGCTCCAAGCACATTGCGCCGCACCTGACCGACAAATTGAGAAAAAATAGGGTTTCCGGACAGATCAGAACGGATCGCAACAGGGTTGACCATATAACCGACAATATCGGTAAATTCAGCTTGATCTCGACCTGAAGCTGGGGCACCGACCAAAATATCCTCCTGCCCGCTGTATCGATAGAGTAGAGTTTTGAAAGCCGCGAGCAGGAGAGTAAACAAGGTCGCGGACAGTTCCGACGACACGCGCTTGAGTTGTTCAGCCAACTCTTTTTTGAGATTGAATCGAAACGAATCGCCGCGATCGGTACGCTGAACTGAGGGTCTCGGACGATCGGTTGGCAGGCGCAATACCGGCAGTTCTCCGCTTAATTTTTTCTCCCAATACGCCCTGAGCTTGTCCCCGGATTCTCCCTCCAAAATTTGTGCCTGCTGATGAACAAAATCGAGATAAGAGACTGAATGCGGGGGGAGAACCGCGAGCTTTCCTTCTCCTTTTGCCGCGTAAAGCTGTCCGAATTCGTCGAATACAACCAAAAGCGACCACAGATCCACGGATATATGATGCGCAACCAATAAAAAAATGTGTTCGGTATCGGAGCGACGGAGCACCTTCATGCGAATAATGGGCCCGGTCTCCAGATGAAATGGCTGATGGACGACTTGATGCAGATATGCGTCGAGTCGCTTCTGACTCCAGTCTTCCGCGTGGAGATATTCCCAATACCCATCGACTCGATCACGAATATGCTGAATGGGCTGATCGTCATCTATAGAATACACGGTGCGGAGCGAGGCGTGACGCTTGATAACAGTGTCGAAAGACTCCTTTAATAGATCAATTTGTAAAGTCTCGGAAAAAATCGCCTTAGCCGAGATAAAAATGTTGTAAGCCGCGCTGTAAGGAGCCATCTGATATAACAACCACTGCGCCCGTTGGTTATAAGAGAGTGGAAAAATATTCACGTCTCCGACTCGCTCGAAATGTTCGATGGGTTTCTCCAGCAGATTCAACGCCTCCGAAACAAGCTCGTTGATCGTCATATCCTGCAAAAGGGGGCTGATGGCAATAGAGATTTCAAAATCACTTTCCAGTCGATTGTGCAACTCCACCGCGCTGAGCGAGTCCAATCCAAAACCGACGATAGGTTTTGTCGGGTCGATCTGATCCAACCGAATCCGGGTCACTTCCGCCACTACATGACGAAAATGCTCTGTTAAGACATTCGAATTTTGTTCGATAGGGAGCCGCGCCAAATTTTCTCGACTGAGCTTGAGTCCATTCGGAATGACGTGAATATCCTCCAAAATACTTTCGCCAATCAATCGGAGTCTGTTCTCCAGAAATGCCTTTCGACACGCCCCATGTTGGATTTTTCCGCTGGAAGTCTTTGGCAGACTGCCGTATCGGATCAAAGCCGCTGCGTAAACTTGCAACTCATGGTGGCTAGCGACTGCCTCTTGGATAATTTCGATTGTCTCTTGGGGATCAAAAGGTCGATTTGTATCAACTTCGGAAACAGGATACATTTTTTCTTTTCGAGCTATGCGATACCCATGGCTTTCCGGAACCTCCTTTTTTCTCTGTCGCTGTCTCTGACGACGGCGTTCCACTTCACCCACAATCACCAGCCGATCTTCGCCTTCTACTTCCACTGAAAAAGCCGCGACATGATTTGCCCGAATCGATGGGGAACTCTCTTGCACAGTCAATTCAATGTCTTGCGGGTAATAGTTCCGTCCACGAATGATAATCAAATCCTTTAATCGACCGGTCACATATAGCTCGCCTTCTTGAAGAAACCCCAGATCGCCTGTTCTCATAAAGGGACCTTCGCCAGTGTCGGATAGATAGGCTCGGAAAATTCTTTCTGTCTCCTTCTCCATTCCCCAATAGCCCTTTGCCGTACTCGGACCAGATGCCCAAATCTCCCCAACTTCATCTTTCTGACACTCGATATCCGTATTGAGATTCACGATTTTGACCTTTTGATCCAGCTGGATCCTGCCGCAACTCACAATTTCATGAGCGTCTAAATTTTTGGGATCAGTCTCGCTATGTACGCGACGAATACGGTGATATTCAAGGTCGTGCTCGCTCACGATTTCGACACGCAGGGCGTCGTTTTTGTCATGCGTGGATATTAAAAGGGTGGATTCCGCCATACCGTAGCTCGGATAAAATGCCTTTTTCTGGAAGCCACAGCCAGCAAATTTCTCGCTAAATTGTTCAATTGTCTTCCAACCGGTTTAATCCTTTTGACGCAGAGATCGTATGCGAAATTCGGACCCACCGAGAGGGTCGATCTATAGCGATCTATAGCTTTCAACCATCGAATCGGTTTTATCAGGAAGGAGACCGGTCCCATATAATAGCTGGGAAAACCGGCGTACAACGGCAGTAACATACCGCCGATGAGACCCATATCATGATAGATGGGAAGCCAGCTGACTCCGATGGTACCCTCGTCATGGACAAACGCGTGAAAAAGCATCTGTTGGTTGTGAATCAGGTTTCCATGGCTGACCATCACGCCTTTTGGGGAGCCGGTAGAGCCGGATGTGTATTGCAGAAAAGCCAATGTTTCTGGAGTAATCGTCGGCTCTTTCCATGATTCCGCCCATTCGATCTCCAATTCGTCTGTCTCCAGCCATTGAATTTTTTCCAGGTCTTGATATTCAGGGAACCGCCGCTCAATATCGGATAGTATGTGCCGTGTACAGAGAGCGACCGTGGATTCCGAGCTTTTTATCACTGCCTCGACGCGCTCAAGAGAGCGATTCTTTCTTGGTGGATAAATAGGAACCGCGGTAACGCCCGCGTATAAACAACCAAAATAGGCTATGATGAACTCCAAATTAGGCGGGAAGAGCATCAAAGCCCGCTCTCCTTTTGCGTTTATATCCTGCAACTTCGCGGCAATCGCTCTCGCTTTGCGATCCAATTGACCATAAGTCAACGTCATACCTTCTTTTTCGCCATTTTCTAAATATATATAAGCCCGTTTATCCGGTTGATGCGCAGCTCGATATCGCAACGCGTCAAAAAATGTTTTAAATCGGCTGAGCTCACTTGAATCCATTGACATCGGAAGCCTCCTTTTTAAACTGAGTGAAAAATCTCGCGTCACGGCACAATGACCCGCAGCTGTTTTGGCAACAGGTCGATTGTGAAACTGCGAGAGTCCAACTCGTCGAACTCTCCATCAAGGTGCACCGCGAGCGATTCCGAATCGAAAATCACCTTTATCAGCCGGGCGCGAGTCATTTTTACATCGGGATGCACTGTATGACGTCCGTATAAAACACGCGGCAGCAAAGTAGCGGCTTTTCGGATCGGGATCGCTTGAATCAGGCAAAGATCAAACTGACCATCGTTTATTTTTGCATCTGGAGTGAGGCGAAATCCGCCTCCAGTAGAGACGCCGTTACCCACGGCGAGCAGGGTCATTTCTCCATGAAAAAAGAGTTTCTCGTCCGTATATATCGAAACCCTGGGCGTATGATAGCGAAGCAGACGTTTTAAGACTGCATAAAAATAGACAGCGGTCCCACCCAGCCAGTGAATTTTCGACATTTCATAGCCCACCTCAGCGTCAAATCCTATTCCTATTGCATTAACGAAATAGTGGTTTTCCACCTGTCCGATATCGATTACCTGCTCTCTTCCCGCGGCGATGATATCCATAGCTTGCTCAAAATCAACGGGAAAATCGAAATATCGCAAAAAGTCATTACCAGAGCCGACTCGAATTGCGCCCAATGCCACGGCTCCACCTGCTTGCAGGATACCGTTTGCCACCTCATGGATCGTACCGTCTCCGCCTACAGCGACCAGCGTATCGAATCCGGCAGCAACGCCTTCACGAGCCATATTGACGGCTTCCCGAGGCGCGGTGGTTTTCCATACTTCAGCCGAGATCTGACGGATTCTTACATGTTTTTTTATCCAGGAATTTATCGAAGAATTCAACAGCGGGATAAATTTTTTTCCTTTTCCGCGTCCTGCGTTCGGATTTACAATGATGAAGAAAATTTGGCAAAAAAGATATAATTCTTTAATTATCAATTCTTAATCTGCGATAATCTGCGTAATCTGCGGACCGATTTCCGTGATGACGAATAATCCAAGATCGCATCCCAAAGTCTCTATTCGGATCGAAAATGAAAAATATTTCTCAAAGTGAAAAAAAGGTGCAGAAGTGCCAATTGTTGGTTGACGTTTGTCGTCAGACTCATCCGGACTTGATCGATTTCCGATAGAGCGGCTTGCCCAGCGGAAAAATCTATTTTTCGAGCCGGTTCAGAGAGCCGTTCTTTCAGATCGGAAGCACTCAGATAACGCTCTGTTGCGACTTCCTGGTTGAGCAAAATAATATCGCGATAGGTCAAGGAGAGAATTTGCAATCGGCTATCCAGCGACTCTTTTGATTTTAGCCACTTTTCCGCGTGTCCGATCAATTGAAGCGGGTCTCCTTCCGGCAAAGAATCCACCAGATCCAACACTGCTTCCCGCCGTTCCATGAGAGATTTTTCTTCCCGACCGATCACGTGGCCCAGACTTCCGTTTGCGATATGTGACAACAGACGCGCGGACTCCTTCGATTTATGATATCGCTCGCGGAGAGCCTTTTCGATCTCCTCAGGCAGCAGGTCTCGGAAACGCACCTGCTGACATCGGGAACGGATTGTCTGTAACAAAGTGTAGAGATGGTTTGCCGTTAGAATCAAAAGAGTGCGTTCCGGCGGTTCCTCAAGCGTCTTGAGTAGCGCGTTTGCTGTGTACACGCTCATTTTTTCCGCTTCACGAATAATTATTACCCGCGTCTTTGCCTCATACGGCGGATATGATAACTGACGCTGCATCTCTCGAATGTCTTCCATCACGATAGAGACATTTTGATCAAAATAGATGGGAATATCCGGATTCTTGACTTTTTTTTGGATAATTTCTTGAATATCATTCGTTTTCAGAGTAGCTGGTCTGGGGAAAATAAATTTGACGTCGAGATGGTTAAACGAGCGAATTTTTCGGCAAGAGGGACAACTTCCGCAGAAATCCGAGTCGCTTCGGTTGTGACAATTCAGCCATTTGGCAATTGCCAGCGCGGTTGTCTCTTTTCCCACCCCGCGACTGCCGTGAAAAATATAGGCATGAGACGCTCGATTTTTATGAAAAGCATTTTGCAGATTGCCGATAGCCGCTTCTTGTCCAATAATTGACGAAAAGCTCACTCTCTTCCCTCCAAACGTGGAAGCTCCTGTCTAACCGGAAGCGGCAGAAACAAATTCGCTTCTGCGCCTTTTATACCATCAAGATAGGTGCTCATATATCCTCTATATCGATTCGCATATCCGATAATATTTTGATATTCCTCATCCGTCACCTCCCGAACCGGTTTTGCGGGGACGCCGGCCATCAGAGTTCGCTCTGGAATTTTTGTATGAGGTCTCACGACGCTGTTTGCCGCGATTATCGATCCTTCACCCACGTCAGCATTGTCGAGGATCGTGGAGTTGATACCGATCAAGCAACGATTTTGGATCGTGCAGGCATGGATCGTCGCTCCGTGGCCTACCGTCACCTGGTCCCCGATAATAACGGGAGTCAGATGCGCTTCATGGATCACACAGTTATCCTGAATATTCGTCAGGTTGCCGATCCGTACGTAATGCACGTCCCCGCGAACAACCGCGTTGAACCAAAAGCTGCAATAATCCCCACTGACCACATCTCCGATAACAAATGCTCCGGGAGCAACCAAATTGCTTTCACCAAATTGAGGGGAAACTCCATTATAAGATAATATCATCCGTATTCCTTTGTTGATGGGGTGTTGTATATACTCAGATTCCGAAAAACAAACCTCTGTTTCCGAAAAACAAAAAATCGATTTCATTGAGTCTCGAAAAGAAAATGATCTGGGAAATTGTAACTTCTTATTTGACATAGTGATATGATACTTCCATCCCCAACGACTTATTCTGGCATGCTTTGTGCGGAGAGAAAGTGTGTCGAGCATGATGTATACGCCTCGGCAAGATGGTTATGAGTCCCCCGAGCCGGCAGATCTGCGACCCATTAGACCGCCTTCTCTAATGGTAATAACGGGTCTGCCGGTTAAAAAAAACCGAGCCAAAATAGACATTGAGTCCCCCGAGCCGGCAGATCGGCGTCGTCCCGTTAGACCGCCTTCTCTAATGGAATAACCGATCTGCCGGTTTAAAAAAAACCGAGCCAAGATAGACATTGAGTCCCCCAAGCCGGCAGATCCGTAATCCGTTAGTTTAGTCCCCCGTCACTAACGGCGACAACGGGTCCGCCAGTTTTTTTTTATTGCCATTTTTTTTTCACCTTTCGAGAACGCGGATATCTTAACATATAGCTTGGCATATTCTTCAGGAATCATACTGACTTAGGTGAATTTGCAGTCTTTATTTTTTTCGATTTTGACGACATTTTTATGTCTGACAGAATGATTGGCACATCCGTTCCGTTTTGATCTTTGGCTATGACAATATCCTTAAAAATATCTAATTTTATTACTGTAAACTCGCTTCCGTCTTTTGTTTGTATTTTACTTCCGATTGGCGGGAAAATAGCGGCTCTCTCTTTATACATTTTATGCTCATATTCCAGACAGCAGAGCAGTCGCCCACATACCCCGGAAATTTTTGAAGGTGTAAGAGATATCTGTTGGTCTCGAGCCATCTTCAGGGTGATCGGCGCAAAATCCTTCAGAAAGCAACTGCAGCAGAGTCGGTTCCCACAGGGACCGACTCCATCCAATAACTTTGCCTCGTCCCGCACCCCGACCTGACGCAGCTCAATACGAATTTTGAATATGCCTGCCAATACCCTGACCAGTTCTCGGAAATCAACGCGCCGAGATGCTGTAAAATAAAAAGTGAGCTTCGATTCATCTGATTGAAACTCCATATCAATCAATTTCATTTTCAGCTTCAGTTTTTTTATCTCTTCAGTGCAAATTTCTATAGCGGAAACCCGACGAGCGACCAGATCCAGATGCTCCTCGATCTCTTTTTCATCCGCAGCGCGCACGACCTTTTTCATACAACCCGATCTGCAGAACACATCCGCGACTATATGCCCGATCGTCTGTCCTACTTTAAAGCCCGTGGTCGATTCCACGATCACGTACGTGTCTTGCTCGTAATGGATATTATCCGAATTAATGAAAAATGCGCTTCGATTGTCTTTAAACTTGACATGGACAAAAGCCGCTCTCCGGATATCCGATTTGTCCGTTACACTGCTTGGAGCCATTGCGTTGTTCCCTGTAACGCAGAACGCTGTTCTGCCGTGAGTTGATAGATACGCAAATTAGCTATCTGTATTGCATAAATTTCGCCTAACATATTTAATTTTAACAACTTATAAAATATTTATAAATTTTTTTCAAAGTTAAAAAAGAAGGAGATAAGTGAGACGAGCTGTATCACTTATCTCCTTGATCAAACCTAAGAGGCAGCCTAGTCCGCTTCTTTAGAGACTTTCAGCTTCTCCGCTATATCGCGCGGGACTTCCTCATAATGAGAAAATTCTCTGGTATACATACCCCGCCCCTGCGTGATCGAACGCAGTACTGTAGAATATTTGTCCAACTCAGCGAGCGGGACCTGGGCGCGGATCACCTGAAATCTTCCCATCGGGTCCATGCCTTGAATCCTGCCGCGTCGAGAGTTGAGATCGCCCATTACGTCGCCCATGTAATCGTCCGGCACAGTGATTTGCACGTCGTATATCGGCTCCAACATCGCGGGTTTTGCATCCAGAAACCCGTTCCGGAACGCCATACGCCCTGCGGTTTTGAACGCGTTTTCATTGGAATCCACAGGGTGCATCTTTCCATCATGGAGGATCAGCCGGACGTTGATCACCGAATATCCAGCTATAACGCCTTGCTTCATTGCTTCCATAATTCCTTTTTTCACGGCGGGAATAAACTTAGCATCGATTGATCCACCGACAATGGCGTTTATAAAGTGCAACTTACCGCCCCATGGGAGGTCGTCAAGGTCTTCTCCTCGTAAGTTAAACTCTTTCGGCACGACCGAGTTTTCGCTATAAGGATCCATGTACAAATAGACCTCGCCGAACTGTCCCGCTCCGCCAGTCTGTTTTTTATGTCGGTAGCTCACTTTTGCTTTACCCCGCAGCGTCTCCCGATAGGGAATACGCGGCGATTTCATATCCACCTCGACACCGTAACGGTTCTTCATCCGTTGAATCAGCATCTCCAGATGAATCTCGCTCAATCCTCGAACAATGGTCTGTTGGAGTTCGGAATCGTGATACACGCTAAAAGTGGGGTCTTCATCCTCTATATGATGCAGCGCGCTGGCGATCTTGTCCTCATCTCCTTTCTTTTTTGGTAGCACTGCCAGGTTAATGACCGACTTTGGAAACGTGATATGATCCAACGATATCTGGTTTGCCTTATCCGTAATAATATCATTGGTATGGGTATTCTTCAGCTTCACCAAAGCCCCGATATCTCCCGCGATAATAGAGGGCATGTCGCTCCGTTTTTTACCATTAACCGCATAGATTTGACCGATCCGTTCATTGTTTCCGCTGGTGGCGTTATAGATATCGCGTCCATGTTTGATGCTACCGCTATAGACGCGAATAAGAGAGAGCTCGCCAATATGCGGCTCGGACATGGTCTTGAAGACGATCGCGGCTAGGGGCCCGTCAGAAGACTGCTCCAATTCTCCTCCCTCTTCCGCCAATTGTACGGGACGATCCGCAGGCGAGGGGAGATAATCAACAATCGCGTCCAAAATAGGGGTGGAACCCGCGTTCAAAGGAGCTACCGAAAAAAGAAGCGGCAACGCGTCTCCCGCCAATGTTGCGGATCGGAGAGAAGACTTAAGTTCAGCGTCGGTCAACTCCTCTCCATCAAAAAATTTCTCCAATAGATCGTCGTCGGTCTCCGCGATCAATTCGATCAATTCCTCGCGCTCGGCACTGACGTCTAAGTCAGCCGGAATCTCTTTCTCTTTGTATTTACCGCTTTTATTGTCGGGGAAAACATACAATTTTTGCTTCATCAGATCGACAATACCTTTGAAATCAGAGCCTGTGCCATAAGGAACTTGCAGCGGGACTATGGCTTTCTTAAACCGCTCCTTCGCATCGGCAATGATTGAGTTGTATTCGATGTTGTCTTTATCCATACCGTTTATTACGAGCACAGCCGGAAGTCGTTTTTCCTGACTCAGAGCCCACATCTTTTCCGTACCGACTTCAATACCCGCTGTCGCGCTCAGGAACAGAACCGCCGCGTCGGCTACATTCACAGCTGCAATCGTATCGCTATAAAAATCGGAATACCCGGGCGTATCCAATATATTAATTTTATTATTTCCCCATTCACAATGACCCAACCCTAAATTAATGCTATTTTTCCGATCAATTTCGTCGGGGTAAAAATCCAGCAATGTCGTGCCGTGCACTACGCTGCCGAACCGATCATGTTGTCCGGTCGCGTATAAAATACCCTCGGCAATCGACGTTTTGCCTACTCCGCCATGCGAAATAAATGCAACATTGCGGATTTGATCTGTGGAATAGCCTTTTCCCACGTTGTAACCTCCTTATAGGATGATTATTAGGATGATTTGATTATTTGTTTATTCTGCCAAAGCAGAGCTATCATATAATATATCTTAATCAATAAATTTTTAATTTTATTACTTAGTCAATTAATTTCGATGCGAGCAAAATCAAAGTTTCACGCACTGCGCCAATCTGCAATATCGATTTTTAATAATAGGGAATATCAAATTGTTTGTCAAGATTCTTTTCAACTCGTCGGGACTTTAATTGAAAAGTTGAAAATCATCCGGCTTATTTGTCTCTCTCTACCGAGTTCCGACAAGACACTCAAAATGTGCTATCTTGCAAAATATCGCGGAAAATTCTCTCTCGCCATGTAGAAATCGGTTGACGTTTGCTGTAAATCTGTTTATATTGCCAGTGATAACTACCCAAAATTGAGAACCAGAACCAGAAATGAACACTAGATAGACTAAGATGTAAGCAAAAATTTGGAGATTTGTCTTTAATACGGAAACCTGAGTAATGTATGAAAATTATGAAAATAATAAGGAATTGAGAGATGTTTAGACGAGTCCCTTTTATACTTGCGATTTTGCTATGTATCACGCCGCTCCTTTTTGCCGAGGATGGCTCGGAATATGAGGATCATTTGGAACACATGGAGGGCCCTTTTGAGACCCCGCAGGAAATCACTGCCACCTGCTTGGAATGCCACGATGCTGTCGGCGAGGAGATATTGAAAACGCAGCATTGGAATTGGCAAGGCGGTGCTCAAGGCGTCGGTAAGCGCAATATGGTCAACAACTTTTGCATTGCAATTTCTTCAAACTGGGGATTCTGCACTCCATGCCATATCGGATATGGGTGGGAAAACGATGATTTTGATTTTTCTAATACAGAGAACATTGATTGTCTGGTCTGCCACGACGCTACCGGCGCGTATAATAAGCATAAGGGTCATTCTGGGATGCCGGATCCCTCCGTGGATTTGGTTAAAGCAGCGCAAAGTGTGGGTAAGCCCGTGGCACTCCAGAATTGTGGATCATGTCACTTCAAGGGCGGTGGCGGAAATGGGGTCAAACACGGCGACCTCGACGAGAGTTTGCTTCAGGCTTCCTCGGAGTTGGACGTGCATATTGGCGGAAATGGGATGAACTGTACGGATTGCCACACGGTAAACGCGCATCATATCCTGGGGGCGGGTCCCGCGTCGATGGCAAGAAACAAAAACCATATCGCGTGTATAGACTGCCACGATGCAGAGCCGCATGAAAAAGAAAAACTGAACCGGCACATCTCTGCAGTCGCGTGTCAAACATGCCATATTCCAACTTTTGCCCGCGGGATGCCGACCAAGACATGGTGGGACTGGTCCACCGCGGGACAAGACATAGAAGTGAAAAAAGATGAATATGGCAAGCCTTTGTATAATAAGAAGAAAGGCTCATTCAAGTGGGAAAAGAACGCGCGTCCGGTTTATCGTTGGTTTAACGGCGGAGCGGATTATTACCGATTGGGAGATAAAATCGATCCGCAATCCATAGTGACATTGAACCGACTGCGCGGCGACGTATCCGAAGCAACCGCAAAAATCTATCCTTTTAAATTGATGAGAGGAAAGCAAATATATGATACCGAACATAGCAGGTTAATCGTACCGAAGCTCTTCGATAAAGAAGGGAAAAACTCTTTTTGGTCATCGTTCGACTGGAATATCTCCAGCTCCGAAGGCATGAAATCAGTCGGTATGGAATTTTCCGGCTCGTATGATTTTATCGAAACTGAGCTTTATGTGCCTATACATCATACGGTTGCCCCAGCAAAAAAAGCTATGAAATGTCATCATTGTCACCATAAAAGTAAAGGCTTATTGGATTGGGAAGCACTGGGCTATACTGGTGATCCAATGGCGAATAAAGGTCGAGAAAAAAACGAATTGCTCAAGTAAAAGCGGATATTACCGGAAATTTTTCGTGAATATTCCCCGGACCGCTATTTTTTATTTTTACTAAAGGCTAAATATGAAGGAGTCTGTTGTGCCAAAATCGTTTGATTTATTGGAATATAATATCACCGTCGAGCGGGTTTTAAGAAATTTGACACCCGCGAAACTTTATGAGGAAGCGATCCTCCATGAGCGAGGATCGACAATTTCCAGCGTTGGCGCGCTTGTGACCAGGTCTGGAGATCGGACAGGTCGCAGTCCCAAAGACAAACGGATTGTGGACCATCCGGACAGCAATAAAAATGTCTGGTGGGGCGACGTCAATATAAAATTCGCGGAGAAAAACTTTTTTATGAATCGGTCGCGGGCAATTGATTATTTGAATACGCGCGACCAACTCTTTGTATTTGACGGCTATGCTGGTTGGGATTCAAATTATCGGGTCAAAATACGGGTTGTCTGTTGCCGGGCGTATCATGCCCTATTTATGAATAACATGCTGATCAGACCGACGCCGGAACAACTGGAAAACTTCGGTCAGCCTGATTATGTGCTCTTTAATGCCGGTCAGTTCCCCGCCAATAAATATCTCACGGAGAAGCCGGCAAAGGCAAATGTCGCGCTTAGTTTTGAGCAAAAAGAGCTGGTGGTCCTGGGAAGCGAATACGCGGGCGAGATGAAAAAAGGCATCTTCACTGTGATGAACTATCTGATGCCAAAGCAAGGCGTACTTTCTATGCACTGCGGCGCGAATGAGGGACCAGATAAAGACGTCTCCCTCTTTTTTGGACTCTCTGGCACAGGAAAGACGACCCTGTCCGCTGAATCGAGAAGAAAACTGATCGGCGACGACGAGCATTGTTGGACAAATGATGGCATTTTTAATATTGAGGGTGGCTGTTACGCCAAATGTATTGGTTTATCAGCGGAGAAAGAGCCGGAAATTTATAATTCTATTAAATTCGGCACTGTGCTTGAGAATATGGTTTACGATGAAGATACGCGAGTTATCGATTATGACGATGTGTCGATCACGGAAAATACCCGAGCGTCCTATCCGATCGAACACATTGCCAACGCTAAAATACCGAGCATTGCAGGGCATCCTAAAAATGTAATGTTCTTGACGTATGACGCGTTTGGAGTGATTCCTCCTATCAGCAAACTCACGCCGGAGCAGGCAATGTACCACTTTATCAGTGGATATACAGCAAAAGTCGCTGGCACTGAAGTCGGGGTCATTGAGCCACAAGCCACATTTTCTGCCTGTTTCGGAGCCGCGTTCATGGTCTGGCATCCGAGCAAATACGCGGAGTTATTGGCGAAATATACGAAGGAAAATGACACAAAAATTTGGCTCGTCAGCACAGGATTGACCGGAGGTCCCTACGGCGTGGGCGAGCGGATCGATCTTCCATCCACGCGAGCGATTATCGACGCTATCCACAGCGGTCAACTGGACAACGTGGAGACGGTCACGGACCCGACATTTGGTTTTGAGGTCCCCACATCGTGCCCCAATGTGTCGTCGAAACTACTCATCCCGCGTGAGAATTGGCCGGATAAAGAGGAATTTGATAAAGCCGCGCAAAAATTGGCTGATCTTTTCAAGGATAATTTTAAGCAGTTCGAGGAAGGAAGCAGCAAGGAAATTATCAACGCTGGTCCAAAAATCTGATAATAAAGATTACGGAAACCGTTTGACATCAGGCGAGGAGAGAATATCCCTCGCCTTTTTTTATCCCTGTTTTCTGAAAGAAGACGCAAAATGATTCGCTTTGATCTCAATAAAAAAATTTTATGAATAGGCTGGCAATTCCGAGATAGAGCATGAGACCGACAACATCGTTTGACGTGGTGACAAAGGGACCCATAGCGATTGCCGGGTCGATATCTAAGGATTTAAGGATCAGCGGGACGCTGGTTCCGACCACTGTAGCGATAAGAATGACTAAAAAAAGTGCCAATCCGATCAAAAAACCGAATAGAAAATCGCCCCGCCACAAGGTCACGATCAGCGTGAGAAATGTCGAGCAGATCAGCCCGTTCAAAAATGCGATCTGGATCTCTCTTGATAATCGGCTGAGCAAATATTGGGGGTGTATATCGCCTGTCGCCAAGCGTTTCACAATAATCGCGGACGATTGGACTCCGGCATTTCCTCCCATCGCGGTGACGACCGGCACAAAAAAGGCAAGTGCCAGGATGAGCTTCAGCGAGTCTTCAAAAAAATTGATTATCGTGGCTGAGACGATCCCGCCGAACAGACCAATCAACAGCCAGGGGACTCGATTTCTCACGCTACGCAGCACAGACTCCTCAGTAAATTCCTCTTGGGTCACGCCCGCGATATGGGACATATCTTCGATCGCCTCCTCATCGATCACATCCAAGATATCATCCGCGGTAATGCGCCCCACCAGCTTTTTATCTCCGTCCACCACTGGGATGGAGTAGAGATCGTATTTTCGCACAATGTGTGCCACGACCTCTTGATCCTCTTCTACCGGAACATATTGATAATCCGAATTCATAACATCCTTGACCAGCTTCCGATTGGAGTATATGATCAACGATTTAAGAGGTAAGAGTCCACATAGGATATGATGCTTATCCACGACAAAAATGTTGTGAATATCCTCGATTTTATCATTCTCGTTCGCCTCCTTGAACAAGCTGAGCGCGTCGCCGATAGTCTGACATTGATAGACCGTCAACAGTTCCGGAGCCATGATGCCGCCCGCGGTGTCTTCCGGATATTGCAACAGATCTCGCAGCACATCGGCTCGTCCCTTGCTGGACTTATCGATTTCCGCCAGAATTTCCTCTTGATCATCTGGTTCAAGATCGTCGAGAATATCAACCGCATCGTCGGAATCCATCTCATCCAGCAATTGACCCAGCTTCTCAGATTCCAGCTCCTCGACAATGTCCTCCTGAGATTGCTCGTCAGTCTCTCCCAGAACCACTGAGGCGGAATCAAGAGGCAATGAATTGATCACGATCACCTTTTCTTCTTCGGATAAAAATTTTAAGGCGTCCGCTATACGAACCGGCTCAATTGTGCTTAAAAAGATTTTCAGACCAAGTAATTCATCACGTCTGAGAAATTTTTTCGCCTGTTGATAATTAAAGAATTATATCTTTTTTGCCAAATTTTCTTCAGGAAAACGGAGCTTTTGCGCGCATTTCACTATATTCGCAACAGAGTCACAGAGAGCGCAGAGAGTAAGCCCAAATAAGGGTTCTGAAATTCTGTTCTCTTGGAAATGTCGTTAAAAATAGACTTTAACCCATTAAATATCAAAAATCTGAGATATCTGGTTCTCCGAGGCTTATGAATAATGCAGGATTAGCGATCTCACCGATTAAATCGCGCTTCTACTGTTCAAAACGGCGCAAAGAGAGGATTAATTTTGACAGGCTGTTCGACGCTTCGGCAGCAACTTTGTAATCCCATTTCGTTAAAATAAATTCGACTAATGCGCTATTATACTCTGGACCGACTTTCACATATTTGCAACGAGGAACAATTTTTTCTCTTATGAGCCGTTTTTTTGATTTTTTAGCCAAACGTACGATCAACTGTTTTGGAAACTTTTCGGATTCGATTTCTCTCAAAATTTTATCTTTGGAAACGCCAAGAAAATTGGCAAAATTTTTTCGATCCGCTAATAGCCATGTTTCAACCTCTCGCACTGCAACCCGAAAAATAAGATTAGGATGCAGCGCGAAGTCAGTTACCCATTTCTTTATGAGATCGGGCGCGCACGGATTTCGGTCGAGATCGGTTAATACAAGATAGGGAGTGATTGAGGAGGCTTGATTAAAAGATTCCAATTTTTTTTTGATATACCCACGCCCATTTTTGCAAAAAACTCTGGGGATGTGATACTTCGGTAGAATAGACCCAAGAATTTTCTTTAGGGCTTCCTCCTGAAGCCGGTCTTCGACGACCAAATTAATCCGTTTTTCATGCATGGTTTAAAACTCAAGCATGAGTTGTGCGGAATCCACAGACGAGATCGCGGGCAACACGGCTTCTCCTGCAGTCATACCCGACATAAGAAGACTTTTGATCTCTTCATCCGACGCCGTGTTTATGACCTCTGTTCCTTCTTTTTTCGGAATCAGCATCAGGATCTCCTCAGGAGCTATACCTGGGTCGGAAAGCAGCTCATAACTATGTGTGCTGAGAATAACTTGCCGGAGAATTTTGAGTTTGGTTCTTCTTTGTAGCCTGGCAATCACGCCGGCGAGTAACTCAACCAATCCCGGATGAAGAGACAGTTCCGGCTCTTCTAATAAAAGAGGTTTTGAGCCGTTTAATAGGGACCACAAAAAACCGATCAGCCGCAATGTCCCGTCAGAAAATTGATCTTCCCATTGACGCGCTCCCCTTGCCCTCCAATGTTGATAGGTTGCCTGAAGATGCGGAACCCCTCTATTATCTTTGATCAATTCGAGATTTTTAAGCTGTGGGATCGCTTTGGTCAAAACGCTCTCGATTTTTTTCAGATAAGCCTTTCGGGTATTTCTGTTTGTACCGTTCATTTTTTCGATCAACTTATGACCATAAAAATCCTCTTTTGTATCCGCCCTTAAAAAAGAAGCGGATTCCCGAAGAAGCTGCGGAGCTACATTCAGATATTGAATATCTTTCAAAAAATCCGCGATTTCCCGAAACGTTCTATTGGAGTTCGGCTGTTCCAGATAGGTGTACTCAAGCAACTTTCCATCTTCCTTGTCCTGATCGTTGGGTCGATCCAAGAGAGTTTTCTCTCCTTTTTTGACGCGCTCATATCTCAACTTGGGATTCAGGCTGGCGATACCGCCTCCAATTTGAGTAAAGCCAATCGCATACGTCCAATGGACTGCGGGATCCGTCTCATCCTCCAGATGGATGTGTATCTCAACGTCGGGACGCGATCTGGCGGAGAGCGAGCGGATTTTGGAGACGCCGCCCCTTGTGTTTACCGCCTCTTTTAACCCACCTCCATCCTTAGCAATATCTCGTAGAAACCTAAAGACATCCAATAGGTTAGATTTTCCGCACGCGTTGGGACCCACAATAAATACGCGATGGGCAAGGTCGATATCCACGTCGGAGAAATTTCGCCAATTTTTCAGGGCAAGGTTGGAAACATACATTTTTATTTTCTCATTTGGATAACGAGGTTTCGGCTTTATTCTGGCACTTTTCCTGGAGACTGATAGGATTTTTTGATCAACTCATCCAAATATTTCTTTGGTTTCATAGCAGTTTTTCCGGTGATCAAAAACTCTTTTTTCCCTGCCAATTTCAGCCCATATTCATAATCTCGAAACAAAACCAAGCACGTCGAGAAGAAATCGCTCCTACCATCTTTCGCTTTTTGTTTAATGAATTCGATTGCGCTGGGCTCGAGTTCAATGCGAATCCCGTGCTTATCAAGAAACATTTTCCGAAAACGTGAGCATGCATCTTCGACGAGCATACGATCGATCACAACAATGGGATTTTTGACTACTTCCGGGGTCACGACAAAGCTTTTGATTTCAGAAGAGGGCAACTTTTTCTCAAATTTGATCAAAATTCGCTCAGACACGCCGACCAAACCTCGAGCACCGGTTCTCTCCTCATAAGCCATGTCAGCGATCAAGCGAAGGGTCTCGTCTTCAAATTCCAGGTCGATTGAATAGGCTTTAAAGTCCTTTTTCTTTCCCAAAATAACCGAGCTTGTGGGGATTTTTAATATTTGATACAGCCCGTCCGCGTCCAAATCGTTCAGCACAGTGACCACCGGTAGCCGACCCACGAACTCGGATTCAAAGCCATATTTGATCAGGTCTTCGGTGCGGACTCGACCCAACCAATCGTTCTTATTGGTAGTCACGCGTTTGGGATTTCCCTGAAAGCCCACCGATTGCTCATGCATCCGCTTGTCGATAATCTCCTCTAATCCAGTAAACGCGCCGCTCATCACAAACAAAATATTTTTTGTATTGATTTTTTTGCGATTCACCTTACCGGTGCGCTGAGCTTCCATCGCGGCTTCCATCTGGGAGGCAAGGTCATGCGGGACCTTCAGATCGACCTCGGCCTCTTCCATGAGCTTCAGCAAATTCCGTTGTACCCCCGTGCGGGAAACGTCTATGCCCAGAGCGTTTCTGGAGCCGGCAATTTTATCGACCTCATCAAGATAGATGATACCATATTCCGCGAGTCCGATGTCGCCGTCGGCTTCTCTGACCAGATCTCGAACCATATCTTCGACATCGCCTCCCACATAACCGGTCTCGCTAAATTTTGTCGCGTCGCCTTTGACAAACGGCACCCCGATCCGCTTGGCAATCAGTTTGATGATATAGGTTTTCCCCACTCCTGTGGGACCGATCATTAAAATATTGCTCTTGATATTGCCGATAATGCGCTCTTCTTCCGATTCTGACACCTCTAATTTCATGCGGTTGAAATGGGTGCAAATTTTTGTCGCCAGCACCTCGACGGCTCCCTCCTGCTTGATGACATATCGGTTCAGAAACCGCTCCAACTCCTCCGGCTTCAGATCAAAATCAACGCCTTCCGGCCGATTCGACGTTGTTTTTTCGCCTGAATCCTCTTTATATTTATCAGCGTTCGGAAGCCGCTGCCCTTCGACATACTGTTTTGCCAGATATTCGTTTAAGTCCTTACGAAGCTCCGCGGGATTACTCATCCGTCTCTCCATAATTTGCCATACTCCTTTTTTTTTATTTCAATTTTTTTTTCTCAATAACTTTCCGCCCTACCCAAAACAGTCTATAATGTTCATAGCATAAAGCAATTAGGGGGAATCGGGAAAACGTTTATCAATCCCTGTGACCGGACTCGGACATATTGCTTTTCCAAATTCTTGATTTCCGGTCGATCTCTGTGATAAATGGAGCCTTTCCTTGATTATAGCCGTTGATACTTTCCGGAAATTTTTCCGCCAATTCCCATTTCAGACGACCGTATGCTCGTTTCTCATTGGGATGAGCCAGCATATAATCTCGAAAATCAAGATGCCGATCGATCTCGGAATTGCCTGCTTGATAAAAGTGAATATGATGGGTGCGAAAAGCCTCGGTTCCTCTACCGAAAAATCGGCGCCCTGCAATCCCAAATTCTCCTTTTGAAAAATAACCTGATTTGATCATCTTATCTGTCCCCCGATCCACTTCGTTAATATCGACCACCTCGACCAAAATATCGATAACCGGTTTAGCCGGCATTCCCGGTATCGACGTGCTGCCAAAGTGATGAATTCGCAAAATACTATCGCGGAACTCTGTCTTGAGCTTCTCCGCCTCTTGATGAAATCGATCAACCCATTTTGGGTCATAGTCAACCACCTCAATCTTACGAATTGATGTATTTGACATAGCCTTATTCTCCTTTCCCTCGCCTTTTTTTCGTATATACGATGTCTCATATTAAATAGTGCAGCGTCCAGTGTGTAACGCATTTAATTTCATTTTATAGCGTATATTCGGGCTGGATTGATACAATTTCTGATAAAATGAAGACGCGTCCCAACGATATTTTTCCACAACGTGCTTTGGCTGACGATATAACTTTGAAAAGCGATAAAGCTCATAATTCAGATCAGCCATCTCATACGTTTCTTTTGCAGATGAAAGCATTTCTTTTAATTTAGACAAGTTGGACAAGCCTCCTTGTATGCTAAAATTTGCCGCCTTAATTTTTATTGACAGCAATTTTCCCTGAAAGATAAACGCTTTATTATTCACCCGTTCAGCCAGCCTCATTCCCTCGATATTTGCCGACAGGGCATCATCATTCTTTCCCATTCGATATAAAACTCCCGCCTTTCCGATCAGATAGCCGGCAAGCCAAAAACGGATACCCAATGTCCTGCCCAAAGCGATAGCCTTGTCGTATCTATCGATAGCCTCGTGATAATTGCCCATATCCGCAAACAAGGAAGCGATATGACCAAGATATATAGAGACCCCGTTTCGGTCGTCCATGATCTCTCGCAGCGCGAGACCCGACTCATAATGCTTCATAGCTTGATTGTATTTCCCCAGACATTGGTATGTTAAGGCAATATTAAACATAACGTTCGGAATTTCGCTTTTATCATGGGCGGCAAGCGTATAGGGCAGGGCTTTTTTTGACAACCAATCGATCGCTTGATGAAAATCTCCTTTTTTTCGATAAACCGCGCCGATCAGCCGCGCCGATTTTGCCTCGCTCGCTCGGTCTCCTAACTCGATAGCAATGGCTAACGATTGCTGAAGATGCTCCAGTGCCTGATCATATTTACCCATTTCCGAGTACACAGCACCGATCTGCTCGAGAGCGACTGAAACATGCCGTCTATCACCCAATTCCTGCATAATCCTCAGCTCTTTCTCCAGCTCCTGCATCGCGTTCGGATAATCGCCCTTTCGCCAGGAAGTTCTGCCCAATCCGCCATAAGCGATGGCTAAACCATACTGATCCTTTGCTTCCCGATAGATTTCTGAAGATTGGCGATAAAACATCTCGGCAAGACCGAAATGCCCTTTATTATAGTAAACCTCCCCGACATTGGCTCCAGCAAACGCCGCCTTCTGCTTCAGACCCAGATTGTTGCATAAACTCAGGCTTTTTTGTTGACATATCAACGCTTTTTCATATTCGCCGCTCCGCAGATAGACCTTGCCGATCTGTCCATTGACAAAAGCGATCCCTTTTAAATCGTTGACAGAAGCACTCAACTCCAGAGATTTATTCAGATAATCCATAGCCTCGTTGTCCATGCCGCGCAGATAATATATCCAGCCAATCTGACGTTGCACGCGGGCTGTGATAATTGGGTCGTTTTCTTCTTTGACCAAAGAGGCGATTTCCAGAAAAACCGTTTCAGCTTGATCCCATTGACCGATTCGCAGCAGAATTTTTCCTTTATTATAAAGCGACTCAACATAGAGCGGCAATTGCTCCGGCTGATTCTTTATTTCCTTCATTAACGATAAAAGACGGCTATAAAGCGTCAATGCGTCCTTATTTTGATAATTGCTTTTCGCCTGGTCCACGGCTTTTTTATAGTAGAAAATCGCGTTTTGGAACATACCGGCTTTATCGTAATGATAACCCAATTCCGTTAAATGGGACAAAAGATCATCCGAATAGATATTTTCGATGGTCTGAGCCGCGCGTTTGTGCAGCTCTTGGAGACGAGATCGCAGCTGCATGTCATAAGCCGCGTCTCGCATTAAAGCATGATTAAACGCATAGACTTTTGAAGACTGCGCACGCCATATAATCGCCCGAACCGCCACCTCAATTTCAGACTCGAATTCCTGCGAATCCATCAGCATCTCCTTAAGAATCAAGGAGCTGAACTCCGGACCAAGCACCGAGGCGGTTTGTACGACCTGCTTGACATTCAGCGGAAGTCTATCCAAACGGGAAATCAACACATTGGAGATGTTTGCCGGCACGCTCTTCAACTCGGAACTTTGTAAGTGATATATGAAATGAGAATCCGACATCTCCTGTTCTGGCGAATCGTTAGAGGCGATCTCCTCTTTTTTCAATACCCCCTGTTCCATCAAATTAAAAGTCATCTGCTCAACAAAGAAAGGATTACCCCCTGTCTTTTCCTGCAGAAACTCGACGACATCCTTCCCGACCGAACCGCCTATGATCAACTCGGCAACGGTTTTTATCTCTTGTCTCGCCAAATAGCCGAGATTTATCTCTTCCACCAGTCCGCTTTCGAAAGAATCCTTGAGGTCTACTATCGCTTTCGGCTTAGTCCCGTCGTCGAGATAGCGGCTTGTGCAGATTATCAATACCGGACGATTCCAAAGACTCAATACCAGCCTTTTCAGCAAAATCTTCGAGTCGTCGTCAATCCAGTGAAGGTCTTCTATGGAAATAACCACAGGGCGCAGAAAACTTAATCCTTTGACCAAATTGATAAAGGCGATCAGCAAATTCTCAAAACGCAGCTTCGGGTCTAAACGCGTAAACAGAGAATCTTTCGTGAATAAATTGACGGGAGCGGCTAGAAAAGAACGGGTGCGATTCAGTTCAGAAATAATCTCCTCAATAAGAGGAGACTGTTTCCGGATAGATTTTAATGTCTTGACAAGATCATTGAACCGATCGTTGAATTTGATCTCATTTTCATCTTCCGATCTATCGGTCCGTTGATTAAAAAATCGGGAAAGAAAGCGAATAAAAGGTTGCAAAGATTTATGCAATATTTCATCGGAAGGACAATAAAGCCACCATACAAGATAGCGACGCAAAATCTGTTGGCGAAACTCGAATACCAGGTGGCTTTTCCCCATACCTGCATCGCCGTAAATCGTTACGACCTTGACGCGTATCTTGGACTGAGAAGCTCCTGCGGTCTGTTCATAAAGCGCGTGCAACTGTTTTAGTTCCGGATCGCGACCGATCAACAAACCGCCGAATATCAATGACCGAGCACTGTCCGATCTGCCCATGAGCCGATAAATCGATTTTTTTGTCTTAAATCCTTTAAAGCTGAATGTACCAATATTTTTTGTATTAAAAGATTGATCGATCAACTTGACAGTCTCCTGACTCAACAGGATATCGTCCCAGTCTGCTCCCATCATCATCCGGGCGGCTAAAATTACTCCAGGGCCATAACAACTAAATTCTCCCTGAGCTTGACCCCCGACATAACCGGAATACATCTGTTGGCTTGTCACTCCAGCTCGAAAAATTGGAGTTTTTTCCTCCCTTTTTCTTAATAAGTCCAAATCCTCTTTTAAATCCAGCAAAAAATTGAGTGCCCGCTCAAGATCGTTCTCAAAATGTATCGGCGTCCCCCAAAAGAGGAGCAGATTGCACCCTTTATCACCAAAGTCGAATCGGGTCATTCTGCCGCGATATTTCTGGAGCAGGGGAAAAAGCCGCTGGGAAAAAAGGTCGATTTGTTCATTGTCTTGGATATCTTTTAGGCTGATAAAAACAGATACTACATGCCTAAATTCCCCCTGTGCCTCCATATAGATCACTTCTGGAGGTAAAAAAACAATCTGAATATTTGGATCAGCCTCCCAGGGTCGGATAGATCTCTGCGCGATCAACTTCTTTTGGCTTTTTTTGATTCGAAAATAATTGGATTGGGAATAGCTCTTTCCGAGCGGCTCGCCCAGGACCTGGTCTTGGAGATTATAATAAACCAGCCGAGCAATAATCAAATCTCCGCTGCTTGCTTTATGCTCGGCATACGCGCAATTGTCGATTGCCGATCCCCGAAAGTAATAAATATACTGATGAGGTTCATTCACCGAGCGGCGAATCTCCCATTCTACATCCCCGCTCGCAACCCCTACTTTCACTCCGAAAAAAAATGTGCCGAATCGGTTTTTCCGATATGGATTGTCAGCCATACGGCGATGAATTGTATAGGCGGCGGCAAACGCGCGACGGTAGACCGTTTTCGTTTCCAATTTAGACTCGGTCGAAGAAAACGGGAAAAGCGCAGTAAACGCATCCCCAGCAAAGCCGGTAATAATCCCGTCATGCGCATAAATCGCATTCACAAGAGGATCAAAAACCATTAGCAACGTCTTTGCAAGAATTTCCGCGCCTACCATTCCGCGCTGCATCAGTTTCTCTGTCATTGGGGTAAATCCGGAAATATCCACAAATAGGCTGACTGCTGAAAATTGACCGGAAAAACGACCATGCTTAAAATTGTTATGAATGAATTCAGGAATGAGATTTCTCATTCGACTGTCTCCTAATCTGTATGACTCGTCACAAAAAATATCAGGAGGGCGCAGAGGATTAGAATCACGAATTCGTCCGTTTTTCCGCGCCTCCAGGACGCCATTCTGAAAAATCCTTATCACAGGGGGGACTTAATAAATTCATAATCCTAAGAATAAAGTAGCAGAAAATTTGGCAAAAGAAACAAAAAAATGAATCGAGCGAGTGATTTTTGATTTTTCTACTTCCAAAATCCCATACCTCTCACCCCGGATAATTTTTTTTTGAAACAGCCCCTCATTTTCTATTGCAATGCATATCAAACTTTATATATTTCGTATCATAAAAATGGGGACTTAATTTTTTCTATTCTGTCCCAAAAAAAGTATTCAAATAATTTTTTTGGCTATTTTGTTGTTACTTGCAAACATATAACAAATTGATTCTATTAATTTTTGACAACAACTGTGGATTCTGGAGGAGGTGTTATGCGAGAAAAGGAGTAATTCTCTAAAAAAGTTAAGTTTTAATTCGATTTTTTTACGATTCAGTGGTTAATGCACACGCGAATAACAAAATTAAGCAAAAATCTATAGATTTGCATTCGTGGAAACCTGAGTCGGTGCTCACTTTTATTTTTTTTGTAATAATTTTTTTTGACCCTATAGTTGCTAATTACAAATATAGAGCAACTTAAATTTTTCTATGTTTAACAATATTTGATATTAAGGAGAAAAAGCAATGAATATGAGGCATCTGGGCGAGAGCCTACTGATTTTCGTTCTTTTGGTCGCTTTATTGAATCTTGGCTGTTCCAGTTTCATCAATAAAATGTTGCCATCAGACAGCCGACCGGATCAAATTGATTTTGAAGTTGTTGCGGTTTCCAACGATGAGTTTGATAAGATAGCAAACGAGTTAGCGTCTCGCTATGATGGGAGTTTTGACCATATTGAGCGTTTTCGCGAGCAGGGGATTCTCTCTTACGAAGGACCCAAGACCTGCCTGCAATGCCATCGTGAGATATCCATAACCGACGCGGCTACCGGCGAGGAGAAGACGGTCGGTCTGATGAAGAATTTGACCACATCCGCGCATTACCGATTTTATACCGAAGAACACCCCAATGTCTATGGTTTTAACGGGAAACTTGCCGACAATTTTAAGATGGGCAAGATCAATCGTCCCTGTCCTAAGCCTGGTTCTTTTGCTATGACCGCCTGGGCGGAATTGGCGGAGACAAAAGAAGGGCATACGCTTTCGGAAGGATGCGGGCAGTGTCATATCGGGGGGCAATATCAGGCTCCGCTCGGAGATATGATGCCATTCTACGGGACCACCCAAAAAGAGAAGGACGCGATAGATTGTTTGATCTGCCATTCGATCGCTTACGATATGAATCAAAAACAATTGGTTGTCAATGAAGAGGGCAGAGGGCGTTGGGATCAAGATCGGTCTATGAAAGCCGCTATGGCTGTTGGAACGCCGACCGCGCAAGCATGCCTGCGGTGTCATCAGCATAATTTTGGCGGCGATATTTATATTGATCAGGCCGACTCCTCCTATATGCAAAGCCAGCTAAATCTGGGGCATGAGCGACCGCGCGTGGCGCATCCAGGATCTAAGCGTGGAACCCCCTTTTCGCCTTCATGGGACGTTCATGCCGCGGCTAGTATTTCCTGCATTGAGTGTCACACCACCGAGGGTCATTATATTGCAAAAGGCACGCATACGACAACCATGATGGCGAACGATCTGCCCCATGTGGAGGTGGCTTGCGAGAACTGCCACACAACCGAGCCGCATAACGAAAATGAGGAGATAGACGATTTTTTAAACGGTCATATTGAATTGATCGCTTGTCAGACCTGCCACATTCCCTCCTTACAGCCGGACAATGCAACGAGAAGAGATTTTGCGAACCCGGTCTTTGAGGAAGATCACGGCATTTATGTTTATGACGATATAGAAAAAGAGACCGAGCCCGGATCAGGGATCGCGTATGCCTGGTGGAATGGCGACGGCACCTTTTTGGGGAATCCGATTGGAGATAATCCCAACGGAGAAAATTTGTATCGATTCTATAAACCCACTTATGTATGGCCTGAATATCAGGATTTCGATTATGAGGCCTGGTATGAGCGGGTCATGCGTCCGATCGCCAAAAAAGGACGCCCTTCAAAGCTCTATGCTATGAAGAAATTTAATGGCCGACAACATATCGATTTGCAAAATATGGGTCCTTTTGGAGGAATGTACCTCCCTTATAACCTTCCCACCTATTATAAAACCGGAGATCCGGATCTCGCCGTGAAAGAAGAGATGAAAAAAAGCATGATGAAGAAGATGTACGGCTGGATGTTCGACGTCTATATGATGAACAAGTTTATGACTTTTATGGACGACGGTTCCGGAGACTATATTGACGGCTGGGATAGAGGCTCTTACGACGATGCTGCGAACGTAAAAGAGGGCAAAGTCGATCCGCGTTGGATTCCGCAGGACGCCTTGATGGAGATCAGCCATTCGATCCGACTGGAAGGCTCGCTGACTTGCACCGACTGCCATTCTCCAGACGGGGTTCTGGACTGGAAGGAATTGGGTTATAACGAAGAGGATGTAGAAATGTATCAAGAGAATCCACTGGAATAAGTCGATTCACATTTTTTGATGAAAATTATTTTCCAAGCGCGGTCTGTCTACATAGAGAGACCGCGTTTTTCATATCACATCGAATCACATCGGTTTAAAAAAACCAGCCATTCTTTTTTATATTGACAAGGCGATGGAAACAGCGTAATTTCGTGACAGCGTCACATAATGCTACAAAATGTGACCGATTTATTTTTGTGCGCCATAACCGAACCTGAACGGACAGAAATCTTGTAACTCAATACAAAGAAAATTTGGCAAAAAAGATATAATTCTTTAATTATCAATTCTTAATCTGCGATAATCTGCGTAATCTGCGGATCGATTTCCGTGATGACGAATAATCCAGGATAGGCGGTGATTTAGAATATGGATTTAATTTTAAGCTCGATCAATGTGGACTTCGACTGCCTCGCCGCCGCGGTTGCCGCTCAGAAGATGTATCCAAACTCAAAAATTTGTTTGCAAGGCGGCAATCAGGAGAATGTAAATAAGTTTATCAAAAAATATAAGGACAAATTCCCGTTTATCAAAGCGAAAAAAGTTCGTCGAGATCAAATTAGCCGTTTGATTCTGGTCGATAACAGCCGGCTCGACCGGTTGGGCAATTTTTCCGATCTTGCTCGAAGCGGGCAACTGCCTATCCATATTTTTGATCATCACCTTCACAGCGATTTGAATCCGGAGGCTGAGTTCAAGATCATAATGTCGGTCGGCGCGACAACCACGATTATGGTCGAGGAGCTGATCAAAAAGGGCGTCAATATTTCCCCTTTTGAAGCTACGCTGTTTGCCCTTGGTATCTATGAAGATACAGGAAATTTTGTTCATATCTCGACCACAGAGCGGGATATGAAAGCCTGCGCGTATCTGCTTTCTTGCGGTGCTGACTTAAAGATGATCAAGGAATATCTCGACAGCAGCAACCTGAATATCGACCAATTGAAACTTTTGAACACTCTCTTACAGAATATTGAGACGCATCAGATTCGGGGCATTAATATCGCGATTGCGGTCGCTGAGTGTGACGATTATGTGAATGAAGCCGCTATTCTTGCCGGAAAGATTGAGAGGCATTATGATGGTTTTTTGGTTATTTTTCTAGTAATCAAGATGGTGAACCGAATTTATGTTATCGGACGCAGCGTGATCGAATCGGTTCATGTAGGAAAAATTCTGGAGAAAATGGGCGGCGGGGGTCACTTTTCCGCCGCGGCGGCAACTGTCCGGAAAGATTCTCTGATAGAGCAAAAGCAACGGTTGATCAAGCTATTGGAAGATCATGTTTATCCTATGCTGACGGCAAGGGATATTATGAACGCGCCAGTGGATTCTGTTCCAGAAACAGAGTCGGTCAAGAATGTCAGGACGCGCCTGATGATGATGCACCATAAGTATATGTGCATCTTGGATGCGAACCGAAAGCTCATGGGAATCGTGACCAAAACCGACGTGGCAAAAGCTGTGTCTCAAGGATTTGGCGAGCGAAATATCCGCATCTGTATGACCGCGAGAGTGATCACCGCGGAATACAAAGCAACATATAACGATCTTCAACGCCTGATGATCCATAACAAAATTGGCAGTGTCCCGATCCTGAGAAAAAAAAGATTGGTCGGTATTGTGACACGAGAAGATCTGCTCATGGCTGCGGCAAGGATGAATATCAATCAGGTTGAGTATGAGTTGCCGCCGGAATTTGATTTTGACGACGCGGGTCCTCACTTGCGAAAAAGGCTGTCATCGGACATGATGCGATTATTGAGCCATCTCGGGGAAGCTGGTAATACCACCGGAATGGGGGTGTATCTTGTCGGCGGATTTGTTCGGGATTTGCTACTAAAACAAAAGAATTATGATATAGATATCGTGGTCGAGGGCGACGCTATCGAGTTTGCTGAGTTCTTTTGCGAGCGATATATGGGCAAGCGTATGACCTTCAAACGCAAGACGTTCCGACGATTCCAAACAGTGGTCTTGTCCCTGCCCGACTCCTACATTAAAGGCGGTTTAAAAATTGATATAACCACGGCAAGATTGGAGCGATACCAGCATCCCGGCGCGCTCCCTGAGGTCGAAACCAGCTCTATAAAAAACGATCTCTACCGTCGAGATTTTACCATCAACGCAATTGCCGTTCAGATAAACCACCACCGTTTCGGTCATATCTTCGATCTGTTCGGGGGACGACGAGACCTCTCCCTCCGTGTGTTGCGAGCACTGCATAACGGGAGTTTTTACGACGATCCAACCCGTATCCTGCGTGCAATTCGTTTCGAGCAGCGCTTCGGATTTTCTATTGACAAGAATACCGAGTCCCTGTTAAAAATCGCGGCTGAAGATAAAATTTTGAAACGGGTAGCCGCGCAACGCATTCGTGAAGAGTTGATCAATATTCTCAGCGAGGAGAAGCCGTATCACGCGGTGAAACGACTCGGCGAGTTTAAAATATTGGAGCAAATTCATCCAAAAATCGCGTATAACAAAGGGGTGTTCCACCTATTTGAGGAGATTCATCGCGTTTTGATCTGGTATAAAATGGAGTTTCGTCACCATAAAATCAAACCGTGGGTGATCTATCTGCTGGGCATGACTTCCAAGATGCAGTTGCGAGAGGCGGAAAAGTTTGTCGATAAATTGACCTGGCATCGTCATGTAAAGAACAAAATTTTTGAGATGATCACTCACAAAGAACAGGTTATCGCCGCGCTATCGGATAGGAGAGGAGTCCAAAACAGCCATATTTATGACACGCTTCACCTTCGTTCGGCGGAGGTCATGCTCTATCTGATGGCGGATTCGAAGGAAAGCATTGTCGAGGAAAAAATATCGCATTATTTCCATGCATTAGCCAATTTTAAAGTGAAAACCACCGGCAAGGAAATTATTGAAATGGGCGTTGAATCGGGCCCGGAGATCGGTCGTATTTTGCGCTATCTTCTCCATCGGAAACTGGACGGATTAGCACCAACCCATCAGGACGAGCTGAAAATTGTCCAGCAACTCGTAGAAGAAAAATCCCATCGCCTCAGCCGCGGATTCGACGAGGTCTATTGAATCAGTCCGAGAGATTTGTTTTTTATTTGATCAGAGTTGATTTTTTTAGCAAGTTCTTTATGAGTGAACTTGCCTTCAAACGCTTCCAAAGCAGCCATTTTTAGGGCAAAGGGATACGCCTCTTCAATGGTATTTAATAATTCCGACCCAGTTAGATAAGAAGAACCGCCTGCCTTGCGACGCTTGTTTGTATCTTTGATCTGATCTATTGAATTTTCGATAGAGAGATTCCAGGAACGGGTAGAGCGTTATTCAACCTCTTGTTTAATAAGATGGAGGAGTAAAATTTTCATGAGGCTTTTGATCTTATTGATCTTATCATCGCGGCTCATCTCTTCCATCTCCTCAACCAGACTCAATGCAATTCCGTACTGCTGTTTCATTAACACGTTTTTCAACTCAAAAATTTCTTCCATTTCACTCTCCAAAATCATGTCTCATTCTAAAAAATTTTTCAAGCGTCAGTCGCTATCAGGCTCTTTTATGAAAGAATCTCCCCAAAGTTGTTGATAATAAAGGTAATGGCTTAGGATCCTTTTTACATATTTCCGAGTTTCTCGATAGGTGATTTTTTCAGAAAGCATATCGTCTCCACCCGTGACCGTCATTTCTGTCCAGCGCCTGATATTGCCTGGTCCCCCGTTATATCCGGCTAAAGCGCGAGGCAACCTGTTCTCATTTTTGGACGAAATATCGCTCAGATACCATAGCCCAAAATCCAGACTGCGCTTGGGAGAATGCAACGACTCCAGCCGGAAATCCTCCACGCCCAATTCCTTTGCGATATATTTTCCAGTAGATGGAATAATTTGCATCAAGCCCTGGGCATTGGCTCGGGAAGCGATCTGCGCCTCGAACATACTTTCCTGGCGGATTAAAGCGCAGACAAAAAGCGGGTCTATATCATACTTTTCGGCAGCCGCAGATATCAGTTCCGGGTAATGAAGCGGGTAGATGAAGCGGTGCAGAAAATCGGGAATGTGGTCTGGGTCGGTCGCATTGGCGATATTTCGAGCGCACACCATAGAGCGAAGATAATATTTATGTTCCAAATAGTAACCCAAAAGATAACAAAGCGCGGCCGCGTCTTTTTTGAAAGCACTCTCTACTTGCTTGAACTTTTTTTTTGCCTCGCCTCTCATATCGAGCGATGTAAAAATTTCCCCTTTTTTAAAATTGGAGTCCGCGTACAATATCGACTTGGAGCGATTAACAAGAGAATCCGCGGTCTGTTTCGCCAGCCAATTTTCCAATAAAATCAGATCAGAAGCCGCCATTTGACGCGGTTTTGAATATAAAAAATTTTTTTGATCATAAGAATCAGGAATAAATTTCCCATGTTCATCAAAAGAAAAATAATATGAGTTTGGATAGCTCTTTTTTAAACGTTCAAGCGATTTTTTGCCTTTCTCGAAATCTCCTTCGGCAAAATAACTTTTTGCGAGCCAATAAATTGCGGTCTGCTCCATCTCCATACCCGGATTCGAATCTGCGATCTGAGAAAAAACCCTCTCAGCTTCTTGATATTGCCCATCCATATAAAAATTCAGACCAATCTCATAATGCACTTTTTGGCTGAGAGCCCGTTTTGGAAATGTTTTCCATAGTTGCTGATAAATTTTCCGAGCTTTATCAAACTGCGCCAGACTCTCCAGACTGCGCGCAGTTTCATGCAAGGCGTCGTCCGCGTAGTCGCATTTAGGGAACTCGGACAACAATTTTTCAAACTGCTCAATCGCGTCTAAATGTTGACCGTGGCGAACATAACTATTTGCTAAGTAATAAATTCCCTCGCTCCTTCTCGGATGATCTTTCGCATTTTTCAAAAATACTTTCAGAGATGAGATCGCTTTTTTATATTTTTCCTGACGATGGTAGACCCTTCCCAGCATCAAACGGGCGTCTTTTACCAACGGGTTATCCGGGGATTTTTTTATAAAATTGTTGAAATTTGCAGCCGCTTTTCGCAGCTCTCTCCGATGGAAACGGATGGCTCCCGCATGATAATAATCCATCGGGGAAAATTTCCCATCTGTCAATACTTTTATTTTAGAAAGCGCATGACGGGCAAATCCATTTTTAGGATAATCGGAAACTATACGACGAAAATCCCGCAGTGCTTCCTCCCGAAGACCCTGGTTCTGAGCGCATACAGCGAGATAATAATCAAACTTAATTTTGTCTGAGGAGCCGCCGCGAAGCCTTTTCAACTCCTTTTCCGCGCGCGCATAATCGCCTGAAAATAGGTAACAAAAGGCAATCTCCAGACTCGCTTCGGAAAAAAGCGGACTATCCGGACGCGCCCGCTGCATCTCTTGATACAGCAGAAGAGCCGCGCTATAATCACCCGCTGCCTGCTCGGATTGGGCTTTTTGGAAAATTCCGAAGTCTGCCAAATCGGGAGCTATTGTAATAAACGAGTCGAACATCGCGGCAGAAAATTCTTTTTTCCCCTCCTCTTGAGCGATATAGCCCATCTGAAAAATCGCCTTTTGATGACGCAAATCGTCCGGAAAGTAATGCATAGCGTCCGAGAGAAGCCTGCCCGCTTTGGTAAAGTCCCCTGTCCGATAATATATTTCTCCCAATCGATAAAGGCCATCTTTCAAAATCGGGAAGGAGGGGAAAGCGTTGATAGCGATCTCCAGGTCAGCCATGGCGGATTCGTCGTCCCCGATAAGCTCATACAAATAGCCGCGACGATATCGCGCCTCTGCCAAAAGTCGAAGAGGAGGTCCCTCCTTAATAACCGCGTTTAACACACGAATCGCTTCGGCATAATCCAAATTTTCTTGGGAATCCTTAGCGCGTCTCATCTGCTCACGGCACTTTGTTTCTTTTGATTGGAAAAAAAACCCCAACAATGGAATCCCCTGGTTGGGGTCGTTATTTTCATCAATATCACTGTTCGCCAAATCCCGACAGGGTATGAGGAGAATGGTTGACAAAAAAATGACGGCAACCCAGCGCTTTATAATGGAAAAAACAGGGCTGAGGTTCCTATGAGATATACGTCGATATTTTTTCAAAAGAGCGCCTTACTTAGATAATTCAACATTGGGATTGCGACTTCTTTTTGATTCGCGATTTCAATCGCCCGTTCATAACCTGCGTCCACATGGCGGGCAATTCCCATTCCTGGATCATTGGTAAAAACCCGTTCCAACCGGCTCGCCATTTCCGGCGTACCGTCCAGAACGGTGACTTGCCCGGCATGGATAGACTTTCCGTGACCCACGCCCCCGCCGTCGTGTAGAGAGACCCAGGTAGCTCCGGATGCAGTATTGACCAACGCGTTCAGGATTGCCCAATCCGCTACTGCGTCGCTACCGTCCCTCATACCTTCGGTTTCTCGCAGCGGAGATGCGACCGATCCACAATCCAAATGATCGCGACCTACGACAATTGGTGCTGAGATTTCTCCCGACGCGACCATATCGTTTATAATCCGACCCATCCGCGCTCGCTCGCCGTAACCCAGCCAGCAGACCCGAGCCGGCAACCCAGGCTGTTTGTCCAGGTCCAATTTCTCTTGCACCAATTTTATCCAATTTACCAGCAATTTATTGTCGGAAAATTCGCGCATCACGACCTCGTCTGTCTTGAAAATATCCTCTTTATTGCCGGAGAGCGCGACCCAACGGAAGGGTCCTCTGCCTTCGCAAAACAGGGGACGAACATATTTCAACACAAATCCTTGAATCTCCATCGCGTTTGTCACGCCCATTTCCTCCGCGTACTTACGGATCCCGTTGCCATAGTCAAAAACAGTCGCGCCCGCGTCTTGAAACCCGAGCATAGCCTGGACATGTTTGCTCATGGACTCCTTTGCCAACCGGACAAATTCTTCACGAGGTCGCCAATATCGAGCCAGTAGATCGGAGTCCAGCATGCCGCTGTTGGGGTTCAGGAATTTTTTGTCATACTGCACATCTAACGGCAATTCAATGGGATAGTAGCTCATTGGTTCATGCGCGGAGGTTTGATCGGTCACGACATCGGGCATATAACGCGGATCGGCTTTGCCTTTCTCCAAGATTGCCGGAAAGACCTCCGCGGCATTGCCTAACAGACCGATAGATAGGGGTTTTCCCTTCTCTTTCGCGTCAATAGCCAGGTCTAACGCCTCCTGGATCGACTTGGCTTTCACGTCGCAGAATCCCTCGTTAATCACTCGGTCGATCACCTGTTCTTGAAAATCGACAAGGATCGCGGAAGCATCGCACATTGTCGCGGCTAAGGCTTGCGCGCCGCCCATATTCCCCAGACCGCCGGTCAAGAGAAATTTACCTTTGAGGGATCCGCCAAACGGTTGGGAAGCCGCGGCAAATGTCTCGTACGTGCCCTGGATGATGCCCTGTTGCCCAATAAATATCCAGCTACCTGCTGTCATCTGTCCGTACATCATCAGACCTTTGTCCCACAATTCGTCATAATACGCGTCCGTGTCCCATATTGGCACGATCATCGAGTTGGAGATCAGAACGCGGGGCGAATAGGAATGCGTTCTCAATATCGCAACAGGCTTCCCAGATTGAATTAAAAGGGTCTGATCCGGCTCCAGATTCAGCAAAGCCGAGACAATTGCGTCAAAAGCATCCCAATTGCGAGCCGCTCTGCCCGTTCCCCCATACACGATCAGTTCCTCGGGACGAGCCGCCTGCAATAGGTTGTTGATCAGCATCCGCAATGGGGCTTCGATCTGCCAATTCCGGCAATGGAGTCTCGATCCAGTAATCTCCGACCAGATCAAATCACGGTTGTTTAAGACATTTTCACGAGTAAATGGATGTTTCATAGCTCTCCCCGATTCAATAAATTTAAATAAGTTAAATTACTTTAATATTTATAACGCACCCACTTGACCACATCTGACCATAGCGGTTTTTTTCCTGTCATAAGGATACCGACCCGATATATCTTTGCCGCTAATTTAAAGGTGACGGTCAGCGTGAGAATATTAATAATCGGCGGGACTAAAAGTTGCCAGGTCGGCACGTCGATAAGAGCCATGCGGGCGGGCATGACAAAAATAGTGAAAAAAGGTAAAAATGAGCAGACCTCAGACAGGATGCTCCCAGGATTCATCACAATCGATATGCCGATCATGAAAGGAATTGCCACTAATAAGGCCACAGGCCATGTGCCGGATTGGGCGTCTTGGCTGTTATCAAATATGGATCCAACAGCCGCAAATAGCCCCAGGTAGATAAACAATCCCACGGTATAATTTATGAAGAAATAGATAAATAACCCAGAATCTACCTTAAGATGGAATTCCGGAGGGATAACCAATAGCGCGCTAAAGCTGACAAACAGAACAGGGATGATCCAGATCACCATTTGTAGCAATCCCGACAGACTGGCACCGATTATTTTACCGACCATCAACTCTTGCGCGTGGGTCGAGGAGAGAAGCACCTCGATAATCCGACTGGCTTTTTCTTCGATAACAGACTGCATGAGACCCGACCCGATAATGATCACACCCATATATAAAAGAAAGGAAAAAACAAATGCGAGCAGTTCATTGCCCTTGCTTTCCTCCTCTGCGCCTTCTTTTTTCTTGGAAATACGAAATTTTTTAAAGTCGATTCCTTGTCGGGCATAATCCAGATCTTCCTTTGAAATATTTTTGTCCCGAAAATAATAGTCGACCAGAGAACGGTTGATCACACTGCCTATGTGCATGAAAATCATCGTATTATTGGGATTAGTAGAGTAATACGCTATCTGTTTGTCGGCGAGCGCGCGGTCTGGGATAAATATCACGCCGGATATCTTGTTGCTTAGAATATCCGAGCGGAGTTCCTGAAGATCGCTTCCTAACGCGACGGAATCAAGCGAATCATATTCAAAAGTGATGTCACGACTTTTCTGAGAAGAGAGGGTGTCAAAGGAAGCTTTCAGCGTGGGGATAAGATCGGGCGTTTCCGAGATAATCCGAATATGGGACTTTTTCTCGCCGCCAAACTTCATCATCATGGTGGGGATGGCCATGGAGCCGAACATAAAAAGCGGCAACAGGATCGTCATCAAGATAAAACCTTTTGTGAAAACGCGAGCCATAAATTCCCGTTTGAGAATTGTGTAACTTCGTCTATTCAACATCAGATTTTGCTCCTATCGGATTTTTGTGGAGGTCTTCTCGCCTGTGTCTCCGGTAATCTGGACAAATATTTCATGCAAACTGATCTCGTCCGCGTCGAACTTTTTTACCTCTACCCCACGCGCGACCAACAACCGTAGCAATTCTTGAATCTGACCTGGGTCTTTGACTCGGATTCCGGCAGTGTTTCCAAAGTCTTCGATCTTGTCGATAATGGGCAGGTCGTGGAGAAAAGATATGTCTCCCTTATAGACCAAATGGACATGTCGTCGGCTGAATTCTTCCTTGATCTGCGACAGAGAACCGCTCAACACAACCCTGCCTTGATCGATCAGTGCCAGATGATCACACAATTTCTCTGCAAAATCCATCAAATGCGTGGAAAAAATAATCGCCTTCCCCTGTTGCTTCATCTCCAATATCATATCTTTCAGCAAATTGGTGTTGATAGGATCCAGGCCAGAAAAAGGCTCGTCTAATATTACAAATTCGGGATCGTGGAGAATTGTCGCCAGAAATTGGATCTTTTGCTGATTGCCTTTCGACAGATCTTGAACCTTATCCTTGATCCGATCTGACAGTTGAAACCGTTCCAGATAGCTTTTTGCACGATGGGTGATCTCTGCGCCTCTTTTCCCCTTTAGCTCGGCAAAAAATCGGAGCAAATCCATCACCTTCATTTTTTTGTATAATCCCCGCTCTTCTGGAAGATAACCGACCTTGTTCTTAAATTCCTGACCCACTTTTGTCCCGCGAAAAAATACCTCGCCCTTATCCGGCAGATAGATATTCATCATCATCCGGATAGTTGTGGTTTTCCCCGCGCCGTTGCGCCCAAGGATAGCGAATATCGATCCTTCTGGGACGACAAACGAGACCCTATCCACCGCTTTTATCGCGCCGAAATTTTTACAAACCTCTCTGACTTCCAGTGCAACGCTCATAATGTATGGCTCCTGTTTCGACGTATTCGATATAACAGATTAAAAATAGGCTGCGCAAGCGCGACGCCAATCGCATCGGCTAAGACGTCGTAGAGATCCGCGAGCCGCCCCGGCACAAACCACTGATGGAGCTCGTCGCTAATCCCCCAGAGGATTCCGGAGATCAAAGCCAGTTCCAGTGCATGGACTTGAAACTTTGTATTTCGGGAGAAAGCAAAGGCTCGGCGGAGCAGAATACCGAGGATCAAGTAAACAAAAAGGTGCAGAAATTTGTCAGATAATTGAATAACCGGAGAAGGCAGTTTGTTTGATGGAATTGCAGAAACAACAAAAATAGCGGCTAATCCCATATACGCGGGCAATACGTAACGAATAAAATGTAGCATGAACTATTAAATTTTCGATTGGATGATTATTATGAAAAACTCCGGAACTGATCGATCGGCAAACTGAACATAATCCCCGCGTTCGGTTGATCAGCGGCTTTCATCATTGCGCTCAATTCGTCCATTACTATGAGACATAGCTCATCGTCCAGCACGGTATAAATGGTTCGATTATATGGGTGGTTTCCGGCGAGCATGCCTCTTAGTCCGGCAAAAATTGGTATATCATGCGCAATAATATGCCCCATACCGACGCTATCTACCAATGTGGCACCAGGAACGCCCAATTCCAGAAATAAGGAGAGCATATCCTCTAAACAATCCTCAGCATTCAAAATAATAAATAACAGTTTCACACTATCGACTCACTTTGATATTTGTATTCAGCACCGGACGTCCCTTTTCCCTTTGTTACGATTCCCTCGAACAAAAAAAATTAGTCGCAGAACGCGTTATTTCGAATAACGAACTTCTTCCTCACGAATTGCAAGCATAAATTCATCTGCATTATTGGATGAAATAAGCCTTTGACGGAAGGACTCATGTTGCAATAGCCTTGAAATTCGGGCCAACGCCTTCACATGCTGAGCCGCGCTATTTTCTGGACCCACAAGCATAATGATGAGGAAGACCGGTTGACCGTCCAACGCGTTGTAATCCACACCGCCTGGGATCACCCCGCACGCCGCGGCAAGCTTCTTGATGCTCTGCTCTTTACCATGAGGAATCGCTAAGCCGTGGCCAATGCCGGTGCTCATAATTTCCTCCCGATCATAGATCGCTTTCAATGCCGCGTCTTTGTCTTCGAGACAGCCGCAGCTATGGAGCTTGTCTATCATCTCCTCTAAAATATCCTCTTTTGTCTTTCCTTTTAGAGGAACCGCTATCGCTTCTTTTCTAAGAAAATCTGTTACTTTCATTCTTTATATTTCCAATATGTAAAGTTTTTAACGAATATTATCTCTCATTTACAGAATCTACAAAATAATTCTCAAACAAACGAAATCTTACGAGTAACAATCGTCACATTCATCAAAGAGATCACCAAAAAATTGGAATAAAACTATGCAAAATTCTAACTCTGTCAAGGAATTTTTAGGATAAAAACAACTGAATTTCGGGAAACATGCCAGATCTCCATATCTTTAACGTTTTCAGACGTTTTTAGAGATGTTTTTGGACACGCGGCGATGTGGTGATTATCCAAATCCTCATGACTTTTTTATATGCCCAACAGCATTGACTTTTGTTGTCTGAGAGCTTGAAATTTTCCAGTTTATGCAGAGTCTTAAACACATCTTTTGTTAAAATCTGTATAAAGATAGTTAAATCTCTTGACAAATTACTCAAAGTTTGATATGTTTTTTAATAGCGGATGAATTCAGCATTGTTTCAAGTGTCTGGACAAGTTTGGCGAGCGGTATCATTATCCGAAATAAGCCAAATAATTGAATAGTAACCGAGACCGCGCTGCGAATCTGCCTGTATGCAAAAAACTGATATAGATCGAGCTCTCGCTCGTATTTTTTGTGTGGATTGAGCTACGAACTAAAATTCGCAATCTTCTCCATATTTTGATATAATGCAGTTTCTTGTAAGAAAGCAAGAGTAAAATTTATCGATGACTGACGACTTGACGACTGCATCAAATACTTTCCATCCTGAAGGAGGGTTTCCATGAAAGTTGCCTGCCCTAAATGCAAAATAAAATTGAAAATTTCTGATGATAAAGTCACCGCGAGGGGGATAAAAATAAAGTGTCCGAAATGCAAGACGGTGTTTATCGTACGTAAGCCGGGCTCTAAGAGACCCGCTGCGCCGAAACAGAGACCTGCAGTAAAGCCAAGGCAGAGACCTGCAGCAAAGCCGAGACCGAGACCCGCTCCAAAGCCGAAGCCGAAGCCAAAACCTGCGCCAAAGCCGAGACCCGCGCCAAAACCAGATCCGCCAGAAGTCACTATGAATGAAGAGGAGAAAAAAGCTCATAGCAAAGCTCGACGATTGGCAAGAGTTTTGGTTTCCGATATGGTGTTATACAATAAAGAAGCGGTTGAAGAGGGTCTTCGGAACACTACCATTGCCAAAACTATGGGCGATGAGATAAAAAAATCCTGGCAACTTTTTAAGCAGCAAGTTGGATCGGATATCGCCAACAGCACCACGTATTTTAAAGATGCGCTGAATGAAATTATGGGCAAGGGTCGAAAAATCTTTTGACGCTTCCCCAATTCGAAGTCCTTTTTAATTATTACTTATCTTCCGCTGATATTTGAGGTAGTTTTTTTAAAATTGGGAAGAAATCGAAAAATTTAGATTTTTATCCAAAAAAATATGAGTTGGCACTATTTTCAGCGTTTTTGGATTGGCTTGGCAGACTTTGTAGAATAAACAAAAGCAATCCAGATAAGAATCCAAAACTTTATAGAGTCAAAAAAAATTATCAAAATAAAGTATCATATTTTTATTATTAACGAGTTATTGTTACTTTACTTTGAATTTAAAAAACGACCTGAATTATCAGCGGAAGATGAGTGTTTCGTGTTTTTTGGCTCTTCGGAAATTTTTACGGAAATTCAACCGATCGTTCCAATCGCTCCGCGTGGGAACGCACTTAAGTGGGAAAGTTATTGAAGTTTCGGAATCCAAATGTCATTCTTTTGATTCGTTTTATTTTGTTATTGATCCCTTTGCGTTTGAGCGTTTTGCCGACTGATGTCTGATTCAAAAATATCCCGCAATTCGTTTTTGACGTCATAGGCGGTTTTGAGTTCTGGAAATTCGCGAAAGACATCTTCTAATTTTTGTTTATTTTCCGGAGTCAATTTTTCCGAGTTTTTCAGCAACATCCATTGCCGCGCTGTCGGGAAATACGGATTCCGGGGATTTCCATGCAAGTGCTTTACGGATGCGCGTAAAAATAAAGGGGTAGTGATGAACATGTTTATAATAAAGGTGATGTCTACGCAGCACAACACCAATCAGTTGATAAAGATTCAGGTAAAACAAGCGGCATTGAAAGATTAAATCTCACATTGAGACAACGAATTTCCCGCTTGGTTCGAAAAACATTGTCTTTCTCAAAAAAACTGGAAAATCACATAGGCACTATCAAATATTTCCTATGTCACTATAATTTAGCGTTATTAGCATTACTTGTATAGCACACCCAAAAGAGGAGGGATTTTCTGATGTTAAGGCGAATTCTGGCGGGAATCACATTACTTTTTTTGATTCCGGCATTGGTTTTTTCGCAAGCGGATCTTATGAGTTCAAAAGGGACTATTGAGGGGACGGTGATCTCGAAAAGTACCGGTGACCCGCTAATCGGCGCGAATGTGGTGGTTCTAGGCACGACTTCGGGCGCGTCCACCGACGTGTCAGGCGTATTCAAAATAACCGGCATAGCTCCTGGAAAGGTGACTTTGCGGGCCACGTATCTGGGTTTTGTGACCCAAGATTTCAACATAGACATGCAAGCGGGTCAAACCGTTACCCAAAAATTTATGTTGGAGGAAGAGGTTTTGGCAGGTAGCGAATTGCTTGTCATCGCCAGTCGGGCAAAGCTCAGAGAGACGCCCGTCGCGTTTTTTAATGTAGAGAAAGAGGAGATGCAACTTCGGCTCGGTTCTCGCGACGTGCCCATGGTTCTCAACGTCTCGCCCAGCGTCTATGCGACCGAGCAGGGCGGCGGTTCTGGGGACTCTCGGATCAACATCCGTGGGTTTAATCAACGCAATGTCGCTGTGATGATCAACGGCGTGCCTGTGAATGATATGGAAAACGGTTGGGTCTATTGGTCCAACTGGGACGGTCTGGGAGACGTTACCTCGTCGATTCAGGTGCAACGCGGATTGGGTGCTTCCAACCTGGCGATCTCATCCGTCGGCGGCACCATGAATATCCTGACAGACGCGGCTGCTCTTAAAAAAGGCGCGAGTTTTAAGCAAGAAGTAGGCGACGCGGGTTTTATCAAAAGCACAATGACCGCTTCGACCGGGCTGATGAAGAATGGATTTGCCGCGTCGTTCGCGGGTGTGCGCAAAATGGGAGACGGTCAGGTTGAAGAGGCTTGGACAGACGCCTGGTCATATTTCGGTGCTCTCAGCTATCGGTTAAACGATAGTCATAAATTTGATCTATACGCTGTCGGCTCGCCGCAGAAGCATGGACAGCGCACTGACAAGCATGAGATGGCTGTTTTTGATAGGGAATTTGCTAAAGATCACGACGTGGATGATGAGGACATCGCTGATCTGGATTTCGTCGATATGGGCATTGATTATAACTCTGATTGGGGTAGGATAGACGCCCCAGAAGACGCGTTGAAGGAATATTATAACGAATCGACCCATGATATCAGAGATGGAGATATCTTGATGGAGCGGGAAAATTTTTATCATAAGCCCCAGGTCAACTTCAACTGGTATTGGAAGGTCAGCGACATTCTTCATGTGACCAATATCTTCTACTATTCTCAAGGTATCGGCGGCGGCACCGGAACCTATGGCGATTGGACAAGCAAAGACGATACCGGTCAAGTCGATTTTCAAAAAGTCTATGATGGGAATATTGACAACGTAGATTCCACTTATAGCACAGCGGAAAATCGAGCAAAAACCATTCTCCGCAACTCGGTCAATCAGCACAAATGGTACGGCTGGATCACTACAGCAAAAATTAATGTCAACGAAAAGGTTAAGCTGACAACCGGTCTGGATTATCGATATTATGTCGGCGAGCACTGGCGGGAAGTGCGAAACTTAATCGGCGGCGATTACTTTGTGAATTCAAGCAACAAGAACGATCCTGATCAGATGAAACGATTGGGGGATAAGATCGCTTATCATAACGACGGCTTGACTCGCTGGCTCGGCGGATTTTATCAAGTGGAATATAAAAATGGATTGATCAGCACCTATACCAATTTTGCCTCTTCCATGACTGGTTATAAACGGAAGGATTATTTCCGAAAGAAAATTGGCGGTGAGCTTGATGAAACCGACTGGAATTATTATCCCGGCTGGACCCTCAAAGGAGGCGTCAACTATAATCTGACCGAAGAGATAAATCTCTTTGTCAACGGCGGCTACATCTCAAAAGCACCGATCTTCGACGATGTGTACCATTATGATAATAGTATGTTCAAGAACATCATCAACCAGAAGATCAAGGCAGTGGAGATCGGAAGCGGCTGGAAATCCGGCGATATTGCGGCAAACCTGAATCTCTATTATACAAAATGGGAAGATCGGGCGTGGGATGTAAGCAGCAAAGATGCTGAGGGAAATCGGTATAATTACCATCTGCAAGGTATCGATGCTTTGCATACTGGAGTCGAGTTCGATGTGGCGTACAAACCGATAGATTTGGTGGACATCAACGCCGCTATCTCTCTCGGAAACTGGGAATGGCAAAACGACGTCGTCGCAAGATTCTCTCCTGAAGACAACCCGGACACCAGCTTTGTGACATACGTCTATACAGAAGGTTTGAAGGTTGGCGACGCAGCGCAAACGCAATTCGCGTTTTCCATGACCTTTCATCCTATAGAGGGTGCTTTTGTCGATTGGACTGTTAAGAGTTATTTCGACCATTACGCCGCGTTCGATCCTGCGGATCGGGACGACGCAGATGATGACGCGCAACCGTGGAAGATTCCCAGCTATGCGCTGATGGATATCCACGCGGGATATGATCTGCCATTTCGGTTACTGCAAAATATGGAAATGCGACCCTTCCTGCATATATTCAATCTGTTGGATACCAAGTATATATCCGACGCCAGCGACGGTAAGAAGCATAAATCTGCAGACGCTAGCGTCTTTTTTGGATCCCCTCGTAAGATCAACGCGGGACTTCGTATAACGTTTTAATCTTTCCAGATTTAATCTTATTTCGCGATCTCTCGGTTTCAAATTACCGAGATAAAATAATCCCGAAGGGATGGCAAGAGATAGCCGTTCCTTCGGGATTTGTATTTTAGCGGATTATTTATCAGTCAAAGCCGCGACTCCTGGTAGCTCCTTCCCCTCCAGAAACTTTAAGGAAGCCCCGCCGCCCGTTGAAATATGCGACATACGATCCGCCAACCCTGCTTTTTTGACCGCGGCTGCCGAGTCCCCGCCACCGATGATCGTGACAGCTCCTCTGTCAGTCGCTTTTGCCATTGCTTCAGCAATTGCCAGCGTGCCTTTGGCGAAATTGGGCATCTCGAAAACTCCGAGAGGACCGTTCCAGACGATCGTTTTCGCGGTCATGATTTTTTTCTCGAATTCGGCTATTGTCCTGGGTCCCACATCCAGCCCAGCCCATCCTGCAGGAATCGCGTCTCGATCGACCACGAGAGTCTCAGCGTCGTTATCGAACCTGTCCGCGACCACGCAATCCATGGGTAGATGAAAATCAAACTTTTTTGTCTGTTCGATCAGACGGGAAGCCATATCTATCTTGCCCGACTCCAGCAAAGAGTCGCCGATCTCCAACCCCATTGCTTTATAAAAAGTGAACGCCATCCCGCCGCCTATCAGCATCGCGTCTACTTTAGGCAGGAGGTTTTCGATCACATCAATCTTTCCCGATATTTTCGCTCCGCCCAAAATCGCGACAAAAGGTCGATTCGGGTGAGAAATAGCTTGCTGGAAATATGTCAACTCCTTTTGCATCAGATATCCTGCCGCGCAGTGCTCGACTCCGTGGGCTACGCCTTCAGTGGAGGCATGCGCGCGATGGGCTGTGCCAAAAGCGTCATTGATATATAGGTCTCCCAATTCCGCCAGTTTCCGAGAAAAATCCGCGTTGTTTTTTGTCTCCTCTTTATGAAAACGGAGATTTTCCAGCAAAATTACATCGCTGTCCCGCATCTCAACAACGGATTTTCTCACCTCTTCGCCAATACAATCCCGCATCATTTTGACCGGTCTCCCCAACAGTTCGCTCAATCTGCCGGCAACTGGAGCCAGACTCATCTCCGGTATGGGCTTACCTTTCGGGCGTCCCAAATGGCTCATCAGGATAAGCCTCCCCTTGTCGTCAATCACTTTTTTGATCGACGGCAACGCGGCGCGAATCCTCAGATCGTCGCTGATCCGCAATTTTTTGGTCAGCGGAACATTGAAATCCACCCGCATCAAAACCCGCTTGCCCTGAAGCTGTAAGTCATCAATTGTCAATTTCGGCATATTACCCTCCTTCTCCTTCGTCAGGTTGTTTGTAGTGATGAATTCATTCGTCACAAGTATATATTATCCGCGGATTTCGCAGAAAGGCTTTCGCGTAATCACACGACAAAACTTAGCGATTTTAAATAATTGTGTCAATTAGATTTTTTCGACAATATAAGATTTTTATTGACATCTTTTCATGGAGTGCTATTATTAAAGATAATCATAACTTCTTTCGAGATCTTTTTTTCTTTGATCTTTTTTTCTCATCTTTATCATCCAGGTATGCTGTTATGATGATAGCAATGATCGTGGCTAAAAACAAAAGCGATTCCATGTGTGCGTCTCCTTTCCCCGGATCACGGTTAGTTGTCCAACCTCATTCCAACGGATTCGGATTAAACGAAGTTCCCCTAATTTCCAAGCGGCATAAGTTATTAGCTTGAAATTAATATACGCGGAATTAATATAAAAGATATGAAAAATATATTCGATATGAAAAGCATTAAACCGTATCTTATCTGGGATCGTAACGGATGGGTCGGACATATTCATCCTGATATAGATGAAAAAAAATTGAGATACCTGCTGGATAATCTGGATACCATCCAATCCACATATACGCCTTTTTGGAAGGATGTCGCGAGGACTCGTCTGTTGTATGATCTGAAACCAGAAGACGAGATACACGACTCCGGTCCCCAGATATTGAAGATTAACTATCCTCCTCGCAGGCATCGAATATGGAACCGGCTTATCGGCAGTTATGCCGCGTTTGGGTTCCGCAACAGTTGCGAAATCGCTATAAACGGGTTTCCTTATATCACCCATTATGCAGTCCTGGAAAAAAAAGAGAACGGCGCATTGGTTCAAAGCGTTATGATTTTCCAAAAAATCCAGCCTTTTACCTTCGGTGGGACTTATCTCTTATGCGGATTTGAAAAAAAGGAACACATCGACCCGCCAGCAACTCGGTTACCCAGAATCAAACAATTCGCTACAATCGTCAGCGAAATGCACCAGCGCGGAATTTTCCATCTGGACCTGGGGAACTACAATATCCTTGTGGCTGATCAGGAAAATACCCCCTGTTTTTACTTTATCGATCTCGACTACATGACAGTGACCCATCGGCAAAGTGGCTTTATCTATAAGTTATTTCAGTTATTTGATCTTTTGATTATGAACGTCATGTTCAGAAATGATCTTTACCTACGGGATAAGCTCCGATTTCTTAGCTTTTATTTTAACGAGCCGGTCCGAAAAATTCCCTTTATCAACCAAATCCGGTGGGTCATCGACCATCGGGAGCAGTTCCGCTCTCAATGGTTTTTCAGAATCATGCAATTGACGCGAAAATTGGCTTATCTTTTCCATCTGGTAAAACATCCGCAGATACCAGTTGTTGCACGGGATCAAAAGAAAAATGAAGCGTGAAGTCGCATACGACGCCCTTCGGGGTTTATTTTTGGTTATTATGACCATCGACCATTATGGGGGCCCTCTCCGAAAATATACATTAGAAACTTTTGGCTTTATCTCTGGAGCGGAAGGTTTTGTTTTTCTGTCCGGGCTGGTTGCCGGATTTGTTTATGCAAAATACGCAGTCAGAGATCCGGAACAATTTTACAAACACGCTCTGCGCCGCTCGTGGACGATCTATCAAGCGCATATCATCACCTTTTTTATCTTAGTCGCTACACTTTTCCTGAGCCAAACCGCGCAGACCTTGTGGCCGGATCAGATGAAGTTGATTTATGAGCGACCTATCTACGGCCTACTCGGTCTGACCATGCTCTTTCAGCCGCCCGATCTCGACATTCTCCCCATGTATGTTGTCTTCGTCCTCCTGATTCCCTCGCTTCTGAAAAAATTTCGACAAGGAAAAAGCCATTACATCCTGGGGATCAGCTTCTTGATCTGGTGTCTTGCCCAATTCGGTCTTAAAGAAAATTTTATTCTGTTTTTTGCCCCTTATGTCCAACTCGAGCTGGGTTATTTTGACATAATCGCCTGGCAATTCGTCTTTATATTTGGAGCATGGCTCGGATATGAGCGCGTTTTTACCAAAAGACTTTCTATTCCAAGAAATCGCTATTTGATCTCAGGAACAGTGATCATCCTGGTGGCGCTCATGCTTACTCGTCACAAGATCGGACCGTTCGAGGCTCTTTGGGATTACGGCGTTGCCGAAGCGTCTGCCAAAGGACCGTTAGCCTGGATGCGGATGATCAACTTTGTTCTCGCAGTCTATTTTATTGGGTGGCTTATCGCCGCCTATAATCGATACTTTAATATCCCCTGGCTGATTTTTCTGGGTCAACATTCGCTCTACGTCTATTCCTATCATGTGGTTCTGATCTATTACGTCAACTTGATACAGCCGAAGATTGAGGAAAGCGGAGAGATATCCGAACTGATTGTCTCTCTATTGCTTACCGCGAGTCTCACCATACCGGCACTGCTCCACAAATCATACGTGGATCGTCAAAAAAAGCAATTAGCAAAAAAAATCGTCACCAACGAGTCATAGATATGATAAAAGTCATTATCGTCCTTTGCATGTTCACAGCCGGACCCCTTATCCTCAGCAACTTGATGTTGGGATCAAAGGTTATCGAGCGGTCGGTCTTCGGAATAATGTTTCTCCTGATTCCGAAAAAAACAGACTTCGGCTTTTTCTACGATTTTTTCAATCGGGGCGGGGACAGAGGGATCGTCATCGGATTCAACGACCTGCTTGCCTGGTCGGTTTTGCTTTTTATGATCACGTCCCCCCGCTGGAAAAAAATTGAATGGGCTCCGAAAAGCTTCCCCCTCCTGTTGATTATGTTCATGTACAGCGCATCCACCATTATGTGGGCACCTCGAAAATCTTATGTAATCTTCACCTTATTCCTCTTTATCCGCGCGTATATTTTTTTTATTGCGGTGGCAAACTATCTACAAGAAATGGAAGACGTTGAATTTTTCATCCGCGCCCTGGTTTTCAGCGTTTCATTTCAGGGATTTTTCTCTGTCTATTCCCGCTATTTTTCCGGAATGCACCAACTACATGGCACCTTCGGTCACCAAAACGCCCTGGCGCAATATGTAAATATGGTATCGCCCATTTTTTTCTCTATGATGCTATATGGAAAAACCAAATTCAACAATCTATACTTAGTGGGGTTGGGTAGCGCGGCAGTTTGCATCGTTGGATCGCTCTCCCGAGGAGGAATGGCGATCATGGTTCTCTGTTTGGGCGGCACATTGGTCATGTCCAGCTACGACTCGTTTAAATTGCGCAAAATTCGGATTCTGATGTTGGCTTTGCTTGGAGCGGCTCTGCTGTTGGCAAAATCTTTCGATACCATTTACTCACGATTTACCGGCGCGCCCGAATCTTCCGCGGACGCCAGAGATCGCTTTAATAACGCGGCGCTTGAGATGGCAAATGACGAAACCTTCGGTGTGGGACTGAACAATTTTTACTACTCCTTCACCACGAAATATATCCATGTGGCGGGAAACAACATTGATCGTTGCGGTCCCTGTCACCATGTCTATTTTATGTGGGCCGCAGAGACAGGATGGATCGGTATGTGGTTCTATGTCCTTATACTGGTTCGTATTACCTTAATCCCCACGATCCTTGTTTTAAAAAGGAGGCAAAACGCGGTCTCAGCCGCTGCCACCGGTCTCATGATGGGGCTGGTGGGCGTGGAACTGACCGGTCTGCTTGAGCCAAGTCTGCGAGGATTTCGAATTCTGACGCACTACGCAAGCCTGGCGGGATTGGGGATAGCCCTGGATCATATCGACAAGCGGAATCAAGAAGAGGAAAAACGGATGAAAAAATTAAAAAAATTACAGAAAAAAAGAGCCCGCGCCGCCAAAATGCAGGCAATTGCCGCGAGACAAACCGATTAACCTTTTCTTGAAATTCCACTTGATTTTCTTATCTATGAGAATCTAATTTCCAATCTTTCAGCCATTTATGTAATGTCTTTCGATGCACGCCCAACTCTTTTGCCGTCCGGCTAATATGGTTTCCATTCTTCCGTAGAGCCTGCTCCACCAGATACGATTTGACATTCTCCAATGTCTTTTCGAGATTGGATCCGGACAACTCGACATTCAGCATACCGCTATTTAAATGAGTGCTTTTCCCGGGAAACAGCATCTCGGACGTCAGCGAGGCAGCATGGGTATGCTTGACCGCAGCCTCGATAACCACATCTTGCAATTGACGCACATTACCAGGCCAACCAAAGGACTGAAGCGCATGCACAGCGTCTTCGGTAAAACAGATCGGAAGATCGATTTCTTCCGATCTCTCCGGCGATTCCCCATAAACCTGTCGATGCAATTCCAAAAAATGATGAGCCAAAGGCAAAATATCCTCTGTTCTCTCCCTCAGTGCCGGAACCGTGATCTTAAGTCGGCGCAGACGAAAATAGAGGTCCTCCCGAAAATTTCCCTTTTCCACTTCGCTCTCCAAGTTTCGATTCGTCGCTACAATAAGGCGGACGTCCACATGGATTGTTTGAGAGCCACCCACTCTCTCAAACGTCTGCTCCTCCAACACCCGTAGGAGTTTTGCCTGGGTAGAAAATGGCAGTTCACCGATCTCATCCAAGAACAGAGAACCCTTATCCGCCAGCTCAAATACTCCGGCTCGTCTTCGATTTGCGCCAGTAAAAGCCCCTTTCTCATGTCCGAAAAGCTCGCTCTCGATTAGCGTATCGGAAAACGCGGCGCAGTTGCGCGAGACCAAAACCCGCCCTGCTCGAGGACTTCTCAAGTGCAACGCTTTGGCCACCAATTCCTTACCGGTTCCCGATTTTCCATAAATATAGACCGTATAAGGCGTACGGGAAAACCACTCGATATCTTGATAAAGTTGTCCCATTTTCTCGCTGTTGCCCACAAACATATTCCATTTGAGCCGCCGACTCTCCACCTGATTTTTCAACTGTTCCAATTTTTTGGCGTCTTCTTCACGCCACAACAGATTCGATATCAAAATATTCGCCACTTTTCCAATCTGCTCCAGATCGGACTGCGTGAAAGGACCGACCTGTCGATTTCGCCGATCTAAATAGATGGCGCCGATCGTCTCCTTTTTATTATTTTCGTCGCGTAAGGGAAGAATCAAAGTAGAACGAAACCGCATCGAATCGTCAATTGTGTCGATAATCGGGGATTTACTTTTCAAAATAAATTCGGCAAGAGCCTGACTACTGAAATCTCTCTCCGTCAATGTCGGCGAAAAAACGCGCACTTCCGGTTGACCCGTTTCCCGATTCATCACCATCATCAAATAATAGTCCGCGGAAAATTGATCCTTCAAGAATTGCAGCAGATTACTGTACGCGCTGTATGGATTCAGCAGATTGGCTAGCAGTTTACTAATTTTCCAGATATCTAAATTTTTGTCCATTTGTTTCTCCTGTTTGTCGTTGATCATGAATTTGCGGCTCACCGATTGCGGCTTGCCTCGTGATAACCCAATTGATTTCAAGTCCAAGATATATCTATAAATCCATAGAAATGTGTCGCATTCATTCTTGATTGTGCATAATCATTGTGAAACTAAATTTTTGAGTCGATTTATTTCCCCCATTATTATCAGCAAGTTATTAATGAGTCCACTCTAAAAAGGGTCTTTTTGCGAAAATTGCTGAAAACGTTTGTTGATATTGTTGGACTTACGATCTATTAATTTAGTGAAATCACTCGATTTTTTAGTTTTTAGAGCAGACTCATTAATATTAATATATCTTCGATAATTCTAACATACCACGACTGACAGCGGGAGATAACCCAAACTCCCACTGTCGCCGCGTAATTTGCAGATTCGCTCACCTTATTTCAACAGAGCCATCCGCCTACTTTTCCGAAAGGTCTCGGTTTGCATGGTGTAGAGATAGACACCGCTCCCGACCGATTCATTTTTGTCGTTTCGCCCGCTCCAATTGACGGTATGGGTTCCGGCTATCATCACGGCATTGTCAACCAGCGTGGTCACCAATCTGCCGGAGATGTTATAGACCTTCAGGCTCACCCGTTCCTCGGTTGGCAATCGGAATGTGATCGTCGTATTCGGGTTGAACGGATTCGGATAATTTTGGCTCAGCGTATGCCTTTGGGAACCGATCTCGCCCTCTTCATTTTCGATGCCAATAGTCTCATCGAGAAGCAAATTATCGATAAACCAACCGGCTTTGCTGATGCCGGGATCCGACGCGGCTCGAAATCGTATCGCAATAACGCTTCCGAGAAATTCTGACAGATCAAAATTCGCGGTCTCCCACCCTTCACTGGTGCCGGAGTAGCCCGGTTCTTGGTCCAGCGACGGAATACTCTGATCCTGGTAATCGCCTTGTGGGTGCATCACAATCCAATTGTATCCGCCGTCTGTGCTTGCCGCCACGTTTCCGCCGTCAAAGCCGCGGGTTTGCGTTCCCTCGAATACGTACCAATGTTTAAACGAGAGCCATGCCTGATTTACCGACGTCAGGTCGATCAAGGAGGTCAGCAGGTACACGTCGATGCCCAGACCGTAATTTTCCGCCAATCCGGTTGCCCACAGGTGAGAGCCGGAATACGCGGCTCCAGGACCGTGATCCGAGCCAGGCGCGCCGTATTCCCAATGTCCAGTTCCGTCGCCTTCCTCAATTACCACGTCGTACATACCGCCTTGGTCCGCCTCAAAATCGGTTTCGTAAGGCAGTTGGATCACTTCTCCAGGAATCGCGTTTGCCTGCTCGGAGTAGAAACTCTCTCCTTCTGGATTCTCATAAAGCGCGGTCGTTTTGTAAAAATATTCGCGCCCATTGATCACGTCTCCATCGTTATATTCTGTAGCGTCGAGACATTCGGCAAGGAGCTGATAGTCATCGTCGGTCAATTCGGATCGATAAAGGTTGTAGCATTCGGGAGTCTCGCTGGTCACAGGGTCCCAAGAGACCGGAATCAGGCTATTGAGATTGCTTTCCGCGACCACGTTCTCCGGAGCGGGACCTGTCAGGTCCAAGGCCATATTCACCGCTATCGTGGTGTCCGCGTCTGGAATTTCAAACATATCGCTTTGGAACAGGCTGTATCCCAACGTTCTTGCGTAAAGGGTATAACTGGCGTCTGGCTCCACTTCAATGGTGTACAAGCCATCGACGTCGGTCAGAGCGTCAAAAATCACTCCGCTCGGGTTTTCCGCCCACACAGAAACTCCAGGTAAGGGATCGCCGATGGCGTCGTTCGAGGAGACCATGCCAACAAAATAGACCTGATCCATACCTCGTCCGTCCAGGACCAACACGCCGGTATTATCTGGGTCCAGCCATTGTTGGATATTGGGGAATGTAAGCGAAAATTTTCCATACTGATCCGGCTGACCATTTGGCTGAGTCCCGCTGCACGCGGCTGTTCCGCCATGAAGTTGACCGATGAGTCGATGATTTTGATCATATAACGGGGATCCAGAAGAACCTGGCTCCGTAGTGCCGTCGTCCCAATTGACTTGCCAATGGGAATTTGGAGGCGTGCCGCCCCATGAGGTATGGGTCGCCGCGTCATAATCAAAGCAGATTTTTTTCACATCGCCACTGGGATGATGAATACCTGTTGAGCTCTGGGCAGGCGTATCATTTGCGTCCCATCCAGAAAAATAGACGTCATAATCATCCGGCAAATCTTCCAATAAGGACAAGCTATAATCGGACGCGGAACCGCTCGCAAACAGAGAGATGATCGCGGCTGAATGAGCCAAATTTCCGTCAACTCCCGGATAGGGACAGGACGTACTTTCATAATTAAAGACGGCCAAATCGCCCACAGAGACGCCGCAATGGTTGGCGGTCAAAAAATAGGGGGTCTGATCTTGGGTGACGTTATTGATCAATGAGCCGGTGCAGAAACGGAACCCGCTCGAGGACACCAGCAGGGCGGTGGCTTTGAGATCCTCCCGCCAGTCGTCGGCTTGATCGCAGATGACATTGATATTGCACGCGCCGGAATCGCCAAAATTTCTCAGCTCATGGAACAGGTCTTTATACCCATGCACGATACGAGAGATTTCGATCTGCCCCGGCTGAGACACGTGTGCCGGCTCGTAATATTCCAGCACGCTGACAGAGCCTTTGACAAAACTGGTGCCGAAATAGCCGCTCTCAGTATTGTTGCGATGGGTAAACGCGCCGATAACCATACTTTGGTCTTCATTGTAAATGAAGAATTTCGCCCCCTCTGGGAGCCAATAAACGTCATACCGCAGATTGATGGTATAAGCACCAGGGGCTTCGATCCACAGCCGCCAAATTCTGCTTCCGTCCTCCAAAATATCCCATGTGCCGGAATTTTGCAAGGTCAGATTGACGTCAAAAGGCATGCCAAAACGATGAGGCAGATTTTCCGCTTGCTCGATCTCGTCTAAAGCGATGAGAGAATCGACGTTGACAACCGGTAGGGTGTAAGAATCCATGTCGGTTCGCAAGGACAGATCAAAGCTGGGCGGGACGCCTCCAGAACTGACTTGCGCGGATGCGTTTGATATAAAAATCAAACAGAGTGAAAGACAAAAAAACACAATACGCTTCATAACTTCTCCTCCTCAACAGAATAGAAACAATAAAAATATCCGTAATTCGTAATTTCCATTAGGATTGACGTTCTTGCTCGGCAATCGGTAAAATGAGTGTGACAACGGTCTGTTCATTAGGGACGCTTGCAATGGTAAGCGATCCGTTAAATAACTCCGCCAACTTTTTTGCCAATACCAAACCCAATCCAGATCCGGACTGTTCGTGCAGTTGCCGATCAAACTGGACGTAGGCTCCAACAGACGCTATCTGCTCTGGAGTCATTCCTCTGCCATGGTCGATAATTTGCAATGAAAATTGATGGCCTTCGATCGTTCCGATCACCTGGACGCGCGCTCCTGGTTGTGAAAATTTCAAGCTGTTATCGATAATCTCATCCATTATTTTTTGCAGCCGATCTTCCGATAATTGCAGTGGGACGCAGGGCAGATTCAGAATAAGGTCGCTTGACCGTTTCGCCGCCTCGGCTTTCCTCAGAGCCACCGAAGTGATAATAGACCCGGCGTTTATCACATAGCTTTTTCTAAGTAGGCTCAACTTATCCGGATCGTCCTCGATCAAGGTCAGGTTGACAAAAAGAAGATAATTCTCGATTAGATGATGCAGTCGAGCCGAATTCTTATAGATAATGCGCCCCATTTCCGTTATTTCCTCAGATTTGAGCGGAAAATTCGAATCGCTGATTAACTCCCCTATGCCCATGATCACGGTCAACGGGGTGCGCATTTCATGTGGCAGGGCTGTGCTGAGGTTCAATCGCAGGTTTTCGAATCGTTCCTGAATCCTCTGATATTTACTTAAGCGCATTTGAATCGTGGCAAGCAACTCCTCGACAGTAAAGGGCTTGGTGATATAATCGTCCGCGCCGAAGTCCATGCCCTGGCGGACGTCCTTTCGGGCTGTTTTGGCTGTCAGAAAGATGAAAGGTATCAGCGCGGTTTCCGGATGTCCACGAAGTTTCCGCAGCACGCCGTATCCGTCCAGACCAGGCATCAGAATATCACTCAAAATCAGATTCGGACGATGCTTTATGGCCTCTCGAACGCCGGCTATCCCATCCTCAGCCTGAATCGGTTCGTAACCCTCTAACTCCAGTATTTCGGCGATATTTTCACGGATCGACGCGCGATCTTCGATCACCAATATTTTAATCATTTTGATTTCTCCCGTATGAGTTGATCCAATTTTGCAACGACAATTTATATCAATCAGACGAAAATTGCCACGTATTTTTTTTGACAGGAGAGCCTGTGGACTATGAATATGAGCTGAGTTTGACGCCGGATCGGGCGCGGTACTTATCCGAAGAATCGAAAACGAAAGGTATTTGGTCACGGCTGTCCCCGTTTTTTTTAAATTTTTAGAACTTTTTGAAAATCAGATTGACTGATTTGGTTTTTTTCCCAGATATTACGATCACCGTATCTGGATAAACGGAACTGTAATCATAATCCTCGGCACCTCTGCCGTCCCGATCCCGATCAACAATGCCGGTGACGAGATAGTTCCCTGCCGGCAGATCGTAGAGCGTATAATCCGATTGTTCTTGAATTTTTTGTATCAATGTATCCGGAGGCTCGGCGAGGCGAATCGTCCGAACCAGAAACGGATAGGCACTCAAGGAATCTGGTTTCTCTATAGATCCCGCGACAGCTCCAGGATCCCCTGGCAAAAGCGTATGCAGTCGGACACTGGATCGAGGACGACTTTCGATCAGGTAGAGAGGCTGTTCAGTCTCTGCCAAAGGCTCAGAAGAGGGCTGCCGTTTCCAATCGCTATTTTTGTCTATATAGGCGCGGAGATGATACACTCCGGGAGTGTAGAGGTGAGAAAAAATAAATTGACCTTGTTTGTCCCCAGTTGCCGCTCGCATCGGCTTGGCGGGAATGGAATCGCGATGCATCGGGTTTAACAAATAGAGTTCGATCACTGCTTTAGCTGTGTCCTCTTTGAGATGGCTCACCGTTCCCTCGATCTCCCCGATCGGCAGCGAATCCGCTGTGGTGAAGATACAGTGTCTCCGTTCGTCTGTCCTGTTCCCATCTCTGTCTTTGATATTACCGAAAAAATAGAGGTCATAGACGTAGTCCGGCTCAAGCGGTTCTTTAGGCTTCAGCTTTAGGATTTCGCCATCCCAATCGGTTTGGTATAAGGTGGACGGGAAGAGTCGGACGAGCTTCTCGGCTCCGGAATGATCCACGATCTCGCTGAAAATGAGGTGGATTTCCGAATCCAAAGGGACTTTTTCCTCCCGGTCAAGAGGAAAAATATCCATGATTTTGGGCGGAATTACATCAGGAGGTCCCCCAGGCGGCGATTTCTGTTGACCGCAGGAGAGAAACAAAAGAAGAAAAAGAGTGATGAATTTTAATCTATTATGAGCCATTCGCGTATATTCTGTTTTAAATGGAAATAATCTGCGGAAAGGCTATGAATAAATATCAGGATTCAGACAGTTCGGAGGTTTTTCTCCTCTCAGAGCGGCGAGCACATTGTCAGCCGCCATTTCAGCCATGCGATTTCGGGTCGCGACGGTCGCGCTGCCGATATGCGGCAATAAAACCACATTGTCTAACGCCCGAAGCTCTTCGGGAATTTTTGGCTCCCATTCGTACACATCCAAACCCGCACCGGCAATTTCTCCGGTCTTTAGAGCATCTATAAGCGCGAGTTCATCGACCACGGGACCGCGCGCGGTGTTGATTAAATACGCGGATTTTTTCATCAATTGCAATGCTTTTTCGTTGATCAGGTGGTGGGTTTTCGGCGTTAAAGGGCAGTGGAGAGAGACAAAATCGGACTGTGTCAACAACTCTTCCAAATCGGTTTGACGCGCGTTCAGCTTTTTTTCCAATTCTGGCTTGGGCGAGTTGGCGGTAAAAAGAATTTTCATATCAAAGCCGCGAGACATCCGGGCGAACGCAGATCCGATCCGACCCGCGCCGACGACGCCGAGGGTTTTATGGGAAAGATCGTCCCCCAAGAACATCAATAAACTGCGCCCCCATCCTTCAAATCTTCCAGCTCGTGCAAAAGCTTCCGCCTTGGGAACCTGTCGAGCCACGGCAAACATCAAAGTCCACGCCAATTCCGCTGTGCTTTCGGTCAAGACCCCGGGGGTGTTTGTCACAGGGATGCGATATTCGGTCGCGGCTTGCAGATCAATATTGTCATACCCGACCGCGTAATTCGCCAAGACCTTGATATGATCCGCTCGGGAGAGGAGGTCTCGATCGATCCGGTCGCTCAAGACCGTCACAATCGCGTCGTATTCCTGAAACTTTGCCGAGAATTGATCTCGACTCAGACCGACTGAATCCCAATTCACATCGACGTCGTGATATTGCTTGAGCTTATCGATCCCGATTTGTGGTATCTGTCTCGTCACATATACTTTCATTTTGCACTCCGTTTATTTCGAATGTTCGGTTGAAAACGCGTCGGTCGCATGGATAATAGGTGAGCCGATGCGAGAAATTCTCGGTAGATGCCTCTCCTTGTCCCACGAAAAATAGCGGATCAATGCCCGACCCCGCAGAAATTTTTTGTCCAAAAATCCCCATGAACGGCTGTCCGCGCTATTATTTCTGTTGTCTCCCATCATAAAAATATGCCCTTCTGGCACCTCTTTGGGACCAAAATTGGAGTGGATATTGTTAGGGCTCTTCACCAGTTTATAATATTCGTAAATAGATCGTCCGTTAATAAAAAGCTGATTGTCCCGAACTGTGACCGTATCGCCCTCCACTGCCACGCACCGTTTGATATAATCTCGGCTCGGATCAAGTGGATAGCGAAAAACGATGACTTCGCCCGGTTTCGGGTCTTTGAAATTGACGATAAATTTATCAGTAAAAGGAACCTTTATTCCGTATATAAACTTATTGACCAAAAGATAGTCGCCAACAAGCAGTGTTTCCATCATCGACTCCGATGGAATTTTGAAGGCTTGGACGACAAAAGTCCGCAGAAATAACGCCAGCACAACGGCTACCAGAATCGCTTCGGTATACTCCCGGACAATTGACTGCGCGCCTTTTTTTTTCTTAACTTTCGTCATATCGACAGCCTTTTGTTGATTTTTTACAACAGTTTCCATTCCTAATTTTTCTCCTTTCGATTTATGAGGGCGTGAAATCTGTTCTGCAAATACAAAACTCAATATAGCCTATTCAGCCCGTTCTGTCAAGTTTCGATCGCTTCGGCGGCATCTGCCACAAAAAAGCGTTTGGAGATACGCCAAACATGAGGGCTAAGTTTCATTCAGTCTACCAAACTTTCTAACTTCCGAATTCTTTCCACGAGTTCGTTCGGGCTGAAGGGCTTTGTAACATAGCCGTTTACCCCGACCTGAATCCCCAACTCTCTATCTCGAATTTCGTTCTTTGCCGTCAACATGACGATCAGCACATGAGCAACCTCGGGTTGATTCCGAATGTATCTGCACACTTCCCAACCGTCTATGTCCGGCATCATCACATCCAAAATAACCAGGTCTGGATTTTCCTTCGGGATGATCTTAATCGCTTGCTTTCCGCAGTTTGCATCAACGGTCTTAAAACCCGCAATCTGAAGCCGCAATTTTAAAATATCTCGAATATGAGCCTCATCGTCAACAATGAGAACTTTTTTTATTCCCATTCTAAAATTTCCTATTTTAAAAGTAGTTTTAAATTAATTTTAAATTGATATTCTATTACAAATAAAATTAAAAACCGAACAATGAAATATGTGTCCGGCTTTTTTCCTCCTTAACTTCCATTTTATGAGTTTACGAAAAAAGTGTCAAACAGTCAACCGATCTTTTTGCATTTCAATAAAAATATACGTCTCGGAGCCGCGCCTATATCTTTCCTTTTCGTGCATTAATACAAAAAATGACTGTAAGAAGTGACGATTTTGCAATATTACTTGACAATTTGGAGTCTCTATTCTATTTTTCCTGTTGAACCTTTGTCGAAAACGGCAGTATGATCTTGGAAATTTTTTTTTGCAAATTTGTCGAAAACGTTCTAACTTGTTATGTGACGATCGAAAAATCGAATCGAAAGGATAGGGGAAATCAATGGCTCAAAAATATTCCGAATCCGGAATCGCTTTTCGTTATGAAAGCCCAGATTTAATCTGTGGATTTATCGCTTTTTTTATAGCCATAGTCGGATATCTTTGGACTATGGCTCCGACGGTCTCCTTTTGGGACGCTGGAGAATTTATCGCCGCTTCGTACAGCTTGGGAGTTCCCCATCCTCCAGGGACTCCGCTTTATGTATTAGTCGGTAAATTTTTCTCTCTCCTTCCAATCCCCGGCATGAGCGACGTCACCATGCGCATTAACTTCATGTCGGTTTTTTTTGCCGCGGCATCCATTGGATTTCTCTGCCTTCTTATCATCCGGTTGATGAAAGGATGGGGTGACGAATCTCCCTCATTGAGCGAAAAACTGGTTCTCTATTGTTCCGCGTTAGCCGGCAGTCTGATCGCGGCTTTTATGTTCAGTTTTTGGAATAACGCGGTAGAGGCGGAGGTCTATGCGCTGGCAATGTTTATTATTTCTCTGACAATCATTCTATCCTTCCAATGGTATGATCACTACGGAGAATCTGGAAATAACAACCGACTTCTGCTGATCGTTTATCTTCTATCTCTCGGAGTGGGAAACCATCTCCTCTGCTTCTTAGCGGCTCCGGGTATTTTTATATTGGTAGCATTCAAAGACTTGCGACTCGCAATCGATTTTATTGTGATGGCACTGGTCGTTTTTCTCTTTATGAACTTCACATTATGGTCTGTTGGTCTCTCGCATGAAATGTATCATGCCATACTGATCGTTTTTGCTATAGCCCTGACCGGCGGATTGATCGCATTTATGTGGCCCCACCCAAACTTACCTTTTATTTTTGCGGGAGCGATCCTGTTCATACTGGGAATAAGCGTGCATGCCTACCTGCCGATCCGATCTTTTCTCAACCCCATGATCGACGAGGGCAATCCCGAGACGTGGCAAGCGTTTATGGACGTGCTGCTCCGTAAGCAATACGGGGGACAATCCGTAGTCGTACGCCGAGCAACTTTTGATTTCCAGATCGCATTGTGGTGGAAATATTTTCTGTGGCAATTCGGCATTGAATGGATGGGGAAAATCACCAAAGTCATCACCTTTACTCCCATATTTCTCATCACAATATTTGGAGTGATTTGGCATTGGCTACAAAATCGAAAAACTTTTCTGGTCTTCATGGTGCATTTTGTGATCATGTCCCTCGGATTGATCGTCTATCTGAACCTATCCGACAGCGAGGTGCGAGAGCGAGATTATTTCTTTGTGGCTGGATTCTATTTCTTCTGCGTTTGGACAGCTATCGGAATTTATGGGATTGGCTCTTGGTTGAAAAAGGAATTCGGAGAGAAGATCGCCGCGGCGACAGCCATTGCTTCCGTGTTACTCGCGGCTATTCCTGTATATGGAAACTTAGACGGAGCACGGCGCGATCATGTCTATGTGCCGTATGATTACGGTCATAATATTCTGGTTTCAGTAGATCAGGACGGCTTGATCTTCACCAACGGAGACAACGACACCTTCCCGCTCTGGTATGTCCAGTTGGTCCATAATGTGCGCAGGGACGCAACTGTGATGAATCTGAGCCTGCTGAACACGCCGTGGTACATCAAGCAGTTGCGGGACAATCCGCCGAATAATATGGACGATATCATCAAATGGACAGACGCTGATATACTTGGTCTGTATCCGTTCTATCAGCCGAAGGACGCGACTTTTTCCATCGGAGAATTCTTCAGCGTGACCAATGATGTGATTAATAGACTGAGAGAAGAGAAAATTCCGAATGAAACCATTGGTCTATTGAATTCTATAAGAGGAAAAGAGTACAAGAATAAGACCGAATTCTCAAACGCGCTGCGAGAACACCTCTCCGCGGATGAATTAGGAAGCTACGGATCTTTGATTCTCAATTCTGCAAGAGATGATAAAATTCGCTTTACAGTACGTGAAGGCAAACTGATTACAGTGAAGGATTTGGCTGTTTTTCATATTATCAAAAACAATTGGGACGAGGAGACCGACACATGGAAAAAGCCCATCTTTTTTGCAGTCACAGTCGCGGATATTGACGACTTTCGACCCTGGCTCAGCTTGGAGGGATTGGCTTTTCGCATTGTGATGGAGCGTGGCGACTATCAAGTCACGCCAGATAAGACAATCGAGAATTTGGAGGAGAAATATCTTTTTCGCGGGCTTTTTGATGGCACGCCCTTGGACGCAAACACTCGGAAACTGATCTCCAATTATGCCGCGGCGTATGCCCGACTCGCTTTTAATTCTCGAGACCAGGCGCAGAAGTCGTCTCATCTTGTCAGAACGCCGGAGGACTCTGTCGCTGTGTATCAGAAGCGGGTGGACGCTGTGAAATGGATGAAAAAAGCGGTCAAGTTCACATCAAAAAATGATACGGGTTCCATGATCTGGCGCTCTCTGGGCGCGATGCAAGAGGAGATGAAAGATTGGCACGGTGCTATCGAATCTTTCGAGATCAGCTTGACGTATAATGCAGATATTTCATTCCAAGTCACACTTTTGCAAATGATCGCTCGGGATTATTACGAACTGAAAGATTATGACCAGGCCATTTCTATGATCGAGAGGGCTATGACGCTCAGTCCGCTGGATGATCGTTTGAAAACCATGCTGGACTTGTACCAAAAAGAACGAGATAAGGCTATCAAGCAGGAAACCGAGCCAACAGCCGTGGTCGATGATTCTACCGCGGTTGATGATTCCACTGCCAAGCCACAAGAATAGCGATTCTAAAAAGAAAATCCGGTTCAGGGCTTGCCAAACCGGATTTTCTTTTATTTTACTGCCCTACCTCGGATTATCCATCCTCAATATGATCATTTTGTCGCTTACACTAAAGAGCTTCCAGCGAACAGCATCCTGAAATCTATGAAAAAATTACAGCAAATACTTAAGATACGTTAATTTGGTGTGCAACCTAACTTTAAATTTACTATCAACTTTGGAAGGAGCTTGTTATGAAATATTTTTATATACTTTTTATAGTTGGACTCTTGCTTATCCACACAGCGCAAGCTCAGCAATTGGAACGGATTACGAACAGTTTGCCTGTTTTTGCAGCATCATCGAATATCAGTGCTGCAAATGGTATTCTGACCATTGGTGTTTTTAGCGACGCTTCAACAGTTAATCAGAACAATCTTGAATTAATTAGAACGTTAAAAACATGGAATTCCAAACTTATAAAGAAGGCGATTCCACACAAAAAAATTGAGGTGACGGCATTAGACGATACGAACATTGCCGAATTTAAAGGTCAGATCATTTGGGTGATTGATGGGGATTCTTTTTCTCTGGAAAAAATTAAAATTCATACCAACAACGGTGTTTTTACCATCGGCACTCAGGAGCTCGCATTTGAAAATTATCTTTTTGCCACCCTCATCCAAGAGAACTCAGCTTCTATGAGAATTTCAGAACCCTTATTTGGGCTGACTCTGCGCGCTCTGTGACTCTGTTGCGAATATAGTGAAATGCGCGCAAAAGCTCTGTTTTCCTGAAGAAAATTTGGCAAAAAAGATATAATCCTTTAATTATCAATTCTTAATCTGCGATAATCTGTGTAATCTGCGGATCGATTTCCGTTCTGATTAATACTTGTATCGCACCTCTATTATCATTATTCTGAAATTCATATTAAAAAACAATCGGGGGAAATAATGTCCGACACACCGAGTTCTTCATTCAAGAAGGCAGCCTCTTTTTTCCAGAATCTTCCATGGAAGCGGATTTTCATAACATCCTGTAAGATATTGGCAGTCATGTTTCTGATAGGCTTAGTCACATCTGTGGCAACTATTTGGTATTTCTCAAAAGGGCTGCCCACCTTAAAAGAAGTAACCGATTACCAACCGGTTTTGCGCACGTCTGTGTACGACCGAGACGGTCAATTTATCCACGCCTTTTATGAGGAAAATAGAGAATGGGCGGATCTGGAAGAGATTCCGAAAAACTTGCGCCACACGATTGTCGCTGTCGAGGACGTCCGTTTCTACAAGCATTGGGGACTGGACGCCCGTCGTTTCTGGGCTGCGATGATCCGCAACATTCAACATCTTGAAGCTCGGCAAGGAGCCAGTACATTAACCCAACAGCTTGCCAGAAACGCGTTCCTCACTCATCAAAAGACCCTTTCTCGAAAAATTCGAGAGCTTCTGATGGCGATCAAGATCGAGCGTACCTATACCAAACAACAAATTCTCGAACTGTATCTGAATCAGATATATTTTGGTGCGGGTTGCTATGGCGTCGGTACGATCTCCAAAAAATATTTCGGCAAGAGTATCTCCGAGCTGAATCAGGCTCAATGCACATTTCTTGCCGGATTGCCTAAGAATCCGGAGAATTACAGCCCTTTTAATGATATGGAGCGGGGGAAATTTCGTCATAAGGTGGTATTGAACGTTCTGGAAAAACAGGGTCTCATCACTTCGCTTGAGGCTGATGCTCTATGGGAGCAGGACTTGGAGATCGTCCCAACATCTGATTCTATTCGAAGCGGCGCATATTTTATAGAGGAATTGAGAAAGTACCTGGTTGAAAAATATGGTTCGGAATTTGTCTATCGCAGTGGCGGAAGGGTGTACACGACGCTGGATAAAGAATGGCAGCGATCTGCTGACCGCCTATTTAGCGATCATTTCAAACTGTTGGATGAGAAAATAGCGACATCGGACAGCGTCAATAGAGTTCAGGGCGCTCTGTTGGCTCTTGATCCCAAAACATCCGGTATTCTCGCTATGATCGGAGGTCGAGATTTTTCGACAAGCCAATTCAACCGCGCAGTGCAGGCGAAACGTCAGGCAGGGTCTGCCTTTAAACCGTTTGTCTATGCAACCGCGATCCGTCAGGGTTACTCTCCCGCGGACGTGATTTTGGATATATCCGATCCGATCAAGATCGGCGGGAAGATATGGGCACCCCGCAATATCAATCGAAAATTTTACGGACAGGTGACTCTGCGGACAGCTCTCAACAAATCCCTAAACGCTTCCGCTGTGCGTTTATTGAAAAAAATAGGGATCCAGCAGGTCGTCTCTCTAACCAAAGAAATGGGTATTCAGAGCACTCTGCCGCCCTATCCTTCATTAGCTCTCGGGACAGCCGACGTTTCATTATTGGAGATGGTCAGCGCGTACGCAGTGTTTGCAAATCAAGGGATTTATCAATCTCCATATTTTATTGAAAAGATTATAGATCAAAATGACCTCATTATCGAGGAAAATTTTTCGATGCCCCAGGAGGTCCTGACAAAAGAAGAGGCGGCGGTGATGGTCTCAATGCTGCGAACCGTGGTGGATAACGGCAGCGGGTACGGAGCTCGGAGGGCGGGGTTTTGGCACCCAGCTGGCGGCAAAACCGGAACTACAGACAACTATAAAGACGCCTGGTTCATTGGATTTAGTCCACACGTTGCCGCGGGAGTATGGATCGGATTTGATCGAAATCAATCGTTGGGTCGCAGCATGACCGGGTCCCAAGCCGCGCTGCCGGTCTGGGCAAAGTTTATGAGCGTGGTTCATGATAGCCTGCCTGCCGCCTATTTTAAAATGCCAAAGGGCGTCCAGCGGATATCAATCTGTCAAGTATCCGGGAAAATCGCATCTTCGGAATGCACGAATACCGCTGAGGATGTCATAGCCAATGTGTCCGATCGTAAAAGGCGTAATGTGTGCACAAGCTGCGCGATCCGGGTCAGACAAAGAGAACGACCTAAGTCTCGAGGCGTTGAAAAAATACCGACTCCTTGATTCTGCTATAAAACCTTGAAGGAATTAATCCAGATCGATCAAAAATAGAGGTTGACCCCAACCGTCGGGATGACCGGCAACATAGTGACGTCGTCGTATTCAATCGGGTTGGAACTCGCGTCGTAAGAGCGGATAAAAATATTGCCCTGATTATAAACGTTCACTACCTGAATATAAGGCTCAATCGTAAATTTTGAACTCTTTTTTGTATAAAAAATGCCCAGATCAAGTCGATGATAATCAGGCAGGCGATACGTATTTTTCTTTCCTTCCAAAACTGTCACCCGCTCTCTGCCATTGATCTCTATCACCGAATAACGCGCCGTCGCGCGGGTCATGGGCTGACCGCTGCCATAACGAAAGGAAGCACTGAATCGCCATTTTTTGTTCGGATTATAACTCTGCATCACCACCAACTGATGGCGCCGGTCATATTTGGGATAAAATTCCATGTCGAAATTATAGTTATCAATATCTCGCTTTGTCCAACCCAGAGTATATCCCACCCATCCTGACAGATTATGCACGTGATTTTTTAGATAGATCTCAAAACCGTACGCGTCTCCTGTGCCATTGTTGAAGATGTCGCTTAACTCGGTTTCTTGATCTATAATAGAATTGAGAACCTCCTCGTTGACCTCCACTAAGTTGTTATAGCACTTGTAGTAGCCCTCCACTTCAAGATCGAATTTTTGATTAAAATCGGTCTTGATTCCAAGGATATAATGGTCGGACTTTCCAGGAGTTACCGTCTCGTCTACCGGAAACCAGAGATCGGCAAAACTCGCCATATCCTCGGACACGACATTCAGATATTGGTAATAACGACCATACGTCGCGTGCGCGTTGATTTGGTTCGTCAGCATATATTTTATCGAAGCGCGAGGCGCAAGATCAAAATATTCGCCGTCGGAATAGTTATTGAGGCGCAAGCCGTATTGCAGTTGATAGAGAGGCGACAGATTCCAATTGTCCTGTACATAAACCCCGGTATAGATGCCCTTATAGTGAAAATTCAAATTATCCTCATTGCTCTCGTCTGCATTTTCGCTATTCCAACCGGAATGGAATTTAAAATCGAGATCTTTGATCTCAAAACCCACATCAAAAATATGCGTATTGCTCGGCGTATAAGTCAAGCGGCCTTTAAAAGACATGTCTGTGATCTTATTTCGACGATAAAATTCAAACTCATCCTGAAATTTAAAATTTACCGAAGATTTAAATCGACTCCCAGCAAAAACAAAGTGAGAATAGAGTTTACTGGAAAAAAGATGCACCCATCTTGAGCTAAAGGTATCGTTCCCCCACGCCAAATTGACGTCCAACGTCCCAGCGTCCAAATCCAGATCGTCCTGTCCTTTATAGAAACTGAGGCTAAAGTTGTCATTATGCGAGATATCGTAATTGAGTTTTCCGTGCAGGTCATAAAAATAATAGGGGATGGTATAATTGAAAAGTTTGCCAGTCTGATCGATATAGGAACGGCGACCGGAAAGCATCCATGAGCCTTTTTTCCACGGTCCCTCCAAGGTCATAGACGCATTCAGAAGACTGATACGACCCACGCCCTCGATCTTCTTTCGATTTCCGTCTTTATTGAACACATTCATAATGGAAGAGAGACGACCGCCGTTTAACACGGAAAAACCGCCCTTTTGCAACTCGACTGTCTTGACAGCGTCCACATTGAACGTGCTGAAAAAGCCGAACAGATGCGTCGGGTTATACACGTCGATGTCGTCGATCAGGATCAGATTTTGGTCAGCACTGCCGCCTCGGACATAAAGTCCGCTGGAAAAATCGGATAAGGTACTGACGCCCGGCAGTGCCTGTACCGCACGAAACAGGTCAGGCTCAATCACTTGCGGGATTTCTACCAATTGTCGCGTCTTGAGACTCATCTGACTCGGGTTGATACGCCGATCGTCTTCAAGCCGATCCGCAGTCACGAGAATCTCCTGACCCAACAACGTCTCGGGTTGCAACCCCACATTGAGGATCACATTATCATCCGATTGCAACGTGTGATCAATTTTTTGCGTTTCATAGCCTATATAACGAAACAGGATCGTATAATCTCCATCCGGAATTGAGGGAATCACATAATACCCTCGGCTGTTCGTCGCCGCGCCCAGGTCTGTCCCGGAAATATAGACGTTGCCGCCGATCAAAGGCTCGCCGTTGGAGACGTCTTTCAGATACCCACTGATCGTGTTTGAAAAACAGATAGCCGGCAAAAGAGCCAAAGCTATCAAAGCCATGAAAAAATGAGATATCCGCATAAATAAATTTTCTCCAAACGCCCTAAGAAAACGCTCTATTACACATTCCTATAAAAAATACAATTCTAAATTCCAAACCGTTCCGATCCATGATAACTCGCGTATGCTTGCTTATTTCAGCAGAATAATAGATCGGGAATATGCGCTGCCGTCAACGTCCAATCGTAAAAAATAGACGCCGGAAGCCAGCCTATTTTGGGTGTCCCCGCTCCCGTCCCAGTGGACCTGATAAAAGCCTCCGGGCGCGCTGCGGTTGGAAAAAAGCGTTCGCACTCGCTGTCCCAAAGTATTATAAACGCGCAAGGTGACATACGCGTTCTCCGGTATATCGAAAGAGATTTCCGTCTGGTCGAAAAATGGATTGGGGAAGGCGGGATGTAGCGCGATATTTTCTGGCGGCGACAGCCCAAATATGGATAAAGAAGCCCCAATATCGATCAGCCCGAATCCGGTCTCTGGATCATATCCTGGATCGCCCATATCCGCGGCGTACTGGCGCATTGTATCGCGTGCCTGATCCTGCGGCAGACCATGCGCTATCAGCAGCGCGGCTAATCCCGAGACATGCGGCGTAGCTTGGGATGTACCGTTCGCTTCTACATAACCGTATGTGTCTCCGATTTTTCCCGCGCCCCAGACTCCATCTCCCGCGTCGCCTCCAGGAGCCATCAGGTCCAGTCCCTGCTCATAATTGGAATAATCTGTTTCCATGCCGTTGATATCGACCGATCCGACCGAGATCACATCATCGTATCGAGCTGGAAATGAGAGAACTGACGCGTGATCGTTTCCAGCCGCCGCGATAAGGACGACTCCAGCGGCAGCGGCATATTCAACCGATTCCATCAATACAAAATCAGGGTTCACAGGTTGTCCGGATCCGGTGACTCCAAAACCAAAGCTCATGTTAATAATATCCGCCCCGGAATCTGTGGCAAAACGGATTGCCTCCGAGATGGTAAACGCTGTGCCGCTGGCAGTGCCCGATCCGAAAACCCGAACCGGCATATACCGACATTTTGGAGCGATTCCCGCGATTCCAATCCCGTTATTGGCAGTCGCGAAAATAATCGACGCAACATGCGCGCCGTGTCCCCAGGAAAGATCATCGGTCGGGTCCTCATTTTGGTTTACCGCGTCATAACCGTCAACCCGGAACGCGTCGATCAGATCTGGATGATCGGGATAATCGCCAGTATCAAGAACTGCGACCGTCACGTCCGATACCGTATCCGCGTAGTGCCAGGCGTTGTCCATTTCGACCATATCGAGATTCCACTGTTGGGAATAATACTCGTCGTTTGGATTCTCACAGGGCTGCGCGATCGCGTTGGGATGCGCCAATTCCACCGAATCGAGTTGTTCCAACTCCTCGCATTGTTCTTCGATATCGATCTGCCAGGACGTCGTCTCCTCATCGAAACGGACCAGATGATAATCGATAAAAGGACTGCTGTACACAAGCGAGGCTCCAGCTTGCTTCAGCGACGCGACGCCTGCAGATTTTTCTGTATGCGCGACAAATTTGACCGCGCATTCGCCAGGGCGGTAGAATTCTTCGGCATTTAGAGAGGAGATTTGGATTAATATGAAACAGAAAGCGATTGATATGATACTTTTATAGGTTAAATTATAATTCAAGCCCATTTTTGCTCCTTATATTGAAGTTGATATAGCTTATAATAAATTCCCTTATTCGCCAGCAGCGCGTCATGGCAGCCGATTTCTCGGATAATTCCTTTGTGGATCGCAATGATCCGATCGACATGTTTGATTGTCGAAAGTCGATGCGCGATAATAATCGAGGTGCGATTTTTCATCAGCTCGTTTATGCCTTCTTGGATCAAGATTTCGGTCTCGGTATCGATATTGGAGGTGGCTTCGTCCAGGATCAAAATTTGGGGATCAAAAGCCAGCGCACGGGAAAATGAGAGCAACTGCCTCTGACCCACTGAGAGCGAACCGCCTCGCTCTTTGACCTCTTGATTATACCCATTCGGCAATTTTTGGATAAACGGATTGGCTCGCGTTTGTTCCGCTGCCCGCCGAGTTCGATCCGAGTTAAATTCTCGATTCCCCAAACGGATATTTTCCTCGATTGTCCCGGAGAAAAGAAAAACGTCCTGCAACACAATCGCGGTCATTTGTCGCAATTGGTGGAGATCGTAGTCCCGGATATCGATTCCGTCGATCAGAATTTGCCCTTTGTTCACGTCATAGAATCGGCAAAGCAGGCTAATGATCGTGGTTTTACCGGAGCCGGTCGCGCCCACTATGGCGATGCTTTCTCCCTTCCCGATTGTAAAACAAACGTCCTCTAACACAAAGTTATCGCGGTCGTAAGCAAACCAAACATGTCTGAACTCGATCTCATGTTGGAATAAGGTGATCGGGTGCGCGGTCGGTTTGCTGTCGATTGCGACCGGCTCGTCCAATAGCTTGAATATGCGCTCCGAGGATGCCATAGCACTTTGGAAGATGTTATATTTTTCGCTTAATTCTTGGATTGGTCGATAGAACAGCTCGGCGTATTGGATAAAGCCGATCAGGATACCAAAGGTCAGAGTTTCGTGGATAATCCGCCCCCCGCCGTACCAGATGATCAACGCAATGGCAAATACGCTGAGAAGGCGGACTGCCGGGAAAAATATGGCAAAGTGAAATATAGTATCGAGATTTGCCTGCAAATATTCTTTGTTCACCGCGTCAAATCGGCGAAAATTTTCATGTTCTCGATTAAAGAGTTGGACAATGTGCATACCGGTGATATTTTCTTGGAGAAAGCTGTTGATCACGGCAAGCCGTCCCCGCACCTCTCGGAAGAGGATTCTCACCTTGACCTTGAACAGGAAGGCGATCGTGAATAGGAATGGCAGGACGGCAAATGTGACAAGCGCGAGTTTCCAATCCATCCACAACATAATCACCACGATGCCGGTAATGCTGAATATGTTGCCGAAAATCGCGATCATTCCGGAGGAGACTGCCTCGTTCAACGCGTCCACGTCCGAGGTGACTCGGGTGATCAAACGTCCAACTGGATTTCTGTCAAAATAGACAAGCGGCAATTTTTGTAAATAGGCGAAGATTTCTCGGCGCAGATCATACATGATATGTTGACCCACATATTGGGTGATGTAAATTTCGCTGAATTGAAAGATAAACCGCGCGATCAGGATGGTAAAATAAATAAGTGCTATTTGGGATAAGCCGATCATATCCCTTGCGCTGATGTAGTCGTCAATCGAGACTTTGATCAGATAGGGACCCGCAAGATGGCACGCAGAGGAGACGAGCAAAAAACCGATTGACATGAAGATCAAGGATCGATAGGGACGGACATAACGCAGTAACCGCTTGACCAAACGGCTGTCGTACGCCTTCCCAAAAATTTGATCGTCATCTGTTTTAAAAGCCATCGATTCTCGCCTCATTTTCCATTCCTCCTATATTTTCTACTCGATTTCCGCCATCAATTTCTCATTGTCAGTAAACTTTCAGTGCGTCGCCAGTGATTTTGATACCTTTCCCTGACTGAGTCAAGATAAAAAAGCCAAATTCCTCTGCCAGACTCCGCGAGCCTGAAAGAATGGAAAGACCTGCAATCGCGCCGT